>JBPCMX010000033.1:0-49148 GCA_051001855.1 Chthoniobacterales bacterium
ATGGGTGTTTTGAACATCAATCCCACCGGCGGCGACCAGACCATTTTTTCGCAGGTGAACAGCTTTGATGCCTTCGGCGACACGATTAACATCTCCCTTCCGGGCGGCGTAAACCCGCCCTTTACGATTACCTTCAATCCGGCGGCGGCATTGACTCGTTTCACGGCCGGCCTCGGCGGAATTCAGGCATCGGACATCGCTTTCCTGGCCACCAATCTCCAGCTCTTCGCGGACGGGGATATCAACATCTACGGTGTCGATATTCCTTTCGTGAACAATGGCCGGACCATCGCCGGCACGATCTCGGCGGGCGGTGCGTTTAACGCCATCGGAGATGTCACCACGGCGACGGTGACCGCAGGCAGCAGCGTTTCGGTCGGCGGCAATCTCTTCGTGGTGGATGTCACGGCCGGGACGACGATTGATGTCGGCGGCACGCTCAGCGGCTTCGGCACCGCCACTGCGGGCGGCAATATCACCGCGTTCTCGACGGCCATCCCCACGATCTTCAGCCCGACCGGGATGCTCATCGTCGGTAGCGGGGGTATTCATCCCTTCGTGGAGCTGACGAATGGCGCAACTTTGCAGCACACCATTACGGTTTCCACCATCGTCTCGCCGGCGGGCATCGACTTCAGCGGCAATCAATTCAACGGCGCGGGGGGCTTTTTCTCCGGCGGCCGGCTGACGCTGAATGTCGATTCGATTCGCTTCGACGCCGAGGTGGGAGTCGGCGCGGCGATTTTCGACGGCGCGGACGGATTCGGAAATGGGAATAATCCTCCCACCGGGGGCGGCGGTGATGGAGGGGTTTTTATCGTCAACTCGACTGGCGACATCTTCGTAGGCGAAAATATCTCAGCCACCACGGGTCTCAACGATCCCAATGGCCCGACTTTCAGTGGCGCAGGCGGACAGGTGACGCTCGATAGCGCCAACGGGAGCGTGACGGTCAACTCGGTCATCCAGGTCTCCTCAGACGACGCAATCGCGGTGGCGGCTCCAGGCGGAGGCACTCCGCCTCCGATGCGAGGAAGCGCGAGCGGGGGCAACATCACGGTTCACAGCGGCCTGACCACGGGCACCGCCATTAATCTCAGCAACACTTCGCATTTGCTGTCTTATCTGAATGACTTCGCTCCGGGTCCCGGGGGAACGATCAGCGTCACCAGCAATGGCGGCGATATTTTTGCCAACGGCGAGATCGTTGCCGACCGCGGCACCATCATCATCTCCAACCTACCTCCGGGAGGACGCCCGAATGTGCTTGGTTTTCCCACCCCGCTTATTTCCCTAACCGGTAGTTTCGTAGCTCTCCGGGCGGAGACTCTCGACATTACCTCAGCCGGGGACATCGAACTGGGCATCCCGGGAGAGTTTCTGGACTTAGGATCCGTCACGGTATTGATCTCGGCCGCGAATGATATAACCGGAGGTTTCGTCTATTCCGGCGGCGGCAAAGGTCCGCCCGTGACCGCAAGCGCTTCGGATGGCGATTTCAGCTTTACGGCGCAGGGTGCGATCACCCTCGATGGCCTGACTGCGGGGCGTGCGAACTCAGGGCGCACGAACGGGATCAATCTCACGGTTGATGCCGGGACTTCGCTTTCGCTGGGTTCTCTCGATCTCAACACCGTTACGGATGGCTTAATGGCGGGCGGCGACATCACCGTTCGTTCCGGCACGGACGCGCAGATTGATTTTGTTTCCCTCCAGACGGACGCGAACGCGAACACAGGCAGTGGGGGCAACATTCTTTTCCTGAGCGGCGGCAACCTTAATGCGGGTTCGTTTTCCTCCCGCACCATCGTGGAGGCGCCGCTCGGTTCCGGCGCGAATGTGACGCTGAATGTGGGAGGCAACGCTGTTTTCGATGATGGAAATGGGGGCGGCGACCTCAATCTAACGGTCGAAGTTTTTAACGCGGGCACGTTGAACACGGGCGGCAATATTATCGGCACGGTGGGTGGCGACCTGACCGCTTATTCTCTTTCGGCGCTGGTGGACGGGTATGACCGGGTCACCAATGGCGGGAATATTAACCTCAATATCACCGGTGACCTGACCGTCGGCCCGGGGGGCGCTCTCTTCCAAATCCTGGCGGGGGCACCAGCGGTCCGGCCCAGTCCCGCTCTCAGCGTGAACGCGGCGAACATCACGGTGGGCGAGGCGGATGTCGGGGGGGACCTGATCGCCTATATAGACGATTCGGGCGTGGGCAGACCGAGCGGGCAGACCGCCGGTTCCGTCCTGATCCAATCCGCAGGCACGATCAATCTTCCGTTTGGCGTGCTCGACGTGCTCGGCACCGTCAGCGCCGGAGGCGATATCAACGCCTATACCCTTGCGAGCACGAACGTCATTTCCACGACTTCCATTCATGCCGATTTTGGCGGCATCCGGCGTTTCACCGCCTTCGGATCCTTTTCAAATCCCTCGCCTCCCATCGATCTCCTGCACACCTTGACCGCGCCCATCGTCTCCTCGTTCGGGGGAATTGATTTCAATGGCCGCAATGCTTTCAACGGCGATCCCGGTTTTGGTTCCACCGATGGCGGAGCGCTCACGATCAATGCGAACTCGCTCACCTTCGGTTCCGGCCCGAACACGATCGCGGGATCCGTCACGCTGAATGGCGGCGATGGCGACGGCCTCTTGCTCGGGGGGAATGGCGGAACTTTAACTGTCAACACCAGCGGCCCGATTACCGTTAACTCGGCCATTGAAGCGACGAGCGGCCGGGTCGATCCCAGTCGCGGTCCGAGCGGAAACGGCGGGACAGTGAATCTGATCTCGAGCAGTGACACCGTGACGGTGAACTCTCGGATCGAGGTTTCGTCGAATGATCCTCCGCCCGGGGGCAGTCCGACGCCCACACCGCGACGCCAGAGTGCGCGGGGAGGGAACATCGCGATCCGCAGTGGCAAAGCCGGCGCCTCCGCCCAAAGTCGTGCGGTCGCCATCGACATCGGCGATAGTAGCCAGCTGCTTTCCCTGCTCGCAGCCGCGCCCACGCCGCCGCCCGGCGGCCAGATTGTGATCCGCGCCACCGGCGCGAATAGCGACGTGAACGTGAAGGGCAGAGTGCAGGCAGATAAGGGCTTGGTCGACATTCGTCACACCGGCGCGGGCGGTCAGATCAACGTCGGTTCGATTTTCTCCGCGCCCAGTGGCCTGCCGCCCACCGATATCCGTGGCGACGTGGTGAAAATCGCGGCGCTGGGGAACGATGGAATCCTGCGCATCGGCGGTGCCTCGATTTCGGCCGACACGACGCTTCAGCTTTACGCCTCGGGAAGCAACGGGCAGGTGGTATTCGTTGGGAGCGTGAGCCTCAACGGCAACAGCATGAAGAGCATTGCCGGAGACTCGGTCACGATTAATAACAACGTGCTCGTGAACGTCACGGGCCCCGCAGCGTCCGTTTACGTGAACTTCACTGCGAACGGCGCACCGAAGGCGAACTACACTGGCTTCGGCGGCAACGGCACGACCAACGGGACATTCACCGGGTCCGGCGCGAATCGACCGCTGCCGTTGATCAATGCGCCGCCGATCGGAACCCCGCCGGGAGGCTAGAGCCGGCGGTTCTCTTCCAAGTAGCCGGCACCGAGCAGCACCCCGACCATAAACATGGCGACCGCTGTTGCCGCCGGCACCGGATCGAAGGGCGGTGGGGGCAACGAGAGCACGCCGCCCTCGTCCGCCCGCGCGCTCTGGTGCACGTAGCGGCCGTGCGGGGGCGGCTGGACGCGCCCGGCGAATCGTTCCAAGCGTCCGGAAACATCGTCGCCCGTCAATGGAATCCCGTGGCCGCAGCCCACCACCTGCGGTTGCAGGCGGGCGAGTTTTTGCACCGAGGCGAGCGTCGCATCCCAGTCGTAGTTGAAGGGGGAGCCGCCGCGACCGAGCACTTGTTTACCGCTGAGGAGCCCAGACCACGAGTCCATGTCCATGGTCGCGAAAGCATCCCCCGCCAGCAGCACGCGATCGGATGGACGAAAGAGCGAGATGTGCCCAGGCGAATGTCCCGGCGTCTCGATCCATTGCCAATCGGGCAGGCCGGGTACTTCATTAGGTGGCAGAGTGCGCAATCTCGACCCGAGGTGGTAAGGCCGCGAAGGCATGAAGCGCGAGAGGAAAGCAATGGCGCCGCCGACGGTGGGGTCCGGTGGGGGATAGGCAGAAGCGCCATCGAGGTAAGGGAGCTCGAGCCGGTGCGCGTAGATCGGCACGTCCCATGTGCCCGCCAACTCAGCCGCCGACCCCGCGTGGTCGAAATGCCCGTGCGTCAGGATGATCGCCTCCGGCTTCGCGCCAGCCCCGAAGCGCGCCGCCGCCGCCTCTCGAACCTGTCGCGCGCGACCGGGCAACCCGGTGTCCACCAGCACCCATGCGCCGCCGGGCCGCCCGAGAAAGTAAGCGTTCACGAAGCTGATCGGCAGCCAGCCGACATCGGGCGCGATGCGTGAGATGTGTGTCATCGCAGACAAGCTCTGCAATTTGCGCCACGGCTCAACTGCTCCTCCCACAACTCACCGCGACGGGTGCTTCTTATGCTTCGCTGGAAGCGGTGATTTTTGCACGCGGCCCGCGCGTCCGGATTTCTCCGTCGCGGTGGCGGTGCGCAATTGTGCGGAGCGGGCCTCGAGATCTTTCTGCAGACGGAGGTTCTCATTTTTCAACCGGGCCGCCTCTGCTCGCGTCACGAGCGAATCTCCGGAGAGGGCCGTCACCACCGCGATCTCGTCGCGCTTCATGAAAGTCTTCACCTCCGCCGCCTTCGGCCCACTCGGTGTCAGCGTGAGATATCTTTTGAAGTGATGCAGGGCATTGAGCGGATCGTTCAGCTTGTCGTCATAAAGGAGTGCCAGCCGATAATGGATCTCGGCCGAACGCGTGGAATCATCGAGGGCGCTTTCATAGAGGCTGATGGCTTCGAGAAAATCGCCGCTGTTCACCTTCGCATCCGCGTCCTTGAGCAGCTGCCGTCCTGGCGGCGTGACCATACGGTTGCAGGCGGCCAGCGCGACGAACACGAGCAGAAGAAGCAGAAGGGGGGACTTGTCACGCGCCAGCATCGTGGGCACCGTGCTTAAACATGATCACGCGTGCGCTTCAAATGATTTTACTCGCGCTGCTCCTGGTGGCGTCGGGGACTTTGACCGCGGCGCCACTCGAGATCGGTGGTGGTTACAACCTGAGCTTCCAGGATGTGGATGGAAAGGAAATCGCGACGGCTGCAGGGCACGTCACCATTATCACCGTTGTCACGCGCGAACAGGAAGCCAAAGCGCACGCGGTGGCCGATCTCGTGCCCGAGCGGTATGTCGGGGATCCGAAGTATCGCTACGTCACGATGGTGAACTTCGAGGGCAAATTAGTGGCGCCGCTGCGTGGCATCACGCGCGCGATTATTCGCCGTCGGCTCGACGCGGAAGCGCAGGAGTTGAAGCCGCAATACGAAACAAAGAAGCTGAAGCACGAACCGCGCAAGGATCTCTTGGTGGTGCCGGACTTCGATGGCAGCGCGGTCACTCGCCTCGGATTACCTTATGCCTCCGGCGCTTTCACAGTGTTTGTCTTCGACGGCCGCGGAAAACTGGTGGCGCGGTGGAACGAGGTTCCTCCGGGCGACGCGCTGCCCAAAGCACTCGCGGCTGCGGCCCCCTGAGCTGCGCGCCAGCGGCGGAACGCTTCACCGGCTCGGATCAGGTCCCAGGCTTCTTTACTCCCTGGAGCACCGCGGAGTACCGTTCGCCGCTCGGCCGCTTCAGACGCAGCTGCAGCGATTCGCCGATCGACTTGCTCGCGATGGAGCGCAATTGAAGTGCGCGACCGCCCGGGACGTCCTGGCCGTCCGCTTCGAGAATTTCGTCTCCGACCCGGAGATTCTTTTCCGCGGCGGGTGAATTCGGAGCGATCTTGTCGATCACGACAGAACGCACGATCGGGTTCAGAACGAAACCCGCGGTTTCTATCTTGAGATGGAAGCCGTACCACGCCTTATCGGCTGCGCGTGCCGCCGGAGCGGAGAGGACGACGAGGCAGGCAAAGGCGAGCAGACGCTGTTTCACGGGTGCAAAGATGCACGCCGCGGGGCGTGGGCGCTCGAAAGACTTTCACGCAAAGTTCACGGTAGGCGTAATTTTCTCTTCCGCGTTGCACGAATTCGAGCGAACATTTCCCCGCTAAACTCACGGTTTTTTTGATGTCAGCATCTCCACCGCCTACATGAAAGTCGCATTCTCGTTTTCCGTGTTCCGCTCCCTCTGCTGGCGCGCGGGTGTCTTGCTTGCGGTTCCTCTTTCCGTGCACGCCTATTCGCTGGAAGGCGAATCCTGGACGCCTGATCGCACCGTCGTGATGCAGTTGTCGCTCGGTGGAACGCGCCTGCTCAGTGACGGGTCGACCTCCTTCGCTCAGGTCGCGCAGGATGCGCTGGCGATGTGGACTCAACAGATGGCGCATCTGCGCTTCGTCGGCGTTATGAATTCGCCCATCACACCCGCAGATTATGACGACGCCAACTCAGTCTTCTTCTCCGATAGAGTTTTTGGCACCTCGTTTGGCACCGGCACGCTGGCCGTCACACTCTTGAGCTCGCGGAACCACGTTATGGAGGAGACGGACACCATCTTTAACAACTTTTACCAGTGGGATTCCTACCGCGGCTCGCTGCGTTCCGCGCAGGATTTCCGGCGCGTCGCGCTCCACGAATTCGGGCATACTCTGGGCCTCGATCATCCCGATGAGCACGGGCAGCAGGTTCCCGCGATCATGAATTCGACCGCGAGCAACATCGAGACGTTGCAGGCCGACGACATTGCGGGGATTCAGTCGCTTTACGCAAACGGGCCGGACTACCTCAACTCAACCGATGCACCGGTGCTGCGGAATATCTCGACTCGTGCCTTGATTGGCCCGGGCGACAGCTCGCTGATCGGCGGCTTCATCATCCAGGGTTCGCAACCAGCTACCGTGGTCGTGCGCGGAATTGGCTTTTCGCTCGCGGAATTGGGAATCACGAACGCCCTGGCCGACCCGACGATCACCGTTTACCGCGGCCAGCAGGTGGTCGCCACGAGCGACGATTGGTTTACCGACAGCAACGCCGCCGCCATCGCCAGCTATCATCTCGATCCCCGCAATAGCCTCGAGTCAGCCCTGTTGCTGACGCTGCAGCCGGGATCGTACACTGTCGTGGTGAACGGTCTGACGGTGGCGGGCGATGCCACCGCCACTGGGGTCGGGCTATTCGAACTCTACGATCTGCACACCACGAGCGCGCGAGCGGGTAATGTCTCCTCGCGCGGTCAGGTGCGGACGGGCAACGACATCATGATCGGCGGCTTCATTGTCGGCAGCGGCGCGAGCAAGGAGGTGGTGGTGCGAGCCCTTGGGCCGTCGCTCGCCACCGCGGGCGTGGTCGATCCGTTGCCGGATCCAGTGCTCGAGCTGCACGATGCCAATGGTGCGCTGTTGCAGACGAATGACGATTGGCAGCAGGGCTCAAATGCGACCGCGATCATGAGCAAGGGTCTTGCTCCGACGAATCCAAAAGAGGCTGCGCTGCTTGCGACGCTTGGCGCAGGTAATTACACCGCGGTGGTCAGGGGCGTGGCGGGCGCTGTCGGGGTCGCGCTGGTGGAAGTTTACGATACCAGCCCAGCACCACCGTAGCCACCGGAGGAGCTGGATTCTAGCAGGGAAGCGGCCCGCGCTTGCGCTTCTCGCGAGCGAAAAGAAGCTGGCTCTTTACCCTCGAATTCGGTAAGACGCAGCGATGAGAGCTTCGGGTGTTGTCCTCGCGTCTGCTACGATATTCATCGCCTCCGCTTTCAGCCCGGTCCGGGGCGAAGGTTTTAGCGAGACCTACGGGAGTCGCTTCGCGCCGCGCGACCACCGCGCAGCCACGCTCGCGCCTTTGGCTTCCCCCGATTACGTGCGCCGCTGGAACCAGATTGCGATCAACGCCACGGGCGTCGATCACACCCCGGTTGCTCCAGGAGAGAATCGCACCTTCGGCGAGCAGCTAGGGCCCGGCCGGGCCAGTCGCGCGATGGCCATCGTGCACATTGCGATCGCCGATGCAGTGGCCGCAGCGCACGGCGGATTCCAGAGCTACACCAGGACGAACTCGCACGCCGTCAGGGTGTCGATGGATGCGGCGGTGGCGCAGGCGGCGCACGATACGCTCGCGGCCTTGTTTCCATCGCAAGCGGCCGACTTTGACGAGCTTCTCGCGACCGATTTGCTCGCCATCCGTGGCAGCAAACAGGAGAAGGCAAATGGCCAAAACCTTGGTAACCGGACGGCTGCGGCCGTGCTCGCGCTGCGCCAGGGCGACGGCTCGGAGGTGGCGGAGCCGCGCATCGGAATCGATCACATCCTGAGTGACCTGGCCGGACATTGGCGGCAGGACCCGATCAGCCTTATCCCGATTGCGCTGGGTGGAAAGTGGGGAGAATGCCGTCCTTTTGTGCTGCCAAGCGCCAGCCATTTTCGCGCACCGCCGCCACCCGCGCTCGATAGTGTGGAATATGCCGAAGCGTTCAACGAGGCGAAAAGCGTGGGCGGCGACGGAGTCATCACCCCTACACAGCGGACGCCGGAGCAGAGCTTCATCGGGGTCTTCTGGGCCTACGACGGAACGCCCAGCCTCTGTGCCCCGCCGCGCTTATACAACCAAATCGCGATTCAAATCGCCAATCAGACCCATCTCAACCCGGTGCAGCTCGCCCGGCTTCTGGCGCTCATAAACGTGGCGATGGCCGATGCCGGTTTTTCTTCTTGGGATTCGAAATACCATTGGGATTTCTGGCGTCCCGTCACCGGAATCCGCGAGGCGGATGCCGGGACTGGCCCAACCGGTTCCGGCGACGGCAATCCTGGGACAACCGGCGACTCGGCATTCCTGCCGTTCGGCGCACCGGCGAGCAACTTGACCGGGCCGAACTTCACCCCGCCCTTTCCTGGGTATCCTTCCGGTCACGCGACTTTCGGCGGTGCGCTGTTCCAGATCCTGCGGCGCTTCTACGGGACGGATGAGATCGGCTTCACTTTCGTCTCGGATGAATTCAACGGGACCACGCGGGCCAACGATGGCCTCGTGCGCGATTATCGGCCGCGCAGCTTCAGCACTCTCTCGCAGGCGGAAGAAGAGAATGGCCAAAGCCGTATCTATCTCGGCATCCACTGGAGCTTCGACAAAACCGCGGGGATCCAGCAGGGGCGGCTGGTTGCCGATTACGTGTTCAATCGGAGCTTCGCTCCGGAGGTTCCGCGTCCCGCGCCGGGTATCCCGCAGCGTCGCTCGCCCACCCGTTCCCTGCCGCCGAGCAGTCGCGCCTCCGAGTTTTAGCTCCCGCGCGAAGACTGGCGCCCCGCTTATTCCACCACCAGCAGCAGCACCAACTGCCCGTCGCCCACCTGCGGACCACGGATCACGAGTGGGCTGCGTTTGCTGAGATTTGCTTCCGTCTCTAGCAGCAGCTTCTCCTCCTGGAGCAGCTGCAAATTCAGGCGGTAAGCTCCCTTGGTCCCCGGCCTCGCATCGGCGTGGAGCGAGAAGTACTTACTGGAAGTCTGCCAGTCCATGTCGCCCGTAGCGAGCGTCTGCCGCGTTTGGCCGATAACCTGGTATTGATTGTAATTAAAGAAGCGTTTGAGTGTGCCCTGGAGTCTATCGAGCTCCGGCGGGATCGGAGTCGGCTCTGGTCGATTGTTCGCCATCACGAGCGCACTCCAGACAGTGTCCGCCGCCTGCATCGTCGCCGCGGTCGCGAAAAAGGCGACGAAAAGGAGAACGGCAACGCAGAGGAGCGAACGGCGCATTAGCTTACCTGGCAGCGTATTCCGAGGGCAGAGATTGCAAGCCGTCAATCCAGACGACCGTTGCCTTCTCTTCCTTCGACTCGAACATCGTGATCGTGGCGTCGTTGCTCAGGGCGGGATCGACCCGGGCGTTGATGATTTGCGTCAGGTAAGCGGATTGGCCCACCGATTCGTCTTCGCGCATGACGTAGAACGTGCAGAGCGCAAACGCAGCGAGGGACGCGGCGCCAGTCCAGACGAGCCGGCCGATGCTCCACCAGCTCTGACGGCGCTGCGCGAAATCGTGGTGCGGCGCCGTGCGCGTGTCACCTTCGATTTCGGTGCGCAGTTGGTGATTGAAAAAGTCCTCGTTGGTGAGCGCGGGGGCGCCGAGATGCGACTTCAGGAAGGTCCCGATACGGTCCGCTTCCGGCTGTGCTTCCAACTCGGCTACGGAAAGCTCCGGCAGCGAGGCCTCGAATTGATCGAGCTCTTTCCCCTGTAGTCGGCCCGCGAGCCAAGCCTCCAGATTTTCTTCAAACGCTCTCATAAACATCCCTCAATGAATTCTGCAGTTTCTTGCGCGCGTAAAACAGCCGGGACATGACCGTGCCGATCGAGCAGCCCAGCGCCTCTGCGATCTCGTGATACTGCATGTCTTCCCTCTCCTTCATCAAAATGACCGCGCGATGCTCCGGCGAGAGCTGCGCGATCGCCGCATCGATCCGGCTGCGGATCTCGCCGCGGTGCATCCGCTCGTGTGGGAGCGCATCGGCTTTCGGCACCGTGCGGGAGGCGGGATCAATCTCTTTGAGCTGAATCGCATCATCGAACTCCGCGCCGGTTCCTTTCACATGCTTTTTGCGGAGCCAATCGATCGTGACGTTCATCACGATGCGATAGATCCAGGTGTAGAAACTCGCCTGCCCGCGGAAGCGGCCAATCGATTTCCATGCCTTCAGGAAACTATCCTGGGCCAAATCCCAGGCGTCCTGCTCGCTATGTACCATGTTGTAAATCATGCCAAAAACTCGCGTGCGGTAGCGAGTGACGAGCTGGTCGAACGCTGCGGTGTCGCCGGCCTGGCATTTCTGCACCAGCTCGACATCCGAAACTTCGACCGACGTCGTGGTCGTTTCCGTGTGCATGAAATTCGACGCGCGGCTGGCTAAGTTATTCACCGGCGGAGCCCTAAAGGCTGCCGAACCGCCGCAGCCACTCGCCGCGATATTCACCCATGAGAGTGATGATGCCGTCGCGCACCTGAAAGAGGCGCTGCATGAGGGCGCCATGCTGCCGCTGGTTGATCAAGCGCTCGTTCAGCATCTGTCCCGCAGCTTCCATCGAGGTTGTCATCGCCTTCAAGGCCCGTTTCAAATAGGCGATCGTCATCCCGATTTCGTCGACATCATCATCGCTTAACGCTGCGGCCAGCTTGGCACTGGCCAGCGCCGAGTGCGTCGCGAGCTTGACTGCCGCCGGCTCATTCTGCAGCGCCGTCTGTTCGTCAAAGAGCTGATCGATCCAGACCGTCAGCGCGAAGGCTGCACGGTAGAGACTGTGATCTTCAAAACCTTCGATGGGGTTGCCGATGAAAGACTCGTCGGCTGCGGTCTCGCTCTCAGGAAGGGGCGATTCGTCGGGGAGCGCTAAGTCCGCTTCCTCCGTCCACTCCTCGCCGCTCAGCAGCTGTGTCCAGCCCATTTCGCGGGCGATAATCTGGTCCCGCTGCGGATGATCGAGATACTTCTCGAGCAGCTCCATATACTTGTCCGTCTTGTGATCCTGCTGCTGCAGGAAGCGCTCCCACTCGTATTCGTCCCAAGCTCGGTCTGGCTCGTGATCATAGCCGGGCATGTTTTTCCTTAAGGCACCTTCACAAGCCGCGCAAAAAAGTTTTACGCCGCCGACAACCCGCGCGCGTTTCTTCCACTCGGTTCCAAGTTGCAGCCCCGAAAGGCCGGCACGGAAGTTTTCGATGCCCGCTAACGTCCCTGTCCAGGCATCGAGGGCGCTTCGCCGTTGCCCATCATTTTACGCGCCATTTCCATTCCCATCTTCTGCATTTCCAGCCGCTGCTTTTGGAATGCCGCCAGCGCGCTCGGCTGATCATAGGAGGCTTGCGTCCGGTAAAACTCCTCCGCCCTCGCCGGATCCGAGAGCATGCCGGCGCGGCCCGAAGCGTTCCCTTGCGAAGCGGTCGAAGCCGGCGTGCGGGCGCGTTCGTCCACCATCACCTGCCAGAGCGCATCCGCCTGCTCCGCGCGCAAGAGAGTGCTGTTGGCGGCCAATGGTTGGCGCACCTGGGTGAGCGCGCCAGCAGCGCGATCGCGGCGAGCGTCAGCAGAGAGTAACGCTGCATCGCAGGCCGCAGATCACGTCTGGGGAGGGGGCTTTGGCGGGTCCGGATTTCAGCTGATTCTCGGGATATTCCTAGGCAGCGGCGGGGGCGATCTCTGCACGTTTTGTCTGCAAACGCAGCTGGCCGCAAGCCGCAGCGATATCATGCCCTTTCTCGAGCCGCAAAGTGGAGACGACTCCGTGTTCCCGCAGGATCGCGTGGAATCGCTGCTGCCGGGTGCGGGAGGGTCGCGACCACTCGAGGCCGTCGACGGTGTTGTAAGGGATGAGATTGATCTTGGCGGAGAGACGGCGCGCGTGTTTGGCCAACTCGTGCGCCTGCTCGTCGCTGTCATTCACCTCCGCGATCAGGATGTACTCGAACATCATCCGGCGCTTTTTTGCGACGTAATGATCGCAGGCTTCCAGCAGCACGTTGAGTGGGTATTTGCGGTTCACCGGCATGATCTTGTTGCGCACTTCGTCCGTTGCGCCATGGAGCGACAAGGCGAGACGAAACTGCGTCGGGTCCTCCGCCAGCTCCCGAATTTGCGGCGCGAGCCCGCTCGTCGAGACGGTGATGTGGCGCGCCCCGATTCCGAGCCCCCATGGTGCGTTGATGATCTGGATCGCACACCGCAGGTTCGGGAGGTTGGCGAGCGGCTCGCCCATTCCCATGAAGACGACGTTGTCGATTTTCTCACCGCTGTGCGCTTCGACCGCGAGGAGCTGCTGCACGATCTCGCCGGCGTCGAGATTGCGTGTCCAGCCATCGAGGCCGCTGGCGCAGAATTTGCAGCCGTATGCGCAGCCGACCTGGCTCGAGACGCAAATCGTGCGCCGGTCTGAAGTTTCACCATAGAGCGCCGGCGACGCGGGGATGAGAACCGACTCGATCAGATTTGCGTCGCGTAGTCGGAAAAGGAACTTCTGCGTAGTGTCCGTCGAGCCGAGCACTCGAACGACTTCCGGTTTCGTCAGCTCGAATTGGTCCGCCAGCTTCGCCCGCAGGGCCAGCGGCAGGTCGGTCATCTGATCGTAGGCCGTGGCCCGCTTTTGGTAGAGCCAGTCGAGCACCTGCCTGGCGCGGTAGGGACGCTCTCCGGCTTCGGCCAGACGCACCGTGAGTTCGTCGGCCGACAAGGAATGAATGGAAGTCTTGCCGGTCGCGCGCACGGCTTCAGCTTACCTCTGCGCGTTGTTCGCGTCTACCGGATGGGTCGTGAAATGCACTTGCTGGTCGGCTCGGTCCCGGCAGTTTGCGGGCGATGTCTGCGCGCTCTCGTCCGCTCGCTCTTGGCTGGGAGGCGATGCGCGCCAATCTCGCGCCCGGCCTCGTCCTGCAGGCGGTGATGCTCGGCTTGCTGCTGGGTTACTACTTTGTGCCATCCTGCGCGGGACTGCTGATCCGGCTCGCCGCTTACAAGCAGCAGCACGGGCTGGCCTTTGTGATCACTGCCACCGTCCTCGCGGCCTCGGTGTTGCCGGAGATCTTCGTGATTGTGCTGTTTCAAGGCGGCCGCTTGCGGCGTGATAATCTCCGCAATGTGCTTTTCACCGCCGTCCTCTGGGGGTTGGACGGTGTCAGCGTCGATCTGCTTTACCGCGGACTGGCCGCGTGGCTCGGCGACACACGGTCGTTCTCTGTGGTCGTGGTGAAGATTTGCGTGGACCAATTCATCTACAACGTCTTCTTTGCTGCCCCGTATGGGGTCATTGCTTACCAATGGAAGAACAGCGGCTTCTCCGCGGCCGTGCTCCGCCAAAGCTTCACGCTCGCTTTTTACCGCGACAAAATCGTGCCGACGCTGTTTGCCACCTGGGCGGTTTGGATTCCGCTCGTCGCGATGATCTACTCGCTCCCGCTCGCTTTGCAGTTCCCACTTTTCTCCCTCGCGCTCACTTTCTGGGTGCTGCTCCTCACGTATATGACCAATCAATTTGCCGGCAAGAGCGGCCGCCCGGACGTTCTCCCGCTGGCTGCCGCTTACACGGAATCCGCCCGATGAAATCTCACGAACTTTTTCAGCGTATGTCGCCCACGCAGGCGAGCGCGATCTTCTCTTTCCTGCACCAGGAACAGAAGCCGGTCTACAAAGCGGCCATTCAGGGGCTGGCAAATCAGCGCAATCTGCGCGCGGTCTTCGTGGAACGGAAGCCGCGCGATGAACGTCACGCCTGGATGCAAAACGCCCTCTCGCGGCCGATCAGCGATGCGCTCGCGGCGCACTTGCTGCAGGGGTGGCTGCTCGGTGGGCACAAGGAAATGCTGAATGATTTTCTCGACGCGCTCGAGATCGCACATGACGCCGACGGCACGGTGGAAAATCTGCCGGCCTGTCCGTCGAAGGAAAAAATCGCTGCGGCGGCTGCGAAATTATTGGCAAAGTATCCCCACGAGTCGGTCGCCATCTACCTCCACGCTTTTCGCGACATGGACAGCACTGTGCAATGGCCTGCGCTGAGCGAAATTCTGCAGGAGACGCCGGAGCTGCAGTTCGCGCCGCCCGCCGCGTAGTCTCCCAAAGCTCACCGCGGCTCGACGCCGGTGAAATAGAGCAGCGCCTCGCGCACGCCGGCGCCGCAGCAACTTTCGGCCACGTAGCCGTCGGCGTTCCGGACGGTTTGCTTGACCTCCGGGATCGCGTTGGCCGGGCACGCGGGAAATTGCGCGTAGCGGCCATCGAGCATCGAAACGTCGTTGTGGTGATCGCCGGCCGCGAACGTTTGCTCGCGCGGGATTTCAATCAGCCGCTGCAACTCGGCGAGAGCGGCGCCCTTGTGATAGTCGGCGTGACAAAAGCGCAGGTAAACCGTGTTCCGTTGATAATGAAACTTCGGGTGCGGCGCGCGCACTTCATCGATGAAATCCACGATTCGCGCCATCTCCTCCTCATCCTGAGCGATCAAACCTTCGACGCCGTGCCGCTCGTAAATGACACGCGCGCGCGTCTTTTGCTGCACAAAATCGAGCACCTCGGCGAGCACCGAGGACGCTGAGGCGAAGAGCTGCGCGTGGTCGCGCGCGACGCGGGTGTTCCAGTCGCCATACGCCTCCCAGTGTTTGCCATTTTCCGCCGGACGGAAGATATCGCGCTCGCTCGTGAGGATGAAATCCGGCTGCACCGGGAATGCGAAATCGAGCAGACCCGTCTCGAGCAGGTGGACGGAACGGCCGGTGTTAATGGCCCAGATGGAACCCTCCACTTGCAGCCCCTGGATCAGCTCCATGCATTCGCGATCAAATACCGGATCGCTCTCGTGCGCCACAAGCGTGCCGTCGAAATCGGTGCTGAGGAGGCGGAGCTTGGCCGGCATGCGACGGGAATTTAGCGATCGTCTGCCACTTCGCACCGGGAACGTTCCGGCTTGCGCGCGCGAAAGCGGCGCGCCACGCTCTCTGCGCACGATGAAATCCGCTTACGAACTCGCGATGGAACGGCTGCAGAAGGATGCACCCACGGTCACCCTGACAGAGGCGCAGAAACAGGAAATCGCCGAAATCGAATCCAGTTACCGCGCGAAGATCGCGGAGAAGGAGCTGTTCTTGAAGGACCAGATCCGCGCCGCGCGAGCGGGGGGAAAGCTCGAGGAAGCGGAGTCACTCGAGAAGCAGCGCGCGATCGACCTGCGTCGGCTGCAGGAAGATTGCGTGGAGAAAAAGGAGAAGCTCCGCCGCTCTTTTGGAAGCTGAGACCTGGCCGTCTTACGACAGCGCCTCGGCCCGCGCCGCAGGTTCGCTCCGCTTCGGCAGATGCGGATCCAGAAAACCGAGCATGTGCGCGTGATTGATTACGCGCACGCCCTGCTCCCTCTGGAGATTGGCAATCTGCTGGTGAAACGCTTCCATTTTGGTCCAATGCACCTTGGGCCGGAAGTGGTGCTCCGCGTGGTAGCCGTTGTAGAAAAATAGCCAATTGTAGAGTTTGCCGTAGCTGCTCACGCCCCACGCGATCGGCTTATCGGGATCGGCGCCGTAGTGACGGAAGTAGCCGTTCAGATAACTGAAGCAGTGGCCCAGGTAGAAGAACGGCAGGAAGAAAAAGATCACGTAGCGCCAGTTCAGCAGGAACATCACCAAAAGCGTGGAGGCAACCGCCGCGAGTTCGAGGTTGCCCCAGATGAGTTCCTGGCGACCGCGCTTCCGCAGCTCGCGCGCGATCGCGGCGGGATTATCGCGGAAGAAACTCAGGAAGACGTAACTCCATGGATTCTCGGGTTCGCCGTCGTGCCCATGCCGGTAGATCGAAAGCCAGTCGATCGTCTCGCCGTTCTCATCCGGGCGATCGGAGTTGCCCTTGTGATGCTGCAGGTGGACCGCGTCGTAATACGTCTGTGAAAAGCAACAGGCGATGGACTGCGTGACGCCGAAGAGCCGGTTCAGGAGGGATGCGCGGAAGAACGGATTGTGAATGAAGTTGTGGCCGACGCCGTTGATGTTCGCGTTCACCATTAGCGAGTAGACAAACCCCAGCACAAGCATGAGCCAGAGCGGCGTGTGCGGGTAGAGCAGGAACATCGCGAAGAAGAAGGCGAGGTGAAATAAGCCTGCGAGCGCTGGCAAGGCATCCCAGCGGGTCTGGGCAAAGATCCTCGATTGAGTGGTCGCGCGTTCGACGCCGATGGACTTGGGATTCATGGGTGAGCTGACGTGCGGCTCATGATAAGAGATGCGAAGAGCTGCGCAACCGCGGCTCGGATTTTGCCTCCACGCAACTTTCAGGCGCGATAACCCCCACGGAAGAAAACCCGGTAAATCGCGCCACCGAGCAATCCGCCGACGATCGGCGCCACTATGTAAACGCTCAACCAGCCAAGACCATTCGTCGTGAAAGGCACTCTACCCCACCCAGCGAGTGCGGAGAAGAGCCGCGGGCCCAGATCGCGTGCGGGATTGAAGCAGGCCATCGTGAGTGGGCCCAAGAGCGAAATCAAGATCGTGACCGTCAGGCCGATCGTCGCGGCGGTTAAGATCTGCGGCCGATTCGCGTTTCGCTCATCCGTGGAGCAAAAGATCACCAGCAGCAGAATCGCGGTGCCGGCAACCTCCGCCCCGAAAGCGGCCCCGGGGCTCATCGTCTCGCGCGCTTCGTTGGTCAGCGCCTTGCCGCCCGGATTGGGGAAGTATTCGCCGAAGACCATCGCGGTGGCTTCGCTGCCCTTTTCGCCCCGCACGATGTGGTGTTGCGTTTCGTAGGCGCGAATCGAGCCGCCGAAGAAGCTGTAGAGCAGCGCCGCGGCCGCAAAGGCGCCGATCATCTGCACGCCGATGTACGGGAGCACCAGCCGCGCGGGAAATCGCGACCAGGCCGCCGAGGCGATCGTGACCGCCGGGTTGAGATGCGCGCTGCTGAGCGAGCCGGTGAGGTAAATGGCGGTGGCGATGCCGATTCCCCAGACGATCGCAACCTGAAAGACGCCCACTTGCGCCCCGGTCGCGATCGCTGCGCAGACACTCCCGCACCCGAAGAAAACGAGCAGGAAAGTGCCGAAAAACTCGCCGATCGCCCATTTTGGAATGGGAGTATTCGCGATTTCGACATCGGCGCTGACGTGTGGCGGAGGTTCGGGTCGGGTCGCTCTGATTGGCTCGTCCATTCCCGGCATTCTGCCTGCGCCGGATGGTGGAAGGCGAGCGCGTATTTCTCGAACGGCGAATCACCGCGCCGGCCGTTGTTTGCGCGCCGCACGCAAAAGACCTCGCCGCCGCGCTGCCGCTTGCTTGCGGCAGATTGCACGCACGCGCCGTGGAGGCTACGGTCCGATGAGCCCCGATGAATACTCCACAAAATCCCGTTCCCCGCCCGCCGCGCATGTCTCCGGAAGCCGCTCTCGGCACTGGCATCACGTTTGGCGCGCTAGGCGTGTTGTTCCTGCTGCTCGGCTGGGCGCAATCGCTGCGGGAAGTGCGTTCCGCGTCGACCACCCTGCTCCTGATCGGCGCGGTCTTGGTGGCGCTTGGGTTGTTCGTAATCCTGGTAACGCGGGCGAAAAAGAACGCGTAGGCGCCTGGCTGCCCGGCGGCGTCACGCCGCGCGACTGGAAAGCGGCGCGGCCACGTTCTCGAGCGGAGAGCTTCTTCCGCCCGAGGCGATTGGTGCCGTAGCCGATGCCACCGGCTCCACGGCAGGCGATCGAGCCGCGCCGGCACATTCGATTCGATCCAGGAGCCGCTCGCCATCGGCGGCTAAGCGGCCGTCGCAGTGCTTTCGGAGACGGCGGTCGGCGCCAGAATCGCGTCGCTCATTCCGTGCAGCAGTTTCTTATCGGCCGGCACGATTGTCGCGAGCGCGCCGCGGAGTTCCACGCCTTCCTGCTCGACGAAGTAGTAGGGGCAAAGTCGCACCCGGCCGCGCATCGTGCGCAGTTCGGATGATTCGCGGTCCCAGTAGGATTGCTCCACGAGCCGGGTCTTGTGGAAGCGTTGCATGATGGTGGGCGCAGTCGCGAAATTCTGCAGTGCCTCCTCGATCAGCCGCTCCCATTCCGCTTGTGGAAGATCCTGCCCCACCGACACCCCGCGGCTGCCCCATCCGAGCGGCGAAAATCCGCTCACCTTTAACAAGAGCTCGCGTTCTTTTTGGCTCAGTTTGCCTGCTTCCCGCCAGGCGTGAATCTCCAGGCGCGGGATCACTGCATGCTGCGGGAGGGGCGTCGGATCGAGCAACCAGGTGTAGGGAATCACCTCCTGCAGGCGCCGGAAATATTTGTCCCCCAGCTCGCGTCGCCAGAACTCGCGCAGCGGCTGGAGCCAGAAGAGCGCGAACCACATCTTCTCCTCCAGGTACGGCTTAAACGGAGGTGTCACACGCACCGCGCCATCCTCGGCGCTCTGCATCAACTCCCGCGAGCGCGGCAGATTTGGCAAATCGAACAACTCGAAGAAGCGGTAAACTTTCCGTCCCGCGACCGGCTCATAGGTTTCCGCGTCCGCCACCTGCCAGCGGTGTTCGTCCGCCGCGGCATTCAACTGCGCCGCCATCCAGCACATCTCCGGCCGGTAGGTCTCCGATTCATTCGAGATGACAATGTCGCCGCCCTCTGGCAGCACACTGCGGAATCCCTCGATCATGCCCTTGGCGCCGCCGATGACATCGCCCCCGAGCGCGGTGTAGGTTTGGTTCAGCCACGCCGTCAGTCCGATCCCGCCGGGCACGGAATCGATCTCCGCAATCGTGTAGCCGCTGTCGGTTAACACGAGGTCGGGCCGGATCACCGCGGGCAGCTCCTCGCGGAAGCGCTTCTCGCGCGAGAACTGGATCAGTTCCTCCGGCTTTCCCGCGTCCAGATACTGCGCCACCCAGGCCGGCTGCTTCCCTTTCACGCTCTGCTGGTAAAGCTGATTGCACGCGCGTTGAAAGACGAAGAGCTGATGGCCGAGCCGCTCCAGGTCTTGCGCGAGCGCACGATCGATCGCGAACGGCTCCGGGGTCAGCAGCCAGGCCTTCTCCGCGAAGAGTCCTTCCGCCGGAGCTGCGTTCCGGATCGCGACGAGCTTCTCGGAGGCGGCGACCATTGGCCTAACGACCCGCGGCGATGCGTTGCAGCGCCTGTTTCACCAGTTCCTCCGCGCTCGCGATTTGCGGCTGCTTTTCCTGCAAATCACGCACCGTCCGATGCGCATCCACCTGCTTGTAGCCGAGCGCAATCAGTGCCAGCACCGCCTCGTTCGCCTGGCTCTGCTCGGGCGAGGGCGCGTGCGTCGCACTCGCGGCTTCCCAGGCCGCGGCGACGCCGAGTTTATCCTTCAACTCCAGCACGATTCGCTCCGCGGTTTTCTTCCCCAGGCCGCTGATCTTCGAGAGGGACGTGACATCGCCATTCACCACCGCGCTCTTGAAATTCGTCACGCTCATCCCGCTGAGGACGGCGAGTGCGAGCTTCGGGCCGATGCCGCTGACGTTGTTGACGAGGAGCCGGAAAAGATCGCGTTCCGCCGCGGTCATGAAGCCGAAAAGGATGTGCGCATCTTCGCGCACGTGCAGGTGCGTGAGGATGCGAATCGGTTGCCCGACGGCGGGCAGCCGGTCGTAACTCGAGAGCGGGATCAGCAGCTCGTAGCCGATCCCGGCCACCTCGACGACCGCCTGCGTCGGCAACGCCGCCGCGAGCTGGCCGGCGAGGAACGTGATCATCTTTGCATGCGTATCAGAGCAGGCGGAAACCGCAACCGCCACCGCGCCTTATGAGCGCTTCAGCAGCATGGTGAGCGTGACCGGTTTCAGGCGCGCGACGTTGAGCCCGCGGGCGGTATATTTTTTCCAGCCCTTGGGGACGACCGGATACATCCGCTGCGCGATTTCCGTCGGCAAAATCACAAAACGCGGGCCGGGCGCATCCATGAAGGGCTTCACGCCCTCTTCATCGAGTTCCATCAGGAACCCGTGCAGTTGTTTCCGGAAATACCAGACCAGGGTCGGCTCCTTGTATCGCAAGGCGCCGAATTGCGTCTCAGGCGTGAGGTAATTCTGCGAGCGCCGCACCAGCTGGAGCGCGGGGACAAAACGCTTGGTCAGCGGTGAGCACGCGATCAGGAGAAGCGCCAGACAGCCCGCCCCGATGGCACCCCGGCGGACGACGTAATTGGCGTCGGGCCGGCCTTGCAGCGCTTTCGCCAGGAGCAAGGCGAGGAGGGGAAACGCCGGGAGCGTGTAATGCGGTAACTTCGTTTTCACGAGCGTGAAGATAACGAAGATCACCGCGACCCCGGCGATCAGGTAATTGTCGAGCGGATCGCGCTCCCGCCAGAGGCGTTTTCCGAGCCAGGGCAGCTGGAACGACCACGGGAAGAACGTGACGAAGATCGCGAGGAAATAGAACGGCAGCGTCACGAGATATGTCCAGATCGAGCCCGCGCCGTGCCCTTGCATCGCAACGAGCGATCGATCGATCACATGCTTGCCGATGCCGATGCTGAAGAACGCGCCGTTCGTGCGGACGAGCGCCGGAATGCCCCAGATCGCGATCAGCGCGAGCGCGAGCAACATTCCGGTGATGAACAAAAATCGGCGCTGCAGATGGAGCCCGGGGAGGAAGAACTTCGTGGCGGCTACCGCGAGCAGCGGCGTCCAGCCGATGGGACCCTTCGCGAGGAAGGCAAACGCCAGCGCCAGATAGAAGATCCACCACCAGGCGCGGGAGGGCCGGGGGTGCGGGGTCGAGGCGGGCGGGGCCACGCGCAGACGGTCGCGCAGCAGCTCGTAGCCGGCCCAATGCGCCAACGTCACGAACAACACCAGCCACATATCAGCCACCGCGGCTTTGGCATGCGCGATCGTCTGCCAGCAGATCGTGAAGATGATCGCCGCCCACCAGCCGACCCGTGGGCTCGCCACGCGTCTACCCCAGGCGAGCACGACCAGTGCCGTGAGCGCCGCCGCGATCGCCGAGGGCAAACGCGCGGCGAAATCGTTCTCGCCGAAGAGCCGGTAGCTCGCGCATTGAAACCAATAGGTCAGCGGCGGCTTATCGAACCGATAATGATCGTTGAAGTAGGGGACCACATAGTCGCCGCGCTGCAGCATCTCGCGCGAAGCTTCCGCAAACCGCGGCTCGTCGCGATCGATCAGCGGCAGAGTCCAGCTCCCCGCAGCGTGGAAGAGCAGGCAAGCCGTGAAGAGCAGCAGGTAGCTGCGGAGACTAATCTTCCCCACGGGCCCGCGGTTGATCGGAGTTGCAGGTTGCAAGGCCGGACACAAAGATAACGAGCGTTGAAACACAACTCGCATCTTCCAGCGTGAGGGCGTCTGCGCGACGGCGCTGGTCGCTGCTCCTGGCGCTCGTCAGCGCGATTCTCCTTGCCGGCGCTTTCGCCGGCGATGCGGGGGTGCAGACATGGATCGCGCAACACCAGCTTCCGAGCGTGCAAGCGGCGATGCGGAACGTGAGCCGCTGGGGCGACTGGCCTTCGCACGTCGTGGTCGGCTTGATCGGCGTCGCGCTCGCCTATTTCCTGGATCGCCCACGCTGGCTGGCGATCTTCGCGGCGATGGTCCTCGCCTGCGCCCTCGCGGGGACGGCAAACTGCGCGATCAAAATCGTCGCGGGTCGCGCACGACCCGCCGTCACCGCCGACCCCGGGTGGCACGGTCCACGCCTCAGCTCGAAGTATCACTCGTTTCCATCCGGCCACACCGCGGCCTCGACGGCGTTCTTCGCCGTGCTGCTCTTCGCGCGTCCGCGGATAGGCACTCCCTTGCTGGCGATCCCGATTCTGATTGGCTTTTCGCGCGTCTCCACCGGCGCGCATCATCTCTCGGACGTCGTCTTCGCCGCGATCCTGGGCGCGCTCTGCGGGTGGCTGGTCTGGCGCTGGGTGTGGAGCACGCGCTGGCCGGAGCGAGCGCAGGCGGCCGGCGTGACTTGCTGATCGCATTCGCGATGGCAAGATGGACCGCAGTCGCGCACCTGGAGGGGTGGTCGAGCGGTTGATGGCTCCGGTCTTGAAAACCGGCAGGGCGAAAGTCCTCGTGGGTTCGAATCCCACCCCCTCCGCCGCATTTCCGAGCTGGACGCCGCAATCTGTTCATGTGAACATGTAACGTGTCATCACCCCGGAAGCGCAGTTCGACGGCCCTGGCTTACCAGCCTTACACGCAGGAAAGGCAGGCGGAGGTGCAGCGCGGCCGCGGCGCTTCCGGGAATCCCGCGAACCGCTTCGAGGCGCTGCACGTGCAGCTCGATCCGGTCGAGCCGTCGCAGGAGGGCGAAGACGAACGGCCACCGCTGCGTACGCAATTCTTTCGCGATCTGACGAAGACGATCATCGCGCGGAATAACAGCCCGGACGTTGGCTTCGAGACGAGCGTCAATCCTTACCGCGGCTGCGAACACGGCTGCGCTTATTGTTTCGCGCGTCCGACGCACGAGTATCTCGGCTTCTCCGCCGGGCTCGATTTCGAGAGCAAGATCATGGTGAAGGAGAATGCCGCCACGCTCCTTGAGGCGGAGCTCACTTCGCCAAAGTGGAAGCCGCAGGTGGTGGCCATGAGCGGCGTGACCGATCCCTACCAACCGGCGGAGAAGCGCCTGCAAATCACCCGTCGCTGTCTCGAAGTGCTGGCGAAGTTTCGCAACCCGGTTGGCATCATCACGAAAAACCGTCTCGTCACGCGCGACCTCGATCTGCTCAGCGAACTCGCCAAGCACCACGCGGTGGCGGTGAACATTTCGGTGACCTCGCTCGATCGCAAGTTGCAGCACATCATGGAGCCCCGCACCTCCACGCCCGAGGCGCGGCTCGATGCCATCGCCCAACTTCGCGCCGCCGGCATCCCGGTGGGGATCATGGTGGCGCCGATCATTCCTGGCATCACCGATCACGAGGTGCCGGCAATTCTCGACGCCTGCGGGAAAGCGGGCGCGCAGTTTGCCGGCTATGTGGTCTTGCGTCTGCCCTGGGCGGTGGCGCCGCTCTTCGAGCGCTGGCTGCAGGAGCATTTCCCCGAACGCAAAGAGAAGGTGCTCGCCCGAGTGCGCCAGATGCGCGGCGGCGACAAACTATACGACTCGCGCTGGGCGAAGCGCCAGGAGGGCGAGGGAATCTATGCGGAGCAGATCGGCTCCATATTCGACGTGGCACGCCGCCGCGCGGGAATCGGCGGGCGTCCCGTGCTTTCGACCGCCGCGTTTCGTCGACCGATCGACCAGATGGAGCTGTTCTGATGATCTGAAGGCGATGGTCAGGGCGCGGCGGCAGCGTCGTCTTTTCCGAGCCCTCAGTCGTGTTTCGGAGATGACAATGCTCCATTCATTATGTAAGCATACTGATGAAAAAGTTCGCGCTTCTACTGGCATTCGGTTTCTCGGTTGTCCGTCCTTCAAGCGAGGGCGCAACGCTCCCGGCGGGGTTCACCGAAACGCAGGTCGGCGGCAATCTGAGCGGCTCCCCGACAGCGATGGAGATCGCGCCCGATGGCCGCATCTTTGTTTGTCAGCAAAACGGCCAGCTGCGCGTCTTCAAGAACGGTGCGCTTTTGCCAAACCCTTTTGTGTCGCTCTCGGTGGATTTCTCAGGCGAACGGGGCCTTCTTGGCATCGCCTTCGACCCGAGTTTCGCCACGAACCAATTCGTCTATGTCTATTACACGACGAGCAGCGCTCCGGTGCACAATCGCATCAGCCGCTTTACCGCCAGTGGCGACATCGCCGTGGCGGGCAGCGAGACGATCTTGATGGACTTGGATAACCTGAGCGGTGCCACTAACCACAACGGCGGCGCAATCCATTTCGGCTCGGATGGCAGGCTCTACGTCGCGGTCGGCGAGAATGCCAATCCCGCCAATTCCCAATCGATCGCGAACCGGCTCGGCAAAATTTTGCGTCTGAACCCCGACGGCACCATTCCGGCGGATAACCCGACGAGCTTTTCGGGCATCGCTGGTTCGCCCACCGGTCTGAACCGGGCGATCTGGGCGGTCGGCCTGCGCAATCCGTTTACCTTTGCGTTTCAGCAGGGGACGGGGCGACTCTTTATCAACGATGTCGGCCAGAGTACCTGGGAGGAGATCAATGACGGCATCGCCGGTTCGAATTACGGCTGGAGTATCTGTGAGGGCGTCTGTTCGCCGGCCAACCCGAATTATCGCGATCCGCTCTTCCAGTACGCCCACTCCGGTCCGGTCGGCAGCAGCGGCTGCGCCATCGTGGGTGCAGCTTTTTACAATCCCGCGCTCAATCAGTTCCCGAATGGGTATCTCGGGAAATATTTCTTCGGTGATCTGTGCAACGGCTGGATTCGCACCTTCGATCCCGCTACAGGCAGTGCGAGTGCGTTTGCCAGCGGGATCAGCAGTCTGGTCGATCTGAAGGTCGGCGGCGACGGCAACCTCTATTATTTGACTCAGGGAAACGGCGGGCAGCTTTTCCGGGTGCAATTTACCAGCACGGTCGCGGTGCAATCCGCTGTCTCACGCAAGACCCACGGGGCTGCGGGCGATTTCGATCTGAGCCTGCCGCTGAGCGGCACGGCCGCGATTGAGCCGCGCCTCGGCGGCACGACGGGCGACTTCCGCGTGGTGGTCGCCGTCACGGGCAACGGTCCGATCAGCGTGGACGGCACGCCTCAGGCAGAGGTCACCGCCGGCAGTGGTACGGTCGGGAGTGGAGGGGTCAGCAACGGTGGAGCGGTGACGCTGAACGGTTCTATCATCACCATCCCGCTCACGAACGTGGCGAACGCGCAGGCGATCAGAGTGACCTTGAATAACGTGAACGACGGCACCACCACGCGGTCGTTTAATATCCCGCTGCGAGTGCTGGAGGGGGACGTGACCCAGGACGCGTTTGTGAACACCGGTGACGCCGTGCAGACGCGCGCCCGCGCCGGGCAAACTACCGGCACCACGAATTTCCTCTTCGACGTGAACACGGACGGCAATGTCAACAGCGGTGATACGATTGCAGTCCGGGCGCGTTCTGGCACATCGATCGGCGCTGCAGGACCGGCGTCTCTGAGGGCGAGCGCAATGGCACCGGGCCGATAAGTTCCTGCGCCGCCGCGCGGCGAGACAGACCAGGGCGTCCACCGAAAATTTGCCTAACGAGAGACCGCGCGCACGTCGCCCGCGCGATGCATGCGCCGTTGCTTCCGCATCACCAGCAACATCGAGACGCCGCCGATCGCGCCGAAGCTGGCCATGATCGGGTACCACACGCCCCAGCCGTGGCGATCGATCATCCAGCCGGTGAAGGGGAGCGCGATGGCGGTGCCGTAGTATTGGAACGAATCGATCACGCCGGAAGCGAAGCCCGCCATTTTGCGCCCACCGATGTCCATCGGGGCGGCCGTGCCGACGATCGCGTGGGTGGAGTTCGCAGTCAGAGAGACGAGCACGAGAAAGAGACAGCCGATGAAAATGCCGAGCGGGGTCGGCCCGACGACGCCGGTTGCGATCACCACCGCGGCCGTCAGGATCACCGCGCATTCGATGAAATAGAGCGTCATCGCCACGGGCGAGCGATGCCCTTTGAAGAGCTTGTCCGAGATGATGCCCGCGCTGAACGATCCCAGCACTGCCACGAGGGGCATCAGGTTCACCGTCCAGAGCACCGCCGCCGGTTTGTCGGCCATGTTCAGCTTCAGTTGATCGTGAAAATAGAGCACCATCAGCTGGTCGGAGCTGTTCCGCACCGCGCCGGTGCAGGCGTAGGCGACGGCGTAGAACCAAATCAGCGGGTGGGTAAAGATGGTGACGAATGAGTCGCGAATATTCGTCCGGCTGCTCGTATCCGCAGCGGCTTCACCGCTCTCGATCAGCCCGTGGTATCCCGCTTCTTCTGGAGTGTTTTTGACAAAGATCGCGAGCAGGATCGCGGCCGTCGCGACGATCAGCGGGGGAATGCGAAAGAGGTAATGCCAGTCGCCTTTCGCGACGACCCACATGCCGACGGTGAAGCCGGCGAGAATCACGGGCGCGAGATTGTTGATCCCGAACTGCCCCATCTGAATCATGAAACCGAAGATGCCGGCGAACGTGCCGCGCTCCGTTCGCCGAAACCAGGCGGCGTTCATCTTGATCATGCCGGGGGCGCCGAAGGATTGCAGGTAGCCGTTCATCAGCCAGATCGCGGCGAAAGTCGTGAACGTCCCCGCGAACGAGGCGAAGCCGAAGATGAGGTTGATCGCAATCGTGCCGGCGGCGCCGATCAGCATCGCGAACTTGCCGCCAATCCGATCGGTCAGCAGCCCATTCACGAGTTGACCGGTGCCGTAGGCGATCGACCATGCGCTCAGCATCCCGGTAATCTGAAACGTGCTGAAGCCGTATTCCGCGACGAGGCCGGGAGTCGCGAACCGGAAGTTGTACCGGCACATGTAATAGGAGGCGTAGAGCAAGCCGATGATGCCCCAGTTCAAGCCGCGCCGCGGCCTGAACCCCGCCGGGTAACTGGCGATCGCGGGGTCGGAGTCCACGCGGGGAAGCATGCGGGCAACTGCTTCGCGAGCACAACTCGAAACGTCCCGAGTGATCGAGAACGCTCACGGGGGGCGCTCCTGCCCGACCGTGCCGTTGGTGCGATTGCCTCCCAGGCAGGCACGTGGCGGAAAGGATTAGTTGAGTTTGCATCGGCGTGGGGACGCCTGTAAACGAAACGACGACGCCGAACCGCCGGGCGCTGCTCCGTCAAGAAATATTAGAGCGAGGAGTCACGCTCGGCCGGCATCCGCGAGGGGACGCCGCGTCCGAGTCTTTTCAGGAATCCAAACACTCATGAACCGCAAATACCTTCGCCTGCTCCCGATCCTGGTAGCCGGGCTAATTTTCGCGTGGCAATACTTTAGCTCCGAGAAATTCGTGAACCCCGAGACAGGTCGCGCGAGCAAAGTCGGGATGTCACGGGAACAGGAAACGGCGCTTGGCTTTCAGACATACCGTCAGGTCCTGTCGCAAGCACGTCCCGTCACTGCCGGCCCGGAGCTGCAGATGGTGAAGACGGTCGCGAGCCGACTGGCGACCGCGACGGGAGCGAGCGGACAAGGGTTCCAGTGGGACGTCTCTCTGATCAGCGACCAGCAGGTGAATGCTTTCTGCCTGCCGGGCGGCAAGATCGTTGTTTACACCGGCATCCTTCCGGTCGCGCAAACGGCGGCTGGCCTTGCCACCGTGCTGGGCCATGAGATGGCGCACGCTACCTCGCGGCACGGGGCCCAGAGGGTCCTGCAACAGAATCTCGCGCAGACGGCCATGACCGGCATCGCCGTCTCGCTCTCGGATATGGACTCCAACAAACAACGCGCGGTCATGGGTGCGCTCGGCGCAGGGGCGCAATTCGGCATCCTGATGCCCTTTGGACGACGGCACGAAACGGAGGCCGATGAGATCGGGCTCATGTATATGGCGCGGGCCGGCTACGACCCGCAGGAAAGCATCCGATTCTGGCGGCGAATGGATGCATCGAGCGAAGGTGGCCCACCGGAATTTCTCTCCACCCATCCTTCCCACGGCACGCGCGTGGCGCAGCTGCAGGCGTTGTTGCCGAAAGCGATGCTGGAGTACCAACGCGCCACGGCGGTCGCGGGGCCACACTAGGAGAAGCGCTGCTCCCTCAGTTGTTTCTGCGAGGGCACCCTGCCGAAGCTCCGCCCTGTTCCCCCTCGGAGCTTCCGTTGCCCCGAGGAAACGCGATTCCGCGGGCAAGAACAATCGGGTGCGAGGCGCACATCGATATCAGGATAAACCTATGCGCATTTTGCGCCGGGCCGCTACCCAGCTTCCAGCACCAGCGTGGTCGGCATGCGAACTGGCGGTGCCGTCTCGCCGCCAAAACGCACCTCGTTGCTCGAGAGCAGCGGCTGCCACTTGCGTCCGCCAGGTACGAGCCGCGGGTGATCCAACGGCGGCATGGCGTGGGCTCCGCTCAGATCGGCCAGAACCAGGCACTGCTCCTCGCTCGGCCGGCCAAAGAGAATCGCCACGACGCCGGGAGCTGGCTCGGCCACGAAAAATTTGTCTCGCGAGCGCTGGTGGAAGGCCGGATGCGTCTGGCGAAGCTTAAGGAATTCACGATACAAAAGCAGGACAGCGGCGTGTTCGGGAGCCTGCAATTCCTCCCAGCGCAACTTCGAGTTCGCGAAGGTGCGGGGAGCCTGTGGATCGGGAATCGTCTGGCGCACCGCCGGATCGCGGAACGCGGCGAAGTTCTGAAACTCGCGGCGCCTTCCTTCCGTCACGAGCCTCCCGAGTTCTGGGTTATGATCGGTAAAGAACTGGAACGGCGTGGAGGCGCCCCACTCCTGACCCATGAACAGCATTGGCGTTTGCGGGACGAGGCAGAGTAAGGCGGAGGCCGCGCGATAGGCGGCGGGCGAGATCGCCTGGCCGAGACGTTCCCCGAAAGCGCGGTTTCCCACCTGGTCGTGATTCGAGATGCAATAGACGAATTGTGGCGGCTGCAACCCGGCCGGATCGCCGCCGCGCGGCAACCCGGTGCTGCTCTCTGGTTGACCGCAAAAGAGCCAGCCCTGCTCGATGGTCCGCGCCAGCTCCGCGCCGGTCCCGGCATAGTTCGCATAATAGCCTTCCCGCTCGCCGGTTAGCATCACCCGCACCACATGGTGGAAATCGTCCGCCCAGGCCGCGTCGAAGCCGAGTCCGCCGCGCCCCGCCGGCGTGAGGAGCTGCGGCTCGTTGCGCTCGTCTTCCGCGATCACAAATCCGCCTAACGAATGCACTGCCGCCGCGATCTCGGCCAGCAGATGGCGCTCCGAGGGATCGGCGATTTCATGGGTCGCGTCGAGGCGGAAACCATCAATGTGGAACTCGCGCGTCCAGTAGGGGGCATTCTCGGAAAAGAACGCGCGTGCCGGCGCCACGGTGTAATTCAGCGCCGCACCCCAGGGCGTATGCAGCGCCTCGTTCTGGTAGTCGTGGTGGTAAACGCCGGTGTAGTTGCCGGCCGGGCCGAGGTGGTTGTAAACCACGTCGAGGATGACGGCGAGCCCGAGCGCGTGCGCCGCATCCACCAGTGCGCGGAAGTCGTCTGGTGCGCCGTAGGCCCGCGCGGGCGCGTAGGGCATCACGCCATCGTAGCCCCAGTTCCGTTCTCCGGGAAAATCTCCTACCGGCATGATCTCGAGCGCGGTGATGCCGAGCGCCGCGAGGTGCTCGAGCCGCTCGATCGCGCTGCGGAATGTTCCCTCAGGGGTAAACGTGCCGAGATGCAGCTCATAAATGATCAACGTCGGGAACGAAGGCGCGGTCCAGGTGTCGTCCCTCCAGCGATAGGTCTGCGGGTCCACCACCAGCGACGGGCCGTGGACGCCGTCGGGCTGAAAGCGAGAGGCGGGATCGGGCCAAGCCTGGCTCTCGCCAAACTGGTAGAGATAACGATCGCCCGCTGCGCCCGTGGCGTCGATCCCGCTGAAATAGCCTTTCTCTTCCGGGGCGAGCTGGATGGTGCGCAGCGGAGCCGAGTTTTTATCAACCACCACGACGGCCGCCCGATCATGCTTGCACCATGTGCGGTAGCGTACGCCGCCGACTACGACATCGGCGCCCTGCGAGCGCGTCTGAGTGGTGCGGGTGGCTCGCTTGCTAGAGCTTGTTTCCGGCACGTGGCTGTTTTCCTCCGGCGGGTGAAACGTGGGCGAAGGTGCCCTAAGCCTCCGCGCTGATACGTAATATTTTGCGCAACTCCGCCGCCGTCACCGGCTGCACCGACAGACGCGACAGCCGCAGGAGCGCCATCTCGCGCAACGCGGGATTTTGTTTGATCTCCTCCAGAGTGACAGGGCGCTGGAGTTTCTTTCGGGGCGCCAATTTAACTGCACTCCAGTCGCCCTCTTTCATGGTGGGATCCGGGAACGCCGCTCGTTTCACCGTGGCGATTCCGACGATCTCTTTTCCGACAACGCTGTGGTAGAAGAGCACTTCATCGCCCACCTGCATCGCCCGCAGATTGTTGCGCGCCGTAAAATTGCGCACCCCGGTCCACTCGGTCGTTCCTTCCCGCACCAGATCATCCCACGAGTAGGACGAAGGCTCCGATTTCACCAGCCAGGCGCGGTTCATGATGAATGGCAGTTGATCACAGATTTCGCCGCGCGCACAGCTCAGCCTTTGCTCGTTCCACAGCGGAACGGAGTTGCATGCGTGAGCGTGGGAACCGACCCTGCGCCAGTGATGAAACTCTTCCTTGACCAACGTGAGTGACGGGACGAACAGCGTCGCGATTTCCGCGGCGTTTCTGCTCGGCGATTCCAACCTCGATCGGTTTGTGAACTCGGGCGACGCCTTGCAGACGCGCAGCCGGTCCGGCGCGCCGACGGATGCAGGGAATTTCACGAGCGACGTGAACACCGATGGAACGGTCAACAGCGGCGACGTCACAATCGTGCGCGGCCAGGCGGGGGCGACGTTGCCTTAGCCGAGACGCGCCCTCGCGGGACGGCGCTGGGATTCGACAACCGGCCTGCTTTGTCCCACAATTTCCGCCCCATGCCGCGCGCGCCCTTTATCACCTTCGAAGGCTCCGAAGGCTGCGGAAAATCGACCCAGGTGCAGCGGCTCGCGGCGCGGCTGAAGAAAGAAGGCGTCGAGTTCTTGCTCACCCGTGAGCCCGGCGGCACGCCGCTTGGCGAAAAGATCCGGGACCTGCTGCAGTTCGCTCCGGAGGGCGCGGCGATGAAACCGGAGACGGAGCTGCTGCTTTTCGAAGCGAGCCGCAGCCAATTGGTGCGCGAGGTGATCGCGCCCGCGCTGGAACGCGGTTTGATGGTGATCTCTGACCGTTTTTTCGATTCCACGACGGTCTACCAGGGCGCCGCCCGGCACCTGGATCCGGCCGTCGTGCAGCAGTTGAATGCCTTTGCCGTCGGGGCCTGCCACCCGGATGTGACCTTCCTGCTCGAAGTCGATGTTCTCACGGCGCGTGCGCGTCTCCTCCGTCGCGTCCGCCCGGTGGGCGCGACGGATCGGATGGAGCAGGAGCCGGTGGAGTTCTACGATCGCGTCTGCGTCGGTTACCAGGAGCTGGCAGCGCGTGAACCAGAGCGCGTGCAGACGATCGACGGTTCACGTCCAGCCGGTGAAATCGAGCAGGAGATCTGGGAGATTTTGCGCGCGCGCTTCCCGGCCGCTCTGTGATATGGCCTTCTCTCCGGAAGCGGCGTTCGGGTATCTGCAGCGCGCGCATCAGCAGGGCCGGCTGGCGCACGCCTACCTCATCTCCGGCGGGAGCGGCACCGGCAAACGCCGGCTTGCCGCGCAGCTGGCGAATCTGGTCAACGGCACGAAGGAGGAGGATGTTTTCGCACCCGGCTCGACCTCGGTCTACCTGGCCGAGCCGGAATCGAAATCGCGCCGGATTGTGATCGAGCAGATCCGCGGGCTCGAGCATTCCCTGCAGATGCGAGCTGCCCAAGGGCGGCGCAAAGTAGCGATCGTCTCGGACGCCGACCGCTTGCAGCCGCAAGCCGCGAACGCATTCCTCAAAACGCTGGAGGAGCCGCCTAACGACTCCTTACTCCTGCTCTTGAGCGCGCTGCCGGAGGCGCTCCCGGACACCATTCTCTCGCGTTGCATTACGATTCCGCTCGCGGCGCAGGGGGCGCGCGACGTGCCCGCCGCCGAGTTGGAATTAATCGCGCTGCTCGGCGCCGCGGCGGGCGCGGGAGGCGTGCAGGCGGCGTTTCGGCTGGCTCAAGGTGTGCAGGGACTGCTGCGGAAAGTGCGGGAAGGGATTCAGGCGGAGTACGCGGCGGCGCTGAAGCAGGAGGAAACCCGCTACAAGAATACCACCGACGGCTCCTGGCTGGATGAGCGTGAAGATCATTTCAAGGCGTTGACCGAGAGCAGCTATCTGCAGCGTCGCGCGCAGTTGCTGGAGGTGATCTTCCGCTGGTGGTCCGATGTCTTGCGTGCCAGCACGGGGATCGAGCGGCTGGAGATTCCGGCCGCCGCCGCCCAAACCCGCGCCTGCGCGGCGCGGCTGACGCCGCCGCAGATTCTCGAACGGATCCGGCGAGTGGAAGATTTACGTGATCAGCTCGGGCGAAACATCCAGGAAGCGCTCGCCCTCGAGGTGGCGTTCCTCAGCGTCTTTCGTTAGGCAAGAGCCGCGCCTCCCGCGCGCGTCTATTTCTTCAGGGGCGGGAGCTCTGTGGTCGCCATCAATCCGCCAGATTTCTGTCCGCCCAGGCGCAGCTTTGCCTCCCCGGGCTGCGGGAACCGGTATTGCTGACCGAACAAGTTTGAAGATTGCGCCGCTCGCAGTGCGCTCCAGATCAAGAGCAGGAGAGCCAGCAGCACTACCACCGCACCCGCGATGAGCCCGCCTCGCGGGAACGGCTTTTCCTCGTCCTCGCTCGTGATGTGGGTGGGCGGCGGTTCTTCCGGCGGGGGGATGGGACCGAACGGCCGCACCTCGAAAATCGGCGCGGTGGGAGAAGGAGAAGCCAGGCCGCTCTGGGCGCGCACCGAGGGAATCACGGCGAGGATGAGCAGCAGAACGAGAATGAAATGCCGGCGTAGTCCCGGTGCGATCCGGCGGGTCACGCGGCCACCTCCCCGACTGCACGTTGCGCTTTTGCCGGCTGTCTGGATCGCGCGCGCAGATGGCGGGTCAGAAAAGCGATGCAGGCGCGAATTCCATCCGGCAGGCTGCCTTTGCGCATCCCGTCGCGCAACGCAGCGAGCGCTGCGCTGAGGTCGTCTTCGCTTAGGTAATTCTCCAGCGCGTAGCCGGTAGTCAACGCGGCTGCGTTCGTCCCCAGATCGATCACCAGGAGCAGGTCGAAGTTCTCTGACCGCACTTTCTGTATCGAGTTGAAGCGCGCCCGGTTCGCCAGCCAGAAGGCGTACTCCGAGACGGAAGAACCTCCGGGCAGCGAGGTGACGAAGACGGAGAACAACACCTGCGGAAACTTTTTCTCAAAGAGCCGCAAGGCTTCGCGCACCTCTTCCATCTCCGAAAGCTCGAGCCGTCCGGCGCGATCGGAGAGGTAACGCGAATGACGCGGCACCAGGCCGAACTTCGCATCCAGCTTCTGGAGCGAGAGCTTGCAGGCCGGGCAGCGCGGCTCGGGCGCGGCGAGCAGATGAGCGCACGAGGGACACTTCATGCCGGCAGAGTGGGGGCTTTGGCCTTGAGTGGACGGCGCATTGCGCACATATAAAACGGCAGCGCGTGCTTTGCACCTGCTCGATGGCGATCAGACGAACTCTCGGCGTCGGGCTGATCGGCTACGGCTTCATGGGAAAGCGCATTGAAATGCGTGGCGGCAGGCGCCGAAGCGCGATTGGCCGCGGCTGGTCAGGCTGCGGCCTGCTTCTCCACGATGTAATCGTGGATCGTATTCACGCTCCGCAACGCGGTGCTCGCCACCTCGGAATTCGGCACGCCGACCCCGAAGGTTTTTTCCATGCTCACGACCAGCTCGAGGGCGTCGATCGAATCGAGCCCGAGTCCGCCGGCGCCAAAAAGGGGCAGATCGTCGCCAATCTGATCGGCCGTCGTTTGCAGCATCAGATTCTTCACGAGCATCTCTTTGATGCGCGTGCGGAGGTCGGGTTCGGCCATGGAGTGGCGAAGGTGTCGCAATGTCCCTGCTGGGTCAACTAAGGGACCGGCCGCGGTCCTCCTGCAGTCGCTGCGTCGCGTCGTTCTGCAGCCAGGTCCAAAGCCGCTCCAGATGCGCGCTGACCTGCTGTTTGGCGTCCGTTAATTCCGCATCCGAGAGCGGACCATTCGTCGGACGCCGTTGTGCGAAGAGGTAGTATTTGATCTTGGGCTCGGTGCCGGAGCCGCGTACCGCGATGCGCGTGCGGTCGGCCAGCTCGAAGATCAGCATCTTTTCCTGCGGAATGACGTCGCCTTCGACGTCACGGAATGTCTCCGTCTCGAAGTTCTTCACCGCTGCGACCGCGGAGCCGAGCATCTCCGACGGTGGCGCCGTGATGTAGGATTGGAGCAGCCGGGTGATTTTGGCCGCGCCTTCCGCTCCTTCGAAGGTCAGTGCGCCGTTCTTCTCCAGGTAATAGCCAACCATGGCGTAAACTTCGTCCAGCAACGCGTCGAGCGTGAGCCCGCGTGACTTCGCATAAGCCGCGACTTCGCAGAACATAATCGTGGCGCCGTTGCCATCCTTGTCCCGCACGAAATCCGCGCCGCTGTAGCCGTAGCTTTCCTCGCCGCCGAAGATGTAAAACGACGAATGCGCGAGGCGGAGCGTCCGTGTCTCCGCTTCCGGCAACTGCCGGTATTTTGCCAGGACCTCGGGCGGCAGCGCGCGCTCATACTTGCCAAGTTTCGCGCCGATGTATTTAAAGCCGGTCAAGGTTTCGACACAGCGCAGACCGTAGTGCTCCGCGATCGCCTTCTGCAGGTCCGTCGTGACAAACGTCTTGATGATCACGCCGCGCGCCGCGTTCTCCGCGTTTAACACGCCTTGTTCAAATAACGTCTTCGCGCGGTAGAACGCCATGAGCGATCCGATTTGATTGCCCGTGAGCAGCTGCATTTCGCCGCGCTGGGTCCGCACCGCTACGCCGACGCGGTCGCAATCCGGATCGGTCGCCACCACGAGATCCGCGCCTTGGCGGGTGGCGAGTTCGATCCCAAGTCTCAGCGCCTCCGCGTTCTCGGGATTGGGCGATTTCACCGTAGGAAAAGCGCCATCGAATTGATCCTGCTCCGGCACGGTCGTGAATTGAAATCCGAGCCGCGTCAGCATCGGCTTGGTAATCACACCGCCGGTCCCGTGAATCGGGGTGAAGACGATGCGCAGGTCGCGTTCTTTATTCACCAGCTCCCGATCGAGAATCAGGGTCTCGAGGCGCTGCATGTAAGCTTCGTCGATCTCGCGCCCGACCGTGCGGACGTCGCCCGGTTCCGGGCGAGGGGAGTGGGCCGCGGCCCCTTCGTTCGCATTCACTTTCGCGATGATACCGCTCGCGTGCGGCTCGACCACTTGCGCGCCGTCGTTGAAGTAAACCTTGTAGCCGTTGTCGTGCGGCGGGTTGTGGCTGGCGGTGATCACGATCCCCGCGCTGGCGCCGAGGTGCCGGACCGCGAAGGAGAGCTCCGGGGTGGAGCGTGGCCCGTCGAAGACGGCTGCATCGCAGCCGTTCTCCGCCGCCACCTGCGCAGCGAGTGTCGTGAAGGCGCGCGAGAAAAAGCGCGTGTCGTGCGCGATCACCACCGTTGGCCTCCCGGCGATCCGCTCCGCGGCAAACCAATCGCGCAGGTAATTCGCGAGGCCTTTGGTGGCGCGTGCGATGTTGTAGAAGTTCATCGCATTCGTGCCGACACACGGGAATTCCGGCGGCGCACCTTCCGGAGCCGCGCCGCGTTCGGACGCGGTCACCACCTTGCCGATGGTGCGCCCGCGCAATCCTCCGGTGCCGAAAGCGAGCGTCTTGTAAAAGCGATCATTCAACTCCGCCCAGGCTTCCGCGGCGATCAGCTCCTCGATCACCTGCTGATAGAGCGGCGTCTCCGCACCGTTCAGCAACGCTGCGATGTTGACGCCGCTGGATGCCATCAGCCGCCCGTCCTGCACCGCCTCGTGGATCCTTTCGCTCAGGTTTGCCGCCATGGCGGACGATTCCGCCAGAGGTGCGCATTGCAAGCTGTTTGCATCGGCCGCACGTCCCCGCCGCTAGGGCGACGCGACTCCGGCCAGGCCGAGGCGTTCTGCGTCGGCTTGTAAAGCAGTGATCACGCCCTCGATGAGTTGCTCGAGCGGCAGCTCCAACTCGGCGGCGCCGCGCGTGATGTCATCGCGGTTCACGGCGCGCGCGAACGCTTTGTCCTTCATCTTCTTTTTCACGGATGCGACCTCGACTTCGTGGATGCTCTTGGAGGGCCGCACGCGTGCGACCGCCATCGCGAAGCCGCTCAGCTCGTCCACCGCGTAGAGCGTCCGCTCGAGCGGGCTCTGGCGCGTCACGCCGGAATAATCCGCGTGGGAAAGAATGGCTCGGCAGATTTCGTCGCTCCAGCCCTGCGCCCGCAGCCAGGCGACGGCGACGGACGGGTGCCCGGCGTGCGGGCTGTGCTCCGCGTTCGGATGCCGCTCGTAATCCATGTCATGCAATAACCCGACCGCCTCCCAAAGATCGGCGTCCGCGCCGGTTTGGGGCGCGAAGTGGCGCATCGAATCCGAGACCGCGTAGCAATGTTTCCGCAGGCTTTCGGATTGCACCCACTCGTGCAGAATCTGAAGCGCGCGAGCCGGGAGAGAGCTGCTCATGCCTCGAAACTCGGCCGCAAGAGCGTCGCGGCAATGAAATTGCGGCCACGCTGCGAAAACGCGCGACAGCGCACACTCTCCTGGGTCGATGTGCTAATCTGCGGCACGAGAATGGAAGACGATCCCGCCTCCGCCGCTGCCGCCGTGCTCGAGCAGATCAGCCGGTATCACATGCCGTTCGGAATCTTCGGACCAAAGCATTACCCGCCGAAAGGGGTGCCGATCTATGATCTACCGGCGGAATACCTGGCGTGGTTTGCCTTGCAGGGATTTCCGAAGGGCCGGTTAGGGGAATTACTGCAGCTCGTTTACCAGACGAAGGCAGATGGTTGCGATGGTGTCTTCGATGCGATCCGACGGAAAGCCGGCGGGCGTTACAAACTGCGGAAGCCGGCGACGCGGGCGTGGAAATTCGACTAGCGGAAACGTTTTTGGGGCCGAGGTCTTTTGCGCATCGTTGAAGGGACCCTCGAGCGCGTGCTATCCTCCATGGTATGTTTCTTCCGAATCAGAAGGTCGTTTGCGTCGATGGTAAATTCCCGCTCGGGATCGAGCAGCTCTACTCGGAGCTGCCGAAAGAAGGTACCACCTACACGATCCGCGACATCGTGCCCGGGGTGGGGCTGACGGGCGAAGAGGGGGAAACAGCGGTTTACCTGTGCGAGATCACGGGTCCGCTGAACGCGCACGGGATCGAGCGCGGTTTTCGCGCCGATCGTTTCGCGCCGCTCCAGACCACGGAAGATGAGGTCGAAGAAGAAAGCTCCGTCGGGATGCCAGAGCTGGTGCCAGGCTGAGCAGCCCTCATTTGCGCAAGTCCCTGAGGCACTCGCGCGACTTAGCGCGAGGTGACCTTCTTCTCCACGTCGCCCGGCACAGGTGCCTCTGGCGGCAGCGAAGTGCCCGACCGCGCGCGCACCGCGACCGCGTCGCCGCTGTTCACGTTTCCGTCGGTATTCACATCGAACCGGAAATTGCTCGTGCTCGTGCCTTCTCCGGCGTGAGCACGCGTCTGGATGGCGTCACCCGAATTGGTCGAGCCGTCGCTGTTCACATCGCCGGCCAGCACGCTCATTGGAATCGCAACATCTGCCGTGGTGGTGCCGTTGTTCACGCTGGAGAGCGTAACGGTGAGTCGCTGCGCGTTGCTGACGCCAGTGAGCGTGATGGTCGCGGTGGAGCCGTTCACCACCACACTGCTCACGTTGCCGGTGCCCGAGGTGACCTGCGCCTGGGGACTGCCGCTGACGGTGATGTTGGTTCCGAAGGTGACTACGATCTGATGGGTGTCCGCACCGGCACCCTGCCCGAGCCGGCATTCCACCGCGGGATTGCTTCCGAGCAGATCAACGTCGAAGTCGCCCGCGCTGTTGTGCGTTTTGCGCGAGACGGCGCTCGTGGGCGTGATCACTGGGACGCTGAACGCGGTCACTTTGCCATCGCCCGCGAGATAGATCCGGCCCCGCGCGGCGATGCCGGTGTTGAAGCTGCGCGGTCCAGTGAAGGTGTCGCTCGCCCCGCCGCCGGCGTAAATCACCGCGCCAGTGTCGCCGTTGTAGCCGAACAAGCGGGCCCCAGCCCCGGTGCCACAAGCCCAGACGATCGCATTGTTAGTGCCGTTCGTGGTGGTGACGAACGGCGCGGTCCGGCCGCTCGAGCTGACGCTCCAGCCGCTGGTGATTGTCGGCGGGCTGGTGGCGTTGATCTTAAAGGCGTTCAGCGTGCCGCTGACCGGCCGCAGGGTGAAGTAGGCGCTCGTGGGCGTATGATAGACTGCGCCCGCGGTGATGATGGTCCCGGTGGAGACGACCGCCTGCGCAACTGGTGTGGTGACGCCGCCCATGCTGGTGCGGTTCACCAGATAAGCGTTGTGATCTTTGCCGAGCGCGAGCAGGAGCGCGGAGGGATTCGCGCCCGGAACGTCCAGCACGATCGGGCCGGAGCCGCCGAGATCAGTGTCTCCGTTGTCGAGCGAAACCCAGTTGGTCGGCGCCCAGAAGTCAGTCGTGGTGTTGCTGAAAACGGGGCCTGTCTGCAGTCGGATAACTGCTTCGCTCCCGCTCCAGCTCGAGCCGCTCCCATTGCCCGTGGTGACGTAAAGGTTTGTGCCGTCGCTCGCCACGCCGCCTGGCCCCCAGATGCCGGCTCGCGATGAAACCGTCGCCCAGGAGCCGATGCTCCCCCCGGCCAACGGGACGCCGACGAGACGGCCGCGGTAGCTGCCGCAGTCACCGAAGCGACCACCATAGGGCACATAAAGTGTGCTCCCCACCAGCCCCAGTGCGGCGCGCTGGCTCTGCACCGAGGAATCGAAACCCGCGACCGCGGCGTTCATGGTGATGGGCCAGCCCGCGTTGATCGCGCCGGTGTCGACGTTCAGCGAAAATAGCTGATGCCCGCTGCCGGAAACCTCCGCGTCGAGAAAGAGCGCACGCGAGGCAACGTCCACGACCGGGGTCGAGGTGATGCCGATCGGACTGATGTTCCCGCACGGCAGGCCAGAGGTAATTGCCGCGCCCACGTTGCGCTGCCAGACGATCGCACCGGTGGTGGCATTCAGGGCATAGACGTTGTTCGACTCCGTGACGGCGATGACGACGGGGCCGCTCGGTCCGCCTTCGACGTAGAGCGGCTGCGCGTAAACATTGCCAACGATGGTGCCGTCGAAACTTGTGTCGCGTTTCAGGTTGGCGGCGTTGGTGGGTGAAAACGCCGGGTCGATGTATACGCCATCGCGCGATGCGTTGTTGTGGTGCTGGGTGACATTGACGGGCGTGATCGCGTGAAGCGCGGAAGCGGACCCGAAAACGCAGAGGGTAGCGGCGAGGACGGTGAAGCGAGAGGCGAGATATTTCACGTCAACAATCTCGCCGATTTCCGCGATCTATCTAGCGCGTTTCGCGGTCCGCTCTGCTCGTCCCGATCGGCCGCTCGAACCGCGCTGGGGGAACCCTTAGAATCGAAATCGAGAGCGAGAGAACCAGGTGAAGCCCTCGTTAGGCGGGCGCGGTTTGCAGCGTGCTCTTGTGATACGTCACAAGACGGAAACCCCACTCGATCACCGTCGCCTTCTCCGGGTCGAGCTGCTTCCGCTGGTTCAGGAATCCCATGATCTTTTGCTTCAGTTGATTTTGTTCGCCCGCGTCATCGAGAATCTCGAAGATTTCCATCGAGAGCAGCCAATCGTCGCCGTGCTCCGCCTGCTGCGTCTCCCAAATTTCGCCGAGGCGCTCGTAACCCACTTTGCGCTCGCGAATGTCTCGCACCTGACGGTAGAGATTCTCGAGTTTCCGGCGTTTCACGTCGGACGGACTCTTGATCGTTCGTTCTCTCGGGACGAGTGCGACGTGGTTAAAGGCATCCTTGTCGGCGGCGCCGTTGAAGGCGGAGGTCACGCGCTCGCCCACCGCCAGGTCGAACATGCCCCAGCTCGGATCGAAGAGGAGACGGTCGCCGTATTGCACGGTGCAGCCCGAGAAGCTGATCACGAGCAGCCTGCCATCCTGGCGCAGGAGTTTTTCCACACGGCCGCTCACGACCACGCCGCTCTCGAAGGTGATCGTCGCCTTCTTGCCGGCATCGATCCCGATGCTGCGCAGCTGGTCATCGGTCAGCCTCTCGGGATGCGCGTTAGTATGGCGCCAGCGGCCGATCGGCGCGCCAAACCCTTCCGCGTGGTATTCGCCGCCGTGGCCTTCCAGCTCTTTCCCGGCAAAGGCGAGCGCGCTCGGGCCGGTCGTGCGCAGGTAAATCGCGTCGCTGTTCTCGCCGGTCAGCACCTCCGTAAAGGTGCCGCTCACTTGCAGCCCGGAGGAGAATTCACAGGTCGTCGTGTTCTTGCAGTCGATCGCTTTCCGGATGCCTTCCGCTCCGCCGACGCGAAACGCCATCCGGCTCGCGAATTCCTCCAGCACCTCGCTGAGGTGTTTGAAATCGCGCGCCACGAAGAGCTGCGGCTGCTTTGTCGTGATGTCGAAGGGCTGGTCCGCTGCCTCCACCGAATACGCGATCTTTTTCACGTGGGATTCGAGGCAGGAGACAGACTCGCCGATCGAGGAGAGCAGACCTGCTCCGTAGATTCTTGGTTGTTCAAGCGTGCCGATGAGCCCGTACTCGACGGTCCACCAATGGAGCCGCGAAAGCAGTGCCATCTCGGATGGCTCGCCGAGATTCGCCTGCCGATACTCGACCTCGCGGGTCGCTTCCGCCACCTCCGCCGCATCGGAATTCGGCAGTTCCTTAAGAATTGAAAGATGCCGGATCGCTTCATAGAGCTCGAAGTCCTTCTTCGATTGCATCGCGTTCGCGCCCACTTCGCCGAAGCGCTGCAGGTAATCGGAATACTCGCGGTCCACAATGATTGGCGCGTGCCCCGCCGCCTCGTGCACAATGTCGGGCGCAGGCGTGTATTCGATGTGATGAATCTGCCGCATGTCGCAGGCGATCACGAGCACCTTGTAGGCTTGGAATTCCATGAACGCCGCCGGCGGAATAAAACCATCCACTGCGACTGCGCCCCAGCCGATCCGGCCGAGAATATCGTTCATCTCCTGGATGCGCGGGATGCGATCGAAAGAGATGCCGGTTTCGAGCAGGCCCTGGAAGTAAACCTTGTGCGCATACTCCTTCAGGAAAAACATGTTCTGCCGCATGATGAAGCGCCAGACCGCGTGATCCGCTGGCGTGTATTCGTTGTAACGCTGGTCGACCGCGAATTGCAGCAGGTGTTTGGGGAGGGCGGCGACGGCCGCATTATTCAAGGAAATGCCGTTGTTGGAATTCATGGGCGAAAGAGTTTTGGGCGATGCTGCCGTCTGCAGTTTAACGTATGATTAAGGTGGGGGCGAGCAAGAGCTTTGCGGAAACAGAGAGGCGCGCGGCTTTCACGGCCTCGGCAACCGCGACCGCTCCCGCGGTCACCTGGCTGAACCTCGTCTGCCTCGACGCGCCGCTAGTGGCGATCGGCTGGGCATGGCTTTTCGCGCGCAGCTTTGGGGTACCGCTAGCGCGCGGGGGAAGCGCGGCGCTGTTCCTGACGGCGTGGCTCATCTATCTGGCGGATCGTCTCGGCGACAGCTTTTCGCTTCTGCCCGCCGCGCCGGCGTCGCTCCGGCAGCGGTTCTGCCGGCGTCATCGTGGCGTCTGGCTCGCGCTGATCGGATTGCTCGCCGCAGCGGATGTCTTTGTGATTGGCACGCAGCTGGAGGCACCGTCGCTGCGCACGGGGTTCGCCGTGGGCCTTGCGGCTTTGGTTTACCTGCTCGTCAATCAGCTTCGCCCGTCGCTCTGGCGCGTGCTGCCGCTGAAGGAACTCAGCATCGGGCTGCTCTTCGCCGCGGGAACGATCGTGGCGCTGCGTCCCGGTCTAACGAATGCCATGAGGCCGACCTGGATCTTATTTGCGGGAGTCTGTGCCTGCAACTGCATCGGGATCGCGGTCTGGGAACGCGCGCTCGACCTGGCGCAGGGCCGCATCTCCGTCGCCACCGCGTTTCCGCGGATCGAGCCTTGGGTAGCGCCGCTCCTGCTGGGGCTGGCGGCAACGAGCGTCGCATGGGGGCTGGCTATTTATGGCTGCCTGACGGCGAGCGCAGTGCTGCTCGCGCTCGTGCACATTTTCCGCAGCCGCCTAGCCCCGGATGTGCGAACGGCCTTGGCTGATCTGGTGTTGCTCACGCCGTGGCTTGCGCTCGCGCTTCCGTGATTTCCGGAGCACGGGGGTTACCCGTGGGCTCGGCGAGTCTCGCCGAACTGGCGCGCGTGTCGTCGGTGGGGTGAGCGATCGCTCGCGCAGCAGGCTGGGAACGGGGTAACACCCCGTGCTCCCCAGACTACTCCGGCTTCGCTGCCCGCCGCCGCGCCAGCTTGCGCAGCCCCCAAATCACCAGCCCAACCGCCAGCGCCCACGGTGCCAGAAACGCGAGCGCCACCCCGATCATGCGCAAGCTCCACATTAAGGCGGCCGCACCTTGCGCGAGTGTGTGCCGAATCGTGGCGAAGAGCCCCGTTTCGTCCGACACGATGTCTGGCTGGCTATAAACCTGAATGCTGATGTCCGCCGGCGCGGTCTCTTCGTTCACGATTCCGCGGCGATCTTCCCGCTGCACGCTCACGTCCTTCACTTTCCCGAGCTGATCGAACGAGCTCATCAGCGCTGCGTAATTCTTCATCGCCACCCGCAGTGTCACATTTGCGATCTCCTGCCCATTGGGATCGCGGCTGAATGAAGAGCTGCGGATCTCCGCGTTTGCCTGAGCGGCGTTCGCTTTCAAGCGCGCCGTCTTCTCGCTCACCGCGGAGGTGAGGATGCGCAGGCTGGTGGTTTGCAGCGCGGGCTCCTGTTCATTGCGCGAGATCGTGACGCTCAATTCCACCTTGTCGTGCTCCACTTTTGCGCTCTGCGACATGCCGCTGCCGCCCTGCGCCACCCGGTCCGTTTGCTCGGTGTAATTCTGCACCCGCCCCATCCCTTTTACGCGTTCGATCAGCACGTCGGCTTCTTCCGGAACGATCAACAATACGAGACGCGCCGTCGCTTCGCCGGAGCTGTCACGGTCGAGCGTCGATGAAGAGAGCTGCGCCTTCGCGCCTTCAATCACGCTCTTCACCTCCGCGAACGTCTTCTCCACATCGGTCGAGAAAAGCGCCAGACGGGCGCGGCGTTTCAGGAGAAACGCGGCGGGTTCATCGAGATCCTTCTCCGCCAGCGTAATCGTGACGGTGGCAAACTGGACCTGCGCGTCCATGTATTTGAGCGCACCCTGCATCTCCTCGATTTGTTGCCGCACGCGCCCAAGTTCTTTTTCCACTTCGAGTAGGTCGGCCACCTTGTTGCTCTTGGTTTTCAGAATATCGATCAGCCGCTGCTCCATCACGCGCGCATTCGTCAGGCGCGAGTCGGTATCGAAATACTGCTTCGTTACGTCGTCGGTCCCGAGCGTCTGGTTCTTCAGCTCGCCCAGACCGCGGAGCTTCAGGAGGAACTGGTCCAGATTCTCGGGCAGCACTTTGGCCACGACTTCGCCGCGCAGTTTTCCATTTGCCTGTTTCTGGGAACTGCTGGTCGCGATCCACCCGCGATCCTCGGCCGCGAACGCGGTGATGCGCTGCACCGCCTCGTCGAATTTCACCACTTCCAGCTCGACCTGCGCGTTGCGAATGAGTTTGCGGTTGTCGGGTACGGCCGCTGCAACGGTCTCACCCTCCGGCGCCGCCGCTGGCTCGCTCTCGGGCGCCGAGACGTAAGACCCGGTCGTTACGATGCGCTCGGTAGTTGCGGCATCAGTCGCTTGCGTAGGAGGAGGCGGCGCGGCGACCTTGGGCGCGTTCGCTGATCCTGTCGCACCTCCGGCGAACGAAGCCATGGATTGCGGAGCCGGTGCGCTTTTGGCGCGACGCTGGTCCATGAGCGCGCCGCCGCTGGCATTCTCTTTTCGTTCTGACGGAATGATGGATGGTCTGCTGTGCTTCGGACCCATTGCGGCCGATTCGAAGGAGCCTTCATTCGTCACCACCCTCCCGACCTGCACCAGTGTGAGCAGCACCGCCGCAGCGGCGGCCATCTGCGTCGCGCGCCAGCGGAAGAAATGTCCGAATGCGGCGGTGATACCGAGCCGCTCCGGCACCTGGCGGCGGAAGCGGGAGACGATGCGTTGCTCGAACGCGAGATCGGGTCGCGCGTGGCTGAGTGTGTTCTCGATCATATGGTGCATGGCCTCTTCCTCGGCGTGTAAAGCGCGGCAGCTCGCGCAGGCGGCGAGATGCTCGTCGAGCGCCGCGCGTTCCTCAGGCGTGAGCTGCTCGTGCACAGCGGCGGCGAGCCAGCTCTCGATGTCATTGTGAATGTCGTGCGTGGTAGCCATGGCGTTATTCCAAAGCCGCGAGCGCCGGCTGCAGGCGCTTGCGCATTGTTTGCAGCGCGCGCCCGAGAATCCCGCGCAATGCGCCGTTCGTCAGGCCCAGGGTCCGCTCGATCGTGGCGTAATCGAGCGCGTCGAAGTAGCGCAGCGTCAGCGCGATGCGGTGTGTTTCTGGCAGCGTGGCGAGCGCGCCATGCACCCGGCTCGCGAGGTACGCTTCGCGCGCTTCTTCGTCCTGGAAATCGGAAGCGGCGTCGGCGATTTCGGCGAATTGATCGAGCAGCGGCTCGGTCCGGTGGCTGCGCGCAAGATCGCGGGCGCGGTTCCTCGCAATCGTCGCCAGCCAGGCCGGAAATTTCTCGGGATCGCGCACGCGCCAGCGGGACTTCCACGCCTTGAGGAACGCGTCCTGCACCACGTCCTCGGCTTCGGCGCGGTTCTGCAGCACGCCGTAGGCGATGGCGAAAAGCGGGCGGCTGGAGCTGCGGATGATCATCTCGAAAGCGTCCCGATCGCCCCGGATGGCAGCTTGGTACATGTCGCGGTCGGTCGAATCCATCGGGTGCGTTCACCAGCCTAGACGGATGACCGCGCGATTCCGCGCGAAAAATTATTCGCGACGCGCCGGGGAAGTCTACGTCGCAGAGCACATGCGTCCCGCAGAGCCGGACGGCGTGCTCCGCTAGAAAATCTCGACCGTAGTGCCCTTGGTCACGAGATCCTTGATCCGCGCTGCATCCCAATTGGCCGTGCGAATACAGCCGTGGCTCGCGGCGCGACCAATCGTCTCAGGATTATTCGTGCCGTGCACGCCGACGTGCGGCTTGTTCAATCCCATCCAGAGCACGCCCACCGGATTGTTGGGGCCCGCTGGCAGGTTGTAGAAATTTTCCGTTTTCACGCCGGAATTCAACACCCCTTCGTCATGACGGAACCACGGGAGCGTCGCGATGCCGAGAATCTTCCATGTGCCGAGCGGGGCCGGCAGCGTGCTCGATCCGGGCGTAATCGGAAATTCCGCGATGAGCTTGTCGCCTTCGTGGATCTCGAGGAAGCGCTCGCGCGTGTCGATGAGCACTTTGCGGCCCGCGATGGCGGGATTATCCGGCATAAAGCCTTCCCGCAGATCCTCGATTTTGAAGGGATTGACGTTCGGCACCTTCACGGTGTCGCCGGGCTTCAGCTGGTCGAGGTTGATGCCCTGGTTTATTTTGCGCAGGTAAGCCTCGGCGGAATGAAATCGTTCGCAGATTAGCTCCACGAGCGAGCCGTATTTCAGCGCCTTGAATTTTGCCTGCTCGGAAGGCTTGCCCGAGGTGGGACCGACGAAGTTCTCCGCCTCGGGCGGGATCGTCCAGGTGGTGTAGGCCTGCGGCACATCATCCAGCATCGAAGCGTCCGCCGCCCCACTAGCGGGCATGCCATTGGCGCGCTTGTAGGCAAGGAGCGCCTTGCGGAAAAACTCCCCCATCTGCCCGTCGATTTTGCCGGGCCCGAAGTTGTGGTTATCGAGAAAAATCTGCAGCCGCGTGCTCGTCTCTTCGTCGTAATTCGGTAGCGCGACCATCGGCGTCGGCTCCACCCTCGGCCGCGGGATGGGGGTGGGGGAGGCACGTTTTTTCGGAAGCGGAGCTGCCGGGCGGGTGATCGGCGTCGGAGTGGGGCGGGGCTTGGGCTTCGACCACGGCCACTGCGCCTCGGCCGCGGTGGCGAAGCAGAAAAGGGCGAGGGCGACGAGAGCACGGACGGGGCGATGCATTGAGCGGAAGTAATCAGCGAGAACGGAAGCCAGCGCAATAGCGCGGCAAAGATCGCGAGTGTCGGCACGAGGCGGTTCGCAACGAAACGACACGCGCCGCGTAAATTACGTTCCCGAAACCGCGCGACGCGCGTAGCACTAAGCGAGCGGTTGCTCGCGCGATGAACCAAGGACCCTCCATGCCAGGACTTCTCGCTCGTTACACTCATTGGCTCCATACCCAGTGGCCCGCCGGGGAAGTCGAGAAGCTGCCCGTTTCCCACACCGGCGGCGTGACCGATCTGCCGGGGGTGCGGATCGTAGGCGATCTCACCGGGATTCCGCTGCTGAAGTTTTCGTCCGCCACCGGTGCCGGCGCCGTTCGCGCGATCCTGGACGAGCCGGATTTCAAATCGAAGCAAAGCGGCGATGAAGCACTGCTCGATCTGGCCATCCTCGGCGGCGGTGTCGCGGGAATGTCCGCCGCGATCGAGGCGAAGAAAGCCGGGCTCCGGTTTGTGGTGCTGGAGGCGGCAGAAGTGTTCTCCACCGTGGTCAACTTTCCGAAAGGCAAGCCGATCTACACCTACCCGACGGAAATGAAACTCCACGGTGGCCTGCACTTCACGACTGACGTGAAGGAGGACCTGCTGACCGAGCTGCAGTCGCAGCAACGTGACGCGGGGATCGAGGCTACACCGGCGCGCGCCCGGCGGGTGGAGCGCCGCGGCGCGGAACTGCTGGTGCACCTGGAAGAAGGCGAACCGCTGCGCGCGCGGCGCGTGATCATCGCCATCGGGCGGAGCGGCGAATTCCGGAAACTGGAGGTGCCGGGGGAAGAGCTGGACAAAGTTTACAACCGCCTCTTCGATCCCAAAGAGTTCGCGGGCGAGAAGGCGCTCGTGGTCGGCGGGGGCGACTCTGCACTCGAGACCGCGCTCGCCTTGGCCAAGGCCGGGGCGGAGGTGACGCTGAGCTATCGGCGGAAGGAGTTCTCGCGCGCGAAACTGCAGAACGTGGCAAACCTCAAGGCGCTCACCGCCGATCCAGACGCGGATGTGGAGGTGGAGCAGCCGAAACACCAGCAAGGTAATCCCGCCGCGACCACCGGGCTGAAAGAGAAGAAGGGCGGCTCGATCCGGCTGGCTCTTGGCACTGAGGTCACGCGGATCGAGCCGGAGAAGGTTTTGCTCAAGAACGGCACGGAAGAGGCGCTGCCGAACGACGTCGTCTTCACGATGCTGGGCCGCGCCGCGCCGCTCGATTTCTTCCGCCGCTCCGGCATCCCGATCGCGGGTGAGGGCACCCGCCGCGGCTGGCTGGCGCTGGCCGCCTTTCTCGCCTTTTGCGCGTTTGTTTACTTCTGGAAATCGGGCGGTTTCGCGGAGCGGTGGCTCGATCCGTGGCCGGGCAACATGCCAGCCGTGTTGCAGTCGTTAGGCAGTTGGGGTGCGGCGCAGGTGGCGGATCGCTCCACCTTGCTCGGCACCCTCGCGGTTTCGCTCAAGTCGCGCTCGTTTTACTACACGCTGGCTTACAGCACCGCGATCGTGACCTTCGGCGTCGGCCGCATCCGCCGGCGCAAGACTCCCTACGTCACCCTCCAGACGACCGTGCTGATGCTGGTGCAGGTGATCCCGCTCTTTCTCCTGCCGGAGATCATCCTGCCGTATCTCGGTTACAACGGCTGGTTCGATCACGGGTTCGGCCGGACGATCGCCGACAACCTCTTCGAGTCTTACATTCCGCAGGCGCAGTATCTCGCGCGGCAATGGCCGGAATGGGGACATCCGCGCGCGTACTGGCGGGCCTACGGTTTCGTGCTGGCCTGGCCGCTAATGGTTTACAACGTCTTCACCGACGCGCCGATTCTCTGGTGGCTCGTGATCTCATTTCTGCAGACGTTCGTCATTATCCCACTGCTCATCTGGCGGTGGGGAAAAGGCGCCTACTGCGGGTGGATCTGTTCCTGCGGCGCGCTCGCTGAGACGATGGGCGACCAGCAACGCCATAAAATGCCGCACGGCCCCTTTTGGAACCGCTTCAACATGGCCGGCCAGGTCATTCTCGCCCTCGCATTCCTGTTCCTGTTCATCCGTATCGCCGGATGGATTTGGCCGAATTCCATCGCCGCGTCCGCCTTCCACATGCTGCTCGAAGGCAAGAACGCCGCCGGGGCGGTGGTGAATTACATCAGCTACAAATGGCTCGTCGACATCCTGCTTGGCGGCATCATCGGCGTCGGGCTTTACTTCAAATATTCCGGCCGGGTCTGGTGCCGCTTCTTCTGCCCGCTGGCGGCCCTCATGCACATCTACACGCGCTTCTCGCGCTACCGCATCTTCCCGGAAAAAGAGAAATGCATCTCCTGCAACGTCTGCACCAGCGTCTGCCATCAGGGAATCGACGTGATGAATTTCGCGAACAAAGGCGTGCCGATGGAGGACCCGGAATGCGTCCGCTGTTCCGCTTGCGTGCAGGAATGCCCCACCGGTGTGCTCGCGTTCGGCCGTTACGATGGCGCGAAGAGGATCGTGCTCGATCAGCTGCCGGCCTCGCCCGTGCGGATGCGCGAAGGGGAGTCCGCCAGCGCGAGCTGAAAGCGCTTTGTGAACCAGCCGCCGTTGTGGTGTCGGGCAAACCCCCCGCAGGCAACCACCAACTTGAGGCGGGGCACACGCCGGGAGTTCCCCCCCCAAAC
>JBPCMX010000034.1:0-87869 GCA_051001855.1 Chthoniobacterales bacterium
ACGATTTTCACCACGGTCGAAATCGAGGACTCCTTCACTTCCTTCCAATTCAGCCACTACGCGATTTCGTTTCTGACCGATGACATCATCCGGCTGCGTTACGTGGAGATCGATGGACAACTGCGCAGGGTCGTCGTCGTCGTAAAAATGCGCGGTGGCGACCACAGCAAAGACATCCGCGAATATGCTATTACCAACAAAGGCGTGGTCATCATCGGCCCGCGCCAGACCGATTATACGCAATTGACCAGCGGACTGCCGCGACGCACCGGACAGATGTCTCACGAGCTGGCGCCGGAATCGAAAGCGAAAGGGTAGAGCCGCCGAGGAATGACAAAATCCGAAACAATGAGCAATGACGAAGCTCGAAACAGCCCGCGCCGCGCGCACACCTTCCGTCATTCTTGAGGACTTCTTGACTCATGGCCGGCAAAACGAAACAACAAACCTCCGGTCCGTCGCCCGATCGCGAACGCGCGCATTTGCAGGAGCAAACCGCCGCGATGAACGAGCGGTTGATTCTCTCCTCCGTCCGCCAACATGAATTGACGGAGAAGGCGCAACAGCTCAACGCGCAACTCCAGGCCGAAATCATCGACCGCCAACTGGCGGAGGATGCGCTGCGCGAGAGCGAAGAACGGCTGCGCTTCATGGCGGAGTCGATGCCGCAAAAAATCTTCACCGCGAAACCGAATGGCGAGATCGATTATTTCAACCGGCAATGGATGGAGTTCACGGGCCTGGCCTTCGAGCAGATCCGGGATTGGGGCTGGCTGCAATTCATCCATCTCGATGATGTGGAGGAAAATGTCCGGCGCTGGAAACACTCCATCGAGACGGGCGAATATTTTGAATTGGAACACCGCTGTCGCCGCCACGACGGCCTCTATCGCTGGCACCTGAGCCGCGCCCACGCCATGCGCGACGCGGAGGGCACGGTGCTGATGTGGATCGGCTCGAACACCGACATCGACGACCGCAAGCAAGCCGAGGAGGCGTTGCGCGTGGCCATGCTCGACTGCGAGAAGGCCTCCAGCGCCAAGGACGATTTCCTCGCCGCCCTCAGCCACGAACTGCGCACCCCGCTCACCCCCGTCCTCTTGACCGCCACCGCGCTGGAGGTCGATCCCGCCCTGCCGCTCGAGCTGCGCAACCAGCTCGCCATGATGCGCCGCAACATCGAGCTCGAGGCGCGGCTGATCGACGATTTGCTCGATCTCACCCGCATCAGCCGCGGCAAGCTGCAAATCCGGCCGGCGTTCGCCGATCTGCATCAGCTTCTCGAGCAAACCGCGGAAATGGTGCACAGCGACGGCCTCGGCAAAGAGGTGCGCATCGTTTTCGCGCTCGAGGCCGCGCGGCATCACACGATGGGCGATCCTTCACGGCTCCAGCAGGTCTTTTGGAACATCATCAAGAACGCGCTCAAATTCACTCCCGCCGGCGGCAGCGTGACCGTGAGCACGCGCAACGACGTCGCGGGAAGGATCATCATCAGCGTGACCGATACCGGCATCGGGATCCGCCCAGAAGCGCTCCTGCAGATTTTCGAAGCCTTCGAGCAGGGCGAGATCACCTTTCAGCAGCGCTTTGGCGGGCTGGGTTTGGGGCTCGCGATCTCGCGGGCGATTGTGGAACTCCATGGCGGCGAGATTCACGCCGAGAGCGCCGGTGTCGATCACGGCTCAACCTTTACCGTCAAGCTCGCGACGATCGACGCGCCGAGATTGGCGGGTCCTGCGGAAACTACAGCGCCGCCCCTGGAGCGCGCGCTGCGGCTCCTCGTGGTCGAGGATCACGAAGCGACCCTGGCCGTGCTCTCGCGCTTGCTCAAACGTAGCGGCCATCATCTTACGTCCGCGAGCAGCCTGCGCGAAGGACTGGCCGCGGCTGCGGTCGAAACCTTCGACGCGGTCATCAGCGACCTCGGTCTGCCGGATGGAACCGGCTTCGAACTGATGGAAAAACTGCACGCCAACTACGGCCTGCGCGGGATCGCCTTGAGCGGCTACGGCATGGACGAAGATTTACGACGCGCGCAGGAAGCAGGCTTCGCTGCTCATCTGACCAAGCCGATCGAGTTCGCGCAGCTGGAGCGTGCACTCGAGGACTTGATGGCCCCGGCTTCGCCTGTTCTCGGCTAACGCGCGCGCAATTTCCCGGAGACTGGTTGGCGCAGCATCGCGACGCTGTTTGCCTGGCGGATGGTGCGGCAGCAATTCCGCAGCGCGCACGCGATCGCCGTTCCACCCGGCATCGACGAATCGGAGCGCGTTCGTCTTGGCGGAATCGACCAAGCCATTCGCGTCCGCAGCCATCAGCTTCAATCGCGTGCGCCTCGCTTTCCTCGCGCCTGATTACAGCCTGCTCGACCTGATCCGGCTCGTGCGCGGCGCGATCGCGTCGCGACCGGCGAGATCGTGGCACAATACTGCGACGTGCTGGAAGCGCCGCGCGGGAAGCAGCTCATCTGGTTTGAGCAGTCGGGACATTGGCCGCAGCTCGACGAGGCGGCGAAGTTCCAGAAAGTGATGGTGGAGCGCGTGCCTGGCGAAAATCGGAAGAGTAAGGACGCGGCCATCGCGCCGGAATATACCGATGTCGGCCTCGCTCAAACCAACGATGTCTGCCATCGATGCAATGCCGATCGCGCACGAACCTCTCGTCTCCATACTCATCCCAGCGTTGGATGAAGCCGACTCGTTAGGCGAGATCATCGCCGCGGTTCGTGCGGGAGATGTTCCCTGCGAAATCCTGGTGGTCGATGCCGGCAGCGCAGACGATACCGTGAAGATTGCGACCGCCGCCGGCGCGCGCCTCATTCATAGCGTGCGGCCTCAGCGCGCTTTTCAATTGAACCTCGGTGCCCAACAGGCGCGCGCTGGCGTTCTTTTGTTTTTGCATGCGGACACCATCCTGCCGCCGCGTGCTTTGCAATTCATCGTCGGTGCGCTCGAAGACCGCACCGTCGTCGGTGGCGCATTTGCACGCCGCTACGCGTCACGCTCGCTTCTGCTCCGCGCGACGTGTCTGCTCGCGCAGTGTCGCAACCACCTCTTCGGCTGGCATCTTGGCGACCAGGCGATGTTCGTCCGGCGTTCCAATTTTTTTGAACTCGGCGGGTTCCGCGAGGTCGATCAATTCGAGGACCTCGATTTTTCGCGGCGCCTGCGAACAGTCGGTCGCACGATCACCTTGCCCACGCACGTCACTTCATCATCGCGGCGCTTCGATCGGCACGGCGCGCTCGGCACGACGCTGCACGATGTTTTCCTGACACTGAGATATCTGCTGCGAGGCTTGCCGGAGCCGCGGGCGGCTGGCATTGCTCCGAAGTCTGACGAGGGCTTCGAACGCCGCCCGCAACTCCGCAGGTTGTAGCAGGCGTTACTGCATCGGCGCTACGACCGCGTCAGCCGGCTTCGCGAACTTGGACGCATCCGGCGCTTTCTCCGAAAACTGCACGTTCGAGAACTCGATCACGCCGAGCGGTTCGCCTTCGATCTTCTCGTCCTTCCATTTGTAAAAAGAGCCGCGTTTTGGCACGCGCAAGCCGCCCGCGTCCTGCCATTCCTCGAAGACGAGCGCGTGCGGCTCGAGTTGGCCGAGCGGCCGCCCTTTTCGCAGCCCCGCGAAGGTGACGAGATAATTCACCAGCTTGAGCTGCTTTGTTTTGGGATCGAGATAGACCACGTAGAAATCGTCGGCCGAATCGCCGGTCCCTTTTTTGAAGGTCACCTGGACCGCGTCGTATTCCTGTCCGTCGAACATCTTCTTCCCGGGCGTTTCCAGCACCGCGCCCGGATCGCCGAAGACAAACGGCATTCCGAAAAAGTAGAACGGCGTCCACATGTAAAAGCGCGGCGGCGTCCCACCGAGCACATCGAGGCCCGGCTTCACCCAGACTTCCCCCTGGCTCGAGCCGAGCGAGTAGGCATCGCTCGTGATCAAGCCCTCGCGGCTGTGCAGATCGAAGAGCTGATGATCCTTCTTCACCCCCTTCGCTGAGGTCCATGTCTGATCGAATTCCACGCCGCCGTAGCTCTGCCATTTCGCGAGCCCGCCATGGGCTTGAAAGGCAGCATCGAGCTGCGCGACGGCCGATGAGGCGAAAAGAATCACGCCGGCAAGCGAGACTGCAGCACAACGGAATAGGTTCATGAAAACGGATCCCCGAGCCTGTCGATCCGCAAACGCATGAACCGCGGCGAAGCCCCCGAAACCGCATCCGTCGCAACCACGGTTTCCACGATCCCATCATCAGCCGTGACCTCCTCGGATGTCCCCCCGCTGCCAGAACTCCACGGTCCTTTCAAATCGCCCGCTACTTCCACCGTGAGCGTCGCCTCGCGGGCAAACTTCGCCCGCGGGAACGTCAGCGTCAGATGCCCAGCCGCGCTGCGCGTTGTGAAGACCGCCGCGTCCGCCTTCTTTGGATTCAAGCCGAGCGCATACTCGGCCAGATTCGTCATGCCATCGCGATCTGGGTCGGCCATGTCGCCGCTGATTAGGGGATCGTTCTGTTCGGCCGCGGTGAAATAGATGCGACGCCACTCGGCGAGATTCAAACGGACCGTCACCGCGATCGTCTCGCGCGCTGTGTTTCCCGAGTTATCGGTCACCGTCAGGTGGCCAGCGAAATTTCCAGGAGCAGGAAAAATTTTCGCGGGATTCTGCGCCGTAGAAAACGTGCCGTCATCAAACGTCCATTGATAGCTGACGATCGTGCCATCGGGGTCACTCGCCGCCGCAGTGAAGTTTACGCTCAACGGCGCATCGCCGCTCGTCACATCGGCCGTCGCGCTCACCACGGGCGGCTGTCCGGTCACCGCGCTTTTCAAAAACCAGGGCGTCGTCGAGGGATCGGTTTTGAAAAAGGCGAGCAGTTCACTCCCCACTTTCGGCACCCCGCCATCGACCGAAGGATGAGTAAAATCCGTTTTCAAATCGGAGCACAACCAGGTGAAACCATCCGACCGCGGAGTGGTGCCATCCGCCCAAAGGTACGGCCCCCATAGCATCAGAGGCGCCACGATCGGACCGCGCGCAGCGTCCCAGTTTAGATTGTTTCGTCCCGCGATTTGGTTTTCGATCGCCCACTTCACGGAGAGGGCGCTTTCGAACGCGAACGGCTCCGGGTTTTGCTGCGTCGCCACATTCGTGTAGGCGCGGGTCCGATTCGAAAAATAGACAAGCTTCACGTTCGGATAACGGAGGTGAATGTTACGAGCCATGACCTCGAGATTGCTGGCCAGAACCTGCGCGTGCAGAGGGAAAGCTCCCAGTTGATACGGCTGCGCTCGGGCCTGCTTTAACCAGACCGCCTGTACTTGCTGTGGGGTCACTCCGGCGTTTCCGAGGCGCGCGTCCGCCGCGGCCCAGGTCGGCGCATTTGGATCCGTCCAGGCGCTCGCGTCCTCTCCCCCTTGCGCGCCATCCACGATCACGACCTGAGGATTCTTGCTCGGATCGGCATCTGCGCGGGGCTTGAAAGCGCTGCTCCCGGCGGAAGCAAATTCCTGCGTCGTATTCGACATGCCGATCGAAAGCAAAACGATCTTCCCCGAGCCCGCATTCGGATTGCCACTCGCGTCCAGTGGTTGAATCTGAGCCGCGAACGCGAGTGCCGCAGCCTCCAGCGCAGGCGGCCGGCTATTTCCGCCGCGTGGATAGAGCCCGCACTGGAATGTTTGGTAGAAGCGCGGCCCGGCATCGTCGAGCGGCGTCACCGCGATCGAGGTCAGCGAGCAATCGCTCCGCAGCGCCGCCGGAGCGACGATGGTACCGAGCAGGACGACCGCCACTCTTTTGGTCGAGAGAATCATGGGGAGCACCTGTCATTTACCTTCGTCGGCGCCGGATGGCAATCCAGTCTTGGACTGGGCGAGGCCGTCGACCATTAACCACGGAAGGCACGAAGAAGAATGGAAGAAGTTGGGTTCCCCGCTCCCTCTGTGACCTTGGTGCTTCCGTGGTTCGATGTCACTGGAAGTGCATAACACGTTCTAAAGCACGAAAGAGGAAATTCCCTTGAGCGTTTTGCGCTCGATGTCGGGGACCCGACTCGCGGCGTTTTAGGATTGTGTGGCGACGCATTCATGGAACGATAGCAAAACCCCCGGGGGCGATTCCGATTTCGAAGCCGGACGCTCCGTGCGACGGGCCTATAGCTCAGCGGTTAGAGCAGGGGACTCATAATCCCTTGGTCCCAGGTTCGAATCCTGGTGGGCCCAACGGTTCGCCCGACGCTCCGCCTGGCGGCGAGTGTGGGGCAGCATCATTTGCGACCGCTCTCCACCAGGTTTGGGGTGGAATGAAGCCGTGGCGGTAAGGGAGATATCGGCCCTGGCCACCATCGCCTACGGAAATCATCCGCCCGCCACGGATTCCGTTGACAATCGGGCGCCGTCTCTCAATACTGCGGGCGTGTTAAAAAAGTTCATCCCGCAAAAGCCCCTGTCGTCGATCGGAGAAGGATCGTTAAGCGCGGGCAGTGATGACACTAACGGTCTCGCCCAGCGCGAAGAACCGGCTCGGACATCATCTCCATCAATCACCGATCACCACAAAACTATGGCTGAACATTCTGGCAAAGACATCCTCTCGAGCGACGTAGAAATCAAAGGCTCGATCAAGTTCCAAAAAGAGCTGCTCATCGACGGCAAAGTGGAGGGCGAAATTTACTCTGATGGCGTCCTGACGATCGGTGAAAACGCCGACATCCGCGGCGAAATCAAGACGAAGTCGATCACCGTTTTCGGGAGAGTGCAAGGCAACATCACGGTCGGCGAGCGTTGCGAATTGAAATCGCGCTGCACCTTGCAGGGCGATTTGAAGGCGGCGCGTCTCGTGATCGAGGAAGGCGCGACTTTCATCGGCAAATCCGAGGTGGCCAGCGCTGGGGCACTGAAGGCTGCGGGCGGCAATTCCCGTCCCGAAGTGGTGCGCAACGACGAGCCAGCGGCTCCGAAAGCTGGGTTTGGCGCACGGTTGTAAGGGAAAACGCCTTTCAGCGTAAGGACCAGTGGCTAAGTCCGGCCCTGCAAAGCTCAGTGTGGAATGCCCACACTGCGGTTTTAAGCAGATGGAATATGCGGCGGCGAAGAGCACGATGTGCCGACAATGCGGCTCTGCTTTCTCGCCGCTGGCGCCACCCCGATCCGAGATCAAGCTGCGCGTACCGCGCGACGAATCGGCGCCGACAGCCGCCTCTGCCGCGTCCGCGTGCGAAGGGCCGTCGCTTTTCCGCAGGCTGGACCAGATCTGGGCCAAGCAGCGCAGTTCGACCGTGGAATGTTTCGACTGTAAAGCGAAGCAGGAGGTGATCTCTTCCGCGAGTTCAACGATCTGCCCGAAATGCAGCGCCCATCTCGACCTGCGGGACTACAAAATTACCACCAGCTTTAGCCGGGCAATTCGGACCCGCGGCGGGTTGCACGTCACGGGCAGAGGCGACCTGAGCAGCAGCAACGTAGTTTGTGCGGCGGCGCTGATCGAGGGCAGGATTCGGGGCAATCTGACCTGCACGGGGATGGCGACGATCAATTTCGTGGGGAAAATCCCCGGCCGCGTGGTGGCGGAGCACGTGCTGATCGAGCGCAAAGCAGACGTGCAATTTTTTCGTCGCGTCCAGGTCAAAAGCATCGAGATCCGTGGCCACATGAGTGGGGAGGTAAAGGCCGACACCGTAGTCGTGATTCACCGCAATGGATCGCTCGACGGCGATGTCACGGCCCGCTCGATCAGTGTGGAAAAGGGCGGAATCTTCTCGGGGCGATTGATCATCGGCAGCAGCGGGCTGAAGCAGGGCGAGCTCCTGCCGGAAACAGTCGCCGCGGCTCCAGCCCTTCCTCCGCCCGAGGCGGATGCGGAGTCGCTGCCCGGCCTCGTCTCTCCGTTGCCAGCGATTTAGCCTTCGGGCTGGAATGGGCAAAAAGCTGGTCCCGCGCAGCCCTTACGAGCGGCTGGGCGGTTACGTTCATCTGCCGCGCCTGATCGACAAGGCGAAGTTGCACCGGAAAGGCCTGCTGGACGGGTACAACTATAAGACGGTTGGCTTCGATAAACATCTGCTGGCATTCCTTCGCCTGAATCCGGACGCGTTCGAAGAAGCTGCCAATCGCCTCGAGGAGGACAGCGCGATTCTGGGTTGGGTGCGCGAGAACGGTGCGGAGCATTCCGCAGGAGAACGCGAGCAGTGGAACGAGGCGATGATTTCGCGCCACCCGGACAGTGCGGTCAAACGAGCCCGCTTCCTGCACTTTCTCAAAGAAGCGGGCGGAGAAGGACGCGACGATATCCGGACCTATTTCGACCTGATCGAGTTCGACGAGGGGCGAAAAAAATAGCGAACGGTCGGTGGGCTCAGTCCGCCGCCTTACTCCGCGGGCCGCCGGGACTGCTGAAAAATATCGTTCGCCTCTTCGAGTGTTTCTTTGCTCCCGATGTCGAACCAGGTGCCGGTGATTTGGAACGTGCTTACTCGCTTGCGGGGGTAAAGCCATTGGATGAACCGTCCGGGCTGATCCGGATTATTCCCAGCCGCGATGTAGGTGGTGAAGAGTGAAACGGTCTCGCGCGAAAAGTAGTAGAGCGCGATGCCGGTGAGCGTGCTCTTCGGCTCGACAGGCTTTTCTTCGAAGGAAGTAATCATCCCATCCGCATCGAGGGTGATCGCGCTGTATTTCTTGATCGCTTCCAGATCGCCCACGTCGTAAGTGGCGAGCGTCGCTTCCGAGCCACGGGCATGCGCCACGAACTCTGTGAGCGGTTCGCTGAACAGGTTGTCGCCCGCGACCAGGATCAGATCGTCACGGCCAAGATCTTCACGCACCAGCACGAGGTTGACATCGCCAATCGCGCCGAGTTTATCGGAGTCGTCCACCGATCCGTCGTTAATGATCTTGAGTTGGCGCGCTGGATTGCGCTGCTTGTAATCGTCCGCCCAGGTCTGAAAATCGCGCGCGAATTTGTTGTTTGTCACCACGTAAATGGTGTCGATCCCTTCGACGGGCCCGAGGTTGTCCATCACCCACTCGATCATCGGCTTGCCGGCGACGTCGAGGAGCGGCTTGGCTTTGGTCAGGGTCAGCGGGTAAAGTCGCGTCGCATAACCAGCGGCCAGAATGAGCACGTTCATCTGCTTGAATTCGAAGCGACCGCACCGGTCGCGTGCAAACAAGTTACGCCTACGACCTAAGCTCTACGCTGTACCCTGAGGACGCTGTCCTCGGCGAACCCAGGGTGTTTCAAGCCTCCCACGGTCCTCCAGCAGCGGTCGCACGGGGCCAGCCGGAGACCGCGTTCCCAGCTACAACGGCGCGGCGTGTTGGCCAGCGTTCCCGGCAATCAAGGAAGCCTCCGGACCCTCGCTTTTGCCGATCGCTGCGCGCTGCAACTGCTCCTGCAGCAACCGCATCCGCTCGGTTCCGCTGAGCTTGCTGCGGGTGTTCGCGTCGACTACGTAAAACGTGTCGATCGCGGCTCCTTTTTGCGTGCTGATGCGCGAAAGCGCGATCGAGATGGCCTGCTGGCTGAACGCAGAAAGGAGATCGTAGAGTAAACTGGGGCGATCCGCGGTTTCGATTTGCACGAGGGTGTAATTGGGATGCGATTTGTTGTCGGCAATAATCCTGGTTGGGAAGTCGATTTCGCGGGCAGCATCCTTTGGGAGTTTGCTCCGCGCTTTCTCCAGGAGCGGCGCGAAGTCGAAAGACTCATCGGCTACCGCTTGAGCCAGAGTCGCTTCGAAGAGGGCGAGATCTTTCGGGTCGGTCACCGCGTTCGATTGCACGTCGCTGACGCGAAAAATATCTAGGGCGACGTTGTCGCCACGCGTGTAAATGTCGGCGCTGAGGATGTTGAGCGGCACGATGGCAAATGACCCGGCGATTTTTGCGAGCAAGTGCTGCCGGTCCCAGGTGCAGAGCGAGACGGTGCTGTGGCCCTGCGCCGGGCACGCGACGGAGCTGATCGCAGGGTTCAACGGCGGCTCGCAGCCCAAGTAAAGCTTCGTCAGGAAACTGCGGAAGAGCCGCGCATGCGACGCGATTTCCTGCACCTCGAAGGCGCGGAAGTAATTGTCCGACATGTAATCGAACTGCGTCTCCACCTCTTCCGCGAAATCCGGCGAGAGCCGCGCCAGCACGGCGCTCCGCAGCGACTCGCGCTCGATCTTCTGTTCCTCGAAAAACGCCGCGCGATCCGCGAGGTAGGCGCTCGTGCGATGGTAGACTTGCCAGACCAGCGATTCCTTCCAATCCGACCACGCTTCCGCACTCGTCCCCTGACCGTCCGCCAGCGTCAGCAGCATGAGAGCGTCGAGGTTTTTCTGGTCGCGGATGATGTTGCCGAACTCCACGATCGTCTCGGGATCATCGAGGTTCCGTTGTTGTGCGGTATTCGAGAGGGTGACGTGGTGATCCACGAGCAGGATCAGCGACTTGCGCTGTTCGGAGGAGAGCTGCAGGCGTGCCGCCGCCCGCTGTGCAAAGAGCGCGCTGGCTTCCGAGTGGGGGCGCGCGCCGACCCCGCGCCCGGTGTCGTGCATGATCAGCGCGAGGTAAAGAACGAACGGATCCTCCAGCTGCGCGAAGAGCGCGCGATAACCGGCGAGTTTCGGGTCCTCGCTCGTGACCAGCGCGTCCAGCTTGTCGATGCAGACGAGCGTATGTTCATCGGCAGTGTAGCGATGGAAAAACTCATGCTGCACCAGACAGGTGAGGGGGGCGAACTCCGGCAGATAACGGCCGAGAAAGTCCACCCGGTGCATCATGCGGAGCACGCCGGCGGCTTCCCCTTTGCGCGCGAGCATCGCTTTGAAGATCTGCCGAGGCCCTTTCGCGTAGCGGAACGGCGTCGTTACCAGCTCGGGGCGGCGCGAGATCAGATCCTCCAGCTCCGGGCTGAAACTGAGGTGATGTTCCTGCGCAATTTGGAAGATGCGCATCAGCAACTCGGCGTCGTTTTCGAAAACCTCGGGTGCCCTGGCGTAAAGCTGACCGCCGCGGGCAACGAAGAGTCCGAGATCGGTCTCCTCCTGTTTCGCGGGACGCAGAAAGGAGAAGACGGATCGGCCATGATCCGGTGAACGGCCACTCGCGAACTGCTCTGTGATGCGCTCCGTGACGCGGAAGATATTTCGCGTGTGGTTATAATATTCCTTCATCAAGGCCTCGCTCGCGAGTTGTCCGCGGCCCGCGCTGTAATGAAGGCGTTTTGCGATTTCCTCCTGGATGTTGAGGTGCAGCACGTCCGTGCCGCGACCATAGACGTAGTGCAGATCGGTCCGCACCCGCAGAAGGAAATCGTAGGCCGCTTCGATGCGGCGCTGGTCTGCCACGCTCAGCCAGTTTTTGCCGACGAGCTGATTCGTCGTCAGCGCACCCTCTTTGAAATACGTGAGCCAAAGCAGGTTTTGATAATCCCGCAGCCCGCCGCACCCGCTCTTCACCTGCGGCTCCTGCATGTAAACGCTATTCCCGTACTTCGCGTGGCGCGCCGCCTGGTCGCGCATGCGCAGCGCGACGTAGTCCCGCTCGTGCGTCTGGACGCATTCTGCGCGGAAACGGTCGCGGAAGAGCCGCGCCACTCCCGCGTCCCCGGCGAGATACCGCCCTTCCAGCATCGCGGTTTTCGTGAGCATGTCCTCGTTGGCCTGCTCAATTGCCTCCTTCACCGACCGCGTGGAATGGCCGACTTTGAAGCCGATGTCCCAGAGCAGATAAAGAACCTGCTCGACCACCTGTTCGACGAAGGGCGTAACCGCGCCGGAGTTCTGGCCGTGCAAGAACATCACGTCCACATCACTGCACGGGTTCAACTCGCCGCGTCCGTAGCCGCCGAGCGCGATCAGGCCGAGCGGGAGCGCTGCGCTCCCGGCCTCTTGCCTCGCAAATCTCGCGGCGGCATCGAAGACATGCCGCAGCAAGACGTCCACAAGGTCGACCCGACGTGCGCAGATCTCGCGTCCGCCGCCGCCCGCCTGATGTTTGAGGCGCAGCCGATGTTCCTCGATGCGGAGAAACTTCTTGTAGAGAGGCAGGACTTCCGTGGGCCGCACACTACCTGCGGGCGCGAGCTGCTGCTCCGCGTGTGCGAGCACTTTCTCGAGATGACGGGTCATGGAGGAGGGAGGGGGGAGGGATGCCGGTTGATTGTTGCTGGTTGATGGAATGGCGAGGGATCGGAGTCCGTCGATCAACCCTCAACGATCAACCGCCCCCGCCTCCCGCCTCAGAGCTCGATCGCGTAACGCTTCATTTTGTTGTAAAGCGTGGGGCGCTGAATCCCGAGGAGCTGCGCGGCCTTTTTCTTGTTGCCGTGACATTGCGCGAGCGCTTGCAGGATCGCGTTGCGCTCCAGGTCGTCGAGGTTTTGCGTGCCGGGATTCTGATTCGCGGCGCCGCGTTCCATCTGCTGCAAGGCCACTGGCAGTTGCACTTCGGCCGGGAGCTCCTTGACGCCGATCTGGTTGTTGCGCGCCAGGACCACGGCGTACTCCATCGTGTTTTGCAGCTCGCGCACGTTGCCCGGCCAGCCGTAGTCGAGCAGCTTCTGGAACGCCTCCGACGCGATCTCGGGTTCTGGTTTGCCGAGCTGTTGCGCGAAGCGCTGCACGAACGAAGAGACCAGCGGCGGGATGTCTTCCTTGCGTTCGCGCAAGGGCGGCAGCTCGATTTGAAACGTGTTCAGTCGGTAGTAGAGATCGGGCCGCAGCCGGTTCTCCGCCAGCGCCTGCGCGATCGGGCGGTTGGTCGCCGCGACGACCCGGAAGTCGGCCTTTAATGTTTTCGTACTGCCCAGCGGGCGGTATTCGCGCTCCTGCAGCACGCGCAAAAAACGCGTCTGCAAGTCCGGCGGCATCTCCGAAATCTCGTCGAGGAAGAGCGTGCTGCCGCTCGCTTCCGCGATCATCCCGGGGAAGTCGTTCATCGCGCCAGTGAACGCCCCTTTCATGTAACCGAAGAGCTCCGATTCGATCATCGCCTGCGGAAAAGCGGCGCAGTTCAGCTTCACCATAGGCTTGTGCCCGCGCCGGCTGTGGGAGTGAATCACATTCGCGATCACTTCCTTGCCCACGCCACTTTCGCCGGTGATCAGGACGTTCGCATCCGAGGGCGCCATTGCCTGGATGAGCTCGTGGATTTCCTGCATCATCTTGCTTTTGAAGACCGGCGCCAGGCGCGTCTCCGCAATTTCCAGCCGCTTCTCCAGCTGCTGCGTTTTCTCGCGCAATTGTTCCGTTTCGCGCAGGAGCGAGCGCTTCTCCAGCGCCTTTTCCACCAGACTGAGCAGCTCCTCAGGGGCGTACGGTTTGCTGATGAAATGATACGCGCCGCGCTTGATCGACTCGATCGCGTTGCTGAGCGAATCGTGCGCCGTCAGGATGATGACCTGCGTCTCCGGGTGCTCGCGTTTGATCTGATCGAGCATCTCGAGGCCGTCGGCATCCGGCAGCTGCAGATCGAGCAGGATGAGCGCCGGCGAACTCTTCTCCAGCACGCGGAGGCCATAAGCAGCGTTCGCCGCCGTCTCGGGCTGGTAGCCATGCCGGCCGAGCAGCGCCTCGAGCGTGAGCAAGATCGGCCGCTCATCATCGATGATGAGAATCCGTCGATTTTCAGCGCTCATGAATGGGTGGGGCGCGCACCTCTTAATGCTCCGACGAAAGCGGCAGCGATACCGTCGTGACGAGTGAAGCGGCACCGGAATCATAACGCGCCTGCAACTCTCCACCGTGCGCCTCGATGATCGCGCGGACGCGCGGCAGCCCAAGCCCGTAGTGGCCGTGCTTCACGTTCCGGAACGGCTCGCGTCCCCAGTTTTCGGTCGAGCCATGGAAAGCGCGTTTCGGTTCCCGCAGCTCGAAAATGAACGTCCCGCCACGCACCGCCGCGACCGCCAGCAGGGGGCCGTCTCCCCGCTCGTGCAGGAACGCATTCGTGAATAGCTCCAGCATCGCCTGTTGCAGAATCTGCGGGTCGATCTCCAGCATCGGGCCGGCGAGGTTCGACTCCCAACGCACAGCGTCAGCAGTCTCAGGGAATTGCTGTTTCATCTTCACCTGCAAATCCTCGACAAACGCCGCCGCCTCGTACGGCATCCCGGTCAGCTTCGTCGGCACGAGCGCTCCGGTCAGACGCTGCAAACTGCTCCCCATCTCGCCGAGCATGGCGCGCAGGCGTTTGACTTCCTCTTTCAGCTCGGCTCCTTCCGCGATCTCGCCGATGTAGGCCGACTGCAGCTCGGCTGCATTCAGATGATTGCGCAGGTCGTGACTGAGCTGCCGCACAAACGCGGCGATTTCCCGCATCGGGACCGAAGGACCAGGCGGCATCTCTTCCGCGCTCTGCTGTGCATGCGATCTCATGAGACGCAGACTATCGCACCCTCGGGGCGATGTTTCTATGCGCGGAAAAATTTCGCCGCGCCGGCCGCTTCGCGGGTGCTGGTAACGGGCGGGTCGTTCGCCGCAAGATGACGCAGGATGTGATAAACCTCTTCGGGATCGGCCGAAAGTTTCGCGGCCATCTCCTCCGCCGTCTGGCCCGGTGCGGCGCCGAGCGCGCCGACCACGCGCTCCTGCAATTGCAGAATCGCGGTCGCCGCCTTCTTCCCCGCCTCCACGCCCGGCTGGTGATAGGCATTGATGTTCACGAGCGAGCCGTAGAACCCGACCGCGCGTTCGTAGAGCGCAATCAAGGCGCCCACCGTAAAGGCGTTCACCTCCGGGAGGCTGAGGGTGATCGACTCGCGCCCATTCTCGTAGAGGGCCGCGCGTGTGCCGCGTAGAAAGCCCTGTAGATAATCGCCGCTCGTGACCCCGTCTTCCACCTCGTAGCGCGCCGTCGCGCGATCCTTCCGCACCTCGAGGAAGGTCACGAAAAAATTTGCGACCCCGTCGCGCAGCTGCTGCACGTAGGCGTGCTGATCGGTCGAGCCCTTGTTCCCGTAGACCGCGATTCCCTGGTGCACTACCTCGCCGTCGAGATCCTTCTCCTTACCTAACGACTCCATCACGAGCTGCTGCAGGTAGCGGCTAAAGAGTATCAGCCGGTCTTTGTAAGGCAGGATTACCATGTCCTTTTCGCCGCGGCCATTCCCGGCGTAGTGCCACATCAGTGCGAGCAGCATCGCGGCGTTCTGGTTTGCCTCGGGTATGCGCGTCCGCGCGTCCATCGCCGCCGCGCCGGCGAGAAAGCGGTCGATGTCGATGCCCTGCAGCGCCGCGGGCAGCAAACCGACGGCGCTCATCACCGAGGTGCGGCCGCCGATCCAATCGAACATCGGAAAACGCGCGAGCCAGCCGTTCTTCGTCGCATACTGGTCGAGTTCGCTTTCGGCTCCGGTGATCGCGATCGCCTGCCGGGCGATTTCCAGGCCGCCCTCGCGGAAGCGCCGCTCCGCTTCCAGCATGCCATTGCGCGTTTCCTTCGTCCCGCCGGACTTCGAAATCACCACCACGAGAGTGCTTCCCAGGTCCTCGCCGAGCCGCCCAAAAACGCGGTCGAACCCGTCCGGATCGGTGTTATCGAAAAAGTGCAACTGCAGCGCATCCGCCGCGCTGCCGAGCGCATCCGAGACGAACTGCGGCCCCAGCGCCGAGCCCCCGATGCCGATCAACAGCAGATGGCGGAACCCCCCGTCGCGGCCCCCGATCTTGCCGCTGTGCACGTCGGCCGCGAACGCCTTAATCCGCGCATTGGTCTCCGTGATGTCCCGCCGCAACTCCTCGTTCGGCGCCATCTCCGGGGCGCGCAGCCAGTAATGGCCGACCATCCGGCCCTCGTCGGGATTTGCGATCGCTCCCGCCTCGAGTTCCCGCATCGCGGCGAACGCCTTCGCCGCCTGCGGCTGCATCGAAGCGAGGAAATCATCGCCAAACCGCATCCGGCTGATGTCGAGCGAGAAGCCGATCTCAGCGTATTCGATGAAGTACTTCTGGAAGCGTGCCCAGAGCGAAGCGGTGTTCATGAGTTCACGTAAGCGACAACGCACCCGTAGGGCAAGCGTCCCGGTTTTGCGGCGACGATCACGCCCAAGCTCGAGACGCTAGGCGCCACCCACCGACAGTGGTCGTCGTTCAGCTGGGGACCAACTGGATGGACCGAACCGCTTTATCGCCGCCGACCGTGGCAGTTCCGGGCGGCAGATCATCTCTAATTCCCGGCTGGCGCGGAGCGGGCGGCGTAGCCAGCGACGAACCGCGCGCGGAATTCGCCGAACGTTCCGGCTTCGATCGCGGCACGGACTTGCGCCATCAGGTCGAGATAGAAATGGAGATTGTGCAGCGTGACCAGGCGCAGCCCGAGGATTTCCTCCGCCTTAAGCAAGTGGCGGATGTAACCCCGCGAGAAGTCCGCGCAGGCCGGACACCTGCATCCTTCCTCGATCGGTCCCGTCGCGAGCGCGAACTCCGCGTTCTTGAGATTGAGCGTTCCGCCCGCGGTGAAGACGGTGCCATGTCGTGCCAGCCGCGTCGGCAGGACGCAATCGAACATATCCATGCCGCGCGCGACGAGTTCGACCATCTGCGGCGGCGTTCCCAAGCCCATGCAATAGCGCGGCTTGTCGTTAGGGAGGAACGGTTCACTGTGCTCCACCGCGAGCATCATCTCCGGCTCCGGCTCGCCGACACTGACGCCGCCGATCGCGTAACCATCGAAACCGATTTCGACCGTCGCCTCGGCGCTCACTCGGCGCAGGTCGGGAAAGGTCGCGCCTTGGACGATCCCGAACACGAGCTGGGGAATTGCTGATTGCTGATTGCTGATTGCTGATTGCGTTTTGCTGCGTTGCGCCCAACCGATCGTCATCTCGAGGCTGCGTGCGGCGTAATCCCTCTCGCAGGGCCAGGGCGGGCATTCATCGAGCACCATCGCGATGTCGCTCCCGAGCGTGGCTTGAATTTCCATCGCGATCTCGGGCGAGATAAACGTGGGCGTGCCGTCGAGATGATTCTGGAAGCGGACACCCTCGTCCGTGATCTTGCGCAGCTTCGCGAGGGAGAAAATCTGATACCCGCCGGAGTCGGTGAGAATGGGGCCGTCCCAATGCATGAACCGGTGCAGTCCGCCAAAGTTCCGGAGCACCTCCATCCCTGGCCTGACGAAGAGGTGGTAGGTGTTCCCGAGAATGATCTGCGTCCGCAGTTCGCGCAGCTCGCGCGGGCTCACTGCCTTGACCGAACCCTGCGTCCCCACCGGCATGAACGCCGGCGTCTCAATCACCCCATGGGCGGTCGTGAGGCGGCCGCGCCGCGCCTTGGAGCGAATGTCCCGCTCGAGCAATTGAAACACGGAGGCTACGCTTCACCACGTCGTCCCTCCTGCAACTGGCGCGGAGCGGCCGAGAAGCGCTCCACGTCGTGCCAGGCGCAGAAGAACGAGCGAATATGGCCAGCGCGACGATGTTCATGGTCAACGAGCCTGGAATCAACTGCTGCCCGCAGATGATGATGCCGATGGCGAAGAGGACGAGCGAACAACCAGCCAGCAGCAGCGGAAGGCCGACATACATGATGTCTTCCATCGTCGTAAAAGCGCGCGCCCCCAGGCGCGTTTGGATTGTTCAGTTGTCATTGGCAATCAGCCGGCTGATTTGCTCGCGTGTTGCTATCGCGCTGGCAAAAATTGGAGCCCGTCCCGGCGGATTGCGTGCACCAGCACTGTTCATGAAAAAGCTCCTCCTTCTTTTCCTCCTCGTCGGAACGCTCGCGCAGGCCCAGGGACTCACGCCCGAACAGTTGGTCGATAAAGCGATCGCGTACGCCGGCGATGCGGACGCGCATGGCCGAGCCGGCCCGAAACGTTCAGAAACGACCTACGACGAAATTCAAACCAACGTCGATTTTCCCAAAGACCTCTTCAAATTTCCGGGCTAGTGCGCAGTCGGGCAGGTCAAAGGATTTCAGAGAATGGCCGAAACCAGACCCGTGGTTATCGGCGGCTGAATCTCTTAACACGTCGCGGCATGCGACGGCGTATCTCGGATATCGCCATGTTTCAGCTTGGGTCGGCCACGGACGAAACGCTTCCCGAAATTGATCTCGACGTAAATCAGCCGTAAACAATAATGAGCGCTCTGCGCAAGGGTGCGCAGATGTACCAGGGGAAACATTCGTGGAACCATTTAAGACGCGGGAATTTCAAACTCGGATCAGTCGAATCGAAGAGTTGATTCAAGCGATCGACGGAATCGCGGATGAGAAATCGCGCGGTCAATCGAGGGAATTGGTGCAAGCTTTGCTCGAATTGCAAGGCGCCGGTTTGGAACGGTTGATGGAGGTGATATACGATTTCGGCCCTGAAGGCCAGGCCATCATCGACCGACTCGGCGAGGACGAGCTGGTCTCAAGTTTGTTGCTTGTGCATGGACTTCATCCGGTCGATCTCGAATCGCGTGTCCGCGGCGCGATCGAGAAAGTCGGTCCGCGACTCGCGCAGCACGGCGGCAGCGTGGAGTTTCTCAGCGTGTCGCGTGAGGGTGCACTCAAACTGCGGCTGGCGGGGAATTGTCATGGCTGTCCCTCATCTATCCTGACGCTGAAGTTTTCGATCGAGGAAGCCATCTACGCGGCCGCGCCCGATATTACTTCACTGGAAGTGGATGGCGCGACGCCGTTAGAACCGCACGCCGCTAACGGTATCAATGGCGGTGCGCCGGCCGCGCCACAATTTACCGAATGCCCCGCCTCCTAAAATGCTGGGCACAGAGCAAAGAAAAAGAAGGAAACAAAATGACCAATGACGAAAAAGACCGGAGCGAACGGACCCATGTGGCGCAACCCAATCACGTCCCGGGAACCACCAAGGGCGAGGAACAAGCCCTAACGAGTAAAGAAGTCGGCCGCGAAGCCGGTCGGAAAAACTATCAGGACGCGCGCGATGCGACCGGAATCAATGCCGACAAGCGGCAACCGATTCATCCGGCGATGCCGAACATTCCGCCGGCCTAGTTGATTGTGCGGATGGATAATCTGTAGGGGAGCCTGCGCTCCCCGCGTGTACACCGGCAGACGATTGTTACTAAATTTGTACGTCGCGGAGGCACGCACCGTCCGGGTTCGGCCGGATGAATGCGGCGCTCCACCCCTGCGAAGCATCGCAGGTGCCCCTTAGTTTTAGGCCCGCGGGCGCGGGCCGCGAAACGAATCATTGATATGGATAAAGAAAACAAAGAACACGCAAATCTGGACGCACAGAGCGAAGAGAACACTGCCTCGGGTCCCCCGCGCCCTTCCGGTAACGACAGCCAAAAATCCGTTGCGAAACCCGCTCCCGGAAGTTCGGAGAAACCTGCTCGGCCAGGAGAATTGCCCGACCCGAATACGGAAATGGTAGGAGATCAAAATTCTCCAGGAAAGCGTCCCGAATCGACGCCGGACCGGCAACGAGACTCGCAAGCCAAGGTCTAAAAGGGAAAGTTCATTCCTGCTCAGAACTTATAGGTGGCGGAGGCGCGGTTTCGGCCGGAAGTCATTCACGCCTTCGGCGGGCGCTCGGCTGCCAGTCGACTGGGACCTGAACATTGCGGAAGTTCCAGCCGACGCGGGCGTCGAGTGAAGCGCGGACGGCGGTCAAAAACGCCAGGTCGCGCTGACCCGCACGCCACCACCACTCTGTGAACTCTTCTGCGTTTTCCACCCTCCGCAGCCTGGCCAAGGCACCACAGCAGCCGGTCTTGGAACGCTGCGAGCTGTGCAATCTCGTTCTGCCGCCCACGCATCGCCACCTCCTGGACATGGGGACGCGGCAGGTGGCGTGTTCGTGCGATCCGTGCGCACTCCTCTTTCAAAACGCGGTGGGCGGCAAATTCAAATTGATCCCGCGCGACGCACGGGCGCTGCCGGATTTTCAGATGACGGATGCGGAATGGGAGACTCTGGCGCTACCGATCGATCTCGCGTTTTTCTTCTACAGCACGCCGCAAAAAAAAATGACGGCGATGTATCCGAGTCCCGCCGGACCGACCGAATCGCTCCTGACGCTGACGGCGTGGGAAACGCTCGTTCGGCAAAATCCGGCGCTGCAAAATTTGGAGTCGGACGTCGAAGCTCTGCTCGTCAATCGTTCGAACGGCGCGCGAGAATATTTCATCGCGCCGATCGACACCTGCTTCGAGCTGGTGGGCACGATCCGCATGCATTGGCGTGGGCTCTCTGGCGGTGATGAAGTCTGGCACGCGATTGAGAATTTTTTCACCAAGCTAAGGAGTGAAGCCAAAGGCCCGCCGCGGGAGCGTCACGGCGACTGATCTCGATTACACGATCACACCACGTGCAGGCAGCCCCCAGGTTAGGGAATCTTGAGGTCGAATTGAACGTCGATGGAGTCCTTAATCTTGAGGGCGCCCAGCATGGTCGAGAAAGGCCTGATCCCGAAGGTGGACTGCTGGAGCGTGGTCTTGCCGCTGGCACGGCCCGAGCTCTCATCGACCCGCACGTCCAAGCTCAGCGGCTGGCTCTTGCCGGCCAGGGTCAGGTTGCCCTTGACCTTGATGTTGGGGCGGTCCCTGAGACCTCGGTGCTTTGGAAGGTAATTTCGGGATTCCTGGACGTCATTAGGATCTTGTCGTTGATGTTCTTCTTGATATCGGCACGGTCCTTGTCGCCGAGCGGCTTGATCCCACCCGTGGCTTCGATGATCTCTAGCGAACGCGGGTCAACCGTCAGTTTGACGCTGCAGGCGGCCGGATTGCCCGCATCGACCTCGGCCTTGGCACTCCATTTGGTGGCCTCAAGAACGAGGTTGTGGCCCATCCTGGCCGCCACCCCGTCGCGGTAAACATTCATGGTGATCCTGCCGGCTTGGGGGCCAAGGCTGTGGGTTCCATTTGAGATGGTCATTGCCCAATTCTACGCAGTCGCGGAACAGAGATCGCACGCATATCGAACATAAGATCGTGGCACAAACCCAAGGCGGTTGTTGCAGTCCCCCGTCGTCGCCCGAAATTTCGCCCGTCCATTGACGTAACGGCGCACGATATCGATACGATGTTCCGCTGGATCATTCGGATAATGGCGATCACCTTCGCATCCAAACTCATCAACAGGTATTTGGGCGGACGCAGTCCCAGGCCGCCGAGGTAGGCTTGTCGCGGATTCAGAATGCGATTCCGTTAAGACTCCGCGCCTGGAGGTTCGCCTCCCTTGAAAATGCGAAATAGGAAAACGAGCGAGGGCAGCAACAAGACCGTGCCCGCAACGAGCGCGTAGATCAGCAGCCGGAGCGTGATCGGCGGTGCGGCGGCGTCGAAGATGGTGACGTCGAGCGTGATCAGTTTCGGGTATTGCGACAAACTCCAGCCGCCGAGAATCAGCAAGCCCGCCATGAATCCGGTTGCGAGTCTGTTGTCCACGATGCGGCCGAGAAAAACGGACCGCCCATTCCGAAGATAAATTCCCTCGGCGATCGCCATGAGGACGGGCAGCGCGATGCCAATCGCAGCAAAGATGATGTGGAATCCGAGCGACATCCCCATCTGCGATCGGGCAAAAAGAAAATCACTCATTGGAGACGAGAACGTGATGGAGCGTAATCGTCCGCCCCTGGTTGCGGAAGCTCACAGGTTGATCGGAAAACGAAAGGCGGTAAGAGTGATGCACGCACGCCGGAATGGCGAAATCCGAATGACGAATCTCGAAACAATGTCGAATGACGAAGTCCGAAAGGCGACACCGGTGGACTTCTTTCGTCATTTGGGTTTCGTCATTATTTCGGACTTCGGATTTCGGATTTCGTCATTTCCTCCCCGTGCCTGATCTCGATTTCAACATCATCGGCGTCGAACACGCGACGCATGGATTGACGCCACTCCTGCATTTCAAGCTCGGCATCACGAACACGCCGGAGACGGAGACGATTCAGAGCGTGATCTTGATGGCGCAGATTCAAATTCAGGCGCCGGGACGGTCGTATTCCGAGAATGAGAAACCGAAGTTGATCGATCTCTTCGGGACGCCCGATCAATGGGGGACGACGTTGCGGGCGCGGCTCTGGACGCTGTCGAACACGACTGTCCGCACATTTAGCGGCAGGACGGAAGCGATCCTGCCGGTGCCTTGCAGCTTTGACCTGAAGGTTGCCGGCACGAAATATTTTTACGCGTTGGAAGGGGGCGAAGTCCCCCTTCTCTTTTTGTTCAGCGGCACGATTTTCTATGCCGCACCCGATGGTCATCTCCAGGTGCAGCAGATTTCCTGGAACAAAGAGTGCACATATCAGATGCCGGTGAGCGTGTGGCAGAAGATGATGGATGAGCATTATCCGAATACCGCGTTCCTGACGCTCGAGCGCGATGTCTTCGATCGGCTCCATGATTACAAGCAGAGCGCCGGCATCTCTAGTTGGGAGCAGGCAATCGAGCGACTTCTGAAAAATGACGAAGTCCGAATGACGAAATCCGAATCAATGACGAATTCCGAATGACAAAGCGCGCTTTACGCCTGGTTGACGCGGATGAGGGCGCGTTTTGGGATGATGACTCGCCGGTGGTCGGAGAGGATGCGCCGAAGGCGAAACCGCGCGCGTTCGATTGGAGGAAAGGACAGCGCGCTTCGGTGAGGCGGTGATCGATTTTGTCAAACTCATTCCGCGCGGGCCGCTCACGGATCGGTTAATTGGCCAGCTTGTCGGATGCGGGACGAGCGTCGGTGCGAATTATTCGGAGGCTGACGATGCCATTTCCAAGAAGGCGTTTTTCCTAAGCATCAACACCTGCCGGCGGGAATCGCGCGAGGCGAAACATTTTGTCCGGATGGTGGTCCGGGCAGTCCCGGAGTTAAAGGAAGCGGCACGGCCGCGGTGGCAGGAAGCGAAGGAGTTGAATTTGATCTTTGCGAAAATTTGCAGGAGCAGATGACGAAGCCCGAATGACGAAATCCGAATCGATGACGAATGACGAAGCCCGAACGAGTGGAATCGCGCGCGCCTTTCGTCATTCTGGTTTCGTCATTGTTTCGGGCTTCGTTATTCGGGCTTCGTCATTTTTCCTATGAATTCCGAGCTGCTCGAGAAGGTCGTGAACGCGGTTCTTTACGAGGGCTACATCCTTTATCCCTACCGCGCGTCGTCGAAAAAGAACCGGCAGCGTTTCACTTTCGGTCGCGTTTACCCGGAGGAATACAGCGTCGCGCAAAAAGGCAGAGAACCGTGTTCGATGCAGACTGAGGTTTTGGTGCGCACGCAATCGCCGGAATGTGCGCTGAACATCAGCGTGCGTTTTCTCCATCCGATGGCGCGCGAAGTGGGCGTGATTTCTGAACCGCCGGCCGAACTGCCGACAACAGGTGAGCCCGAGTTTGAATTGGTTAACGAGAAGCTGATTGGCGAAAAGCTTTGTCAGACGTGGCAGGAAAGCGTTGAGCGGATGGTGGAACTCCCGCTTTTTCTGTGCGCTGCGGCACCAGTCGCGAAGGATTTTCGTTTCGACTCGTCGCGCGAACTGGAGCCCATTCGCGATGGGGATAAAGTTGCCGCAGTTTTTGTGCGTCGGCAGGAAGCGCTTTCCGGGACGGTCGAAACGTCGGTCACGCCAATCGACGATCAGGTTTCCCGCGTGACGATTCGCATCTGGAACAAGACTCCTGTTCCCGCCGCCGATCTCGAGAATCAGGACGCGGTGGTGATGCGGACGTTCGCCTCCACGCACACGGTCGTGCACGTCACCGGCGGCGAATTTATTTCCCTGTTGGAACCGCCGCCGGAATACGCGGAGGCCGCCGCTGCTTGCAAAAACGTGAACACTTGGCCGGTGCTCGTGGGCGAAGCGAAGAACGAGACGGACACCATGCTCTCGTCGCCCATCATTCTATATGATTACCCGCAGATCGCGCCGGAGAGCGCGGGCAATCTTTTCGACAGCGGCGAGATCGACGAAATTCTCACCCTCCGCATCATGACGATGACGGACGAAGAAAAACGCGAGATGCGCGGCGTCGATGATCACGCGCGGCGCATCCTGGAGCGGACCGAGTCGCTGCCGGACGATCATCTTTTGAAGATGCACGGCGCCATGCGCGGCGTTCCTCCGCCTGTGCCGCAGCAGTCTAACGACGAGTTCTTCAATCCAACAAACCGCCTGGAAAGCGCGATTGTCGATGGAGTCGAACTGAAGAAAGGCGACAAGGTTCGCATCTGGCCCAAGAAGCGCGCTGATATCATGGACATGGCGCTCGAAGGAAAGGTCGCAACGATCGAAGCGCTCGAAGAAGACCTCGAGAAACAGGTGCACTTCGCGCTTGTGATCGATGATGATCCGGGCCGCGACATGGGAATGCTGCGTCAATCAGGACACCGCTTTTTCTACTCCGCCGATGAAGTCGAACCGCTGAAACAAACCTGATGAAGAACATCCTCGTCGCCGGCATCGGAAATATTTTTTTCGGCGATGATGCGTTTGGTTGTGAAGTGGCGGCGCAGCTCATGAAGCGTCCGTTGCCGGAAGGCATCCGCGTAATTGACTTTGGAATTCGCAGCTACGATCTCGCGTACGCCATGATGGATGGACCCGATGTCACGATCTTTATCGATGCCACCCCTCACGGCCAGCCGCCCGGGACTGTCTCTCTCATTGAGCCCGATTTAAATTTTCTGGACAAGCCCTGCGACGAGGTCGTAAATGCTCACAGCATGAATCCTCTCCGGGTTTTGCAGCTTCTCCGCTCTTTGGGTGGTCAACCGGGACGATTATATCTTGTCGGATGCGAACCGGCGGTACTCGAAACAGAAGACGGTGCGATGGGCCTCAGTGCAGTAGTTCAGGCCGCGGTCCCGCAAGCGCTCGAAATGGTCGAATCACTCATTCGCGATCTCTGCTCCGAAGCGCCTGCAAAGGTAGCCGCTAGCTCGAGCGCAACGTAGAAACGAATATGCGGCGCGAATTCCGACCCCTAAATGACACCCTGGCTGTCCTGGGATTAATCGCCGTTTTTGTTGGAATTCAAATGATCCCGGAAATGCGCCGTTACCTGCGCATGCGCCGGATGTGACCATGCGGGTTCGGGAACAATTATGAACATAAATCCCTGGCTGATCGCACTCGCGGTGTTGGGACTGGTCATCCTTTTCATCATCATCTCGATGATCCCGGAGATGCGGCGCTACCTGCGGATGCGCAGGATGTAGAACTCGTTAGGCGCACAAAGTTTTTGAATCTTAAATTTCACATCAGCATGTAAGCAAAAAAGAGAAACAAAGCGGCCATCAATCGGTAAATAAACTCAATGGCCGCACGAGGGAGGAATCGATGTCATGGTCATGGAAAATAGAATGAAAGCTCCTGAGATGATCCAAATGGATCGTCCGCCAGCCGTTAAGGAAATTCATGTCATATGGATGACGACAGGCCTCTCCTGCGACGGTGATTCCGTTTCCATCACCGCCGCGACTCAGCCCAGCATCGAGGATCTCGTCATGGGCAACATTCCCGGGTTGCCGAAAGTGATCGTGCACAATCCCGTGATCGCCTACGAAACGGGTGATGACTTCATGAAATGGTGGTTCGACGCCGCCGCGGGGAAACTCGACCCGTTCGTGCTCGTGATGGAAGGCTCAATCCCGAACGAGAAGATCAAGAATGAAGGTTATTGGGCTGCCATGGGAACCGATCCGGATACGGGCCAGCCGATCACGACCAATGAGTGGATCGATCGTCTCGCTCCGAAAGCTCTCGGCATCGTGGCCTGCGGAACGTGCGCGACCTACGGCGGTATCCACGCCATGGAAGGTAACCCTACCGGCGCGATGGGCCTCGCCGATTATCTCGGCTGGGACTGGCGCTCGAAAGCAGGGCTGCCAATCGTGAATGTGCCGGGCTGTCCGGTACAACCAGATAACATGATGGAAACGCTGCTTTACCTGCTTTATCAAGTGGCAGGCCTCGCGCCCCTCATTCCACTAGATGATCAACTGCGGCCCACGTGGTTATTTGGTAAAACAGTGCACGAAGGCTGCGACCGCGCGGGTTATTATGAACAAGGCGATTTCGCGAAGGAATACGGCTCGCCGAAGTGTCTGGTGAAAATCGGCTGCTGGGGCCCAGTGGTAAATTGCAATGTCACGAAACGCGGCTGGATGGCTGGCATCGGCGGTTGCCCGAACGTGGGTGGAATCTGCATCGGCTGCACGATGCCGGGGTTCCCGGACAAGTTCATGCCCTTCATGGACGCCCCTCCCGGTTCGGCACTTTCGACGAAGATGGTTGGCCTTTGGGGCGGTGCCCTTCGAAAGCTACGCGCGATCACGAATACGACAGTTAATAAAGAACCGAAATGGCGTCACCCGCGTGCGGAATTAACGACGGGTTACAAACCAAAACACTACGCCCACAACGGCCGCAACTAGGAGCTACATATGCCTGAAGTATTAACATCGCCAAAGAGCGCCAGTTCGGCCCCGTCGAGTAACCTCGTCGAGATGTCGTGGGATCCGATCACACGCATTGTCGGCAGCCTCGGCATTTACACGAAGATCGACTTCGATGCGCAGAAGGTTGTCGAGTGCTACAGCACCTCTTCCATCTTCCGCGGCTACAGCATCTTCATGCGCAACAAGGATCCGCGTGATGCGCATTTCATCACCAGTCGCATCTGCGGAATCTGCGGCGACAACCACGCCACCTGCTCGATCTACGCGCAGCAAATGGCGTACGGGATCAAGCCGCCCCCGCTCGCGGAAATGATTGTGAACCTCGGCGAAGCCGCCGAGTACATGTTCGACCACAACATCTTCCAGGACAATCTGGTCGGGGTCGACTTCTGCGAGATGATGGTGAAGGAGACCAATCCTGGCGTTTGGGTGAAGGCCCAGCAAACGCTCGCACCGCATTCAAACGAACACGGCTACCGTACCATCGCGGACATCATGCACGCCCTCAATCCATTCGAGGGTGAGTTCTACCGCGAGACGCTGCAGGTCAGTCGATATACCCGCGAGATGTTCTGCCTCATGGAAGGTCGGCACGTGCATCCTTCCACGCTCTATCCCGGCGGCGTGGGCACGGTGCCATCGATCCAGATCTTCACCGACTATCAGGTGCGCCTGATGAGGTATGTGGAGTTCATGAAGAAGTGCGTCCCGCTGCACGACGATCTCTTCGACTTCTTCTATCAAGCTCTCCCGGGCTACGAACAAGTTGGCAATCGCCGCATCCAACTCGGCTGCTGGGGTTCGTTCCCGGATCCCGACGTCTGCGATTACGATTACAAGACGATGGAGAAATGGGGCCGCGCGATGTACGTCACGCCCGGCGTGGTGGTCGATGGCAAGTTAGTCACGACGAGTCTGGTCGATATCAACACGCAGATCCGCATCCTCCTGGGCTCTTCTTATTATGAGGACTGGGCCGATGAGCAGGGCAACGGCGAGTATTTCGTCAAAGAGGACCCACTCGGAAATCCGATCGACATCCGGCATCCATGGAATCAGCGGACGATTCCGAAACCACAGAAGCGCGACTTCGCGGGTAACTACACCTGGGTCATGTCGCCGCGCTGGCTCGATAAACGCACCGGTGATCACCTTGCTCTCGATACAGGCGGCGGACCGCTCGCGCGCCTTTGGACGACGGCTTTGGCGAACATTGTCGACATCGGATACGTCCAGGCCACCGGCCACAGTGTGAAAATTCGGCTGCCGAAAACGATGACCAAGCCGGAAACGGAATTCGAATGGAAGGTGCCGCAATGGGCTAACACCATCGAGCGCGATCGCGCGCGGACGTACTTCCAAGCCTACGCCGCAGGTTGTGCGCTCTACTTCCTCGAACAGGCGATGAAAGAAGTTTATGCCGGACGGACAGCGACCTTTACGCCATTCAAAGTGCCGGACGAAGCGATCGGCTGCGGATTCCACGAAGCCGTCCGCGGGGTGCTTTCGCATCACCTTGTCATCCGCGATGGCAAGATCGCAAACTACCATCCGTATCCGCCCACCCCGTGGAATGCGAACCCCCGGGATGTTTACGGCACGCCCGGGCCATACGAAGACGCCGTGCAAGGTTGCCCGCTCTTTGAAGAAAACGGACCCGAAAACTTCAAAGGCATCGACATCATGCGCACCGTGCGGAGCTTCGATCCCTGCCTGCCCTGCGGTGTGCACATGTATCTCGGCAAAGGCAAAGTCGTGAAGCAGCAGCATACTCCGACCGCCTTCGCGGGTCTGGCCCACTAACCCGTGGCTAACGAAGTTGCGGCGCAGGTGATGCTCGAAGCGTCACCAGACGAAATCTACGACATCGAGCTGGAGCACAGCCTGCTCGAAGCGAACGCCAAACTCGCGGTCGAGAATCGCGCCGTGCTCGATCGCCATGGAATCACGGCGATCGACTTCATGGGCGCGATCGGCTCGGGAAAGACCACGCTGATCACGAAAATGGTGGAGCGACTCAAAGACCGCCTTGGCGTCGCGGTCTTCAATGGCGACGCCACGACGAGCAGCGATGCCGATGCGATCTCCGCGCAAAACGTTCCGGTCGTCCAGATCGCGACCATCAATGGCTGCCATCTGGATGCGAACCTTGTTGGGAAGGGGTTGAAGAAAATCGAGCTCGAAAAACTGAAGCTGATCTTCATCGAGAACATCGGGAATCTCATTTGTCCCGCGGAATTCCCACTCGGCTCGAAAGCGCGCGTCGTAGTGGTAAGCGTGACCGAGGGCCCGTGGATGGTGCGCAAACATCCCCACATGTTCCTCGGCGCCGAGATCGTCGTGATCAATAAAATCGATCTCGCGCACGCCATGGAAGTGAGCGTCGAAGAACTGGTCAGAGACGTCCACAACCTCAAGCCCGACATCAAAGTCATCCCGACGAGCACCAAGACCGGCGCGGGGCTCGAAGATTTCGAGAAAGCGCTCCTCGCGGTCTAACGAGAGCAATCGATGCATGAGCTTTCGATTGCATCGGGCCTGGTCGAAAAGCTCCTCGACTTCGCGGAGAAGAATCCCGACAAGAAGATCGTCGAAGTTAATCTCGCCGTCGGCGAGCTCAGTCATATCGAGCACGAGCAGCTCCGCTTTTGCTACGAAGCGATCACCACGGAAACTTCGCTGGAAGGCTCCAAACTCGAGATCGAAAAAATCGACGCCATGGTGAAATGCCCGAACTGTTCGTATCGCGGCCGCCCGAAATATTGGGACGGCGCCTTGTCCGGCATTCCCGTCGCAACTTTGGAATGTCCCTCTTGTGGCAAGACTACGGAAGCGACCGACGGACAGGAATGCGCGATCAAATCGCTGCGCTGCGCGGAACTCAGCCCCATCCCGTTATGATGACTTTGCTGTCCATTCTCTTCCTGGGCTTTTCGCTCGGAATGCGACACGCGACTGACTCGGATCACGTTGTAGCGGTGACGACGATTGTTAGCCGTCAGCGGAGCATTGGCAGCGCCGCGTGGACCGGCGTTTTCTGGGGGATTGGACACACGGTCACGCTCTTGGTCGTAGGCGGAGCAATCATCTTTTTCGGCATTGTGATTCCACAGCGGGTCGGGATGAGCTTGGAATTTGGTGTCGCCCTGATGCTGATCCTGCTCGGCACATTAAACCTCCACGGAACAGTCCGACTACTGCGCAACAGCACCGCAAGCGCCGAAGCGATGAATGCCGATCTAAAGCCGAACAACGGCTGGCGAAATGCATTTTTTCCGGCTGGATTCGAGCGTCTCTTCGGGAGATTACAACACGACCGCGCCATCAAGCCGGCCATCATCGGCGTCGTCCATGGGCTGGCCGGTTCTGCAGCGGTTGCGCTCCTGGTCGTGCCTCTGATTCAACGCCCGATCTGGGGCTTCGTTTACCTGCTTGTCTTCGGCCTCGGGACGATTGCCGGAATGATGCTGATTACCGCGACGATCGCGGTGCCGATTACCTACAGCACTCGTTATAGTTTCTTCCAACGCTACTTCGGAACAGCCGCCGGCGTCTTGAGCGTGGCATTCGGAATTTTTCTCGCCTATCAAATCGGGTTTGTGGACGGCCTCTTCACGCGCTGATCGGGTTCAGAATGGGGAGAGTTTCAAGCCTCGCAAAACAGACAAATATCCAGATGGCTCCCTGGTTTTGGTATGCGGTAGTTGCCGCCGTTCTTTACGGCGCCCACCAGATTTTCACCCGCCTGGCGTCCGACCACATCGGAGACGGCATCGGTGGTTTTGTGGTGGAAGCAACGGCGGCGCTTTCCATCCTTCTCTACATCGCCTTTCTTTACTTCTCGGGCCGATGGAATCAGAAATTCAGCAGCGAAGGTTTCTGGTATTCTGCGCTCACTGGCGTCTGTGTCGGCGCCGGCACCATTGCTTTTTTCATCCTCTTTCAACGCGGCGGCCCGTTGTCATCCGTGCCGGTGATTCTGGCAGGCGGCGCGGCGATCATGGCGATTGCCGGAATATTTTTCTTCCACGAACCAGCCTCGATTTCACGGATCGTCGGGATCGTGCTCGCGCTCGTTGGCTTATTCCTGCTCCGTTCGTAGGGCTGTCGCGTAAGTTATTATTCAGATACGCCCGCACAGCTTCCGCTGATCCTCTCGTTTTAGAAGCTATCCCAAAAGCCTGTCATTCTGAACGAAGTGAAGAATCTCTGCCCATTTCTGTGGGGGAGCGTATCGGCAAAGGGTCAGAGATGTTTCGCTCCGCTCAACATGACAACGTTGGAAAACAGTTTTGGGATAGCTTCTAGTAACCTGCGCTTGAATGCCGGAACCTAAACGCGAGCGCGCAAGAATCGTCGTCCGAGGAGCGGTGCAGGGTGTCGGGTTTCGACCGTTCGTTTACCGGCTGGCGACGGAGTTGGAACTCCACGGCTGGATTCTGAATTCCGGCTCGGGCGTCTTCATCGAGGTGGAAGGTGCCTCCGGTCCGCTGCGGCAGTTCCTTCTTAGACTGAACCACGAAAGGCCACCGCGAGCTTCGGTTCAAAGCTCCGAGTCATCCATGCTCGACCCCGTCGGGTATCACGATTTTGAAATTCGCGAGAGCGAAGCCGGAGGCGAAAAGACCGCACTCATTCTACCCGATATCGCGACCTGCGCCGATTGCGTGCGCGAGATCTTCGATCCGCAAAATCGCCGCTACGGATATGCTTTTACGAACTGCACAAACTGCGGACCGCGTTTCTCGATTATCGAAGCGTTGCCTTACGACCGCGCGAACACTTCGATGAAGACGTTCACGATGTGCGCAGATTGCGACCGCGAATATCACGATCCACGCGACCGCCGTTTCCATGCGCAACCGAACGCCTGCTTCCGTTGCGGACCCGGACTGCAATTATGGGATGCCACTGGCGGATTGCTCGCGAGCGACGGGAAACCGTTGCGGGACGCGGCGGAAGCAGTGCGGCGCGGAGAAATCCTGGCGCTCAAAGGACTTGGCGGCTTCCAACTGATGGTAGACGCGACAAACGAAGAAGCCGTCGCGCGCTTGCGCGCGCGTAAGCACCGCGAAGAAAAGCCGCTCGCAGTTATGGTCGCATCACTACGCGACGCGCAAGCGCTCGGTCGAATCTCTCATCTGGAAGAGCGGCTGCTGCTTTCGCCCGAAGCGCCGATTGTTTTGATCCGACGCGACCATCCCTGCCTGATCGCGCCCTCCGTCGCGCCGGGAAATCCAAACCTCGGCCTCATCTTGCCCTACACGCCGCTGCACCACCTGCTTTTGCACTCGCTCGGCATTCCGATCGTGGCAACGAGCGGGAACCTGAGTGATGAGCCAATTTGCCTGGATGAATACGAAGCGCTCCAACGCTTGCATGGAATCGCGGACATTTTTCTGGTCCACAACCGCCCCATCGTTCGGCAGATGGACGACTCGATCGCGCGAATCATGGCGGGACGCGAGCTCGTGCTGCGACGCGCCCGCGGCTACGCGCCGTTGCCGATCCAACTTCAGCAACCGATCCCATCGATTCTCGCGCTCGGTGCGCACCTGAAAAACACCGTCGCGCTCAGCGTCGGAAAGAATGTTTTCGTCAGTCAGCACATCGGCGATCTTGCAACGTCACAAGCACACGAAGCATTCGTTACGTCGGCCGCCGATCTGCCGCGCCTTTACGAAGCGACTCCCGAGCTGGTCGCCTGCGACCTGCATCCTGATTACCTCTCGACGAAATACGCTGCGCAATTATCTGCGCGAACCGTTCCCGTGCAGCATCACTGGGCGCATATCGCGGCGTGTATGGCGGAAAATGAATTGTCACCGCCACTGCTTGGCATCGCGTGGGATGGGACCGGCTCCGGCGGCGACGGCACCATCTGGGGCGGAGAATTCCTCACGGTGACTGAGAGCGGATTCACGCGCGCTGCGCATCTGCGACAGTTTCGCTTGCCGGGCGGTGACGCGGCCGTCAGAGAGCCTCGACGCTGCAAGCTTGGTCTGCTCTATGAAATGTTCGGGAACGAGCTTTGGCAATATCCGAACCTGCTCGGCGACTTTTCCGACAGTGAACTCGCGTTGCTCCGGCAAATGCTCGGGAAGGGCGTGAACGCGCCGTTCACTTCAAGCGCGGGAAGACTCTTCGATGCTGTCGCCGCTCTGGCCGGACTGAGAGCACGAGGTAGTTTCGAAGGTCAGGCCGCGATGGACCTGGAGTTCGCGGCGCGGGTCGGGATCGACGAAGCCTACGCCTTCGAATTGCGAGAAGGAACGCCTCGGATTGTCGATTGGCAGCGGACGATCCAGGGAATCATCGACGATCTGCAGGCGAACGAGGCGCAGGCGGTGATTTCGGCTAAGTTTCACAACACCCTCGTGGAAATGATCGTTTCGGTCGCCCGACGCGTCGCACAACCAAAGGTGGTTTTAAGCGGTGGGTGCTTTCAGAATCAGTATCTGACGGAACGCGCGATCATGCAGCTCTCGGCAGAAGGTTTCCGCCTCTACTGGCATCAACGGATTCCGCCGAATGACGGCGGGATTTCGCTCGGCCAGGTCTTTGCCGCGACAATTGCTGGGCAATAAAAAAACCTCAATCGAGTACTGACGGAGACGCACCGCAGTGATACATTTTCCTCAATTGGCAGCCGTGACTTGCGGCAGCTGGCGAGAATAAATATGTGCCTGGCGATTCCCGGTAAACTGATTGCGATCCATCACGACGCGCAGGGCGTGTTGATGGGGAAAGCGAATTTCGGCGGGATCGTGAAGCAGGTTTGCCTGGAATACACGCCCGAGGTTGTGGTCGGCGATTACGTGCTCGTGCACGTCGGCTTCGCGCTCAGCAAAGTGGACGAAGAGGAAGCGGCGCGGACTTACAAAGCGCTCGAGGAATTGCAGCAGCTTGGTGAGCTCGATGTTCCAGACGTCGATGATCCAGATGAAGATCCATTCGCGAAAATGGAGGAGTCGCCTCCGCCGATTCCGATGCGGCCGGCTGCCTGACGCGCGATGAAATACCTCGACGAATATCGCAGCGAGGAAGTCGCGCAGAAGATCGTCGCCGAGATTCATCGCACGGTGACGAAGCCGTGGGTGCTGATGGAAGTCTGCGGCGGGCAGACGCACAGCATCGTGAAGTACGGGATCGATCGCTTGTTGCCGGAACAGGTCGAGCTCGTCCATGGGCCGGGTTGCCCGGTCTGCGTGACTTCGCTGGAGATGATCGACAAGGCGCATGCCATTGCGCAGCGACCGGATGTGATCTTTTGCTCGTTCGGCGACATGCTCCGCGTGCCCGGCTCCAAAGACGATTTGCTGATTCTGAAGTCGCGCGGCGCAGACATCCGCATTGTCTATTCGCCGATCGATTGCCTGAAGATTGCGCGTGCGAACCCCGACAAGAAGGTCGTCTTTTTCGCGATCGGTTTCGAGACGACCGCGCCCAGCAACGCGATGTCCGTCTTTCAGGCGAAAAGGCAAGGGGTGACGAATTTTTCGGTTCTGGTTTCACACGTCCTGGTGCCGCCCTCGATTGCTTCGATTCTGCAATCGCCGCTCAATCGCGTGCAGGGATTTCTCGGGCCGGGCCACGTCTGCACGGTGATGGGCTACCGTGAATACGAGCCATTGGCCGAACGTTTCCGCGTTCCGATCGTGATCACTGGATTCGAGCCGATCGATATCCTGCAGGGCACGCTCATGACTCTGCAACAGCTCGAGGCTGGAACGCACACGGTCGAGAACCAATATCCGCGTGTCGTAAACCGCGATGGCAATCGCGTTGCGCAGGACCTGGTGAATAGTGTCTTCGAAGTTTGCGATCGGAAGTGGCGCGGCGTCGGTTCCATTCCGAAGAGCGGCTACAAACTACGTTACGAATTCCGCGAGCACGATGCTGAACGCATCTTCGACGTGAAGGAGATCGACACCCAGGAGCCGGCGCATTGCATCAGTGGCCTCGTGTTGCGCGGCGTGAAGAAGCCGCACGATTGCGCGTGCTTTGGGAATATCTGCACGCCAGAGACTCCGCAGGGCGCGACGATGGTTTCTGCGGAAGGGGCCTGTGCCGCTTACTACGCCTACGGACGTCATCTCGAAGGCCAGAAGCGAGAGCAGAAGCTTGCGGCAGTGGCGGTGGCCTCGGCTTGACCATTCCTATCCTGCCGACACAATGGCAGACATGAAAAGTTTCACCGTTCGCCAGCTCGATCGCGAGACATCAAGAATGATGGAGGCTTGCAGCGTCAAAATTCGCCGGCGCGACGGGCGCAGCTATACGCTGGAAGCGGATCGGACAGTCTGCAAGATTTCGGACCTCCCCGATTTTGCGGCGCGCATGGCGAAAATATTCCCGAAGCGAATCAACGCGGCGCAAACGAAGCTGGTGGACAAACTGCTCGCCGGCGAGTGAACGCGTACGCCGACAGTAATTTCTTCCACGCCACTCTACCTCTCGTTGAAGGATTCGGATCAAGCTCGCGGTCTGAGGAGAGCAGCGGCGGACTCGGAAGATCGTGTGCTGCCGATCACATGGCTGCACCGCATGGAGGTCATCAATGCTCTGCAACTACAAGTGTTTTCGGTACGTCGCTGCGGCAAACTCGCGTTACGGCGGAGCAAAATGCAGCGGCGCACGCGCATTTTCGGGAGGATCTTGCGGGGAACACTTTCATGCATCGGGAAGAGGTGAATCCCACAAAGTTGGAGCGACAATTTGAAGAATTGAGCCTGCGGCATACGGCAAGGCATAGCTTTCGAACGTATGACCTCTTGCACGTGGCTTCGGCTCTGCTCCTGGAGCGCGATACCTTTTGGACTTTCGATACGAAGGCTTCTCGCCTCGGGTGATGATCGCAACTGACAAATCCGCGGAAAATTTCCGGGCTAAAATCCTCCGCAAAGCGGGCGAGAGCATCGAGATGAAGGAGAAATTCTTCTCGAATTACGCCGGGCAGATTGAAACTTTGAGCCGCGAGATGGCGGAGCGGTTCGCGAGCGGGAAGAAGCTGCTCACGATGGGTAATGGCGGCAGTCTTTGCGACGCCATGCATTTCGCGGTCGAGTTCACCCATCCGATTATCGAGAAGCGCTCCGCCTTTCCCGCGATCTCGCTCATGACCGATATCGCGACGATGACGGCGATCGGGAACGATGCGGATTATTCGCGCATTTTTGTCGACCAATTGCGTTTGCTCGGGAATCCGGGGGACATGGCGTTGGCCGTAAGCACGAGCGGCAAATCGCCCAATCTAATTTACGCCTTGGAAGAAGCGCGCCGGCGCGACATGCTGACGATCGCTTGGTCAGGGAAAGACGGCGGACGCTTTCCCGACCTGGCGGATTATTGCTTTGTCGTCCCGTCATTCAGCATTCATCGCATTCAGGAAGTGCATGCGACGCTCGTGCATGTGCTCTGGGACTTAATTCACATCGCCGCCGGAGCTGAGGATGTCATCTGATTTGGACGCGAACGCGGGCCTGCTTGGCGCCGTCTGTCCGATCCCGATCACGAACTATAGCGAGATCGTTCTTGCTCACGGCAGCGGCGGGAAGCTCAGCCACCAGTTAATGGAGAAGATGGTGCTGCCACAGTTTCAAAACGAGCTGCTCGACCCGCTGCACGATGGCGCGATCTTCTCGTTAGGCAGCCAGCGGGTCGCTTTCAGCACGGACTCGTACGTGGTGAGCCCGATCTTCTTTCCCGGCGGCGATATCGGGAAGCTGGCGGTGCATGGGACGGTCAATGACCTCGCGATGTGCGGTGCGCGCCCGCTCTACCTCTCGGTCGGGTTCATTCTTGAAGAAGGCCTGCCGATGGAGGAGTTCTGGCGGGTCGTGCAATCGATGAGTGCAGCGGCACGGGCAGCAGGCGTGCTGCTGGTGACGGGCGACACGAAAGTGGTCGACCGCGGCAAGGCCGACAAGATTTTCATCAACACGGCCGGAATCGGTGTCATCCCGGAAGGCATCCGGATCAGCCCGCAGCGGGCGCAGATCGGCGACAAGATTATCCTGAGCGGGGAAATGGCCACGCATGGGATCGCGATCATGTCTGTGCGCGAAGGGCTCGAGTTTGAAAGTGAGATCGCGAGCGATACGGCGCCGCTCCATGGTTTGGTCGAGGCGATTCTGGCCGCAAAGGAAGACATCCATGTCCTGCGCGACCCGACCCGCGGCGGAATCAGCAGCGCCCTGACCGAAATCGCGCAGGCGGCGAAAGTGGGAATCCGGCTCGAGGAAGCGAGCATGCCGATCAACGAAGCGGTGCAAGGCGCCTGTGAAATTCTCGGACTCGATCCGCTCTACGTCGCGAACGAAGGGAAGCTGCTCGCGATTGTCGCACCCTCGGACGCCGCAGCAGTCCTGGCGGCGATGCGGCAGCACTCGTTAGGCAGGGAAGCCGCCATCATCGGCGAAGTCGTGTCTGATCATCCCGGCTTCGTCACGATGACGACGCGGGTAGGCGGCCAACGCGTCGTCGACATGATGTCGGGCGAGCAGCTGCCGAGAATCTGCTGAGGCGTCGCGGGAGCGCGGACAAGCGAAAAATCCGGGAAGTCCGAAATATGACGACGAAGAAATCCCAACCCGAAAAGCAGCAGGAAGAAATCGAGAGTCGCACCGCTCCTCCCGGCGACGTCGTGTATCAAGCGATTCATGACGAGGGTGAGCACGAGCTGCAACGTGGCAACAGCGCGCTCGCTTTGTCGGGGCTGGCGGCCGGGCTTTCGATGGGTTTCTCGCTGGTCTCGGAAGCGCTCCTCCGGGTTTATCTCCCCGACGCGCCGTGGGTGAATTTGATCGCGAAGCTCGGCTACAGCGTCGGTTACCTGATCGTCATCCTCGGGCGCCAGCAGCTTTTCACGAAGAATACGCTCACCGTTATCCTGCCGTTGCTAAAACACCGCAATCTGCCGCTGCTGATGAACGTCGCCCGGCTGTGGGCTGCGGTCTTACTCGGCAATCTCGCGGGCGCGGCGCTCTTCGCCGGTTTGCTTGCCCACACCAGCCTTTTCGATGAACCGGTGCGGCAGATGTTCTCGAGGATATCGAGCCACGCGATGGAGCCAGCGGCCGGCACCCTCTTCCTGCGCGCGATTCTCTCGGGCTGGCTGATCGCGCTGATGGTGTGGCTGCTACCGTTTGCGGAAGCGGCGCGTGTCTGGGTCATCATCATCATCGGTTACCTCGTGGGCCTCTCAAATCTTCCGCACGTAATCGCCGGCGGGGTGGAGTCGTTCTATCTGGTCTGGGCGGGCACTATATCCCTGGCGCAAAGCATCGGAGGCTATCTGCTGCCTGCCTTGCTCGGAAATGTAGTTGGAGGTGTCCTGCTCGTGGCCGTCGGCGCGCATGCGGAGTTCAGAACGGCCCGCGGAAAGTGAGTGCCGGGATCACGATCCGGCACGGCGTGGAGAAGGTGCGAGGAGAAACGGGAGCCGCGGCGGCAGCAGATCGAGGCCGCGTTCGGCTTCAAGAAGAAGTCGGAGAACGGGTTGTTTCTCTCGCGTCCACGCGGCCAATAAGTAAGGGAGCCGCCGCCGCAGAGAGTGCGGCGGGGGTTTTCTTCGCGGCGAGCGCCGCGGATGACCTTTGGAGTGGGTCTGGTTATTTGAGGGCTGTGAGCGCGTCCTGCACCTTCTGTTCAATGAGGTCGCGCACGCTGTTGAACTCGGAGGGCGGTAGGTTTTTCGGATCTGGAATCTGCCAGGCGGCGCGCAATTTTGCGCGCACCAGCGGGCAGGCTTCGCCGCAGCCCATGGTCGCGACGAAGTCGTATTCGACCTGTGGAATTTCATCGAGCGACTTGGAACCGTGCGCGGAAAGGTCGTAACCGCGCTGACGCATGGCAGCGATCGCTTTCCGATTTACAATGCCCGACGGACGCGAGCCGGCGCTGTACGCTTCCACGGCATCGCCGCCGTGAAGGCGGGCAAACGCTTCCGCCATCTGACTGCGGTTGGAATTCTCGACGCAAACGAAGAGCATGCGCTTTTTCGGTGCAGAGGTAGCCATGTCTCAGGTCACGATGATTTCCGGCGGAGTCGTGCAACAACCGGATTCGCGCACGCAGATGCAGAGAGGAACCGCGGCCAGCGCGCCGACAACTGGGGCTGCCAGATAAAGTAAGTCGCGCCTTCACTAGCCGGCATTCGGCGCGCGCCGACGAAGCCGAGCGTGACGGCGGGATTGAGATGCGCGCCCGAGATGTCGCCGAAGGTGTAGATCATCGCCATCACGATGAGGCCGAAAGTCAGCGCAATGCCCGCGAGCGACACCGCGCCGCCCGATACTTCGTCGATGATGATGCCGCCGGTCCCGGCAAAGACGAGCGCGAAGGTATCGAGAACTCCGCGACACACTTCTTCATGGGAGCGCGGTTCTCAGAGCAATGCTCCGGCGGGCGCATCGCTCTTCGCGGAAACCTTCGTCAGCATCCGCAGGTCGCGCTTGAACACCGGATCAGTCTGCACGCAGTCCTGCAAACATTTCAGGTTCGCCGTAAGCTCAGCGTCCCGCTTTTTCGGCAGCGAGTAGATCATCCAGTTCTGGTCGCGTTCCGCCACGACCATCCCGCGCTCGCGCAGATAAGCGAGATGCTTGGAAATCTTCACCTGCGGCTCATCGAGGATCTCCTGGAAATGGCAGACGCAGAGTGGCGTTTGCGCGAGCAGATGAAGAATGCGCAGGCGCGTCGAGTCGCACAGGCCTTGGTAAATCTGAATCAGTTCCATGATTTGGTTAGCAGCACCTTCCCGCGCCCGCAGTTGCCGCTTCCTCCTCGCCGCCACGGCACTCGCCATCGATTCCACACTTCTCTTTCGCGAGACAATCGGTGTGCTTCTCGCCGAGTTGCAGTTCGATGTGCTCGCCCGTCAAACGCGCGCTGGCGATTGGGTACTGCGCGACGACGCCGCAGTCGTATTCCACTTCTACTTCGAGATCGTCATGCGGCAGCACCTGCTTCCCAAGTTCAAGTATCTTGGCAAAGGTGCCGGCGTCGAGCCGATGTTTTCGATCCGCATCTGAGACCCACGTCTGAAGCAGACAAGTATCCACCATATCGTGGAGCGTGCCGCCGCAATCGATGAAACGCTTGGCCACATGGCCGACTTCCGTGATGTGGAAATGCGCGGGAATCTCGTCGCCATCAGGCAGGATGAAAAGCGGGCGGACGGCCGGGTGAAGAGCGAGCGTGGTCTTCAGTTCATTGAGCTTCATGATGACGCGAATTATATTCCTATATCGGAATATACGCAACGGGTTTTCTTCAAGCGAAGCGGACGGACAGCAGTCGGTCATCTGAGACGCTCTGCTGACGCGTTGCACGATTGCGCAGGCGCAGGGAAGGCGTTTATGCTGCCGCTTATATGGCGGACCAACCATTGGCGGGGAAAATCGGCGTCGTCTTCGGGGTGGCGAATAAGCGGAGCATCGCGTGGGCGATCGCGCAGGCGTGGGCGGCGGCGGGCGCGAAGTTGTTCTTCAACTACCAGGGCGAGCGGCTGAAGGAGAATGTGGGGGAGCTGGTGGGGGAGTTCGGCGCGGAGACGCCGCTCTGGCCTTGCGACGTGGGGAGCGATGCGGAGATCGCCGGGTTTTTCGAGAAGGTGCGCGGCGCGACGGAGCGGGTGGATCTGCTGCTGCACTCGGTCGCGTTTGCGCCGAAGGAGGCGCTCCAGGGAGATTTCCTGAACACTTCGCGCGAGGCATTCAAGACCGCGCATGACATCAGCGCGTATTCGTTAGTAGCGCTCGCGCGTGAAGCCGCGCCGCTCATGACGAACGGCGGGAGCATCATCGCGATGAGCTATTACGGCGCGGAAAAGGTCGTGCCCGGCTACAACGTGATGGGCGTGGCGAAGGCGTCGCTGGAAGCAAGCACGCGTTATCTGGCGCATAATCTCGGGCCGAAGAAGATTCGGGTGAATTGCATTTCGGCCGGGCCGGTGAACACACTCGCGGCCCGCGGCGTGAGCGGGCTGATGCAGATGATCAAGCACTACGAGGAGCACGCGCCGCTGCATCGCAGTTGCGATCCGGCGGAGTTGGGCGCCACCGGCACCTTTCTGGCGAGCGACGGGGCAGCGGCCATCACCGGGCAGGTGCTCTACGTCGATGGGGGATATCAGATCATGGGAATGTAATGTTCCCTCCTGATCCTGCTCCTTTTCTGCTGCGGAGAGAAGAGCAGGATCAGGCTTAAGGATCAGGAGCAGGAGGATTGGGGACGCGGTCGAGGCACGCATTCGGTTAGGGCGAGCTTCTTCTTGCGTATGCCACAAGAGACCAGGCATCTTCCAGCTGTGAACGAGAAACAAGGCCTATCTATCGGAGTTTCAGTGCTCGCGTTGTCTGTTGCGCTCGCCGCGCTCATGCTCAGCACGAGGGCATCGGCCCAGGCACCTCCGGGAAGCCTGTGGTATAACGGGGACGGGGACGCCAATAACGGCCCTCTCCAACGAGCAGAACACTCTGGTCTCACACTTTGGTTACGACGATTTCGACGTGACCGCTGGCATGTGACGGCTGTCTTTTCCAGTAATCTGTCGACGACCAACATCACTGGCGCGACGTGGGAAATCCGCCCCGGCATACTGGAGGGAACTCAGGCATCCTGGTCGCGAGCGGCAGCACGAACTCGCCCGTCGTTATCAACCCGCACCGGCGCGGGTTAAACTTTCAAGAGTTTACGGATTAGGATCAGGAGCATGAGAATTGCGGACGAATTGCGGCGGTTGGTGGGCCACGCTGTTGTGGCGGACGATGCGGCGACGCTCGATGCGCACGGAGGCGACAAGTGGTTCGCGAACCACGCACCGGAGGTGGTCGTTTTCGCGGAGAACACGGAGCAGGTCAGCGCGCTGCTGTGGTTCGCGTCGGAGCGGAAGATTCCGGTGACGGCGCGGGGCGCCGGCTACGGATACGTGGGCGGGTGCGTGCCGGTGCGCGGCGGGATCGCACTCTCGCTCGCGCGCATGAACCGCATCAAAGAGATCAGCTTCGCGGATGCGATTGCGGTGGTGGAGCCGGGGGTGATCACCGGCGAGCTACAGGCAGCGGTGAAGGCGCAGAAGCTGTTTTACCCGCCTGATCCGGCGAGCCTGAAAGACTGCAGCATCGGCGGAAACGTGGCGACGAATGCCGGCGGCCCGCGTTGCCTGAAATACGGCGTGACGCGCAATTACATCGCGGGCCTCGAGGTGGTGCTGGCGAATGGCGAAATTCTGCGGACCGGCGCACACGTGCACAAGAACAAGACCGGCTTCGATCTGATCGGCCTTTTCGTCGGATCGGAAGGGATGCTGGGGGTGGTGACGGAGATCACGGTGAAGCTGCTCCCGCTGCCGCCAGCGCGCGCGACTTTGTCGGCGGCGTTTCAAAAGATGTCGACCGCGGCCGCGACGGTGCAGGAGATTTTCGCGCGAGGTTATCTGCCCTCCTCGCTCGAGATCGCGGATCATCTCACGCTGGAGGCAGCGCGCCGCGACCTGGGATCGGAGATCGTCGCGCCGGGAAATGCGCACCTCTTGATTGATGTGGATGGGCAACCGGAGACCGTGCGCCTGGAAATGGAGCAACTGCGCTCCCTGGTCGCGGCGAAGGAGCCCAACGCGCTGACCGTCGCGACTGAGGAAGCGGAATGCGAGCGGCTTTGGTCGCTCCGGCGCGAGTTCAGCAACACCTTGCGCGCGACCGGCCTCACGAAGCTAAACCAGGACGTCGTGGTGCCACGCGGCCGGCTGGTGGAGTTGATCGAATTCGCGGAAGCGTTGCAGGAGAAGCACGGTTTCCCGGTGGCGGCATTCGGGCATGCGGGTGATGGAAATATTCACGTCAACATCATGGCGGACCATTACAACCGCGACGAGGCGGTGCGCGAAAAGGTGGAACGCGCGCTGGATGAATTGTTCGCGCAAGTGCTGGCGTGGGGTGGGGTGATTACGGGCGAGCACGGCATTGGCCTGGCGAAGAAGCGATGGTGGCCAGACGCGACGAGCGATGTCTCGCGCGCAGTGCATCACCGGCTGAAGAAGGCGCTGGACCCGGATGGGATTCTGAATCCCGGGAAGTTTCTCGATTAGTGTCGCAGCGCTTCTGCGTCCGCAGCAAAGCGTCCCGGCCCTCTATGGGCGGAAGCACCGCTAAAATTCGAGTTCCGCGCGGACGGCGCGATGGTCGCTTGAGGCTGGGGCGGTGGGGAGGACCTCCGCTTTTCGGAGCGTGGCGCCGCGGTAGAAAATGTGGTCGAAGCACGCCGCGGGGAAGCGTTTGTCCGGCGGCAAGGTGGTGCGTTGCGCCAGCGGGATTCCCTGCCAGCCCCATTTGAACCCGGCGCTAAGCAGGCTTTGCGTTGTTTGCTCCGCCGCGAAGCGCGGGTCATCGGGCGCGGTGTTGAAGTCGCCGCCGACCGCCCACGTAAGGCTGCCGAGGCCGCTATAAGCGGCTTCCATCTCTTTCATGTGCACGAGGAGCTGGCGCATCGATTCTTCGCGTAGTGCGACATTCTCGACTTGTTCGCCGCGGTTGCTCTTCAAGTGCAAGGCATAGACGAGGAGCACTTTTCCCGGCCCGCGCTGGTAGGCCGCAAAGGCAAAGCCGCGTGGCGGAACCATCGCGCCATCAGCCTTCCACATTTCCGACCAGGCGCTCATCGGCTCCAGCCGGCTCGCGATCGCCACCTGCTGGGTTTCGGTTTGACCTTCGCGCGGCGGGAAGTTCGAGCAGACATCTACCTTAAATCCGGGCAGCGGCCGGACCGCCAGCTCGGCGCTCGCCCAGTCCCGCACTTCTTCCACGCCGATCACGTCCGCACCGAGCCGGGCGATGTCCTGCTGCACGGAACGGGTCTGGCGTTCAACCTCGGCGTGACTCGCATTCGGACGCGTGCCGGGGAACCATTGGATGTTCCAGAACGCGACGCTGCAGGCATTTTGCGAACCCGAGAGGCCCGCGGTCGGACGTGGTGGAAAGGGCCAAGGGGATGACTGCGCAAGCAGCAGGCCTGCGCCCGCGAGCATTAAAAGGAAAGGGAGGAGGAGGCGAGACGGTCGGCGCACCCAAAGATGCTATGCGTCGCGACGACCGGAGGCGACCAGATTCGCTGGTGTTTAACCGCGCGTCACGACTCGTGCGAGTTGGTCGCGGACGGCGCGATCTGCCTCTTCCTCGTTCTGGGAACCCGAGGCGACAATCTCGAGCCGGTCTCAAGCCAGAGCAAGAGGAACGCGCGGATCGCCGGCCAGTCGAGCCGCTCCCGGCTTGCCAGGGGGCAGGGCAGGGCAGGGGCGGTGGCGACGGCGTGGTTCATAGCGGAAACATCAACGCCGTAGCAAATCCCAAGCCTCCTGCCGCGTGGCGTTTTTCGAGGAACCGCTTGACGACAGCGCCAGGCACGCCCCTATTATGTGACGAACCACTGGAGGCGCTCCCACAAACCGGGAGTCCGCGGCGCGCATAATCGCTTCGGCGTCCGAATCATCAGTAGTCCTTCGCTGCCGTCGAACTCAGTTCGGCGGCTCTTCATGAAACCGGGAAAATTTAATTCGAGAGCCGCGTGGCTCCTCTCCCTGCTGGCTGCCTGCTTCGTGCAATCGGCCCCGGCGCAGACCCCAGTTTCAACAACCCTCGGAAAGGACGGACTCTCCGGTCCCTCCGTTTTTGCGCCCACGCAGCGTACTTTTGCCGCGCTCACGCCTGTCTCGAATCAGCCACGGCAATTTCCCTGGAAATCGAACATTGTGACCACGGTTTTCTGGATCGGCGAGAAGCCCAGTGCGAACAATCCGACGCCGAACCGCTCCAGTTCCTGGGACGCGAATTGGACCCAGAACTACGGCGGCTTCGACAATCCCGACCCAAGCCAGCGGCGCGATCTGGTGCCGATCGCTTTTACGCCGCGCCAGAATCCCTTTTACTGTGCGCTCCCCTACAATGACAAGGCGCGCGAAGGTCATCGCCCGGAGGCGCCGCAGGTGGTTCCATGGTTTCGGGAAGCCTTTCAAGGACCGGGCGTTTCGACGTGCAAGGGCCGCTGGCTGGCGATCCGCAAGGGAACCAGAGTTGCTTACGCGCAGTGGGAAGATGCGGGTCCTTTCCGCACCGATCACTGGCAGTATGTCTTTGGGAACGAACGCCCCAAGTCGAATTTGAACCAAGGCGCCGGCCTTGATGTCTCGCCCGCGATTCGCGATTATCTCGGGCTCCAGGAGACCGATGTGACCGACTGGAAATTTGTGGAGTTCAAGGAGGTGCCGGTCGGCCCCTGGGCGCGTTACGGCGATAACAACACCTTCGTCCAACAGCGGCGCACGCGCAGTTCGGCCGTCGTGCAGGGCAAGAGCCGTGCGCTGGAACTCGCGCCCCGGTGAACCGGGCGAGATCGCTCACCCCCGCGCAGAGCGACGCGATCGTGCGTCAGGCTATCGGCGACAACGAGATAAGGCACCTCCGGACCGCGTAATCTGGCGAACAAACTCCCCTCCGTCCGCACCTGCACCAGCTCCCCTTCGAACCCCGCGGTGCGCAGCTGAGCGGAGACCTGCGCCGAATCGCGCTCTCTCCCCTAGGTGCAAAATGGTCAGCCCCCGCCTCGGCCGGCTTTGCGGCGGCCGGGTGTCGCTGGGGGTTGGCTCATGATCCCGCACGAACGCGATCCGGCGAGAGGAAAGGTAAAAGGCCACCATCGCGCCTGCCAGGATCACGAATAAGAACAAAATGCTGAGCGTGCTGATTGCGCTGCGCGCTGCGCTTTCGCCTGTTGCCAGCCGGCGCGTTTTGCATCAGCGCGATCTCGAGCATCTTCTCCAGCATCTCCGTCTCTTCCGTTTCAGGCTTGCGGTTGTCGTCTGCCATGATTGAAAAGAAGAGCGGCCTCGCCGCCCCGATGAATTCTGTAACGAACCCACCCGCCACCAGCAAGCTGGTTGCCTACATCACTCCGATGGCCGTGTTCATCGGCATCCTCGCGCTGGTCGAGCCGCTGAAGAAACTCGGTGGCCCGTTTTGGGTGCAGGCGCCGGAGTATTGGCTTTACCCGTTGCAGACGCTCATCTGCGCCGCGCTCCTCGCCTGGTTCTGGCGCCGGTATGAATTGCGCCCTCCCGCCGGTCTGCCTTGGGCGCTCGGCATCGGTCTGCTCGTCTTTGTCCTTTGGATTGCGCCCCAGCAATTCCTCGGCTTCCCGCCGCGCAAGGATGGCTTCAACCCCGACATCTTCGCAGCGCATCCGCTTGCCTACTGGGGCACGGTCAAATTCCGCTTCCTCCGGCTCGTCATCGTCGTCCCCCTGGTCGAGGAGATTTTCTGGCGCGGCTTCCTGCTCCGCTATTTCATCGACGAAAAGTTCGACCGTGTCCCGCTCGGCGCCTTCAGCTGGCTCTCCTTCGGCGTCGTCACCCTCGGGTTCACCTTCGCCCATTCACCCGCCGATTGGGTCGCAGCCGCCATCACCGGCGCGCTCTACAATCTGGTCGCTTACCGGACGAAGAGCCTCACGGCCTGCGTCCTCACTCACGCCCTCACGAATCTGCTGCTCGGGCTCTGGATTATGTCCACGAAGCAGTGGGGCTTCTGGTGAGGGGGGATGGTGGATGGTTGAGAGTTGATGGTTGAGAGACGGACGCGCTTCCGCCAGCTAATTGAGCGCGGCCGCGAGTGTCGTTATGCGAACAACTCCTGCTCCTGAACCCACTCCTGCTCCTGATCGTGCTCATGATCGACAACAGCGGAGGACCGAGCACGATCACGAGTAGGAGTGGGAGTTGCGGTGCGCGCCGGCGGCGCTCTCGCGCGGGCTGAGGGCGATCTCCGCCCTGCCATTCGCGCGCGGCGCGGCCGCCGCCCCGCTCCCTTTCGGCGGCCGGACAGCCTGGTTCCGGGCCGAGAGATATTGCTCGCCGCGCCCCACTCGTTCTACCGCCACCAGGAAATCGCCACCTCCCCGACTGCGATCTCACGATCGGAAGTTCGACGCCTACGACGGTGACGGCGTTCAACGGGACGCACCCGGTGAATAACTCCATCCGGATCGCGGACATCATTATCTGTGCGATTCTGGGTTTCCTCGCCGCGGGGCTGGTGGAGTGGGGCAAAGTCTTCGTGACCGGCGCGGAAGACGCGCTCAACGCCGGCTAAGCATTAGCGCAGGGGAAAGCCGTTGCCGCCGCAGCCGTTGCGCATAGGCTGCGGGAGGCATGAAGGTTGGGTTCGCTCAGATCAATTCCACGGTCGGTGATTTGAGCGGCAACTTTGAGAAGATCGCCGCCGCTTACGATCGGCTCGCAGCCGCCGGCGCCGAGCTGGTGATCACGCCTGAGCTCGCGATCACGGGTTATCCGCCACAGGATCTTGTCTTCAAGTCGGATTTCGTCCCGCAGAATCTCGCGATCCTGGAGCGGCTTCACGGGCTTCTCGGCTCCGCTGCATTACTGGTCGGCTACGTGGAACGGAACGAGGGCCGCGGCAAACCGCTGCACAATGCGGCCGCATTGCTCGAGAAAGGCGAGCCGCTGCGCAAAACATACAAGTCACTCCTGCCGACCTACGATGTCTTCGACGAAGACCGATACTTCGAGCCCGCGCGCAAGATTGCGCCGCTCCATTTCCGCGGCCTTACGCTCGGAGTCACGATCTGCGAAGATATCTGGACGGAGGATTACCTCGGGCGGCCCTACTACGAAGTCGCGCCCGTCGAATGTCTCGTCGAGCACGGTGCGGAGCTGATCGTAAACCTGAGCGCCTCGCCTTTCAGCCTCGGAAAACTGAACGTCCGGCGCGAGATGATCGCAGCGCTCGCGCGCACCCACCGGGTGCCGATCGCCTATTGCAACGCGGTCGGCGGCAACGATCAGCTGGTGTTCGATGGCAGCTCCTTTACGATCAACCGCCACGGCGAGCTGATCGCGCAGCTGCCGGGCTTCACCGAGGCGGAAGCGGTCGTGGAGACGGAAGCTGCTCCTGCGATCCAGGTGCCACCGAATGAGTGGCAGGCGGACCTTTACGCAACGCTCAGCCTGGGCCTTTCCGATTACCTGCGGAAGTGCGGCTTCCAATCGGCCGTTCTCGGCTTGAGCGGCGGGATCGACTCCGCAGTGGTGGCGGCGATCGCCGTGAGCGCGCTCGGGGCCAAAAACGTGATCGGTGTTTCCATGCCGAGCCCATACTCATCGCGCGGCAGTATCGACGACGCGCTCGCGCTTGCGCATAATCTTGGGATCGAATGTTTGCAGATCCCGATTGGCGACGCGTTTGGCTGTTTTAAGGCGCAGTTCGTTAAGGTCTTCGCCGGTCTGCCGGAGGACACGACGGAGGAGAACATGCAGTCGCGGCTCCGTGGCATGATCCTGATGTCGCTCTCGAACAAGTTTGGGCACCTGTTGCTCACCACCGGCAACAAAAGCGAGCTGGCGGTTGGCTATTGCACGATCTACGGCGACATGGCGGGCGGGCTGGCGGTGATCAGCGACGTGCCGAAGACGATGATCTACGAGTTCGCGCGCTGGATGAATCGTGAACGCGAGATCATCCCCGCGTCAACGATCGAGAAACCGCCGAGCGCCGAGCTGAAGCCGGGGCAAGTGGACCAGGACACACTCCCGCCTTACCCGATCCTGGACGAGATCCTGCGCCTCTACGTAGAGGAAAATCTGAGCCCGACCGACATCGCGGCCCGCGGCTTCGACGAGAAGACCGTTCGCTGGATCCAGCGCCGCGTGGACCGGAACGAGTACAAGCGCGAACAAGCTGCCCCCGGGATCAAGGTGACCAGCCGCGCCTTCGGTGTCGGCCGCCGCATGCCGATCGCGCAGCGCTATTCGAGCTAGGAAGTCCCTGCCGGAGCGGACTCCGCGTGAATCAAACCGGACGGCGCGATCCCGCCCACTTCCACTATGAGTTCTACATCTACCGTCTCGCTGGCGGTCGTCACTCCGATGGCGGACGAACGGGAATGAACAGAAACATTCCTGCGGGCAGTCGAATTGCAGTGCGGGAAATTCCATTTTCGGAGCAACCGCCACTTCGTGATTCTCGACCGGATGAGCACCGACGGGCACACTGGGGCAGTTGCGCACGCGGGAGGGCGAGATGCGGTGGCTTGACCGTCGTTCACGCATCTGAAAACCGTTCGGTGGTCGACGCATATGTGCGCGTCTATCGGGAAGCACTGGCCTCCGGCGCAGATTGGATTCTGGAGATCGATGCCGGCTTCAGCCACGCGCCGGAAGATATTCCGCAACTGCTTCGCACCATGGCGGAAGGCTACGACCGCGTCTTCGCCAGCCGTTTCTGCCCGGAGGGTCGATCCGCGGTAGCTCGCAGAAGCGTTACTGGATCAGCTGGGGTGCCGCTCTCCTCGCCAATCTGCTGCTTGGCACGAAACTCGAAGACATGACGAGCGGCTTTCAGCTGTTCACGCGCGAGGCGCTCCAAACCATCATTGACGGAGGAAGACGTACGCGCGCCGCATGAAAATCAGAGAAGTGCCCATCCAATATCGCGCCGCGAGTCACAACATCGGCAACGAGCAGATTAAAGACGCGCTCAAGAATCTTTGGCGGCTGTTCGGACTGCGGCTCGCTGGGCGTGTTAACTTCCGGATTCTCGACCGTTTCGCCTCCAAAATTTCTCCGCGATTACACCGACAGAGCGGATAGTTAAGACGCCGGAATTTTTCTATGTCCCACCGCCCCGCAATCGTCGTTACCTCCATCTCCGGGCCGAATGAGTCTCTGCAAGCTTTGGCGGCAGGAGCCGAAAGTCGCGGGTTCCAGTTCATCGTGGTGGGCGACACCACGAGTCCGGCCGATTTCAATCTGCGGGGCTGCGACTTCTACGATCTCGCGCGGCAGGAAGAGAGCAATTTTCATTATGCGAAGCTCTGCCCCACCGGCTCTTACGCGCGTAAGAACATCGGCTACCTCTTGGCGATCGCAGCAGGCGCACCGCAGATTTTCGAAACGGATGACGACAACATCCCGCGCGACGCATTCTGGAACGCGCGCGAGCTGACTGTGCAGGCGCGGCGTGTCGCCTCAGCCGGCTGGGTGAACGTCTACCGATATTTTACGGACGCCAGCATCTGGCCGCGCGGTTTCCCGCTGGATGCGGTGCAAACGCTCCCGCCGGCTTTCGATGCATTGCCGGTTTCCTTCGCAGAGTGTCCCATCCAGCAGGGCCTGGCGGACGGCGATCCTGATGTGGACGCCATTTACCGGCTGATTCTGCCGCTTCCGCAAAACTTTTGCTCCGATCGCTCCGTGATCCTCGGCGCCGGCTCCTGGTGTCCCTTCAACAGCCAGAACACGACCTGGTGGCCACAGGCATATCCGCTGATGTACCTGCCGGCGCATTGCTCATTCCGCATGACTGATATCTGGCGCAGCTTCGTCGCGCAGCGGATCGCATGGGCCAATGGCTGGAGCATTCTGTTTCACGAGCCGACGGTTTGGCAGGAGCGAAACGAACACAATCTGCTGCGCGATTTCGCGGACGAAGTGCCCGGCTATCTGAATAACCGCGCGATCGGCGCAGCGCTCACTGATCTCCAGCTCGCGCCGGGCGCCGCCCACGCGGGGGCCAATCTGCGTCTCTGCTACGAGACGTTGGTTTCCGGCGGCTGGGTAGGCGAACCAGAATTGGAACTGGTGGATGCCTGGATTGCAGATCTTGCATTGATCCAGGATCGCGCGCGCTAGACCGAGGCGTCGCCCGGTCTTCCGAGCTAGGCAAATAGTGGTTCGGCCAGGTCCTGTAATCCAGCGCGCAAGTGGTAAGGACTCCCGTCTGCCAGTGCGCGAGGCGTATGGTCATGGAAGGTTGATCTTCTCCTGGACGATGTAGTGTGGGCGGGCCTTAACTTCATCGAAAATCGCTCCCACATATTCTCCGATGACTCCGAGGAAAATGAGCTGCACGCCGCTGAAGCCCGAAATGAGAATCGCGAGGGTTGTCCAACCGGAAGGCAGATTGCCTTTGAAAAAATAAATGAAAAGGCTGTCGAGCGCGACCAGCAGCCCCATGAGCGCGAAGCAGAATCCTACGATAATGGCAGCCTGGAGGGGCTTCTTGCTAAAGGAAACGATGCCAGTGATGGCGAAACGAATGAGCCGGCTGGCGGAATATTTCGTTCGGCCGCGGGCGCGCTCCTGAGCCGTGAAGTGAAGGCCGACGCGCCGGAAACCCACCCAGTTCATGAGCCCGCGCAGGAACTGATTGCGCTCCCGGATCTGGGTTTGAAAGACGCGCGCCACTGGGGCTGAGATCAAGCGAAAATCGGCCGCGCTTTCGTCGATTGGAATTTGCGAGAGCCGATTGATCAAACCGTAAAAGAGCCGCGAGCTGGCCCGACGGAAAATGCCGGTATCACGAGCCGGCTGGCGAATGGTGAAAACTACGTCGTAACCTTTCTCGTACTCCGCCAGCAGTTGCGGGATTAATTGCGGAGGATGCTGCAGATCGCTATCCAGCATGACGATGGCGTCGCCGGTCGCGTGATCAATTCCGGCCAGGAGCGCCATCTGGTGGCCGAAACGCGCGGAGAGGGCGAGAATTTTAACCCGCGGGTCAGCGTGCGCGATCTCGCGCAAGATTTCGAGCGAGCGGTCCGGGCACGCATCCACGATATAGATCACCTCGGCGTTGTACTTTTCGGCGAGACTGTCGAGTGTGGCGCGAAGCGTGCGGTGGAAATCCGCGATCACCAGCTCCTCGTTATAAACGGGGCTGAGCACACTGAGCTTTTTCATCCCACGAGATCTTCGATGGCCTTCGTCACTGACTTGTAGGTAAAATCTCCCAGCAACGAATGCAGCCTGGCATTACTTCCGAAATGGAACGGCACGTCAACCTCCTTCAGCCGGCCTTGGTCGCTCTCGATTTCCACCTCGAGGCCGTTGGCTGCGACGAGCATCTCCAGCGCAGCTCTCAGCGATGTGCCCACGCCCGTGCAGAGATTGAAGATTTGCCCGCACGCTTCGGGTTCCTGAACGAGAGCCCAGTAAAGGCGGACCACATCGTGAACATGGATAAAATCCCGGGTGGCGGCGAGATTGCCGGTCTTCAAAATCGGCGGGCGCTTTTGTTCTTTGATTTCCGTGAGTTGCTGCTGGAAGGCGGCCAACGCGAGGTGAGGCAGCATACCCGGACCCAAAATATTAAAGGGCCGTGCCACTACGACCGCCTGCCCTCGGGCCGCCGCCATTAAACCGAGATGCGTTTGCGCGAGCTTGCTGATCCCGTAAACGCTGTACGGAGAACACGGCGCCTCTTCTTTCAGCGGCAGATCTTCCGCCTGGACGCGCCCGTACTCGGCGGCCGTGCCCACGAGCAAAAACGGACAACTCGTTAGGCCGGCTGCGACGGCGGCTTCGAGCAAGGCCGCGGCGTAGAGTGTATTGACCTGGAACTGTTCTTGGATCGAAGCGGCCGTGGCGACTCCGGCGAGATGAAAAATGTAATGGGGCGCGGTCGCCAAAAGCTGTTCGCGCAACCAGGCCACATCCGTCAGTCGTGCGCCACGCGCGGAAAGCGCAACAGTCTCGATCGCCTGGGTTTGTAAATAGGCGGCGAGGTGCCGGCCCGAAAACCCGTGCGCTCCGGTGAGCAGAGCCCGCTGGCCTTTCACGAAGGGAGGAATTCCGCTTTTCGAGCCTCGAAAGTCTCGCTCGCCGTCTGGTAGTCGGAAACGCGGCCGATATCGAGCCAGTAACAGGGGGCCTGATAGCAAAAAACCGTTTGTCCATTCTGAGACAGTTTGGTCATAAGCTCCGGTATGTCCTGCCGCTGTCCGGGAGTCAGGAACGGACCCGCCGCCTTAACGTTGATCACATTGATCCCCATGCTGACATCGAAGCGATAAACCGGCTTTTCAATATAGCGCGAGAGCTTTTCGCCTGCGGTTTCCACCACCCCGAAATCAATCGGTACCTCGCGCTCGTAAGTGCCGATGGTGGCGGCTGCGCCGCGTTCCCGATGGAAGGCGAAGAGCTTCCCGTAATCGAGCGTCGTCAGCAGATCGCCATTCATCACCAGAACATCGTCATCCAATTGATCAAGACAGAGCGAAAGCGGGCCGGCGGTTCCCAAGGGCGCTTCTTCGAAGGAATATTCGATGTGCAGACCGAGTCGCGCGCCATCGGCGAAGAAGGCTTGGAACAACTGGCTCATGTATCCGACGGCCAGAATGACGCGATCGAACCCGGAGTGCTTCAGTTGACGAAGGACGATCTCCAAAATCGGCATGTCGCCCACCGGCATGAGCGGTTTCGGGATCACGGCGGTGTACGGCAGCAGCCTTGTTCCCTTTCCGCCGGCCAGGATGAGTGCCTGCATGGAAATCAACGGGCGTAATCGCCCGCTTTGAAAAGATGGGGATGAGCGCGAACGAATGCGATGGTCTCGGTGAGACCTTCCGTCAGGCTGCCTTGCGGCTGCCAGCCCAGCAGCTCCCGCGCGGTGGAATTGTCCGCGATTAGCTCGTGCACTTCGCTGAGTGCCGGGCGGACACGGTCCTCGTCGTGCTCCACCGGTTTGGAGGCGCCGATGAGCCGCAGAATTTTCTCCGCCAGATCGCCGATGGCAATTCCCCTGCCGGCTCCAAAATTAACGACTTTCCCGAGCACTTTGTCGCTTTCGGCCATGAGGATGAAGGCGCGCACGGTGTCCTTCACGAAATTCAAATCGCGCACGGGAGTCAGCGAGCCGAGGCGAATCTTGGGCGCGTCGCTGAGGGCCTGCGATATGATCGTGGGAATTACGGCGCGCGCGGATTGGCGCGGACCGTACGTGTTGAATGGGCGGGCAATCGCCACTGGGGTGCCAAACGAACGATAGAAACTCTCCGCGAGCATATCGGCCGCAATCTTGCTCGCGGAATAAGGCGACTGCGGTTGCAAGGGGTGGGCTTCATCGATCGGTGTGTAGCGAGCCGTCCCATAAGCTTCCGAGGTGGAGGTGTGGATGAGTCGCGCGACATCATGATCACGCACCGCCGCCAAGATATTGGCCGTGCCTTCGACATTCGTGCGGACGTAACTCTGCGGGGCGACGTATGAGTAGGGGATCGCGATCAGCGCCGCGAGATGAAAGACGACATCCTTTCCTTTGACCTGAGCTGCGACGAAATGCGGGTCTTCCACCATGCCGGCCACCACCTGTAGCGCGGCTTTTTTTTCTGGCGGAAGGAATTCGAGATTGCCCCAATCGCTCCGCGATGTGTAGCGGATCATGGCTGTGACCTCCGCGCCCAAGTCCACGAGCGCCTCGGTTAAGTGGCTGCCAATAAATCCACCCGCGCCGGTCACCAAGACGACCCGCCCTGCCCAAGATAATGAAGTGGAAGGAATCACGAGAGGTACGGTAGAGGATCGCGGGATTGCATCACGACAAGAAGCTACTGTTTTTCCGCGACCGCGAGCATGATGTCGAAGGTGTTTAGGCTGACGAAGGCTTCCTCAGGGATCGTCCGATGGACCAAGGCATGGAGCGGCCGTCCGTGCCGTTTCAGCATAAAGAGTGAATAATAAATCTGTTTCAGGCTCCGAGCGGTGGAGGGATAGCGGATTTTGAGGACGCGAAACCCGTATCGTCGCAAGAGCTGTTCGAGGGATCGGCGGGAAAAATAGTGCAAATGGGATGGAGGATGAATCATGCGCCACCGATGCCTTTGCAGGCGTGGCAGGGCAGCAGAAATATCGCCCGTCGTAATGTAGACTCGCCCGGCGGACTCCAGCGTCTTGCCGATCTTTTCAAGATAATGCTGAGGATTCTGGAGGTGTTCGATCACGTCCCACATAAAAACATGCTGAGCGCGCGGAACCGGATCCACCTCCAGAAAATCCGCGCATTGGACGTTGAGGCCGAGATGGCGAACCGCGTGCTCACATGCCTCCGGAACGACATCAAAACCCAGATAAGCCAGGGCGGGGAATTTTCGTCGCAGCACTTCACCAAAAAAACCGTAAGCGCACCCAATCTCGATTGCTTGAGTGTCCGCTGCAAAATTAGTGAAGGAAGCAAGGTAGGACAGGCGACGATCAAAGTTGCGCTGCAAGACATGCTTGTCGCGAGCGTAATCAAGGTATTCTTCGCCTTTGAAATAGTTTTCCTGGTAAACTTTTTCTAGAATGCCCGCATCCACATCCATGTTCGCGGCTACGTGCGAGCAAACGCGACACCGCTTCAGAGTTTCCTGAAACAGGACGTCGAAATCTGTTGAATTGCAGACGACACATGGCGGGAGTGCGGATGCCATCTTAGTCAACCGAACCCGGACGAAGGGAGAAATTCTGGAGTTGGAAGGCGAGTTCACGCGGATCAGCCGGGACGTGCAGAAGGTCGCCGCGGTATTCGAAGCTTATCTCCAGGCTGCTCCGCGCTTTGACCGTAAATGTGTCACGGAAAGGCAAAGGCGTATCCGTCAGGGTCAGTTCGCGCTCTTCTCCGCCCCTGCTCACGAGAAGAGTGGATGGTTTTTTTGTCGGTTGCCGTAGGCTGGCGGAAATTGAAATCTGCTGATCGGCCGACGCGGCATTTTCTAAATGGATGATTCCCCGGCGGCCGCACCACCGCCAGGTAGTATCGTCCAGCCGCTCCTCCGTGGAAAACGTGGATAACCACGAGACGGAAATCGGATGGCGGGCGAGGTCTTGCAGAATCACCTGCTCTTGGGGCGACCGATTGGCAAAATAAATTTCGGTGAGTTTCCGAAGATCCAGATAAAGCCAGCGGCCTCCATGATCAAGTTCGGCTTCGGCGCCGCCCTTTTCGAGCGCGGCGATCTGAGTCTCGGGAAAACCGTTGCGGTCAATCAGCAGACCAATGAACCCCGCTTCGACAATTCGTCGCAAGAAATCGGGGAGAGACAAACTGGCAGTCTCCTGAGCCCAACTGTTCCGCCGGCCGTCCATCGCTCCCCACGACCAGCGCAATGTCTTCGATTGCAGATAGGCGCGCGCGTTATCGTAGGGCCCCATTCGCTCATTGATCCCCGCGTCCATGGGAAACCCGGTGTGGGGAAGTTGGAAGATCATCGCTCCGGCCGGCAAACGCGACTCGAGCGTTCGGATGAACGCGCGATCCCGATGGAATTTGGCTTCCACACTTTTGTGAGCCGCGAAAAGTGAAGGAGGGATCTGATCGAAGGCTCCGAGAGCGAGAAGCCCCGCGGCAATCGCTGATTGGAGAAGTTTTCCGCGGTGTCGCAAGACGCGATCAACTACGATAGCCAAACCACCGAGGGAACACAGGCTGATAAAGGGACTGATGCGGTTATAGGCTCGGAATTCGTGCAGGAATAAAATATTAAACAAGCTGCCGAAACCTCCGACCTCCGCAATGAGGACGAAGGCAATTACGAAAGAACCAAGGAGGCGCAGCCGCTGGTCGCCCAGGGTTGGGCCCGACGAGTGCGAAAGGGCCGCAAACAGGAGAAGAAGAAATCCGGTTCCCCCAATCAGGCCAAGCGCCGCGGAAGTTGCTTCGTTGTCGTCGTAGGGAAATTTGGCCGCGATGCTTTTGTAGCGCAGCGTCCTCATGAAAGGGAAAGGGTGATTCTGAATCGGGGTGAACATTTGCCGGATCTTCAGCCCATAGATGTCCGCTTCCGCGGGACGTTTGTAATTGAGAGCCGTGTTAGGGCCCACCTGGGACCAATAGACGAAACTAGCGGTTAGGTCCGCGAGAGCGGCAGCACCGATGACGCAACCGTAGATTAGCGTCGCCAGCAGGATGGGTTTGCTCTTCGTCCGGAAAAATCCCAGGCAGCAACCGATCGCCAGCGCGATGCAGCTAAAAAAGGCCCAGTAAATGTAAGTCAAGCCGATGGCGAGACAGAGGCCGAGACGAAGAATAAAGGCTGCTCTCGTGATGCGGCCTTGCGCGGGCTCGAAAAATTTGCCGAACGAGGGCAGGCTTTCGCCTTGGGCCAGGGTCCACGCGATGTACGCCCCGGCGGGCACGATGAAGTGGATGAGGGTTAAATGCGAAAGATTCCGATAGAAAATAAATGGAATGATTCCGTAAAGCGCTCCGAAGGTGGCGCTCGCCACAGCGCGAACGCGAAGGCGCTGGAAGAAAAGCGCGGCCGAGGCGGCAGCGGCGCCAATTGCCAGGAGCCAGAACAGATTGATGAGCAAGAATGGATTCTTGATCACGAAGGAGAGACTCTTGAGGACAGACTGGTCCAGCGTGCAGCCGATAGGAAAATCGACCGCGTCCATCCCGAAAGGGGCGTCGAGGCGCGCGATGTGATAGTTCCAACCGTTCTCGGCCAGCGCTTTCACGAGCACGGTTTCGTAAAGAGCATCGCCTGCATAGACTACTGGCACGTGCAGGTCCAAATCCCACAACTGTAACCGGAGGACGACGAGGAGGATGCTGAAAAGTGCGGCCAAGGCCGCGCTGATGAATTTTTTGCGGCCCGAGGTCAGTTCAGCAGGAATCGGCGAGTCCGCAGTCATACGCCCTCCCGCTTACCCCCGAATGTTGTCGGCAGCAATGCGAACCAGACGGCCGTCCCGCATCAACCACCGGAATGTGCGCATGGTTGAACGGGCTCTGCTATGTCGCTGACCGTGATCTGATCGCTGGGATAGCTGCGATACAACCAGGCGGGCCGTTTTTCCTTGGGTGCGCGCGTATTTCTTGCGCGCGCGAACAAAATGCTGTCCCAAATCGTGCTGTCGGGATCGAAGGTGTTCAACAACCTGCGTGACTGGGTACAAATCTCGTAAGCCCAACTCTTGGAGCGGAGGCAGCTAAACTCCACACTTCTGGCACCCGTCGATGAAGTTTCACGCGAATCTGACGAGGATCAGCTTTTAGCGGCAGACTAGCCTGCCTTCGTGAGCTGCAGCTCCAGACAGGAAACGCCGAGCATACGCGGATCTTGGCCCTGCCCAAGAGCCTTGGGGCTCGTCGCCTTGGGCAGCCGCAGGGTGATCGTTAAGGTTCCTCCCGGACGCGTGATTTCGCCCGGAATATTGGCGGTAAAGTCGCTCAGCTCCCCTACCTGCCATTCCGCCGCTTGCCGGTCGTTCACGAACACCTCCACCGGCTGGAAAGGCAGCTCCGGCGGATTCGTGAGGCCAGCCAGCTTCATCCTAAGAGATGCCGCTTGTGCACCAGCGGGAACTTTCATGACGAGAGTGGCGGCCTGGCCCTCCGTCCAGGTAAACTTCTCCTCAGTCTGGCTCCAGCCAAACGTCCGGTATCGCTCCGAATCACCGCCTTTAGCAAAGCTAACGACGGTTCCATATGCATACTCAGCGGGACCGGATGGCTTTGACTGCTCCGCTGTTTCCGGCGATGGGCCGCAGCTGGCGAACACAACCAGCGCCGTGAGGATGACGGAGGTTCGCAAAATGCACGCGGCCGATGGATGATTGAATCTGTTGATCATAAGGCGAGCCTACTGGGCAGGAGAGAAACCGAACCTACAGACGCGCCGGGAATCTTCAACTTGCCTTCCGCCCCTTCGTGAACGGCTCAAGCGCACGGAGATACTCCGCCTCGACACGCGCCCAGCTGTAGTGGGAGCGTACGTATTCCCGACCCTGAGCGCCGAGGATCCGCTGCATCGGCGCGCCGACAGATCTGATGATCGCCTCGCACTCGGCCCATGTTTCAAACCACAGCCCTCCGTTGGCGCGGCGACAATGCCCCCGCAGCACTTCCGACTGGGCGTTCACGATCGCCGGGCGGCCGGTGGCCCAGGTTTCCAAGAGCGAAATCGACAAGCTTTCGTACTTGGATGGCAGCAGCATCCAATCACACGCGGCGAGAGCATTCCACTTCTCCTCCTCGGAGACGAAACCGGGATAGATGATGTTATCGTGGAAAGGCACGGGGAGAACCTCTCGCCCGATCACGACGAGCTTCAACGGAGCTTCGCGCCTGGTTTCCCGTGACATGAACCATTCGAACATCTGGTCGCAACCCTTCGATGCATCGATGCGCCCGAAGAAGAGGACGAACGGAGAGCCGAGCTGATACGCCGTGCGAAATTTCTCCGGCTCCAGCCGCTCCGGCATGTCCACGCCGATGCCGGCCACCGGCCCTCCCAAGGCAAGCTGGGGGAATCTGGTGCGCAGGAATTCCAGCTCCTCCAAAGTTTGAAAAACATAGCCTCGTGCCGCTGCGAACAGGTCGTCCCACATCGAGAGGTGAATCGGCCATTCATCATGCCCGAGGGGGGCAAGGAGCGCCTTTTCCTTCACCAATGGGAGCCCGAAATAAGTGGTGGCGTATAGATATCCGAAGAAGAGGAACGCGTCGTAGGTGTCTTTCCTGGCTTGCAGATGCTCCAGCAGTTTGGTCGAGACAGGCCCCTGCGCCCGCATCCAATCCTCCTGTTCCTGGAGCGTCGCTGCGCGTCCTTTAGCTACCAGTCGTCCAGAGAGCGCATCGAACGCCTTCGTATCCCGCGGCTCGTCGACCTCGAAACGCCGAATCGTGACACTGCCGACCACCTCTTCTCCGGCGGGATAATGATTCTCCCAGCGCACGTAGTCTAAAGCGCACGTGGTGAGAATCTCGACGTCCCAGTGCTGCCGCATTCGGTGCGCGACCTGCAAGCAAAGAGCTTCGGCTCCGCCGTTCACCTCGGCGCCGCACCGCTGCACGACAAAGGCAACTTTCAAACTAGCAGAGATGATGGGCAGCGGTGTCCAGGCCGCTCCGGTTGGAATAAGAGCGCGGCACGGTCCGGCCAATGCAGACCGGTGAGGAAGAGCAGCGAGCGAGGAGTCTCACGAGCGATTGACCGCAGGGCGACTGCAGGCGGAGTCGCTGGGGGCAAGAAGTTCTTCCACGAGTGAGTCAAGCACCGGCCGGACGTTCCGCGGTAGATACGTTTCTCGTTGTTCGCGTTGACACTTGAGGACGCTCGCACGCAAATGTTCATCATGCCGGAGGAGGTATGCTGCCGCGGCTGCTTCGCGCAGGTCGCTTTTGTCGTTGAAGAGCAGTCCGCCCTTGCCTAACGTTTCAGGCACCGCGGAGGAGCGGAAGGCAAGCACGGGCAGATTGAACCACATCGCCTCGACCAGCGGCACACAGAAGCCCTCGTGCTCGGACATCGACCAGAAAAGGTGGGCGGTGCGGTAGTAAGCCTGGAGCTCGCGATCGGTGACGCTCCCACACATGATCACAGAGTCTACAAGGCTGCGCTCCTCGAGTATCGAAGACAAATGATGCGCATAGGGATCTCCATCGTCCGCCTTGCCGATTAGACAAAGACGCGCCTCCGGCTCGAGATCCAGGTAATGGTCGAAGGCGCGCAACAGATCGTCCTGCCTTTTATTTGGCGCAATGCGTCCCACGAAAAGCAGGTTCGTTCGTCCGTCCTGGAGCTTGGCCATCAGCTGCTCATCCGGGGCAGTATCCCAATGCTCAGGACTGATCGCGATGGGTAAGACGCCCGGGTCCCGAAATCCGCTATGACGGAGCTCGTGCGCATTGTAGCGGGAGTCACCGTATGAAACCGGGAATTGCGGGGCAATCTCCGCCAATTCATCGCGTCCTTTCTGCAGAATCGGCACCAGGTCCGGCCGGAACGGCGCGAAGAATTCCGCTGGCGTGATGTTGTGATAGATCAGCGCCTTCGGTCCGCTGTAGCTCAATAAATGCGGTGTGATTTCGCTCCCGATGCTGTGGTGGTAAATCGCAGCGTCCGAGGCGGCGAGCGCCTCCGGATTTAAAACGTGGCATTCGTGTCCTACCCGCGGATCGATGAAACGGACGAAAATCTCGGACTGGAAGCCGCGGCTACGGAGGTGATTTCGGATCCAGAGAGCCTCATTCGAGATCGCATCGCCATAGGACAGGTTCGGCAGGAACTGGTTGATCTTCCTGCCGGCTCCCGGCATGCGCTGAGGTTTAGCGGCATTTCGAGGCGACTGCTTCTGGAACGCCTCCTCATAGCGCTCCATCACCTTGTGCCAGTCGGCGATGTTCTCCGCATACCGCTGCCCCCGAGAGCCAAGCGCCGCCAGCTCCTGCGGGCGGCTCCGCGCCACCGTCACAAACAGCTCCGCCCACTCCGCTTCGTCCCCCGCGAGCCAGCCGCCGTTCGCCCGCTCCACTGCCACTGCGGTCGCCAAACACGAGGCGTGCGCCGCCACCGGCTTCCCGTGCGCCCACGCCTCCATGATGACGCGCGAGAAACTCTCGTTCTGGCTCGGCTGGAACAACGCGGCACAATCCCGGAGCAGCTCGGCTTTGCGTTCCTCGGAGACGAGGCCGAGATCCTCCGCGCGGCCGGTGTCTTCCCCGCGAAGGTCAGCGGAGCCGTTGCCCGCGAGCAGCAGACGCAGTTTTGAATTTGGCCGCACCGCCCGGAAACGGCGGAACGCACTCACAAGCAGCGGCACGTTTTTGCCCGGATCTTTGCGGCCGAGATAGAGCACGAATGGATCGGGGGCGGCGCCATTGCGTGCCGAGGCCGGACCAATGCTCGCCTCCACTTCCACGCCTTCACCGACCAGGCGCGACTTTGGCCAGATCCCTGGCCCGAAAAGTCGCTGCGCCAGCTCCTGTTCGCCTTCGCTGTTGAACAACAGCAGCCCGGCGTGCGAGAACGCCTCCGCCACCTCCGGAAGGTATGCGTAAGACTCATCGTGCAGGCACGGCTGCAATGCTGCGCGTTCACGCACGATGGCGACACCGTTCAGCACCGGACCGTAAAGATATGGCATGAACAGGAACCAATCGTACTGCTCCTTCTCCCGCTGCAGAAACTCGAGCAGCTCACCAGATTTAATCAGCTCGTTCGCGAAGATGCGGGAATCCTCCGGCGGCACCGGTGGGACACCGGCTTTCAATTTCTCGGCCGGCAGCTGCAGCAACGCGCCGCAGACACGATCGAACTCCTGCCGATCCCGCTCCTCCACCCGAAAACGCCGGATGGTGAATCCCTCCGCCTCCACTTTCGCGCCCGGCGGCAGGTGATTCGTGGCCCAATCATGATGGTGCGAGCGCGAGCAAGTCGTGAGCACCTCCAGCTGGTGCCCACGCGCGGCGAGTCGCGTCGCGATCTGCCACGCCTGCTGTTCAGCGCCACCTTTCAGGTCGCGGCCGAACCATGGAATCACCAACGCCACCTTCATCCCTCGAGCGGCTTCCGCGCGATGACGGCGAAATCCTGCGGGCCGTAGAGCAGAGCCGTGAGCACGGCGGAGTTCGCATCGTTTTCGGCGAACGGCGTCCGGTCCGCGGGCGCGAGGTATTCCAAATGAACCTGCTCGAAGCCGTGCGTCTCGAGCATGAACTGCGCAGTCTCGGGAAAGACAGGATTTCGATGGGTGGGATCGATATTGAAGTTGCACGCGCCGACCGTGAGATTCTTGCAATTGGGCGACTCGAAGATGGCGAGACCGCCCGGCTGTAAGACACGACGCGCTTCCGCGAAGAGGTCCATCAGGGCCGCGAGCGGCAGGTGTTCGATAATGTGAAACCCGGTAACAGCACCGAGGCTCGCATCTCCCAGCGAACGAAGATGCTGGAGGGCATCGGCATATGTCGCCCGTAGCTTGCGCTGTTCACACTGGGCCACCATCGCGCGATTCAGATCGACGCCCTCTGCCTCGAGCCCGGTTTCATGCAGTAACTCCAGCCATTCACCACGCCCGCAGCCTACATCCAGGATCGGACGCCCGGACGTGCCCGCGTTCGCCTCGGCGAGGATTGGCAAATAGAAGCGAACTCGGTTTTTGATCTCGGCACGCTCGCCGCGGAAGCGATTCTCAAAGCTAAGGTAGAACGAATCGAGACGATCCGAAGGCGCGAGCGACCCTTCGGTTTCGATGGGAGCAGGTGCCGTCCCGAGACTGCTGAGCCCGGAGTTCCGCTGCAGCCAGGTGCCGTGCCGAGACAACTCGCCTTTGATGAAGATCGCATCATCCGCCTGCCGTTCTTCAAGCCGCGTGAGCGATTGCCGCAGGTCACTGAAGTGGTTCACATGCGCTTGCAATTCTGCGCGCGAGATTGCGTGGTCCTGCGCCATCTGTAGCAAATGAGCGATGCGCTGTTCATGGCGCGCAGCTTCTCCCTGAAGATTGCGCAGGTGTTCGCCTGCGGTATCGAAGGCCGCCTGCAGGTTCCGCAGGTGTTCACCGGCCAGGTCAAGATCGCTTCGCAAGCCTCGCGCCCCGTCCATCTGCACCTGAAGATTGCGCAGGTGTTCGCCAGTCGCGTCAAGATCGCTTCGCAGTCCACGCGACGCGTCCCTCTGCCGATCCATCTGGACCTGCAGATTGCGCAAGTGTTCGCCCTGTCTTTCGGAAGTTTCGCGCAGCCGATCGAGATGATCCGTCTCGGAGAGCCTGGCCTCCAGTTGCGCGGCGGTTTCGGTCAACGTCGGAATGCTGGAAACGAGCGCCCCAGCGGAATGCATCCATGTGGTCATCCCATGCCCCTGTCCCGCGAAATTTCGCATCCATTCATTCTGCTGCCCGGCTACCACCATTAGCTCCTGCACTCGCTTCTGGAGCTGCAGGTTCGTCTTGGTGAGGATGCTCAGCGAATCCAGGACCGAGCGATTAAACCCACCCTGACGCCGGAACAAACCGCGCAGGAATTTTGGTATGCTCGAGCTGACCTCGATCATCTGTCGTGCCTTGCCCAGGGCCCGTTCGAGACGCTCCTTATTCGCCGTGATCGGCTGCGAGAGACCGACCGCCGGCGGCATCTCCACGCGCGGGATGGGCGGTAGAGGCCTGCTCCCGCGCTCCGGCGTGCGAGGAGGTGCAAGGGGGCGGTGCTCGCGCACCTGAATTTTGGCCGCCTCGCGACGAATCTGTTCCATCAGTTCATTGACGTCGATCTCAGGGTTGCTCGTCTCGATCATGATGCTCCTGGCTGAGCGAGGTATTGTAAGTCGGGCGTTCTCGCGCTCCACCCGTTGAGGACGTGCACCGCGTTGGAATCGAACCAACAACCCGCTGATTAAGAGTCAGCTGCTCTGCCAATTGAGCTAGCGGTGCTTGAAATTTCCCGGTTCGACTGCCGGCCGCCGCCCTTCGCGTCAGGCGCAAGCAATCGCGAGCGGGAACGTTGCTGCAGAAGCGCTGTTCCGCAATCGCAAAATCGCTGGCTCTGCGGTGGGCGGGCATCTTCGAATTGTGCCCCCGCTTCAGGAAGCGCGCTGCGCCTTTCGCATGAAATAAACATAGCTTTGGAACCCGGGACCGCTGTTTTCGGACTCGTAGATAAATTCCAATCGCAGGCCCAGCGGCTGCAAGAGCCGCAGCACTTCCGAGCGCGGGATGACGTGCATGCTGAAGTTTTCAAAAACCGGCGGCGGCACGGGGGCGATGCTTTTCGATCGCGCGCTTGCCGCTGGGCGAGGCGCGTTCCCGGAATTGGCGTCGGGAAGCACCCGCACGGGGGCGCGCCACGTCGGCGAGCCTCTATTCCCGAACCACGCGACGCCCTCCTGCACAAGATCAAGCTCCAGAATGTAACTTCCAGCCGACGGCGGGGTGGTCACCTCCAGGACGAGATCTGCGCTGGCACCCGCGCCCAGATCGTTCGGCAGCACGGTGCGACCATCGTCGAGGCGCAGGATCGCGCCACTTTCATCGAGCCAGTGATTTCCCAGCATGAGCGGACGATGCTCATCGAAGTGCCATGCCTCCCGACTGACGTTTTGCACCGTCACCTCCAGAGTCGCGTGAATGCCGCCCGGCCAGCTGCGCAGCCCAGGAGGGCAGGTGATAGCCGCGGAGCAGGCCTCGTGGGGGAGTCCTTGCTCGACTTTGATCCGGCTTGGCAGCTGAAACACCACCAAGCCACCGGGCCGGGCAAGCCGCGCAAATTCTGCGAGGTAGGCGCGACTGATCTGTGGCGGGATGTGCTGCAGGACCACGTTCGAATAAATGAACGTGAATTGCCCATCGGGGAAAAGCTGCAGGTGCTCGTTCGGATTGAGGAAATAGCGGCATTTATCACCGTGCCGATTCAGCTTCTGCGCGTTCTCGATCATCGTGGGAGAAATGTCGACGCCGCAAACCCGGTCAAAGCGCCGCGCGAGAGCCTGGCTTAGACGGCCGACGCCGCAGCCGAAATCCAGCGCGGCGCTGTAATCGACGGTGACCTCGTGAAAGGCGAGCGTCTGCAACAGTGTGGCGATTTCGTGTTCGCCAGTGGCGAGGAACTCATCGAGATCCCATTTGCCCCCTCGTTTGCGAGGGGCCGAGAGGATCGCCCACAGCGGATCATCCTGTGCGTGGTGCTCCCACACCTGCTGAAGCCGCGCGACTGCCTCCGCCACGCCATCATCATCGCTCTGCACCCCGCACTTGTTACACGTTCGGAGGGAGCTTGCATATCTGCGGTTATTCGGCAGGACACGGCCAATTTTGACTCCTCGCGCCTTCATGCGAGTCAAGCTCCCGTGACTTCGCCATACCTGCGCCTCTTTCGCTGGCACGTGCTTCGTTATGTCGCGCGGCATCGGCTGCTCGCGCTGCTCAACGTGCTGAGCGTCGCGCTCGGCGTCGGGGTTTACCTCGCGATTCAGATTGCGAACCACAGCGCGAACCGCGCCTTTGCCGCGACCGTCGACATCGTTGCGGGTAAGGCGGCGCTGCAAATCACCGGGTCGGCTAGCGGATTGCCAGATAAGCTTTTGCCGAAGGTCGCGCAGCAGGAGGGCGTCTCCGCCGCGACCCCGCTCGTGCGCGGGATTGTCACTTTGCCCGATCTGCCCGGCGAATATTTGCAGGTGCTCGGGATCGATCTCTTTACAAATGTGCCGTTCCGCACCTTTGCCCTCAGCGACTTTGCGGCCGGGTCGCAGCAGTTCGATGTGCAGAGCTGGCTGCGCGATCCGGGGGTGATCGCGATTTCGGAAGGGTTCGCAGAGCTGCATCAGCTTAAGCCCGGCGATCGCCTCCGCGCGCAGGTGAATGGCGCCGACCGCGAGCTGCGGATCGGCTTTTTGATGCGGACGGACGGCGCTGCATCGCTCGATCTGCATTTTGCCGCGATGGACATTGGCTGGGCACAGGAACTATTTGGAAAGCGCGGGCGCCTCGATTCCATCCAACTCCAAACGGACGCTCCCGCGCAGACCGTCATCGCGCATTTGCGGCCGCTCGTGCCGCCGGACGCGACCGTTGCGACCCCGGCGCAACGGGGTGAGCAGGTCGCCAACATGCTCGCCGGATTTCAATTAAACCTGACGGCAATGAGTCTCGTTTCGCTGTTGGTCGGCATGTTCCTGATTTACAATACCGTCTCCGCCTCGGTCGTAAGGCGGCGGAGCGAGATCGGAATCATGCGTTCGTTAGGCGTGACGCGGCACGAGGTGCGAGCCCTTTTTCTAAGCGAAGCCGTGCTGCTGGGAACGATTGGCGCCGTGGTGGGGCTGGGCGGCGGGGTGCTGCTGGCGCAAGTGCTCGTGGGCACGGTGTCGCGCACCATTTCGTCGCTTTATGTGCTGCTGAGCGTCCGCAGCGTCGCGCTGACGCCGTGGATGTTTGGAACCGCGGCGGTGCTTGGAATTGGCTCGGTGATCGTGGCGGCGTGGCTGCCCGCGGCCGCCGCTGCGAAGATGGAGCCGGTGCGCGCCTTGCGAGCGGGATCGATCATCGAGCAATCGGCTCATCTGTCGCCGCGCTGGACGTTCGCTGGCGCCATGGCGCTCCTGCTCGCGGCGCTCTGCTCGTGCCTCGCGCTCTGGACCGGGCCGCCGTGGATCGGATTTGCGGCGGCGTTTTTCGTGTTGCTCGGTTTTTCGCTGTTGGTGCCGGCCGTCGCGCTGCGTTTCAGCCACTCGATGGGCAAAGCCCTGCGGCCGGCCGGCGCGCGGGCGGTAGAAGTGGCGTTGGCCGCCGCCAATCTCTCGCGCTCGCTGGTGCGCAACTCCGTGACGATCGCGGCTCTGGCGGCGGCCGTGGCGATGGCGATCGGGGTGAGCGTGATGGTGTTTTCGTTCCGGCGCACGGTCGAATCGTGGATCGATCAGACCCTTGTGGCGGATTTGTTTATCGCACCCGCGTCGAATGAGGTGGTCGGGCCGACGTCCTTCATCCCGCCGGCGGCGATTGCGTTCCTCGAGCGACAAGCAGCCGTGGCGGCGGTCGACACTTTTCGGGAGTTGAGGTTGCCGCTGGGCGACAAAACGATCGCGGTGGCGGTCGTGCGTGGGGCGGATCAACGTCGCCTGCGTTTCCTGCGCGGCGATGGGATTGCGATCATGCGCCGGTTTTACGATGAGCCATGCGTGCTCGTGTCAGAGAGCTTCACGCGACGGCACCACGTGCGGGAAGGAGAGATGCTCGAACTCACGACACCGGAAGGTCCCCGGCGATTTCCGATTGCCGGAACCTTTTACGATTACACGCGCGACCAGGGCGTGGTCTTCATGAGCACGAAAACCTTCCAGCCGATCTGGCATGACGACCGGGTGAACAGCCTCGCGGTCTATCTGCAACCGGGCGCATCGGCGGAGGGAGTGACAGCCGCTTTTCGCGCGGAGTTCAGCCGTACCGGCCAATTCATGATGCTTTCCAATGGCGCACTGCGGGTGCGCATTTTTGAGATTTTCGACCAGACGTTTGCGGTCACCTACGTATTGCGGACGATTGCAGTGCTCGTGGCGGTGGTGGGAATTTGCCTCACGCTGACCACGCTCATCACCGAACGTTCGCGCGAACTCGGGATGCTGCGGGCGATCGGCGCGAGCGTGCCGCAGTTGCGCAAGCTGCTGCTGTGGGAAGCGGCGATGCTCGGGTTGCTCGCCGCCGTCGTCGGGCTCGCCTCCGGCATTTGCCTCTCTTATGTGCTGACCGGTGTGATCAATCGCGCTTTCTTTGGCTGGACGATTCAGCTTGCCTTCCCCTGGGGATCGCTCGCGTTGACGCCGCTTTGGATCATCGCGGCGGCGGTCCTCGCTGGGATTCTTCCGGCGTGGCGCGCAGGGCGAGTGATCGTCGCGGAAGCGCTCCGGGAGGAATAATCGCCGTGCGCCTCACATTTTTGATCGCCCTGCTCCTGATGGCGGCTAATTGGCAGAACGCGGAGCCGGGCTGGCAATATGAATTTCCGCGAGATCATCACGCCCACCCGGAGTTCAAAACGGAGTGGTGGTACTTCACCGGCAATCTCGCGGACGCAGAAGGCCGGCGTTTTGGTTATGAGCTGACATTTTTCCGTCAGGGCATCCGTCCGCCCGCGGAACGTGCCGTGGGGTTGTCGCGCTTTGTGGTCGACGATTTAAAGTTCGCGCACTTCGCCGTCACCGACGTCGACGGCGCACGATTTGTTTTTCAACAGAAGTCGAGCCGAGGCGCGTTTGGCGAGGCGGGTTTCGATGGCGGCGCGCGGCTGTCCTGGATCGACTCCTGGAAGCTGGAAACGGAGCCGAGCGGTGCCTGGCATCTCACCGCCGAGACGAAGGAAGCATCGGTCGATCTGCGGCTTACCTCTGCGAAGCCACCGGTGATTCATGGAGAGCAGGGGATCAGCGAAAAGGCCGCCGGTGCCGGGCACGCCTCGCATTACTACTCGCTCACGCGCCTAACGAGTGCAGGCGAGCTGAGGCTGGGGGGGAGGAACTTCGCGGTGCGGGGCGACAGTTGGTTCGACCACGAATGGGCGACCAACCAGCTTGCCGCCGAGCAGGTGGGTTGGGATTGGCTCTCCGTCCATTTCGATGATGGCACGGAGTTGATGCTGTATCAGATGCGGCTCGAGAACGGCGCCGCGGACCCGAGTTCCAGCGGCACGCTGGTGGCGGCGGAGGGCGCGACGATTCATCTGCGCAGCGCGGACTTCCGGATGACGCCGGTCGACTACTGGAAGAGCGGGAAGACGGGGGCGCGTTACCCGATCGGCTGGCGGATTGAGATCCCGGCGCACCAGCTGGGGCTGGAGGTGCGGGCGGCGCTGGCAAACCAAGAGCTCGCACTGCTACCGCTCGCGTATTGGGAAGGCGCGGTCGACGTGAGCGGCACGCGCGCAGGTGCGGCGATCAAAGGTCGCGGCTATCTGGAGTTGACCGGCTACGCCGGCCCGCTGCGGGCACTGCAGCGCTGACCTCCTCAGGAGCAGGGAGCGAGCGGGATTACGACTGCGTGTGCCGCGCGTAGTGCACCTCTGCGCCCTTTGGCAGCAGACGTTTACGACCACGCTGCCGACGCCGCGCCAGACAGGCGCGGCCCGCCTTGGTGCTCATGCGCGCGCGAAAACCGTGCTGATTTTTCCGGGTGCGCTTCGAGCGCTGTAAGGTGCGTTTCATAGGCAAAGTCGCCGCCGCGGCAAGCGAAGAGCGGCTACCCTAGGGTTGGGCAGCGGCTTGTCAAGACGGCGAGAGGCAGAACCTCCCCCACGCGAGTTGTGGAGTGACAAGGGGAGGGCCCGGTGCCGTTTAGAGGTCCTCAAACTCTCCCCGCGCCCGGTTTTTCTGCACCGCATCCCATGGAAAGCACTTTCCGTTCATCGCGATATAGACCCCTGGCGGCAGCACCTGCACAAAGGAAATCGCGCTGCCGAGGTTGAAAAGTCCGTCGGAGCTGCCGAAAGCATAGGGAATCATCGCGCCGGTCAGGACGACGGTCTTGGCCCCCAGACCTGCGGCAATCGCCGCTGCGGTTTCCGTCATAGTGTCGGTGCCGTGTGTCACCACGATGCGATCTTCAACACATTGAGTGCAATTTTGCACGATGAGCGCGCGATCCGCGGCGGTCATTTCGAGGCTGTCGATCATCATCACGGTGCGCAGAGAGACGTCGACACGCGAACGGCCCAGCCGCAGCATTTCTCCAATATGCGTGTCCTTGAAGAAAAGCTGCCCCGTCAGCTCGTCGTATTCCTTATCGAAGGTGCCGCCGGTAACGAGGATGCGAATGGCCATGGTGATTGCTGGACGCGCCGCGCACGAAATTAGTTCGCTCGCTCTCCCGGCGCAATTGGCATCACGACTGCGCGGGAGTCCGATCGCGGTGACGCATCGCCGCACGCGCGCGGCGGTCGCAGTGGAATCGCCTTGCGCTTCGGCCGCGTGGCAGAACAATTAGGCCGCTTATGCCGTCCGGCGAACCTCGCGTTGCTCTTATCACTGGCATCACCGGCCAGGACGGCTCCTATCTCGCGGAGCTGCTCCTCGAGAAGGGCTACACGGTCCATGGTGTCGTTAGGCGCACGAGCAATCTGACCCGCTCGCGGATCGAGCATCTGCGCTCCAATCCGGAGATTTACGGGAAGCGGCTCTTCCTGAACTATGGCGATCTCACCGATGGCACCACCTTGCGCCGCATCTTCGCGCAGGTGGAACCCGCCGAGGTTTACCATCTCGCGGGGCAAAGCCACGTCGGCTTGAGTTTCGACATCCCGGAGTCCACCTGCGAGGAAGTGGGGATGGCAACCTTGAGACTGCTCGAGATTTGTCGCGACCAGAAGCAGCCGGTGAAGTTCTACCATGCCTCGAGTTCGGAGATTTTCGGCGCCGCGACGGAGTCGCCGCAGACCGAGGAGACGCCCTTTCGGCCAGCGAATCCGTATGGCTGCGCCAAGGCGTTTGCCACCCAGATGGCGCGCGTTTATCGGAATTCCTACAAGCTCTTTGTCTGCAACGGCATTCTCTACAACCACGAGTCGCCGCGGCGCGGAGAAAACTTCGTGACGCGCAAAATCGCCCGCGCGGCGGCACGAATCGCGCGGGGGCTCGAGAACGAGCTGGTGCTTGGCAGCCTCGAGAGCCGGCGCGATTGGGGCCACGCGCGGGAATATGTCCATGCGATGTGGCTGATGATGCAGCAGGAAACCGCGGACGATTACATCGTCGCGACCGGGAAAACGCATTCGGTGCGGGACTTTGTGGAGGCGGCGTTCGCAGTGATCGATCTGCCGTGGGAGCGGTACGTGAGCTCCGACCGCTCGTTTGAGCGACCGGCTGAGCCCGTGCGCCTCGTTGGAAGCCCCGAGAAGATCAAGCGCGCGTTCGGCTGGAGTGCCCAGATTGGCTTCGCGGATCTCGTGCGTGAGATGGTGGACGCGGAAACGGCAGCACTCGACGCAGCCGAGCACTAGAGGGTACCGACCGCAGCGGACGTTTGGGCGAGCGCGTGGCCGGCGCGGAGCTTCTTGTAGAGCGTCAACGCCTGGGCGACGACTTGGTCCATGTTGTAGTACTTGTAGGAGGCGAGGCGGCCGACGAAATGCAAGCCGGGCGTGTCATTTACGAGTGCCTGGTATTTGCTGTTCAGTTCCGCGTTTTGCGGCCGCGGGATCGGGTAATAGGGGTCGCCTTCCGCCCGCGGGTATTCATACACGATGCTGGTCTTCTCGTGCTCCTGCCCGGTCAGATACTTAAACTCGGTAATCCGCGTGTATTCGTGGTCGTTTGGATAGTTTACCACCGGCACGGACTGGAAAACCGGCTTGTCGTGGGTCTCATGTCGAAACTCGAGTGAGCGGTAGGGCAGTTTTCCGAAACGGAAATCAAAGTAATCGTCAATCGGCCCGGTATAGATCATTTCCCGATACGGGACGGAGTCTTTGATGTCGCGATAGTCGGTGCTCAGCTGGACCGTGATGTTTTCATGATCGAGCATGTTTTCGAACATGCGCGTGAAACCGTGCAGCGGCATCGATTGGTAGGTGTCGCCGAAATAGCGCGCGTCCCGGTTGGTGCGGGTCGGGATGCGGGCCGTGACCTGCGAGCTCAGTTCCGAGGGATCCAAACCCCATTGTTTCCGGGTGTAGCCGCGGAAGAATTTCTCGTAAAGATCGCGCCCGACGGTGCTCACCACGACATCCTCGGAGGTGCGGATGTTCTCCACTTTCTCCGCGACAGAGGCGAAGAATTTCTCCAGCCCGGCGGAGTCGAGATCCATCCCGTACAACTCGTTCACCGTGTCGAGATTGATCGGAATGGGCAGCAGCCTGCCGTCGACCAAGGCCAGGACGCGGTGCTCGAATTTCCGCCATTCGGTGAATTGCGAGAGGTAATCGAAGACCTCGAGTGAATTCGTATGAAAGATGTGCGGCCCGTACTTGTGCACAAGCACACCGGCCGCATCGAGATGGTCGTAGGCGTTCCCTGCAATGTGCGGCCGTCGGTCAACGATCAGCACCTTCCTCCCGGCGTCGCGCGCCAGTCGTTCTGCCAGGACGCTTCCCGCGTAGCCTGCGCCAACGATCAAATAATCATACATAAGGCCTGTTTCCCCTCCCTGCTGGCGGGGGCGCACAAAGTAGCAGAGATGCCGGCGCTTTGTAGTGAAACTTGCCACCTGCGGCCCGCATCACCGGATGCGCCTTGCGCTTTGCACCCGCGCTCCTACTATGCGCCGCAGAAGGCATGAACGACTACCTCCTCTCTGTTTTGCTCGGCGTAATCGAAGGCGTTACCGAGTTCCTGCCGATCAGCTCGACCGCCCATCTGCGGATCACGGAAGCCCTCCTGCACCTCGATCTCTCGGACAGCTTCTGGAAGATGTACAGCATCGTGATCCAGCTTGGCGCAATCCTGGCCCTGCCGGTTTATTTCCGCACGCCGCTTCTCCATTTCATCTCGACCTTTCCGCGCGGAGATCGGGGCGATCGCAACGTTTTCACTCATCCTCTCAGCTTGGTCTTGATCGCGTTTGTCGTCACGGCGGTGCCGGCGTTTCTGCTCAAGAAGCAGATCGGTCAGAACCTCGAAAACCTCCACGTCATGGCCTGGGCACTGCTGATTGGCGGTATCGTCATGTGGGTCGTGGATGCGCTCTGCCGACGGCCGAAGATTGAGCGGTTGGAAGGGATGGACCTACCGCGCGCCATCTGGATCGGTGCGGTCCAAATCCTTTCCGCCGTCTTTCCCGGGACCTCGCGCTCGATGTGCACCATCGCTGCCGGCCAGACCGCCGGCCTGACGCGCGCGGCCGCACTCGAGTTTTCCTTCTTCCTCTCGATCCCCACGATGGTCGTGGCGACCGGTTACGACCTGCTAAAAACAATCAGACCGCACCGGCACGATCCTGCCGCTGAGGCAGGCCTGGCGCCGCTGGTTATGACGAGCCACAACTGGGTCGTGCTCGCGATCGGCTTTCTGATCTCGTTCCTCGTCGCGCTCGCGGTCGTCGCATGGTTTATGCGCTGGGTCCGCTCGCGCGGCTTCGTGCCGTTCGCAGTCTACCGGATCGTCGTCGGCCTCGCGCTCTTGATCCTGCTCGCGCGCGGTCTCGTCTGATCCCGCGGGCTGCGCTCGTGCTCATAATCGGGACCGATTCGGTGAGCCTCGGTCGATTACGAGCACGATCACGAGTAGGAGCAGGAGCAGGAGGGCGCCCCGGGCCCCCGCCGCTAAATGCCGCGTCCCAGGAGGAAGAAAACCAGGATGATCAGGAGGATCAATCCGCCCGCGGGATAGTAGCCCGTGCCCCAGCCGGAGCTATAGCCCCAGGTCGGCAGAGATCCGATCAGCAGCAGAACCAGAATGATGAGGAGAATAGTGCGCATGCGCCGCAGATTGAGTTCTCGTTAGGCGGCTGGCAATCTTTTTTTCGCGGGCCGGCCGGGGCGGCAACGCTCCATCTGCATTGCGCCGGAACGATTTGTTGTCTATCTCTCCGGCGGGATGGCGAACACGATTCTCGTCGGGGCGCAGTGGGGCGATGAAGGCAAGGGCAAGATCATCGACGTGCTGACGGCGCAGGCTGACGTGGTGGTGCGGAGCCAGGGCGGCAACAACGCCGGGCACACCATTGTGCATCGCGGCACCACTTACGTGCTGCATCTGATTCCATCGGGCATCCTGCGGCGCGGCAAGACCTGCGTCATCGGCAATGGCGTCGTGATCGATCCGCTGGCGCTCGTCGCCGAGCTCGAGGGGCTGGAGAAAATCGGCATCGCGATTGGCAAAAATCTGCTCATCAGCGATTGCGCGCATCTCGTGCTGCCGTATCACCGAGTGCTCGACGAGCAGCGTGAGGTTCTGAAAGGCCGCGCCAGAATCGGCACCACCAAGCGCGGCATTGGACCGGCCTACGGCGATAAGGCGGCTCGCACTGGTTTGCGCATGTCCGACCTGGTGCAGCCGGACGTTTTTTCGGAAAAATTGCGCGCCAAAATCCGCGAGAACAACAGCATCCTGAAGGCGCTCGGCGCGAAGTCGATCAGCTTCGCGGAGGTGAACCGCGCCTATCTGGAGGCCGGTGAAAAACTGCGGCCCTTTGTGGCGAACACCGTCGTCTGGCTCCATCGCGCGTTGCAAAAAAACAAGTCGATCCTTTTCGAAGGCGCGCAGGGGACATTTCTCGACATCGATCACGGCACCTATCCGTATGTCACATCGTCGAACACCACCGCGGGTGGCGCCTGCACCGGTTCCGGCGTTCCGCCGCATCGCATGGATGTCGTCCTCGGAGTCGTGAAGGCCTACACCACCCGCGTCGGGGAAGGGTCGCTCCCCACCGAAGATGCTGCGCTCGGCGACATGCTGCACGCGATGGGGCGGGAATTCGGCGCCACCACCGGCCGGCCGCGCCGTTGTGGCTGGTTCGATGCAGTCGCCGCGCGTTACGCCAGGATGATCAATGGCATCGACGAGCTTGCGATTACCAATCTCGATGGGCTTGATTCCGTCGATCAGATTCGGGTCTGTGTCGCATATAGATTGAATGGCAAACGCCTCGACGTGCAGCCCGCGGACGCCGCGCAGCTCGAAAAGTGCGAGCCGATTTATGAGTCGTTAGGCGGCTGGAAAACCTCGACCGAAAGGGCGAAAACGTTCGGCGAACTGCCCGCGCCTGCGCGCACCTATGTGCAGCGCCTTGCGGAACTCACCGGCGCCCGGCTGACGATTGTGAGCGTCGGTCCCGCCCGCGGACAGACGATCATGGTGTAGTCGCATGCCCGAGCCTGCCACAGCGGTTCCGCGCCACGTCGCCATCATCATGGATGGGAACGGACGCTGGGCGAAAAACCGCGGGCTGCCGCGCATCAAAGGGCACGAACAGGGTGCGGAAGCCGTTCGCGAGTGCGTGGAAGGCTGCGGCGATCTGCGGATCGAGTTCCTTACGCTCTACGCGTTTTCGGCGGAGAACTGGCAGCGGCCGAAAGCCGAAGTTTTCGCGCTCATGCACCTGCTGGAGAAATTCCTGAAAGAGAAAACGCCCGAGTTGCTCGAGAAAAATGTGCGACTGCAGGCAATCGGGCGGCTGACCGATTTACCCGAGGCCTGCCAGCGGCAACTGCACCGCTCGATCGAGCAAACCTCCGGTAACAACGGCCTCACCCTGATCCTGGCGCTGAGCTATGGGGCGCGCCTAGAAATCATCGACGGGATCAAGAGTCTGCTGCGCGAAGTGGAAGCCGGGCACATCGACAGCGCCATGATCGACCCGGAGATGTTCAGCAAACATCTTTACACCCGATACTACCCCGACCCCGATTTGCTCATCCGCACCTCCGGTGAAATGCGGCTCTCGAACTTCCTCCTCTGGCAGCTTTCCTACACCGAGATGTACGTCACGCCGAAGCTCTGGCCGGAGTTCACCCGGCAGGATTTGTTCGCGGCGGTAGAGGAGTTCGGTCAGCGGCAACGCCGTTACGGCGCGGTGTTGTAGCAGCCCGCTAGATGAACGCCGCCGCGACAGAATCCGCCAGCATCTTGCCCCTGGTCGTTAGCCGCAGCCGCTCCTGTTCCTCGCAAAGCAGCCCGAGTTCCATGAATTCCGCGCGTTCGTTAGGCCAGGCCGCGAGCCACTCTGCGGGAATGCCAGTGCGCGTCCGGAGCAGGAGCGCGATTTGCTCGCTTCGTTTTGTTTCCGGCGAGAGCGGCTCGAGTGCGGTGAGAACCGAATCTCCGTCCAGCGCCCGATCGCTGTAGACGCGGTAGTCCGCCACGTTTTGCCAGCGCTCGGCGGCGACCGTGGAGAAAGCGCTCGGGCCGACGCCCAGGTAATCGTCGCCCGCCCAGTAGCCGCGGTTGTGCGCCGATTCGTGACGCGGCCGCGCGTAGTTCGAGATTTCGTACTGCCGGTAACCGGCCGCTTCCAGCAGGCGCATCGTGGTTTCGAAAAACTGCGCGTCAATCTCGTTGTCTTGCCGGTACTCGCCGCGAGCGTGCCGCAGAAAAAACTCCGTGTCCTCTTCGTAGGTAAGGCAGTAAGCGGAGATGTGATCCGGCTGCAGCGCGACCGTCTTCGCGAGCGTGCTTTCCCACTGCGCGAGCGATTGCCCGGGCAACCCGAACATCAGATCGATGTTCACGCTCGTCAGTCCCGCGCCCCGCAAAATGTGGAAGGAAGCTTCCGCCTGCGCCGCATTGTGTTCGCGGCCAAGCAGTGCCAGCAACGAATCATCCCACGATTGCACGCCCAGGCTTACCCGCGTAACACCGAGTTCCTGCAGCAGCGTTGCCTTCCGCGGCGACACGCTGCCCGGGTTCGCCTCGATCGTCCATTCCGTGAGCGCGCTGAGATCGAGCGTCTCGTGGAAGCCGCGCAATAACATCTCCAGCTGCTCCGTCGAAAGCGCAGTTGGTGTTCCGCCGCCGAAAAAAATCGTCTCCGGCTGCAGCGCGAAACGCTGATTCACATCCGACAGCTCGCGCAATAACGCCTCGCAAAATCGCCGGGTTTGCGCCGGATCAGCCCGTTCTTTGTAGAAGGCGCAGTAGGGGCAGATCCGCGCGCAGAACGGGATGTGCAGGTAAAGGTGCCGAATCGGAGCCGTTGGACGCGCCGATGGGAGCAGCGAAGATGCGTTGCCGCCGCTCGTCTCGGAATTCACCCGCCAATCTTGAACACGCTCGACCAGAAGTCACTCGCCCAGCTCCGCGGGGAGATTCTGCGCCGCACCTCGCGTTCGTTTTACCTTTCGATCCGGCTCCTGCCGCGCGCGCTGCGCGATCCGATCGCACTCGCTTATCTGCTCGCCCGGGCGACCGACACGCTCGCCGATACCCCGGAAATCAGCGCCGGGGTGCGTGCGACGGAACTCGCTCGGCTGGCCGCGTTGCTCCAGGGGCGCTCTGGTGACGAATCGTTTGAGCAGTTTGCCATGCGCCAAGGAGATGACGCCGAGCGGGCGCTGATCCGCGCCCTCCCGCAGTGCCTCTCGTGGCTGCGCACTCTGCCGGCGGCGGACCGTGAAGATCTCCAGCGGGTGCTCGCCAACATCAACCAAGGCCAGACGCTGGACGTGCAGCGTTTCGCGAATCCCGGGACCGTGACGGCTCTCGCGACCGCCGGCGAATTGGAGCGCTACACGTATCTGGTGGCGGGTTGCGTCGGTGAATTTTGGACGCACGTCTGCTTCCGCCATCTGCCAAATTTCAGCCACCGGTCGCGCGACGAGATGCTCTCGTTAGGCGTGGCCTATGGGAAAGGGTTGCAGCTCATCAATATCTTGCGCGATGCCGGAGCGGACCTGCGCGCGGGCCGGTGCTATCTGCCACTCACGGATCTCGCAAGCGCCGGATTACAGCCGGGTGATTTGCTTCGTTACCCGGCTCAGGGGGAAGCGATCCTGCAGGCGCGGCGCGCACGGGCGGAGCAGGGGATAGCCGCGGGAATCGAGTATGCGTGTGCCATCAGGCCCTGGCGAGCGCGCCTGGCGACGGTGCTGCCGGCGCTCATCGGCGCGCGCACGCTGGCGTTGCTGCGGAACGCCGGGCCGCTCGCCTTGGAACACAAGGTGAAGGTGCCACGCGCAGAAGTGCGTCTGATTTTGCTGAAGGCGTCCGCAACGCTCGCGGCGCCTCGCGTCCTGAGGAGGCTCTTTGCGCAGCTCGCCGCGTGATTTCGTGATAATCGCCTAGAGGAAATAATCGCGCTGCTTCTGGCTGATCGGGCGCTCGATTCGCTCCAGGACGAGCAGCATATCTTCCCAGACCTTCCGCTTCTCGGCCGGCGCCTGGTTCCGCAGCAGATACGATGGGTGATACGTGATCATCAGCGGCGTCGCTTCAAACGAATGCCATTTCCCGCGCAGTTCCCGCATCGTGCCGCGCGTCCCGAGCAATCCTTCCACGGCGGTGGCCCCTAGCGCGACGAGGACCTTTGGCTGCACGATCCGGATCTGCTCGATCAGGAAAGGGAGGCAATTCTGCATCTCCTCCGTGCTCGGCGGACGATTTCCCGGCTCGCCCGGCGGCATGTCAGGCCGCGATTTCAGCACGTTCGCGATGTAAACTTCGTCGCGTGTGAAACCCATCGCGGCGATGATTTTCGTGAGCAGCTGTCCGGCGCGGCCCACGAACGGCTCCCCCTGCGCATCCTCATCGGCGCCCGGCGCTTCGCCGATGAACATAATCTCCGCGTCCGGATTCCCCGTCCCGAAGACAATTTGCGTGCGGCTGCTCGCGAGATGCGGGCATAATTCACAAACCGCCACCCGCACGCGCACCTCCGCCAGCCGGTCCGCTTTGCTGGCCGGCCGAACTCCGGCAGCCGGCGCTTTTCCGCCAGGGAGCCCGGGTCGCTGCAGAGCCGCCAGCGCACTTCGCGAAGCGCGCGGCCAGCGCCCGCCGCCCGCGCGGATTTGCTCAAGCGTGCCGACCACGCTTTCGAGAGCAGTGTGGAAGGGATCCATCTCCGCAGCATCGCCGCTTTCACCCTGCGTCGGCAATCGGTTTCACGTAAGGGGCGCGTCCGCCGCTGCCGCTCACGCGTAAAGCGAGAAACCGGGCGCGAAATTGTGCGTCTTTGTCGTCGAAGATCACTCCGCCACCGCGCGCGGAGTGAAGATGTTTCTGCAGCTGCGAGCACGTCGTAAAGGGAACCACGCCGGAGACGCTGGTGGCGGCGATTGGCCGCGCGGCGAGACGCATCGCCCGCATAACCGACCTCACTTCCCCTCGCGGCGCCGGGCCCAACGGACCTTGGCGGAGGTAGAGCGCGGATTGGCGCGGCGTTCCTGAGGCGATGGGCGTAGAACGTCCGTCGCGATCTCGCGGTAAACGCCGTCGCGCAGACCGGCGGCGAAGGCTTTTTTCACGCGCCGATCTTCGCCGGAATGAAAGGTGAGGACCGCCACGCGCCCGCCTCCATTGAGACACGTCGGGAGATGGCGCAGCCAGCTCTCGAGCGCGGAGAACTCGTCGTTTGCCGCGACACGCAGCGCCTGGAAGACGCGCCGCACGCTCAGCTCGCGCTCCTCAGCCTTTCCCCGCGGCAAAGCTGTGCGGATCGCGTTCGCGAATTGCGTGGTGCTCGCAAAATTTTTGCCCGCGAGCTTCTCGGCCAACCTGGCGGCGTGCGGCTCATCTGCGTTCTCGACCAGCAACTCCGCCAGCTCGGCCGCGGTCAGTTTCTCCAGCAGCGCCCCGGCCGGCTGCCCGCGCTTGGGGTTCATGCGCATGTCGAGTGGTCCATCCTGTTTCGTGGAAAATCCGCGCGCGGGATCGTCCAGCTGCATCGAGGAGACGCCGAGATCCGCCAACACCAGATCAGCTCCCGCGAATCCAGCGGCCGCGAGCACGTGCGGCAAACCGGCGAAGTTGCTGCGCTGCGCGGTGAAGCTCTCCGGTCCGAAACCGAGCGCCCGCAGGCGCGCTTCCGTTCTTGGCAATTCCAGCGGGTCCGTGTCGATGCCTAACAAGTGGCCACCGGGCCGGAGCAGCGGCAGAATTTGCTCCGCATGTCCGCCATAGCCGAGCGTGCAGTCGACCGCGATCTCGCCTGCTTGGGGCGCGAGCACCTCCAGGATTTCATCGACCATGATCGGCCGGTGCGAACCCGCCGGAGTCTTCCCGGAGGCGAGCACCTGCGCGATCGTCGCCGCGTAACGCTCCGGCTCGTGCTCCTTGTATTTCTCCTCGAAACGCCGCGGATTTTTCCCGCGATAACGGGGCCGCCGCCGGTGTGGCGCCGGCTCAGGATCGTCAGCCATTCGGCGGGAGGAGGAGCGGGATTTCGGCGCCATACTCCGAGCGCCCTTTCGCCGCGGCCTCCGCCAGGGCGCGCGCCGCCTCCTGCTGTCCGGTGGCGCTGGCGAACACCGCGGAAAGCCACGCGCGGTCGGCCGCATCGGCCGCGCCGGCGCGGATGAACGCGGTCGACATCGAGAGCAGTGTGGCTAGCGGAAACTTTGTCCAGGCAAACGGTGCGCTTCCGTAAGGCGGTATGCGGAGCGTGATCTCGGCCTCGCTCGCCGTCGCGGCGCCTTGGTAGGTGGTCACGCCCACCGTGACCGCGCCGCGGAACGTGCCGCTGCGCAGGTCGGCTAGCAGCCGTGTCTTCCATTCCACCAGCCAGACGGCTTTCTTCCGCTCGGCGGTCTGCGCTTCGACGAGTGATGTCTCTGTTAACTTCGCCCCGTTGATGGCCGCGAGCGCTCCGCTGAAATCATAGGTGCCGATGCGTTTGTGAGCCTCCGCGAGCGCCGCTTCCCAAACCGGCGATTCCGCCCCGAGCAGTCGCTCCCTTTCTTTTTCGCGTGCGATGTTTTCCGTCTTCTCGCGCAGGTCGAGCTCGGAGGCGAGACGCCTCGCCTGGTTATTCAACTCGTCCGCCAATGCTCCGCGCATCTGCAGCTTGCTCTGCGCTGTCTTCGTTGTTTCCAAAGCCGTCCGCAGCTCGGCGGTCGAGCCGGTGCGCAGTGGCGTCGCCTTCCATTCCGTGTAGACGCGGCGATCGTCGAGGAACTTGCGCGCCAGCGGTTTGTATTCCGCGATCCAGGCAAACGCGCCCGCCGGTTCGCTGCTCATGAAGCGCTCGAGCAGCGCGCTCGCCTCGTCAAAGTCGCTCGCCTGCCAGCCTTTGAGGCCGCAAAGAAAGAGCGCGAAGGCGTCGGCGCTTTTCGGGTCGATCTTGCCGAGAGCGTCTCCACGCACCATGGCTGGAGCGGCCAGCTTTCGCGCTGTTTCGACGAAGAAGTTCGCGAGCGGCGCGTCGGCTTTCGCCGTCGAATAAACCCCGGCCCGCTCGATCTGCTGAAACTGTTCGCGCGCCGGCGTGGGCTTTCCGCGCAAGATCTCCGCGAGTCCCGCGTGCAACCGCACCCAGTTCAGCAGCGGCTGGCTGTGTGCCTCCTGCGCGAGTTTGGCGAACGCCGTGGCCGCAGCATCGAATTTTTCCGCCACCAGCTCCTGCCGTGCGGTCTCATAACGTCGCTGCAACGCGGCGGTGTCTTCCACGTTGCTAGCCGCGGCGACAGGTGCATGCGGTTGCGGCGTCGGGCGCGACTTCAAATAAAGATATCCGCCGCCTGCGAGCAGAGCGATCGCAACCAGCGCCGCCGGGAGCAGCCAGCGCGGCTTCGCGCCTTTCGCCGTCCCGCCGTCGTCACCCGGCAACATTCGCGCAGCGCGTTCCAGTTGCGTGATCAGGTGCGCGTAAGACGTGAAACGGTTCGCCGGATTCAGTGCCAGCATCTTGTTGATGATCTTCGACGTCTCGCGCGACACTTCCGGCGCGACCGCGTGCAGGTCGGGGGGATGACTTTTTAACTGCCGCAATTCCGACGCCGAGACTGTCTCGCCTTCCATCGGCGGCTTCCCCGCGAGCGCGTGAAAGAGCGTCGCCCCCAGGCTGTAGATGTCGCTGCGGAAGTCTTCCGCTTCGTTGTTTAATCTTTCCGGCGCGACATAGTACGGTGTGCCCCAGATTTCATGCTGCGCTTCCGCCTGGTGCTCGGCCACGATCGCGAGTCCGAAGTCGCCGATCTTCGCCGTTTCCCGGTCAGCAAACAGAATGTTCGCCGGCTTCACATCGCGGTGAATGAGCCCTTTCGCCTGCGCCGCCTGCAATCCTTTCGCCACCTGGATGCCGGCGCGCAGCACATCGGATTCCGCCAGCCGGCCATGCTGCGCCATCAGGTCGTCGAGGCTGCCGTGATCGACCAGCTCCATCACGAGATAGATTTGCCCGTGCGCGGTCCCGGTCGAGTAAACCTGCACGACGTTGGGATGATTTACCGCGGCGGTGACGCGCGCCTCCTGCTCGAGCCGCGCGGCTTCCGTGGGATCGGCGCTCAGTTCGCGCCGGAGCACCTTCAACGCCACCATCCGGTCGAGCCGCGTGTCGCGCGCCTTATAAACCGCGCCCATCCCGCCCGCGCCAAGCGTCTCAACCACGACAAAGTTATCGAACGCCGGCTGCACCCGGATCTTCTCGCCGCATCCCGGGCAGTCGATCGCCGCGAGCGGTTCCGCCTGGCTCACGTCGACCAGCGTGCCACATTTTGGGCAAGTCTCGGGCGGCACGTCACTCGTGGTCATGGACATCGTTGGACGGGAATTCTCACTCCCGTTTTCGCACGAAAACTCGGAGCCGCACAGCGAGAAAAGGTGGCGCCATGATCGAGCTGGAGGTCTCACCCGAACGCGCCGGTCTGCGACTCGACCGATTTCTCGCGCTCGAGCTCGCGCAGTTTTCCCGTTCGCGCCTCCAGGCGCTGATCGCCGGCGGTTTCGTGAGGCTGAATGGCGCAACCCCACGCCCGCGCGAGCTGATCCGCCTCGGCGATCGGATTGAGCTAACGGTGCCGCCGGTGGAGAAAATCGACGCCAGGCCGGAGGCCATCCCGTTCCCCGTCCTCTTCGAAGACGACGACCTGGTCGTGATCGACAAGCCCGCCGGTCTCGTGGTCCATCCCGGTGCCGGGAACCGCGAGCACACGCTCGTCAACGCGCTGCTCGGCCATTGCCGCACGCTCTCCGGCATCGGCGGGAAGGAACGTCCCGGCATCGTGCACCGGCTCGATAAGGAGACGAGCGGCTGCCTCGTCGTCGCGAAGAACGACGCCACGCACCAGGATCTCTCGCGACAATTCGCGGCGCGCACCGTCCAGAAAATCTACCTCGCCCTCGTCGCCGGCCGGTTACGGCAAACCAGCGGCAGCATCGATGCCCCGATCGAGCGGCATCCCGTTCAGCGGCAGCGGATGAGCATCGCGCGGTCATCCGCACGGGGGCGCGCGGCGCTCACCGATTATCGGGTGATCGGCGCCCGCGACACGATGAGCCTCGTCGAGTGCATCTTGCACAGCGGGCGCACCCATCAGATCCGCGTCCACCTACATCATCTCGGCAATCCATTGTTAGGCGACAAGGTTTACGCGCCGAAGCTGGCCCAAGGCTACCCGCGGCAAATGCTGCACGCCTGGCGGCTCGGGTTTTCTCACCCGCGGCGCGGAGAGTGGCGCGACTTCGAGGCGCCCTTGCCCGCCGATTTCCGCGCCGCCCTCGACGCCGGTGATTTCCCCGCGCCCTACGGTTTTCCCCCGAAAGTCACGTGATCGTCGAGGTCGAGATAATCGGCCCACGTCCGCACGTCCTCGCGCGTCGGGCTGAGATCGCCCACCCGCTTGGCGAAAAATTCCAGCGTTTCCACATCGCCATCCGGCCCCCGCTCGTTGAAATAGGTGCTCCACTGCTGGATCTCCCACGGCGTCGGCTTCTGCGGCGCGTTCTCTTCGATCCAAGCCAGGACCGCGCCGTCCCCTTTGCCGGTCGCCAGCTCCGCCTTCAGCGCCTCCGCCGTGATCCCGGTAAAGCGGAACCAGTGATGATCCATCGGGTTGTTGTATTTGTATTCGCCCGCTGTGCCGGCCAGCTCGGCCCGGCCTTTATCGACGATGCGGGCCAGCATCACGTAGCCGCCCAGGCGCACGCGCGGGCTGCGGGGTGGGCGTTGCGTCAGGTTTGGAGCGGAAGAGTGCGCGGATTCGGTGTTCATGGAACTTGCACCTTTGCCTCGCGTCCGTTTTTTGACAACTTCGCGCCCGCATGTTGGCGAAGATTTACTCGGCCGCCGTTTACGGGATCGACGCCTACGAGGTCGAGATCGAGGTCAATGCCGGCCGCGGCGATCCGAATATCATCATCGTCGGCTTGCCTGATGCCGCAGTGAAAGAGAGCCGCGACCGGGTCACGACCGCGATCCAGAACAGCGGCTACCATTGGCCACACGGCCGCACCACGATCAATCTCGCGCCGGCCGACATCAAGAAAGAAGGGCCCAGCTTCGACCTGCCGATCGCGTTGGGCATGATCGTCGCGGCCGAGGAGTTCGACGATCCGATGCTCGAGCAATACAGCTTCGTCGGCGAGCTGGCGCTGAGCGGTGCGGTCCGTTCCGTGCGCGGAGTTCTGCCGGCCGCGATCGAAGCGCGCCGCCGCGGGAAAAAGGCCCTCTTTGTGCCGGAGGTAAACGCGCGCGAAGCCGCCATGGTGGCCGGGATCGATATCTACGGCGTGCAAAATCTTCGCCAGACCTTTGCCTTTCTCCGCGGCGAAGCAGAGCTGCAGCCCACCCGCGGCGATCTCACCGAATTCTTCGCGCAGCACCAGACTTACGAAGTCGATTTCGCCGACGTCAAAGGCCAGGCGCACGTGAAGCGTGCCGTCGAGGTGGCTGTCGCCGGCGGCCATAACATCCTTATGATCGGACCGCCCGGCTCCGGAAAGTCGATGCTCTCTAAACGCATCGCCACCATCATCCCGCCGCTCTCCCTCGAGGAAGCGATCGAGAGCACAAAAATCCACAGCATCGCGGGCATGTTGAATAGCGAACAGGCCTTCGTCGCCACCCGGCCTTTTCGCTCGCCCCATCACACCATCTCGGATGTTGGCTTGCTCGGGGGCTCCGCCACCCCTGCGCCCGGAGAGGTCAGCCTCGCGCATCACGGCGTCTTATTTCTCGACGAGCTGCCGGAGTTCAAACGCTCCACCCTCGAAGTCATGCGCCAGCCGCTCGAGGATGGGCGCGTCACCATCTCGCGCGCGGCCGGCAGCTTCACCTTTCCGTCCGAGTTCATGCTCGTCGCGGCCATGAACCCATGTCCCTGCGGCTATTTCGGCGACCTGAAACGGGAGTGCCGTTGCAGCCCCGTGCAGGTGCAACGTTACCGGCAGCGCATCTCCGGCCCGCTCCTCGACCGGATCGATCTCCACATCGAAGTCCCCGCGGTCGAATACAAAGACATCTCCAGCACCCGCACCGCAGAAGGTTCGGCCGCCATCCGCGAGCGCGTGGTGGCGGCGCGGGAACGCCAGCGGGCACGCTTCAAAGCGGACGCGAAAACGAACTCGAACTCGCGCATGGGCCCGCGCCAGATCAAGCAGCACTGCCACCTGAGCGACGACTCCCAGGAGCTGATCCGGATCGCGATGACGGAGTTAAATCTGAGTGCACGCGCCTACGATCGCATCCTGAAAGTCTCGCGCACGATCGCGGACCTGGCCGCGAGCGACGACATCACCTCCGAGCACGTGAGCGAAGCGATCCAGTATCGCACCTTCGACCGGACGCTTTGGGTGTGAGGAGCGTGCGGCGACGGGGCTCCTGAAGGAGAGCGGCTTTTCAAGCCGCCTGTTTGAAAACCCCGGGCTCCCCGCCAGGGCCTGCAATGCGGTAGGGTGCCGCCATGGAAAATTTCCTGACGCATTTGGAATGCACGTTTTGTGGGATTCGCCACGAGTGGCAGGCGCTGCAGAATCTCTGCACGGCCTGCCAGAAGCCGCTCTTCCCGCGCTATGATCTCGCGGCGGCGGGGCGGACACTGACACGTGCGGCGTTGGCGACGCGCGAAAAGTCGCTCTGGCGTTATCGAGAGGTGTTGCCGCTGCCGTTTGATGTGGAGCCGGTGACGTTCGGCGAAGGCGGGACGCCGTTGCTGCCCGCGGCGCGGCTGGCCGCGCAGCTGGGGCTCGCAAGTTTGCTGGTGAAAGATGAGGCGCAGAACCCGACGCAGAGCTTCAAGGCGCGCGGAATGGCGGTAGCGGTGTCGATGGCGAAGCATCTGGGCGCAAAGAAGCTGGCGGTACCGACGGCGGGGAATGCGGGCGCTGCGCTGGCGGCGTATGCGGCGCGCGCGGGGCTGGAGGCGCATGTCTTTATGCCGGCCGATACGCCGCGGGCCAATGTGATCGAGTGCCGCGAGACCGGCGCGCACGTGACGATGATCGACGGATTGATCACAGACTGCGGGGCGGAGATTGCGCGGCGGAAGGAGGCGGAAGGGTGGTTCGACATGTCGACTCTAAAGGAGCCGTATCGGGTGGAAGGGAAGAAGACGCTCGGCTACGAACTGGCGGAACAGCTCGGCTGGGAATTGCCGGATGTGGTGCTCTATCCGACCGGCGGCGGGACGGGGTTGATCGGAATGTGGAAAGCGTTCGATGAGATGGAAGCGCTCGGCTGGATTGGGTCGCGACGGCCACGGATGTTCACGGTGCAGGCGAGCGGGTGTGCGCCGATCGTGCGCGCGTTTGAGGCGGGGGCGGAGAGCGCGCCGGAGTTTTCAAATGCGCACACGGTCGCCTCGGGTTTAAGGGTTCCCAAAGCGGTGGGCGATTTCCTGATGCTGCGAATCCTGCGCGAATCGGGCGGCGGCGCGATCGCTGTCGATGACGAAGAGATGATCCGTGTGACGCGGGAAGTGGGCGCGGCGGAAGGGCTCTTCGTGGCGCCGGAAGGCGCGGCCTGCTTCGCGGCGCTGAAGTCGCTGCTGGCGGATGGCAGAATCAAGCCGCACGAGCAGGTGGTGATCTTCAATACCGGCTCAGGAATCAAGTACCTCGATTGCTACGAGAAGCGATCCTGACTGGCATAGGCTGAGGCGAATCGACTATCAAGTCGGTGTGAGTCTTTCAAACTTCGTTTTGCGCCTTGCGCGGCATCGACCCCATTCGGCGTTGACAATCGGAAGCACCATCTCGGACGTGCTCAGGCAAAAGTAACAATCGTGTTACTAACGGAGACGCGACCGCGTCAGTCGGAGTGGCCGATATTCTAGACACAGTAGTCTAAGTTCTAACCGCAGGAGAAAATCATATATGTCACTATCCAACGTGGGGAAATTCCCCCAGACAGTTCCGGCCAAAGCACAGATTCGGGCAGGGCGTGATCTTGTGCTCATCCTCGTGGTCCTTCTCGCCGTGGTGGTAAACGGGCAACCGGCCCGCGCGGCTGATGGCGACCTCGATCCGACCTTCGGCGCTGGCGGCAAGGTCGTGACTGACTTCAACAACAGTACCGATTGGTTGAGTCGCGTGGCTGTTCAGCCCGACGGCAAAATTGTCGCCATTGGCGATACTCATCCCAGCCATAAAGGCGCTCTCGCCCGCTACAATCCCGACGGCACGCTCGACGCGACGTTTGGTAATGGCGGCAAAGTCATCACCGTAGCCACCGTCCGCGAGAGCGCGGCTGGACTTCTCATTCTGCCGGACGGCAAGATCATGGTCAGCGGAAGCATCTCCCTGCCTTCCTCCTTTGACACTTCCTTTGTCCTGTTGCGCTTTAACTCCGACGGCTCGGTCGATACCACCTTCGGCAACGGTGGAATGGTGACAACCAATATCGCCCCCGTCGATGATCAGGCAAACGCGATCGCGCTCCAGTCTGACGGAAAAATCGTCGCCGCTGGACGAAGAGGGATCCAGATCGAACCCGCCCAGCAGAGAAAAGGTCATGTCGCCCTGGCGCGCTACAATTCCGACGGGTCACTGGACGCGACGTTTGGCAACGGCGGGACGGTGGAGAACGATTTCGGGCAGGGCTTGGAGAGTTACGCCATCGCGCTGATGATCCAACCGGATGGCAAACTGGTCATCGCCGGCGGGTCTAGCTACGAATTCCTCGTGGCGCGCTATAACTCGAATGGCACGCTCGATACGACCTTTGGCGGCAGCGGTTTCAGGCTAGCTAATTTCAGCAGTAATTGGGACGCCGCCACCGACGCCGCTCTCCAGCCGGACGGCAAAATCGTTCTAGTAGGGTGGTCTGAGCTGAATAGCCCCTACGATAGTTTCGCGGTCGCGCGTTTTAACTCAGACGGTTCGTTCGATCAAAGCTTCGGCAACAGCGGGAAGGTGCTCCTGACGGACCAGGGAGCTCTCCACGCGGTCGCGCTCCAGAGCGACGGCAAGCTGCTCGCTCTCGGAAGTTCGAACTCATTCTCCGACTCCAGATTTCTTTTGTTGCGCTTCAACGTAAACGGCGCCCTCGATTCGACGTTTGGCAGCGGGGGCACGGTCGCGACGGACTTCGGCCGGCCCACCGAAGGCGCCGCCCTTGTTTTTCAAGCCGATGGCAAGCTCCTCGCCGGCGGCCTTACTTCCAGCGATCCATACTTTACCAACAGCGATTTCGCTTTGGCCCGCTATCAGTTCGGCAGCTTCCAACTCCCCGGTGCGGTCTCACGGAAAACCCACGGCGCGTCCGTTTACGATCTCGCTCTCCCCCTCACGGGCACGGCTGCGATTGAGCCGCGCAGCGGAGGGAGCGCGAGCGAACACCAGATCGTTTTCACTTTCCCAGGCTCGGTCACTTTGACCGGCGCGACCGTCACGGCGGCTCCGGGAAGAACTGCGGAGATCAAGGGCGCGATCACGCGCAGCGCGGACGGCAGGACGGTGACGGTCGGTCTCATAAATGTCTCCGATGCGCAGACGATCACCGTTACTTTGCGTAATGTGAACGACGGCAACAGCACGCGCGACGTCGCGATGCCGATGAGTCTTCTGCGCGGCGACACCAATGGCGACGGCGTCGTCAATGCGGCGGATGCCACCCAGACCCGCAGCCGCGCGGGTGCACCCGCGGATGCCAACAAC
>JBPCMX010000035.1:0-98370 GCA_051001855.1 Chthoniobacterales bacterium
CGGGGTGACACCCCGTGCTCCCCAGAGGGAGACATCAACGCGCCGCATATCCTGATCGGCACCCATGCGCTGCTTTATGAGGGCGTAGCGTTCGAAAAGCTGGGGCTCGCGGTGATCGATGAGCAACATAAATTTGGCGTCGGCCAACGGGCGCGACTCACCGCGCGCGAACCGGTGCCGGACGTACTCGTGATGACGGCGACGCCGATTCCGCGCACTTTGACGATGACTGTCTACGGCGATCTCGATGTTTCGGTGATTGACGAGATGCCGTCGAATCGCGGGAAGATCATCACCGCAGTGCGCGATAACTCGAAGCTCGGCGACGTGCTGAAGTTTATCCGCACGCAACTGCAGGAAGGGCGTCAGGCATACGTGATTTACCCGCTGATCGATGAGAGCGAAAAGCTCGAGGTGAAGGCGGCGGCGGCGGAATTCGAGCAGTGGCAGGAACGGCTGCGGCCGTTTCGTTGCGAGCTGTTGCACGGGCGGATTCCGGCGCCGGAGAAGCAGGCGATCATGGAGCGTTTTCGTCGCGGCGAAACGAGCGCGCTGATTAGCACAACCGTGATCGAAGTGGGGATCGATGTGCCGAACGCGACCGTGATGCTGGTGGAAAACGCCGAGCGATTCGGGCTGGCGCAGCTGCATCAACTGCGCGGCCGCATCGGGCGCGGCGAGCACAAGTCGTATTGCATTTTGCTGAGCTCGGAGGCTGCGGCGGAGACGATCGCGAAGCTCGCGGTGCTGGAGAAAACGAGCAACGGCTTCGAAATCGCGGAGGCGGATTGGGACCAGCGCGGGCCGGGCGATTTGCTCGGGACGGCACAGAGCGGATTGCCGGGCCTGAAGCTGGGGAATTTAAAAACAGACATGGAACTGATGAAGCGCGCGCGCGCCGCGGCGACTACGATCATGGAGTGGGATCCGCTGCTGGAAGCGCCGGAGAATCAACGTTTCCGCAAGTTAGTTGTCGAAGAACGGGGGCGAACCTTTTCGCACGTCAGCTAATGAAAAATTTACTCAAATTCCTTCTCTTTGTCGGCCTGCTGAGCGCGGCGATTTCGGCGTTGTACGATTACCGCTTGCAACACGGCGATCTGGGTTTGGCCGAAAGCGGAACCGCAGAGAAGTATACCCTGGCATCCAACTCGAGTGTAGAGCCGAGCGCGGTGACGACGCTCGAGGCTCTCAGCCGGGAACGCCGTGCGCTGGTCAACGGGGTCATCCCGTCGGTTGTAAGCATTCGGACCTCGAAGAAGGTGCCGATGCGTCGCCAGGCGATGGATCCGTTTGATTTTTTCTATCGCAACTCGCGTCAATTCCGCAATCCGCGCGAAGAAGCCACGGTGCAGAACTCGCTCGGCTCGGGCGTGATCGTGTCCTCGGAAGGGCACATCATCACGAACAATCACGTCGTCGAGCAGGTAGATGAGATCGAGGTGCAATTGCACAACGGCCAGACGCGTAAGGCGCGGCTCGTGGGCGCCGATGCGACGGTCGATCTGGCGGTTCTGAAGATCGATGAGCCCAATGTAAAACCCCTGAAATTCGGCGACTCCGACGCGGTGCAGGCCGGTGATTTCGTGCTCGCGATCGGCAACCCGTTCGGGTTCGAAGAGACGGTGACGGACGGCATCATCAGCTCGAAAGGCCGCCCGAATCGGGTGGACGGATTTGGCGATTTCCTGCAGACCAACGCCGCCATCAATCCTGGCAACAGCGGAGGGCCACTGATTAATTTGCGAGGCGAAATCATTGGCATCAACACCGCGATCATCTCGCGCAGCGGCGGCTCGCAAGGGATCGGCTTCGCGATTCCTTCAAACTCGGTTAAGAGCGCGCTCGAGAGCCTGCTCAAACAAGGCCGGATTATCCGCGGCTATCTCGGCATCCAGATGCAGCAGCTGCCGCAAGGGCAGACGGACCAGGAGTCCGATGGGATCGTGGTGCAGGATGTCGTTCCCGGCTCGCCCGCAGCGGACGCGCAGCTGAAGCCGGGTGATGTGCTTCGCAAGTTCAACGGCCACGACGTCAGGAGCTTTCCCGCATTGCGCAGCATGGTTTCCCAAGTCGAAGTGAATAGAAAGGTGGAGCTCGAGATCATGCGCAACGGCAAGCCGCTGACGGTCGCCACCGAAATCAAGGAGCAGCCGGTCGATTACTTCACCGCTCGTGCGGCGCCGCGGCCACCCCGGCAGGCTCCGGGCCAGCAGCTCCCGCCGCCGCCGCAAACGCAGCCGGCTCCAGAGGACGACGACGATCTGCAGGACGCAGCACCGCTGGCCGGCGTACAGGTGGACGAGCTCACGCCGGAGCTGGCACAGCGTCTCGATGTTCCGCCTACCGTCCGCGGCGTCGTCATCACCAGCGTGGCCGATCCTTCAGGCGAATTGCGCAAAGGCGACGTGATCGAGGAAGTGAACCAGCAGCCGGTCCCGACTGTTGCCGAATACCGCAAGGTGACCGGTGCGCTCGATCCGAATGGCACTCACGTGCTGTCCGTCTGCCGGAAGCGGACGCGCTCCTTTGTGGTGCTGCGGGCTCGCTAGGCTGGCGTGAATAACAGCTTCCCGAAAGCGGTCTAACTCCGCACACCATCCACCAAGCTTATGAAACGATTCCTTTTTGCTCTGGCGATCTTCGCCCTTCTCCTTCCCGGCAGCCGGAAAGCAGAGGCGCGAACCGACGTCTCGATTGACTTCTTCTACGACAACCTCGGCTCCGACGGGAACTGGATTGAGGCTGGTGATTATGGCTACTGCTGGCAGCCGAGCGTCGCGGTGAGCAACCGCGATTGGCGCCCGTATGCCGACGGCTACTGGGCCTACACGGATGTGGGCTGGACCTGGGTCTCCTACGAAGATTTTGGCTGGGCCACCTATCACTACGGACGCTGGGCGCGCCTGCGCGGGCGCGGCTGGGTCTGGGTGCCTGGCTACGAATGGGGACCAGCCTGGGTTTCCTGGCGCACGGGTGGAAATTACGTGGGCTGGGCGCCCTTGCCGCCGCGTTATGCCCGCGGTGGAGGTGAGCCGATTTATGAGGGCCGGGCGATCAACGGCCGCGTCGACGTCGAGTTCAACATCGGACCCTCCTATTACAACTTCGTGGATATCCGCTACATCGGCGAGCCGGTGCTGCGGGATCGCCTTTACGCACCCTCGCAGAACATCACCTACGTTAACCAGACGGTGAACGTCACCAACATCACCTATAACAACTCGACGGTTTACAATTACGGACCGGATTACAACCGGCTGAGCGCATATTCCACACGGCCCATCCAGCGATTGAATCTGCAGCGGCAGACAGATGTCGACTACGGCGCAGCGGGCCGGACTGGCGGGTTTACCAAGGTGCAAGGCAACCAGCTCCTGGTGGCCGCGCCTAATGTGATGCAGCGCCCCGAGCACCGCATCGCGCCACCGGTGGTGAAGGAAAAAATCGCGAGTCCCGATTTTGAGACCGGCTGGAGCGGGGTGACCGATCCGCAGGCTAGAGCCAAACTGGAGCAGAAGATGAAGACGGAGGATGGAAAGATCGTTCCGCCTCCCCAGATGACGCCGGCACATCCTGCCGCGCTCTCGGCGGCCTCGCCAGCAGCGGCCTCGCCGCTCGCTCAGCCAGCCACGGCCGCCGAGGAAAAGGGCGCCGCCGCCGATGATGCAAACGCCGCCCAGGCGGGCCACACCGGCGGCCGCGGGAACGGGAAGCGCGATCGGAATCCCGCCGCACAGACACTCGCGCCGGTCGATCCCGGTGCTGCCGCAGCGAACGACGCCAATGCGCCATCTGCCACTCCGGAGACGATCGACGACCGTGGACACGGCCGAGGAATGAACCAGCGCGGCGCGGCCAACCTCCGGGGGAAGCCTGCGGACGTGACTCCGGCCACCGCGCCCACCGTTTCGCCTCAGAGCGACATGGCACCCGTGGTGGCGCCGAAGCCCGCCGATCGCGGGAAAGGAAATCAACGGCGCGCGCAGCCCCCGCTGGTGAGCCCCGGATCACCCGATGGGCCGCCTATCAGGGTCGAGAGCAGCGCGGCCGCAACCGGCGAGACGCGTGAAGATTCCTCGAAGAACAAACGACGCGCCGGCAACCGCCAGGAAATTCCGCAGCCATCGGCTGAGGCAGCGCCGCAGCCGGCCGCGCCGCCCGCTCAGGAGTACGGGGGACCGGGGCGCGGCCGCGGCAAACAAAAAGCCGATCGCATTCAAGCGCCCGCGGTTGAGCCGCAGGCGCCACCGCGGCTCCAGCCGCAGATCGCCCCTGCGGAGCGTTTCGAGCGCCAAGCCCGCCCGGAGCGGGGAGCGGTTCCTCCGCCTCCGCCAAACGCGCCCGCGGTAGCTCCGGCACCAGCCGAGCCCGTCCAGCAGGGCCGGCCAGAACGCGGCAACAAAAAGAAGAAGGGCGACGACGCTCCCCCGGAAAAGGGCGATCAATAGACGATGAATTCAGCGGCCCCGGAGCGATCCGGGGCCGTTTTGCGTCGTGCGTCGCTACAGCAGCTCCGCGATTTGCACTGCGTTCAAAGCCGCCCCCTTGAGCAGTTGATCGCCCGATACCCAAAAGGCGAGACCGTTCTCGAGTGCGCAATCCAGCCGCACCCGGCCGACCTGGCAGTGGTCCTTGCCCGCTGCGTCGAGCGGCATGGGATAGAGGTTGCGCTGCGGCTGGTCTAACAAGTCGAGACCGGGCGCTTGCGCCAGCACCTCGTGCGCCTGCGCCACTGAGACCGGCCGCTCAAACTCGGCGTTAACCGCCACCGAATGTGCTCGGTAGACCGGGACGCGAACACAGGTCACCGAGGCGCGAAAATCGGGCAAATGCATAATGCGCCGGCCCTCCTGCTGCATCTTCATTTCCTCTTTGCTGTAGCCGTTCTCGAGGAAGGAATCGACGTGCGGCAGCACGTTAAATGCGATCGGATGGGGATAGACTTCGGCCGTCATCGCCCGCCCGGCCGCAACCTCTCCCACCTGTCGCGTGAGCTCTGCGATCGCGCGCGCGCCGCTGCCGGAGACCGCCTGATAACTCGAGGCGAAAACTCGCCGCACGCCGAACGCCAGATGCAGAGGGTAAAGTGCCATAAGTACAATCGCGGTGGTGCAATTCGGATTCGCGATGATCCCGCGGTGCCCCGAAACGTCTGCGCCATTAATCTCCGGAATCACCAGCGGCACCTCTGCCACCGCGCGAAACGCGGATGAATTATCGATCACCACCGCGCCTGCCGCGGCGGCCAGCGGGGCAGACTTGCGCGAGGTTTCGCCGCCCGCGCTAAAGAATGCCAGGTTGACGCCGTGGAATGAATCCTCCCTCAGCTCCTCGACGCGGAGTTCCTCGCCGCGAAACCGGAGGCTCTTGCCCGCAGAGCGGGCGGAGGCGAGCAGGCGCAGCCTTCGCACCGGAAACTCTCGCCGCTCCAACACCGCCAGCAGTTCGAGGCCGACGGCGCCGGTCGCGCCGACAATGGCGATTTCGTAGCTTTTTCCCACAGCGCGAGCATTCTATCCGTAACTCAGATGAAGAAAAGCCACGAGCACCGCATCCACGTTTCCGTCGCACGTCAGCGCCTCACCTTAAAGCGCGGCGGTGTGGTGGAGCGCACATTCCCGATCTCGACTTCCAAGTACGGCCTTGGCAGCGAGGAAGGGAGCTTTAAGACGCCCACAGGCCGCTTCCGCATCGCGGAGAAGTTCGGAGCAGGTCAGCCAACTGAGACCGCCTACAAATCACGCAGGCCGGTTCCGGTCTCGGCGGCCGATCTCGCCGGCGAGGATCTCGTGATGTCGCGCATCCTCTGGCTGGATGGCCTCAGCGGCGGAAACGCAAACACCTACACCCGCTACATCTATATCCACGGCACGAATCACGAGGAGCTGATCGGCACCCCCGCGAGCCATGGCTGCATCCGGATGAAGAACGCTGATGTGGCCGAGCTTTTCGACCTCGTGCCGGTCGGCACGCCGGTCGTTATCACCGCGCCCCCCGCGAAATCCGCGCGCCGCAGAAAGGTGAAAAAGACGTTGCGCGAGGGTGCTCCGCTGCCTAAATGACGGCAGCAACTTGCTCGGAAAGGAGGCGAAATATTACAATGAAATTTTTAAAAGTGGTTATGATCCTGGCCGTCGCAGTCGGAGCCTTGAGTCTGGGCGCTTGCGCACAGAAGAAGGACACGATGTCGACCAGCACAGGGTCGAGCAGCACCTACTCGAAGTAGTCCGCGGTTATCCCTTCGCGGATGACTTTACCTGAAGGCCAGATCGTTCCCACGATCTGGCCTTTTCTTTTACCGCGCTCTTTAGTGGCGCTCTCTTCCCTTTCACGGCGCGGCAACTAAGATGCTGCGATGGATTTAACCGGGACTCCACTTTCACTGGCTGACCTCGCGACAATCTCGCGTGCGGAGGCCGAAGTGCGGATCGGGCGAGCCGCGCAGCCCAAGATTCACGCGGCCCACCAGGTGGTTGAGCGAATTACGGCCAGCGACGCGGTGGTTTACGGGGTGAACACCGGGTTCGGGAAGCTCTCGGAAGTGCACATTGCACGCGGCGACCTCGGGCAGCTGCAGCTGAACCTGGTCCGGAGTCACGCGTGCGGGGTGGGCGTTCCGCTCTCCGAGCCGGAAGTGCGTGCCATGATGGTGCTGCGTGCCAACGTGCTCGCACTCGGTTGCAGCGGGATTCGGCTCGAAGTGCTCGAGCTTCTCACGGAAATGTTGAACCGCGGTGTACACCCGATGATTCCCGAGAAGGGCTCGGTCGGCGCGAGTGGCGATCTGGCGCCGCTGGCGCATCTCTCGCTCGTGCTCGTGGGGGAAGGCGAAGCGTTTTACCAAGGCGAGCGCCTGCCGGGCGGCGCCGCGCTGCAACGCGCTGGCCTGCAGCCGGTCAGTTTGGCGGCGAAGGAAGGGCTGGCGCTGCTGAATGGCACGCAGGCGATGCACGCCGTGGGCGGGCTGGCGCTGTTCCGCGCGAAGCGCCTCTCACGCGTCGCCGATGTGTTCGGCGCCATGAGTCTCGAGGCGCTGAAAGGAACCCCGGTCGCGTTCGACCCGCGCATCCACGCGGCGCGACCGCATCCCGGCCAGCAAGCGTGCGCCGCGCACTTGCTTTGGCTGCTGCGCGGAAGCGAGATTCGCGCGTCGCATTTGCAGGGTGATCCGCGGGTGCAGGATGCCTACAGCCTGCGTTGCATGCCCCAGGTGCACGGCGCGGTCCGCGGCGCACTCGCACACGGCGAGGAAGTTCTGGCGATTGAATCTGGATCGGCGACTGACAACCCGCTCGTTTTCAGCGAAGAGGGCGAAGTGCTTTCCGGCGGCAACTTCCACGGCGCGCCCCTCGCCCTCGCGTTCGACTACGCGGCGATCGCGGTCACAGATTTGATGAGCATCGCCGAAAGGAGAATCGATCGGCTGATCAACTCCGACACGAGCGAAGGCCTGCCGCCGTTCCTCACGTCCAATGCCGGGATGCAATCCGGTTTTATGATTCCGCATGTCGCCGCCGTCGCGCTCTTGAACGAGGCGAAGGTTCTCGCGCATCCCGCGAGCATCGATAATTTGCCGACTTCGGCCGGAAAAGAGGATCACGTCTCGATGGGAATGACGTCTGCGCTGAAGCTCCGCACGATTGTCTCGAACGCAGAAAGCTTGTTCGCGATCGAGCTCCTGGCTGCCGCCGTGGCACTGGAATTTCGGCGTCCGCTGAAAGCGGGGCGCGGGGTCGAACAGGCCTACGCCAAGCTGCGGGCGCTGGTGCCGCCCTTCACGGACGACCGTCCGATGTATCGCGAAATCGAGCAGGTGGCGGAGGCGATTCGCGCGGGTGAATTCGATAGTGAAATGGAACCACGATGATGGAGCGCCCCATCCGTGCGCCGCGCGGCGCGAAGCTGAGCTGCAAGGGCTGGCAGCAGGAAGCCGCCCTCCGCATGCTGATGAACAATCTCGACCCGGAGGTGGCCGAGAATCCCGACCAGCTGATTGTCTACGGCGGTACCGGCCGGGCGGCACGGAGCTGGGAAGCTTTCACAGCCATCGTGCAGAGCCTGCGCGAGCTGGAGAACGACGAGACGTTGCTCATTCAATCCGGTAAACCGGTCGGCGTCTTCCGGACGCACGAGGAGGCGCCGCGCGTCTTGCTCGCGAATTCCAATCTGGTGGGTCAATGGTCGAACTACGCCGAGTTCAACAAGCTCGAGCGGATGGGCCTCACCATGTACGGACAAATGACCGCCGGATCCTGGATCTACATCGGGAGCCAGGGGATCGTGCAGGGCACTTACGAAACGTTCGGAGCGGCTGCGGTGCGGCATTTTCACGGCTCTTTAAGCGGCAAGCTGGTCGTCTCCGGAGGGATGGGCGGGATGGGCGGTGCGCAGCCGCTCGCGGCGACGATGCACGGTGCCCGTTTCCTCGGCATCGATGTGGACCCGACGCGAGTCGAGAAGCGACTGAAGAGCGGCTATTGCGACAAGATCGCCCGGTCGCTGGAAGAGGCGCTGCAGTTGCTCGACACGCCCGATGCGATCTCCGTGGGCCTGGTCGGTAACTGCGCCGATGTGCTGCCGGAATTGGCGCGACGGGGCGTTGTGCCGGATTTGCTGACGGATCAAACCAGCGCGCACGATGCGCTCAACGGTTACGTGCCCCATGGTATGAGCCTGAGCGAAGCACTAGCACGGCGCGCGAGCGATCCGGATGAGTATGTGCAGCGCTCGATGCAATCGATGGCGGTGCACGTGGAGGCGATGCTCGCATTGCAAAAACTTGGCGCGGTCACCTTCGACTACGGCAACAACCTACGGACGCAGGCGCGCAAGGCCGGCGTGGAGAACGCATTCGAAATTCCGGGGTTTGTGCCGGAGTACATCCGGCCGCTCTTCTGTGAGGGCAAAGGGCCGTTCCGGTGGGTGGCTTTGAGTGGCGATCCGGCGGATATCGCCCGCACCGATAAACTCGCGCTCGAAATGTTCCCCGAGAACCAGCTGCTCTCGCGTTGGATGAAGCTCGCGCAGGAGCGCATCCAGTTCCAAGGTTTGCCCGCGCGCATCTGCTGGCTCGGCTACGGCGAGCGGGCGGAGTTCGGGGTGGCGATGAACGAACTCGTTAGGCGTGGAGAAGTGTCGGTGCCGATCGTAATCGGGCGCGACCATCTCGACACCGGCTCGGTAGCGTCGCCCTATCGCGAGACCGAAGGTATGCTCGACGGGAGCGACGCGATCGCGGATTGGGCGCTGCTGAATGCACTCGTCAATACCGCGGCCGGTGCGTCCTGGGTTTCGATTCACAACGGCGGCGGGGTTGGCATCGGCTACTCGCAACACGCCGGGATGGTGGTCGTCGCTGATGGAACAGAAAGCGCGAAGCGCCGACTCGAGCGCGTCCTGACAAGCGATCCGGGGATGGGCGTTCTGCGCCACGCCGACGCCGGGTATTCCCGTGCGATCGAGTTCGCGGCGGAGAACGAGGTCCATCTGCCCATGGAGCCGCAGGCGCGGGACTGATTATGCAAAAACTCATCGAATGCGTGCCGAATTTTTCCGAAGGACGCGACCTTGCAATCATCCGGCAGATCACGGCCGCAATCGAGGCCGTCGATGGTGTAGCGCTCCTGAATGTGGATCCCGGCGCGAGTACCAACCGGACGGTTGTGACGTTTGCCGGCACGCCCGAGGCTGCGGTCGAGGCTGCGTTCCGCGGGATTCAAAAGGCGGCGGAGTTGATCGATATGCGCAAGCACACTGGTGCGCATCCGCGGATGGGTGCGACGGATGTGTGCCCCTTTGTGCCGGTGAGCAACGTCACGCGAGAAGAGGCGATCGCCTGCGCGCGGCAACTTGCAAAACGCGTGGGCGAGGAGTTGCAGATTCCAGTTTACCTCTACGAGAATGCGGCCCGCGATCCGGCGCGTGCGAATCTTTCGATCATCCGCGCAGGCGAGTACGAAGGCTTCGCGGAGAAGATGAAAGGGACGGCGTGGCAGCCGGATTTCGGGCCGGCAATCTTCAACGAGAAGTCCGGCGCCACCGTGATCGGCGCGCGTGAGTTCCTCGTCGCTTATAACGTGAATCTCAATACTCGCTCGACGCGCCGCGCCAATTCGGTGGCGTTCGACGTGCGCGAGCATGGGCGCGTGCAGACGGAAGACGGCACGCCGACGGGCAAAAAGGTGTTCGATGCCGAGGGCCAGCCGATGCGAATTCCCGGCAAGCTGAAGCAGGTGAAGGCGATCGGCTGGTACGTAGAGGAATATGGGATGGCGCAGGTCTCCATGAACCTGACGAATATCAGCGAGACGCCGCTGCATGCCGCGTTCGATGCCTGCGAAGAAGCCGCCACCGCGCGCGGGTTGAGGGTGACCGGGTCGGAGATCGTTGGCATGCTGCCGAAGCAGGCGCTGGTCGATGCTGGCCGGCACTATCTGCGGAAGCAAAAGTGGTCGGAAGGCGCATCCGAAGAAGAGCTGATCGAGGTCGCAATCCGTTCCCTGGGGTTGAACGAGTTGAAGCCGTTCGATCCGAAGGAGCGGATCATCGAATGGAAGTTGGCCACCGCTTCCGCGAAGTCGCTCGTGCAGATGAATCTGCGCGCTTTTTGCAATGAGACGCTAAGCGATTCGCCCGCGCCCGGCGGCGGATCGGTCGCCGCGCTGCTGGGCGCGCTCGGGGTGTCGTTAGGCGGAATGGTGGCGAATCTCTCGGCCGGGAAACGCGGCTGGGACGAGAAGCTGACTTACTTCAGCGACTCGGCGGTTTACGCGCAGCAGCTCAAGGATGAGCTGCTCTTTCTGGTGGATGAAGACACCGCCGCGTTCAACAAGGTGATGGCCGCATTTGGTCTGCCGAAGGATTCGGCCGCGGAGAAGGCGGTGCGTTCGGAGGCGATCCAAGAGGCGAATAAATATGCCGCCGAGGTGCCGCTGCGGGTGATGCGAACGGCGGCCAAGGCATATCCGCTGCTCACCGAGATGGCGGAGAATGGGAACCCGGCATCGATCTCGGATGTTGGAGTGGGCTTGCTCGCAGTCCGGGCCTGCATCGAAGGCGCAGGCATGAACGTGCGGATCAACCTGAGCGGGTTTAAAGACGAAGCAGCCAAGGCGGAGCTGGCGTCAGAAATGAGCGCACTCCGCGCTGCCTCGGACCAGCAGTTCGAGAAAATTATGCCCGCCATCGCTGCGAAGCTCGGATAAGTGAAAACAGTCGCAGTCGTCGGCGCGTCGCAACTCGTCACGCTCGCCGGTCCCGCACGAGCGCGCGTGAGCGCGGAGATGAGCGATCTCGGGATCGTGACCGGTGGTGGGTTTCTGGTGCGCGACGGACTGGTCGTCGCGACGGGCACGTCTGCGGAAATCGAGCGTGGTTTGCCGCGGGACGCGGAGGTGGTGGATGCAGGCGGACGTGTGGTGCTGCCTGGTTTCGTCGACGCGCACGCGCATCCGGTTTTCGTCGGCAACCGGATCGACGAATTCGAGATGCGAGCGCGTGGCGCCGCCTATGAGGAAATCGCGGCCGCGGGTGGTGGAATTCGGTCCACGGTGACCAAAGCCCGCGCGGCCACGGAAGCGCAACTCGAGGCGGAGACGATCGCGCATCTGCGGCGCTTCATCGCCTGCGGCACCACGACCGTGGAGGCAAAGTCGGGCTATGGACTTTCGACGGAGGACGAGCTGCGGATGCTGCGCGTCATTCGCCGCGCGGGAGCGACATTGCCGATCGAGATCGTGCCGACGTTTCTCGGCGCGCACACGGTTCCGCCGGAGTTTGCAGGGGAGCCCCGGCGCTACGTGGACCTGATCATCAACGAAATGCTGCCGCAAGTGGCGGCTGCAGGGCTCGCGGAATCCTGCGACATTTTTTGCGAGCGCGGCTATTTCGATCTCGATGCGGCACGCACCATTCTGCGGGCCGCGCAAGGCCATGGCTTGAGCCTGCGGATGCATGTCGACCAGCTGAGCAACTACGGAGGCGCCGCGCTCGCGGCGGAACTCGGCGCCGCGACCGCCGATCACCTCGAGCAAACCGAGGCTGATGGAATCGCCGCACTCCGCCAGGCGGAGGTGCAGCCGGTGCTGCTGCCCGGCTCGGTTTACGCTCTTGGCAAGACGCGTTACCCGCGGGCTCGCGACATGATCGAGGCCGGTCTCGCGGTCGTCCTGGCGACGGATTTCAATCCGGGCTCGTCGCCGACACCGTCGATGCCGATGATCATTTCGCTTGCCACCACGCAGATGCAGATGAGCCCCGCGGAAGCCGTCACGGCCGGCACAATCAACGCCGCCTACAGCCTGCGACGTGGGGAGAAAATCGGTTCGCTGGAAATCGGAAAGCGAGCCGACTTCGCGGTTTTTGACTGCGACGATTACCGCGAGCTTGCCTACTGGTTCGGGATGCCGCAGACGCATGCGGTTTACGCGGCCGGCGCGTGCATTTGGCCCGGATAACGGGCCGGAAGTTTGCGCATTGTGCGGCGCGCGTTACCGTCCTCCGCTCATGAAAATTGAAGTTGAATCGCAGCCGCACAGCGTCGCCACGCTGCGGATTGAGCTCCCGCCGGAAGAGGTGCGGAAGGAATGGGATTCCATCGCCGCGAACTACGCCCGCCACGCGCGGATCCCCGGCTTTCGCGCCGGCAAAGCGCCCAAACCGGTGATCGAGAAGAAGTTCCGCAAAGAGATCCAGGAGGAAGTGACAAAGAAGCTGGTCTCGAAGAGCTACCACGAAGCGATCGCTGAAAAGCAGTTGCGCGTCGTTTCCCTGACCAACCTTGAAGACGTGCAATTTGGCGACGATCACTCGATGCGTTTTCGCGCGACGGTGATTACCGCGCCTGAGTTCGAGCTGCCAGACTATCGGAACATCCCGGTGGAATTGCCGTCCGGGGAGGTGACAGAAGCGGATGTGGACGCCGCGGTCGAACGCCTGCGGGATAATGCCGCAGATTTTAGCGATGTCGCAGGTCGTCCGCTCGCGATGGAAGATTTCGCGGTGATCGATTTCGATGGCTCGATCGACGGCGTGGCGATCAGCGAGATCGTGCCTGAAGCGAGCAAGAATGTGCACGGCGGAAAGAAGTTTTGGCTGCGCCTCGCCCCGGATAATTTCCTGCCGCAATTCTGCGAACAAATCGTCGGCATGAACGCGGGCGAAACCCGCAGCGTGCAGGTGGAATTTCTCGCGGATTTCCCGGTGTCGGAGCTTGCGGGGAAGCGCGCCGATTACGCGGTCACGCTGAACGAGATCAAACAAAAGGTGCTGCCGGAACTGGACGACGCCTTCGCTGAGAAGCTCCTACCCGGCAAGACGCTTTACGAAGTGCGGCACGAGATTGCGCACAACCTCGAGCACGAGAAGGCGCACGAGGTCGAGCGGGCGAAGGAGCAACAGGTAGTGAAGTTCCTGCAGGAGCACATCAGCTTCGATCTGCCGCCGTCGCTGCTGAAGAACGAAACGCGGCGGGCCTTGAACGAGCTGGTGCATCGCAACCGCGAGCGCGGCGTGCCGGACGAGATGTTGAAAGGCAAGGAGAAGGAGCTGGTCGAAGGCGCCGGCGCGCTCGCGGCGCATCGCCTGAAAACGAATTTCATTCTGCATCGCATCGCGGAAAGGGAAGAGATCAAAATTTCACCGGAAGAGGTAAATGAGCGAATCCGCGAGCAGGCGGCGCAATACAACGTGCCGGTGGAGAAAATGCGGAAAGAACTCGAAGAACACGACCGCGTGGACGGTCTGGCGGAGGAGGTTCTGCTCGGCAAGACTCTTGATTTCCTGAAGTCGAATGTTAGCATCCAGCCCTCGTCCGAGGCGCCCTCCGGAAGCCCAGCTTTTGAACACAAACACTAGTCTAACGAACAGCCATCGTTCCCAATCCGTGCTCATCCCGATGGTGGTCGAGCAGACCGGGCGAGGGGAGCGCAGCTATGATATCTACTCGCGGCTGCTGAAGGACCGCATCATTTTTCTTGGCACGCCGATTGACGATCACATCGCCAATCTCGTGATCGCGCAGCTCCTTTTCCTGCAAATGGAAGACGGCAAGAAGGACATCAGCATCTACGTGAATTCGCCGGGCGGTTCGGTGACGGCGGGTCTTGCGATCTACGATACGATGCAGTTTCTGACCTGTGACGTGACGACTTATTGCCTCGGGATGGCCGCGAGCATGGGCGCGGTCTTGCTCTGCGCCGGCACGAAAGGGAAGCGTTTTGCGCTGCCGAATTCCGATATCATGATCCACCAGGTCTCCGGCGGCGCGCAGGGCCAGGCGAGCGATGTCGAGCGCACGGTGGAATACATGTTCAAGCTGAAGAAGCGCCTGATCCGCATCATTTCGCAGCACACCGGGCAGCCGGAGGAAAAAGTGAAGTATGACTCCGATCGCGACTACTACATGAATGCGGCGGAGGCCAAGGAGTACGGCCTGGTGGACGAGGTGATCAAATCCCGGAAAGAAGCGAAATTGCTCGACGGCGCCGTCCCGCCCGGCTCAACTGCGATCGCTGAGGCGGCTTTGCCGCACAAGATCGAGGAATAAGAACTGCTTTTAGAGCGGCGATCACATGGCCCGCGCTTCCAATCTCACGATGTGCTCCTTCTGTGGCAAAAGCCACGCGGAGGTGCGCAAACTTATCGCCGGTCCGGGCGTCTACATTTGCGATAGCTGCATCAACGTCTGCAAGAGCATCCTCGACAAGGAGTTCAACGAGGACGCGCGGCGGCAGTCTTCCAGCATTCAGGTCCCGAAGCCGATCGAGATTCGGCGGCAGCTCGACAATTACGTCATCGGGCAGGATCTGGCGAAGCGGACCTTGTCCGTGGCGGTGCACAACCATTTCAAACGGGTCATGCAAAGCGCGCCCCCGGCCGATTCCTCCGCTGCTTTCCAGCCCGATCCGTTCGCCGACGTGGAGATCGAGAAGAGCAACATCCTGCTCATCGGCCCCACCGGTTCCGGCAAGACGCTGCTTGCGAAAACCCTCGCGAAAGTCCTCGACGTGCCGTTCTGCATCGCGGATGCGACCACCCTGACCGAGGCAGGCTACGTGGGCGAGGACGTGGAGAATATCATCCTGCGTCTGCTGCAGAATGCGGACTACGACGTGAAGCGAGCGGAGATCGGGATCGTTTACATCGACGAGATCGATAAGATCGGACGCAAGACCGATAACGTCAGCATCACGCGCGATGTTTCAGGTGAAGGTGTGCAGCAGGCGCTCCTGAAAATTCTGGAGGGCAGCACCTGCAACGTCCCGCCCCAAGGTGGACGGAAGCATCCCCACCAGGAATACATCCAGGTGAACACGGACAAGATTCTTTTCATCTGCGGCGGCGCATTTGTCGGGCTCGATAAGATCGTGCAGAAGCGAATCGGCAAGCGCACGATGGGTTTCAACACTGCCGACGTGGAAGTGGAGGAAGCGCTGGCGAAACTGGCGGTGCGCCACGTTGAACCCGAAGACTTGCTTAGCTTCGGAATGATCCCCGAGTTCATCGGGCGTTTGCCGGTCGTGACCGCGCTCGACGCCCTGACCGAAGACGAGATGGTGATGATCCTGACGGAGACGAAGAACGCGATGATCAAGCAGTACACCAAGCTTTTTGCGATGGAAGGTGTGCGTTTGAGCGTGACGAAGGACGCGCTGCGGGCGTTGGCCGCGCAGGCTGTCACGAAAGGCACCGGAGCCCGTGCACTGCGCTCCATGCTCGAGCGGATCATGCTCGACATCATGTATGATGTGCCGAGCCGCGAAGACATCGCCGAGGTCACGATCAATCGCGCCGTCGTCGAAGGCAAAAAAGTGCCGCTGATTCGTAAGAAGCAGGACAAGGACGCGGCCTGACGAAAGCCGCCCGCGGCGGAACGTTCACGTTTCGAATCGCAGGTCGCGCCTGCGCGCCGTGCTGGTCTGAGTTCGACGTTGGACGTTTGGGGTTGAGCGTTGGACGTTCGGGTTCGTCATGGACGCGTTCGTCATCAACACCGGCAGCGAGTTGCTGCTCGGGGATGTGCTGAACACGCATTTGCAGTTTATCGCGCGCGAGATTTTCGCGCTCGGGGCTCACGTGACCCAGCAGGTGACGGTGCCGGACGGGCCCGCCATTCGCGATGCGCTGGAAGACGCGCTTGCCCAGGCTGAGCTGGTGTTTGTCACCGGTGGCCTCGGCCCCACCACGGATGATATCACGCGCGAAACTGCCGCTGAGCTGTTGGGCATCGAGCTTTCCGAGGATCCGGAGACCGCCGCCGCCATCACGCTTCGACTGCGGACCCGAGGGTTCCCGATGACAGACCGCATTCTGCGGCAGGCGCAAGTGCCGGCAGGTGCCACGGTCCTGCCCAATGCGAATGGGACCGCACCCGGCTTGTATCTTCCGGCCGCGAACATCGCGAGCGGACGGAGGGCGCACCTGTTTTTGCTGCCAGGGCCGCCGCGGGAGCTCCATCCCATGTTCCGCGAATCGGTCCTGCCGATCCTGCATTCGATCGTTCCCGCGCGAAGCACCATCTCCCGGACATTCCGCCTGACTTCCATTGGAGAGTCCGTGGTGGAAGCGGCGGTCGGCGAGCAGTTACTCGCCCTGCCCCAGATGGAGCTCGGCTACTGCGCCCATGCTGGTTCAGTGGACGTGCGGGTGATTGGACCAGCAGAGACGGTGCGCGCGGCGGAGGCGGTTCTGACCGCCGCGTTTCCAAGTGCGATTTTTAGCTCCTCAGGTGAAACGCTCGAGCAGGTGGTCGTGCGTTTGCTCGTGGAAACCGGAGGCACCGTGGCGGTCGCAGAATCGTGCACGGGCGGATTCCTCTCCCATCGCCTGACGAATGTTCCGGGGGCATCGGCTGTCTTTTTGGCGGGCTACATCTCCTATTCCAACGCAGCGAAGACTGCCTCGCTCGGCGTCGATCCGAAACTCATCGCGGCCCATGGTGCGGTTAGTGAGGCGGTGGCGCGTGCCATGGCCAGCGGTGCGCTGCGGAAAGCAGATGCGCGCTTCGCCCTCGCCACCACGGGCATCGCGGGGCCCGCCGGCGGCACTCCCGAGAAGCGCGTGGGAACGGTTTTCATCGGGCTCGCTGCGCACGATGGGGAGGCAGAGGTGTTGCACCGCGTTTTCCAGAGCGATCGCGAGACTTTCAAGCAGCTCGCCAGCCAGGCCGCGCTAGACCTTTTGCGCCAGCGATTGCTCCGCTCCGCTCGGACGGAGTGAGCAGTCGCCCCGACTTACGGCTCCACTACGACCGGCGTGCCGACTTTTACCTTGGCGTAAAACATCTCCGCACCCTGCGGTGGCATCCGAACGCAACCATGTGAGGCGGGATATCCCGGCAGAATCCCGATGTGCATCCCGACGCCGTCGCCCGTCAGCCGCATGAACCACTTCATCGGCGCGCCGACGTAATGCGTGCCGCTGGGCGCCGAATCGATCCGGACACTGACGCCGCTGCGGACGGTGCGACCGTTGCGATCGACGAAATCGCCGTAAACGCTCGAGCGATGATCCTTGTCTTTTTCGAGCACGGAGAAGTGGCCTGACGGAGTCATCCCAGCGCGTTTGCCGGAGGAGATCGGCGAGTCGATGGCGATCTGGTCGCCGGCCAGGAGAAACGCGCGCTGTTTCGACAGGGAAACGACGACGTGCGCCGCGTCGGGGTTGAGACTCTCGTAGATCGATTGGTTTACTTTGATCGGTGCCTGACGGCTGATCAGTTCCGAGGCTTTCCGCATTGGCGGGTTCGGCTGAGGTGTCGCGCGCGCTGGCGATTGCCCTGGAGCGGTCGGGCGAACAGTCTTGGAGGGAGGAAGCCCTGGCCGTGGAGGCACAGTCGCGCGCCGACTCTGGGCCTGCGCCATTCGACCGACGGAACAGAGGAGCAGGATTACGAGCAGACGGAGCAAGGTGGTGACGTTCACGATTTTTTACTTTTCTGCATAGCCGCTGACTCGCTGCAACCAACCGGGAAGCCATCGCGCTTCCGCGCGCGCGGGGGGCGAATTTTCCACGCGGCGCGTGAGCACCCGCCGCGCCGAGGCGCTGAATTCCTGTGCGGCCGCGAGGCCCGCTTCCTGACCGTTCATTCCTGAGAGCACTTGCAGCAAGCCCCATCCTTGACCGCCGTAGCGTTCGCTGTCCAGCACGCCTTCACCTTTGAAGTTTACATAATCCACCAGCGCATAACATCCCTGCGACGTGCTCGCGACGCGGTCAAATTGCCGTCGCAGATGGGCGCCGTCCCCAGCTTTCGTCTGCGCGAGCATCTTCGGCAACGCCTGCTGCAGCCGTTGCACCAGAAATTGTGCCTGCAGGTCGACCGTCCGCACGAGAAATTGGCGAAGCTCCGCCATGGGAGCGCTCTTGCTCGCAGCGAGAAACTCAGCGCGCGTCGCCCAGGGACAGCCGCTTTGGCGATTCGCCTCGACTGCCTGCGGCAGCTTCGTGCCCGCTTGGGCCGCGTAAGCGACGAAATCTGGGAAACTTTCGGCAAACGGTCCGCGCACACCTTTAGGATACCAGATGAAATGCCCGATGCCGAGCGACGCGAAATTCTCGCCTGCATTCCAGGAAGTCAGGCCGCTGATCGTGCCGGCGCATTCGTTTTGCCAGACGCGTTTCCCGATGCGTGCGGCCTCACCGCGCGAAAGCTCGACCGCATGGGCAGAGATGGCGGTCGCGCAAACCAGGAACGCTGAGATTCCCGGCAGCCAGCCGCCCCCGCCGCTCGCCTGGCCGTCCCTCCGAGGGGTTCTTGACGGCTGGCGGTTCTCCACTAGCGTGCAAACCTTCGCGGCACCCTGCGTCAGTGTTAGGGTCGCGGCCGATCGCATCTTCGTTATGAAAAATTCTCTCATCTGTTTGACCGCCATTTTGTTCGTCTCCTCTCTGTTCGCGCAGAACACGCCCGAACTCAAAGATGAGAAGGACAAAGTTAGTTACAGCATCGGACTCGATATTGGAAATACGTTCAAGAAGCAGTCGATGGATATCAATCCCGACATCCTCGTGGCAGGAATGCGCGACGCCATCAGCGGAGCGAAGCCCCAGCTCAACGAGGAGCAGGTCAAGGAGACGATGACGAATTTCTCGAAAGCAATGATGGAAAAGCAGGCGGAGCAAACCAAGGAAGCCGCGACCAAGAACGCGACCGAAGGTGAAAAGTTCCTGACCGAAAACAAGGCCAAAGAGGGAGTCAAAACCACCGCGAGCGGACTGCAGTACAAGGTCCTGCAGGAAGGCAACGGCGCTTCCCCGAAAGCCACCGACACGGTCATGGTCAACTACCGCGGCACGCTGATCAACGGCACCGAGTTTGATAGCTCCTACAAACGCAACGAGCCGGCCAGTTTCCCTGTCAACCGCGTGATCAAAGGCTGGACCGAGGCCCTGCAGCTCATGAAACCCGGCGCGAAGTATGAACTCTTCGTTCCCGCGAACCTCGCCTACGGCGAGCGCGGTGCGGGCGGAGAAATCGGGCCAAACCAGACCCTCATCTTCGAGGTCGAACTCCTGAGCGTGAAGCCGGCCAGCGCCGACGCGCCGGGAGCGGAGACCGGTGCCAAGGCGGGCGGCGAAGCGAAGCCCGCCGCCGAATCCAAGCCTGCCGCTGAAGCAAAACCGAAAGCGTCGGCCTCACCTTCCCCCAAGAAGTAGCGATTCCCGAAGGGCACCGGCCGTCTTACGCGGCCGCCTGCCAGTCGAGGCGCGTCGCGTCGCTCCACAGGTCTTCCAGACTGTAGAAGTCGCGCTTCTCCGCGTGAAAGATGTGCACGATCACCTGCATGTAATCGAGCACGATCCACTGGCTGGCGGGGAATCCATCCACCGCCACCGGACGGATGGTGTGCTCCTGTTTCAGACGGCCTTCGATTTCACCCGCGATCGCTTTGATCTGCGGCTCCGAGCTGGCCGAGCAGATGACAAAGAAATCCGTGAAGGTGGAAATCTCCCGCAGGTCAAGCACCACGATCTCTTCCGCCTTCTTGTTCGAGGCAAAGACAGCGCAGGTTTTTGCTAGCTCTTCTGCAGTGATGCGGTGGATTCCTGGTAAAGGTGTTCGCGACGGATGATCTCCTCGACCACCGCCGGGACGAGATAACGAATGGAACGCCGCGAGGCAACCCTGTTTCTGATCTCAGTCGCAGAAATATCGATCGGCCGCCGGATGATTTCGTAGTCGCCTGCTGGCACGGAAGTTCCGCGATCCAGAATCACGAAACGCACGAGACGCCGCAGGTCGTCCGAGCGTCGCCACGTCCCGAGGCCGGCGAGGTTGTCCGAGCCCATGATGTAGAACAGATGCGCGTCCGGATTCTTCCTCGCCATTTGCTCCACGGTATCGATCGTGAAAGAGGGTGGGGGGCGTCGCAGCTCGCGCTCGTCGATCGTGAACTGCGGCTCGCCGGCCACCGCGGCGCGGAGCATGGCCAGGCGCACCGCCGCCGCCGTCGGGTTGGCCTCCAGCTTATGTGGCGAGACCGCTGCCGGGACGAAGATCACCTCCTCGAGCTGTAGTCGCTCGAGCGCTTCCCGGGCCAGGATCAGGTGCGCATGGTGCACCGGATCAAACGTCCCGCCGTAAATCCCGATCTTTCTCAAGCCGCGGGAACGTTAGCGCAACGTTCCCGCTTGCACGAGCTTCGCCGCAACCTAGAAAGGTTGCGCTACGATGCCCGATCACCTCGGCCAATTGCTCCTCACGGGCGTTCCCGGCACTGTCCTCGACGCCGAGACCGCTGCGCTTTTCCGGCGCGTGCAGCCGGGCGGCTATATCCTCTTCGGGCGCAACATCGAGAGCGCTCCGCAGCTGCGGAAGCTCATCGACGACCTCCGCGACCTCAGCCGGATCGAGCCCATCATCACGATCGACCAGGAAGGAGGTCGCGTTTCCCGGCTTCGTCTCATCGGCCATGAGCCGCCCAACGCCCAGGAATTCCGCGCGCGCGACGATGTCGAACTCGTCCGCCAGCATGGCGCGCTCACCGGCCGTTTGCTCCGCCTCTTCGGCTTCAACCTCGATCTCTGCCCGGTCCTCGACATCTCCTTCGACGACGACGCTGATAACTCCCTTCGCGGCCGCTGCTATGGGACAAATGTCGAGCAGGTCGTGCGGCTCGCCGGTGCCTTTAACGACGCCCTCCAGCACGAAGGGGTCGCGAGCTGCGGCAAGCATTTCCCGGGCTACTCCGCCGCCGGGGTCGATGCGCATCACGACCTGCCCCGGATCGATCGCACCCGCGAAGAGCTCGAGCGCGACGAGCTTGCAGTCTTCTGGGCCTTTGCCCGTCGCGTCGACAGCATGATGATTTGCCACGGCTGGTATCCCACCTTCGATGCGGAAAAGCTCCCTGCCTCGTTTTCGCCGCGCGTCGTCACCGAGTTGCTGCGCGACGATCTGCAGTTCCACGGTCTCGTCATGACCGACGATCTCGACATGGGCGCGATCTATAACGAATACGGTCTCGCGGACACCATCCGCCTTGCCCTCGGCGCGGGGAACGACCTCGCCATGATCTGCCACCGCGTCCCCGCCATAGGGGAAGCGCGCGATACCCTCGCCAGCCTGCCGCACGCTCAGCTCGACCGCGCTCTCGCCGCGGTGGCAAAGTTCAAACAGCAAATCTGTCCGCCGCGCGACTTCTCCGAAGCCGCCTTCCGCGCGCTCGACGAAGAAGTCTGGCAGCTGCGCGTCGCTGTCCTTGGGCCGGAGCGAGCCGCCGAGCGCAGTCCCGAAGATGGCAAACGCTCGCCGGTCGAAACCTACTAATCGCGTTCTCCGGCGCGGACTACGAACTGAAGCGCAAAAGCACCAAGCCCGGCCGCGACGATCTCCTCGCCGCGGCCAGTTGAAGCTGTGCGCAAAGGCTGCTGCGGGGGCGGGCTAAGGCGCCAGCCGGTCGCACTCCGTATCGGTGTGGAACGACACCAGATTGCGAAGCTTAAACCAGCCCGCGTCGCTTTTACTCATCCCGGCGACGCTGTTCGCGGTGTTCTTGCCGAAGTCGCTCCACGAGTTGTAGCGGCTGACTGCGACAAACGTCCAGGCGGCGCCTTCCAGGTGTTGCAGGACGATATTGCCAGAAGAGGTGTCGCTCGGCCGGTCGGGTGGCTCGTTCAAGAACTTATCGACCGCTTCCCGCTGGCCAGGCGCCGGCCGATACATCGAGACCACGTAAGCGGACTCCTTGCTCTTGGCCGCATCGTCGAGCCCAAGCTCTTTCGCAAATACGGCCCACGATGGACCGGCGACGAAGGTATCCGTGTGCCAGTCGCCCAGTGCGATCTGACTGGCGGGTGGCGCGGGACGGGTTGCCTCCACCGTCGCCTTCGTGCCGAGATGCTCGATCACGCAGTAGTCCCAGCTGTCGCCCGACTGGTGCCGCAGGACGATGAAATGGCCTGGCATCGGCGCGTCGGGATCTGGTTTCTTAAAAGACTCACCCAGCTCAGCAGCTTTCCCCAGAGCGGCTTTCGCAAAGTGCACATGATAAATATCGCTACGTGCCGCCGGTGCTGCCGGGGCGGTCGTCGCGCCAGCAGAAGCTGCCGGCGAAGGACTTTGCGCGAGCGCGATCGAGCTAACGCCAAGGGTGGCGATGAGAACGGATAACACTGTTTTCATACACGATTCTTTCTGGTTGAGGTGAAAGGCTCGTCCGGAAACCCGGCTCCCTGTCCGGGCGGGCCACGGAGCGTCGCTCCGCATGGTTGTTGAAGGACCGACGCTAGCGGGCGGCATTCTCGATCGTCAATACATATTTCCGGGTGTGGCACGGTTGATCTTTGCCGCCGCAGAAGCACGAGGCTCAGGTGGAAGAGCCTCGTAGCCGGTGGTTTGGAGCACGTGCCGCGATGCTGTGATGGCATCGTCTCTGGCCAGCAGCGCGCATCCAAGAGCGGTAACTTTCGCGGCCCTCGTTTGCTCCAAAATGGCGTGACCAATGGCGCGCGCAGGACGGTTTGGCGCGTGCTGCTCTCGCTGCTGACCGCACCGACCTTGGTGGTGGGATTTTATTTTCCGCTGATCGGGCTCGGCTACGCGATGAAATTCATCGGACACGGTCGAGTCCAGCGTCGGGCGCGCGCGGTGGAAACGTACTAGACGGCACTTGGTCGAATCCATAACGTTCGCGCCATGCAACCGGAACTGGAGCAACTGCTCGTCCTGCAGAATCGCGACCAGAAGATCAAACAGATCGAGAGCGAGGTGAAAACGCTCCCGCTCCAGAAGGCGCAACTAGAGGCGCAACTTGCTTCGGCGACGGCGGGGCTCGAGGCGATCAAGCTGCGGGCGCGGCAGCTGGAGGTGGAACGCAAGAAGCTGGAGCTCGATGCGGGGACGCGGACGGAAAGCATCAACCGGCTCAAGACGCAGCAGTATGAGACGCGCAAAAACGAAGAGTTCCGCGCGATGGCGAACGAGATCGAACGTTACGCAACAGAGATCCGCGCGATCGAGGACCACGAGCTGGAGCTGATGGAGCAGGCGGACCAGCTGAAGGCCACCGTGATGGAGGAGGAAACGAGGACTACTTCCGCACGCGAATCAGTTGCCCGGCAACTGCAGGATTTGGAGGGCAAAGGGGGCGCATTGCAGGAACGGCTGCAGGAATTGCAAAACGAGCGGGCGGAAATCGCGAGCCGGGTGGATGAAGACGTGCTCGATCGCTACCAGCGGCTTTTCGCGAGCAAGCGGGACGCGGCGGTGGTGGGGCTGGAACACGAGGTCTGCACCGGCTGCCATATGAAGATCACGCCGCAGACATCGCACCGGGTGAAGAGCGGAAAGGAAATCGTGAGCTGCGAGCAGTGCGGCCGGATTTTGTATTGGTCGGATTAGGGAGCGGGGCCCTCCTGCTCTTGATCCTGCTCCTAATCGTGATCTCTCCCGCCGATTCCCTCGCTCTCGGATCGGGGCACTAAGGCCCCTCCCACATTCCCCACATTCGCCGCGTTAGACGTTGAAGCGGAACTCGACGACGTCGCCGTCTTTCACGACGTACTCTTTTCCTTCAATGCGGAGCTTGCCGGCTTCGCGTGCTTTGGCATGGGAGCCGAGCGCCACCAGATCGTCGTAATGCACCACTTCGGCGGCAATGAAGCCGCGCTCGAAATCGGTGTGAATGACTCCGGCGGCAGCAGGCGCTTTGTCGCCTTCGCGGATCGTCCACGCGCGCGTTTCCTTTTCGCCGGTCGTGAGATAAGTGCGCAGGCCGAGCAGGTGATAGACGGCGCGGATGAGGGCGCTGACGCCGCTCCCCGCCACCCCGAGGTCTTTCAGATATTCCTGCGCGTCTTCGTCGCTCAGGTCGACGAGTTCGCTCTCGATCTGCGCGCTGATCACGACCGCTTCGCTGCCGAAATGGTTTTTCGCGTATCCTTCGACCGCGCGCACGTGCTTCATCGCGGCGTTATCTCCGTCCGCCTGCGCGATCGGGGCGAGGTCGGTCTCGGCGACGTTACAGGCGAAGAGCGTTGGCTTGGAGGTGAGGAGGAAGAACTCGCGCGCGACCACTTTTTCGTCGTCCGACAACGGGGCGGTGATGGCCGGCTTTCCTGCATCCATGTGCGGCAGGAGTTTCTCGATCACCGTGGTCTCGGCTTTCGCAGTCTTGGAGCCGGCGCGCACCTCTTTCTGGAGACGGTCGCGCCGTTTCTGGAGCGATTGCAGGTCGACCAGGAGCAGCTCGGTGTTGATCACCTCGATATCGCGGAGCGGATCGATCGTGCCGCTGACGTGATGGATGTCGCCGTTCTCGAAACAGCGGACGACCTGCACGATCGCGTGCACTTCCCGGATGTGACTGAGGAATTGGTTGCCCAGCCCTTCGCCCGCGCTGGCGCCTTTCACCAGGCCCGCGATGTCGACAAACTCGATCGCGGCGGGGATGAGCTTTTGTGAGCTGGAGAGCTTCGAGAGGACTTCGAGGCGCGGGTCGGGCACGGTAACGACGCCGAGATTCGGGTCGATGGTGCAGAAGGGGTAGTTCGCGGCCTGCGCCTTACGTGTGCGGGTGACGGCGTTGAAGAGCGTGGATTTCCCGACGTTCGGCAGACCGACAATTCCAGCGCTCAGCATAAGGCGCGGACGTTACGGCGGATGGCTGCGGGCTGCAATGTGGGAGGGACTTCTCAACGCGGCACGATCGCGGCACCAAGGCCGCTCCCGCGTTCGCTCTCAGCCCTCGCGGCGCAGGAAGAGCAGGCGGAGGCTGTTCAACACCACTACGACGGTGCTGCCTTCATGCGCCACCACGCCTAACGAGAGCGGGATGCCGCGGGTGACTGCGAGCAGCGCCATGAGCACGACGGTGCCGAGCGCGAGCGTGATGTTCTGCCCGATGATCACTTTGGCGCGGCGGCTGAGGCGATATGCGGTGACGAAACTCTCCAGGCGGTCATTCATCAGCACGACTTCCGCCTGCTCCATCGCGGCGTCGGAGCCGCGCGCGCCCATTGCCACGCCGACATCCGCGGCGGCCAGGCATGGCGCATCGTTCACGCCATCGCCGATCATCGCCACCTTGCCGCCACCGGCTTTCAATTCCTGCACCGCGGCCACTTTGCCTTCGGGCGAGAGCTGCGCGCGCACGTCATCGACGCCGGCCTCCCGCCCGATCTGCGCTGCGGCCGCCGCGCGATCGCCCGTCAGCATCACCACGCGCATGCCGAAACGGTGCAGCTCGCCGAGCATGCCGAGAGCTTCGGGCCGCAGCTCATCCCGCAGCAGAAGGCGTCCGCAGAGTTGCGGTCCCGCCACCCACACTTCGGCGACGTCGTTTTCCTCCGAGGCGGGGACCGCGTCCGTATCGTGTGGCAAAGCGCCGGCGACAAATTCGCGGCTGCCGAGGACGTAGAGCAGCCCGTCTTTGCGCGCGGAAAGGCCGCTGCCGGCGCGCGCTTCCGCGTGGGTGAATTCCACTGCCGCCACCCCGCTTTGGATCCCGGCTTTTTGAATCGCGCGCGAGAGCGGGTGGTTCGAGAGCCGTGCCAGATTGTAGGCCGCGGAAAGCAACGCTGCCTCGTCGCCGGCAAAGGTGTCGATCCGCACGAGAGCGGGAGTGCCGTGGGTCAGCGTCCCGGTTTTATCGAGCGCGACGGTGTGCACATCCGCGAGTGTTTCGATGGCTGCTCCACCGCGGAAAAGCACGCCGCGCCGGGCTCCGGAAGCGATCGCCGAGAGAATGGCCGACGGCACGCTGAGGACCAGGGCGCAGGGCGACATCACCACGAGCAGAGTCATCGCGCGATAAAAAGCGCTCGCGCCGTGCGACGTGCCGAGGAAGGGCGGCCAGTGGAATCCGAGCCAGCCGAGGAGAAAGAACCCGAGGCAAGCTGAGAGCACCAGATAGGTGTAGCGCGTGCCGAAGCGATCGCTGAACCGCTGGGAGGGCGCTTTGAAATGCTGCGCCTGCTCGATCAGGTTGATGATTTTCTGCACCGCGCTTTCATGCGCGGGCCGCAACGCTTCGCCGTCCAGCACGCCCCACAGGTTCAGGGTGCCGGCAAGCGCGACGTCACCCGGCTGTTTCGGGATGGCGCGCGACTCGCCGGTGAGATTCGACTCATCGCACGCGCTCTCGCCGCGTTGCACCCGCAGGTCGACAGGGATTTGCTCGCCGCCGCGAACCCGGATCTGCATTCCGCGTTCGAGTGTCTCGATCGGGCGTTCCACCTCCGTCCCGTCGACGAGCACCGTGGCTGTCTTGGGCGCGCCGCGGAAGAGCGCACTGATTTCCCGCTGCGTTCGCGCGCCGGCGTAGTGTTCCATGGCGCCGGAGGCGGAAAACAGAAACAGCAGCAACGCGCCTTCGCTCCAGGCGCCGACCAGCGCGGCACCGACCGCGACCGCCAGCATCAGGAAATGGATTTCGAGGTCGCCGTGCCGGAGCCGTTCCCAGGATTCGGTGGCGGCATCCCAGGCGCCGCAGATGTAGCTGACGCCAAAAAGCGCGAGAACCAAGGTAGCCGGAGCGTGCAAATGCTGCGCCGTCAACGCGGCCAGCCCGGCGATCAGGCAGAGCGCGGAGAGCAGGGCGAGCGATTTCCATTCGTCCGGATGCGAATCCTTGTTCGGCCCGCAGCAGCCCGCCCGCGGCCAGCCCACGGAATTCCAGCGCCACAAACCTACCGCGGTGCGGCAGGTCAGCTTCTCGATCACGGTGCTGCCGAGCACATCTTTGATCACCACGTTGGCATCGCCAAATTTGCGCGCCGGCGGCTCGCCGCACTGCTCGCAATTTCCCAGCTTGTCGAGCACCCCGCATTGCTGCTCGCGGTCCGCCACGGCCTCGCTCACGCGTTGTCCGATCCGCTGTCCCCGATCGTCCCCGAGCGTGGCGATGGAGAGGAGCTGGTTTTTTGATTGAAAGGCGACCGCCTCGAGCTGCGGCTCTTCCGTGAGGAGACGAGCCACCTTCCGATAGACGCAATGCGTCCCTTCGCGGCTGGGCGACGCAGTCTCGCTCTGCGGATTTCGCTTCTCGGACATGTGCGCCTCAAGGATACGCGGTGCCGGGGGAGGCTCTAGCGAAACCTGCGACGATTCTGCTCCCGCGGCCGACCGTTGGGCAGCCTGGAAAAACCCTGCTCGACTTTGCGCGCAGGCGCGCGGATTTTCCTGCTCTTGAGCAATCCGACCGAGTTTCCGCAGGCCGCGCTCGCCGCGCTCTGGTGTCCCTGGCGGGTAGAATATTTCGAGCAGGCGAAGCCGAATCCCGATTTCCTCTCGGAAGCGGCGCGGGCCAGCGATGACGCGGCGCATCTTGTGATCGCGCGCCGCAAAACTGCCTTCCTGATGATGAATCGTTACCCGTATGCGATCGGGCATCTCATGGCCGTGCCCTATCGAAAGAGCGGCGACGCGGAGTCGTTAGGCGAGAACGAGGTGCTGGAGCTCTGGGCCCTCGCGCTCCATGCCCAGCGACTCCTCCGCGAGACGATGAAGGCGCAGGGCTTCAACCTCGGCCTCAATCTTGGGCCGTGTGCGGGCGCGGGCGTACCGGACCATCTTCATCTGCACATCGTACCGCGATGGAACGGCGACACGAATTTCATGCCCGTGCTGGCCGGCCCTCGCCTGCTTTCGGAAGGGCTGGAGAGTTTGTATGAGAAGCTGATGGCGACCCAGGCAAAGCTGGCCGAAGGAGCGCCGCGCGGATCATGATGGACGCACCGAATGCCGCCCGGCCCGAGCGGAGGGTGGGATGTTTCGCGAAAGGCTGTCTCTCGTTTGCGGGGCTGGCGGTGTTTCTCGCGATCGCGTTCGTCGGTGGCGGCATCTGGGCGATGCGGCATTTCCGGGACAAATACTCCGACCCCGAGCCGAGCCGCCTGCCGGCTGCAGTCGTCGAGGAGACAATCGATCCAAGCACCCCAGCGAGTACGCCTGTGCAAGCCGTGCCGCCGCCGGGGACACGAACCGATCCTCCGGAATCCGCGCCCGTTGTCAAAGCTTCCCCGGCCGGCGTGGTCGCGGACACGCGACCCGTTCAGGCACGCTGGAAGAGTTTCGAGAAAGCCGCGCATCGGAACGAGCAAGCGCACATCGAACTGACCGCGGGCGACATCAACATCCTGCTGAATGACGATCCGAAAATACGCGGCAAAGCCTTCGTCTCCATCGACAACAATGTCGGACACGTGCAAGTGAGCGTGCCCCTCGACCGGGTGTTCATGATGGGCGGCCGCTATCTCAATGGCACGGCGACGGTCGAGGCATCGCCGGACGGAGACCCGGGGAAAGTGCGCATTTCGAACGTCGTGCTCGGCAGCAGCGCCGTGTCGGAAGAGGTGCTCGACAAAAGCTGGTTTGGCTCCGCCTCGATCCGCTCCTTCGTCACCAAATGGCTCGAGGAACGAAACGTCGGGACGTTCAACATCAAGAACAATGTCGTGATTGGCGAGACGCGCGCAGAGTGAACGCGCTGAGGGCGGTAGCGTTGGCTCTCGCTACTGTATGATCTCGCGGACAAAGACGTTCAACTGCCCGTCCGATTGCTTGCGCACTTCTGTGACTTCGTAAGGCCGGGCTTCGTCGCGGTCCACCGTCGAGCCCTGTGGAGGAGGTGCGTGGCCGGCGGGAAACTCCACGATGATGCGAGTGGAGGAGGGTGCTCCCAGCCGGAGCACGGATTCAGCCATGTTGCTCTTCGGACGCAAGACGGCGCGATTGGCTTCCGCGAAGTTCACCACAAATTTGCCCCGCAGGTAAATGCGTTCGCCAGCCATTCCGCGCTCCGCCACATCGTGCAGATCGGAGGTCGTGATGAGCCGGCCTGCGGGCATTTTGCCCGGTGGGAAAGTCTTCCAGCTGCCACCGCCCGCGGTGGAGGCCAATGCGCTACCGCTGGTCCCCGGCAACGGAGTCGGTGATCCCGCCGTCCCGGCGATCGGCGCGGTGGTGGCGAGAGGCGACGCCACCGCTGTGGGCGGGGTTGCAGCCGCCGTGCGCGACGTAGCTTTGGGCGCAGTTGGATTCTGCGCTACGGCCGGGCTGCGGGCGACGGACCGCGTCACAGGCATGGCAGACTCCACGCGCACCAGCTCGTTCGCGGCGACGGTTGGCTTCACGTCCAGGTTCAAACCTGGCAACGGAATACTCTGGCCCGGCGGGGCATTGTGCGCCCGGAACGTGGCATAGCGGATCTCCGCTTCATGCCGCGCCGCGTCCTTAAACAGCGGCCACCCGGCAGCCATATTGAGATCGTAGGGCGGTTCCAGGCTAAACATTCCGCGGCCTTGGGTGACGGTGTAGGTCCCGTAGAGCAGCGGCACGGTGGTGATCATGGTGCGCCCATCGCGCAATCGTTCGACATGGATGACCGCGGAGAGATCATGCGCGCGTTCCAATTTGATCTCGAGGCCGGTGGCCAGCGTCTGCTGCATGAGCGGCAGGGCCTGTGCATCGGCCGGGTAGAGGTGCTCCATCAGGAGTTCGCCATTATCGGTCGCGGCCGTGAGCGCGACCATGCCGGAGGTAAACAGATCTTTGGGCGTAAGTGGCCGCGCTTCCATGATGGAGTAGCGGCCCACCACGTACGGCACCAGCCCCGCCATTCCCGCGTAGTTGCGGATGTAATTGCGCGCGAGCTCTGCGTTCGCTTTTGCGAACTCGGCGGAGCGGAGGCTACCGTAGCGCTCCTGCAGTTGCTTCGGATCCAGGAATTCGCCGGCCGGCGCCGCGGTGAGCTGAAAGCGTTTCGGCGCTTCGATCTTGTGCAGCTTTTGCAGGATCCTGTAGCTATCCGGCCGCTCCGGCTGGTTGAAGATGTAATAGCTCCCGAGCCAGGCCGCGAGAGCCAGCCCGAAAAGCAGCAGAATCGCGATCGTCCAGCCGAAGAGATTCGCTTTCCGTCGGGGCCGGGAATACGGCTCCTCGTAGCGGAAGACGGTCCGGTCCATTTACGCGCGGCGCTCGGGTCGAGAAGTTAGCGTTCAGCCGCAGCGACGGGTTCGAACGAGCTGCCGCAGCCGCAGGTGCGCGCGGCATTCGGGTTCACAATCTGAAAGCCGGCGCCGGTGAGCCCATCATGGTAGTCGAGGGTCGCCCCGCGCAGAAGCTGCGCGCTTTCGTCGTCCACGAGGAATGCCACGCCCTCGCGCTCCAGGATCGCGTCGCCCTCTTTCCGGGCGTCGAGCGACATCTCGTATTGCATGCCGGAACAGCCGCCCTTTGCAATCTGGACGCGCAACCCCTGGCCCGCGCTCGCACCCTGCGTTTCGAGGAGGGAACGAAGCTGGCGGACGGCGTTGTCCGTGACCTGGATCATATGCTTTCGAGCGTAGGACGGTGCCGGTGCAAGTCAACCGAGGCTGGTTCGCTCTTGCCTCTGCCTCTGCTTCCCATTTCATCCTCTTGTCCCGCGGAGGCGACGATCGGAACGGAAAGCCGGAGCTCCGTTTTCCTTCGCAATCCGGGATGGGAAATCTAAATTCAAGAGCTGATGAGTCGCATTCATCTCATGCCTGACATCCTGGCCAGCCAGGTGGCTGCGGGCGAGGTGGTGGAACGGCCCGCCTCGGTCGTGAAAGAGCTGGTCGAGAACAGTGTCGATGCCGGCGCGCGCAAGATCGAAGTGAGCATCCGGCGCGGGGGAATTTCGCTCGTGCGGGTGGTGGATGACGGCTGCGGGATGGACCGCGACGATGCGCTGCTTTGCCTGGAACGGCACGCCACGAGCAAGATTCGTTCGTCCCATGATCTGGCGGCGATCAGCACGCTTGGATTTCGCGGCGAAGCGCTCCCAAGCATCGCGAGCGTCTCGCGTTTCCGCCTGACGACACGCGAGCTGGAGGCGGTGGCGGGCACGGAAATTCTGGTCAATGGCGGGCGGATCGAAGCGGTGCGCGATGGCGGTGAAGCGCCCGGAACGCAAATCGAGGTGCGGTCGCTTTTTTTCAATCTTCCCGCGCGACGGAAATTCCTGCGCACCGAGAACACCGAGAGCCGCAGCGTCGAGCACCAGCTGCATTTACAAGCGATCGGCCATCCCCAGATCGCCTTCGCCTTCGTCCGCGACGAACGCATCGCGCTCCAACTGCCCGCCACGGCATCGCTGGGCGATCGCCTCCGCGATTTGTACGGGGCAGCGCTAGTGCAGCAACTGCTCGAAGTCTCGCCGCGGGACGGGCGTGCTCCGGTGGCGATCAGCGGATTGATCGGTCGCGCGGGATTGAGCCGCCAGACCCGCGCGCAGCAACTCGTCTTCGTAAACGGCCGCGCTATCGAGAGTCCGGTGCTGACCGCGGCCTTGCGGGAGGGTTACCACACCGCGCTGATGAAGGGGCAATTCCCCGTCACGTTCCTCTTCTTGCAAATCGACCCCGCCGCCGTGGACGTGAACGTCCATCCGGCAAAGCGCGAAGTGCGTTTCCGCGATCCCACGGCGGTGCGCGAGGCTGTGGTGGAGGTGATCCAGCGGACTCTCGAAAGCGGACGTGAACATTGGCAGCAGCAGTTTCGCGCGCCGCCGACGGTGCTGCCGGGGACCGTGGACCTCGGCAGCCCGCGCACCCCGTTCCAGCCCTCTGCACAACCTGCTCCGACAGGGCGCGTGGACATTCCCCAGACGGGGTCAGCGAGCCCGGCTACCACAGCGACCCCGCCGACGAGATTGCCTCCGCTTGAGCCCGAACCAGGCGCACTCTTTCCGTTGGTCCACACACCGCTGGCTGCTGCTCCGGGCAATGGCGCACCAGCCTTCGCCGCGGGCCACGGCACCAGCGCACAGCAGTTCCAGATCATCGGCGTACTGAGCAAGCTTTACGTCTTGATGGAGAACACCGAGGGACTTGTGCTCGTGGACCAGCACGCCGCCCACGAGCGTGTGCTCTTCGAAGAATTGCGCCGCAGGATGGAGGAAAAAGGCGTGCCTTCGCAAAGACTGCTTCTGCCGCAAACCTTCGATCTCCCGCTCCGTGATGCCGAATGGGTGGAGCGGAACCTCGCCACGCTGCAGAAAATGGGGATCGGAATCGAGCCGTTCGGCGCGCAAACATTCAAGATCGACAGCCTTCCCACCTTCCTGCAAACGAACGACGCGTCCGCGCTCATGCGCGAAGTAATCGACGACCTGCGGAGCGCCAGCCACAGCAGCTCCGCGCTGCGTTTGGGCGAAGACATGATCGCGAAGACCGTCTGCCGGCACGCGGTGAAAGCGAACGACCCGCTGCGTTATCTTGAGGTGGAAAAGTTGCTGCGTGATCTGCTCGCCTGTGAGCTGCCGTATTGCTGCCCACATGGCCGGCCGACGATGATCCAGATTTCGCATCTGGAGCTGGAGAAGAAGTTTGGCCGGAAAGTGTAAGGGGCGCCTGCGGCGGAAATCCCCAATCCCAGGCTTCAGATTCCAGGAAAGCTCCAAGCTCCAATCGCCGCAGGTTCTCCTTGGAGCTTGGTTATTGGGATTTCTCTGGAGCTTGGGTATTGGTATTTGGGACTTCCGTTCGCCAATGACGAGCGATCAACGCCTTCAGCTCCGGCGTTTGCAAACGGAAGTCCTCCTCTTCGTGATGCGGCAGCTCGGGGAACCACTTCCAGAGGAACATGCCCGCCAGCCACGATTGCGTCCCGGTTAATCCCAGGGCAGCATCGAGGCAGCGCTCCTGGACCTCGGCCGCGTGTTCGCCGCCGGTTGCGAAGCTCCACGGCTCCGCCGCGGCGCGCGTATTCTGGTTGTAGCCGATCTCGACAAAAATGAGTTGCTTGCCGCCCTGCCGTTTCGAGAACCGCTCCAACTCCGCCGCGCGCTTTTCCCAGCCGCGCGCAATCTCCGCCGCGCTTGGATCCGCCACGGTGGTAAGCGGAAAATACGCGAGCAGACCCACGTAATCGAGCGCATCCCAGAACTTCACCTCCTGGTAGTCGCCCCAGTTCCCGCCGTAGGTCAGTTTGCCGAAGTAGACCGCACGCACCGCCGCGATGATCTTGAGCCAGCGGTCAGTGAACTTCTGCGCGTGCGTATATTCGAGCCCGACGCAAAACAGCGGCGCGTGATGCGCCTCCGCGATTTGCGCCATCTCCACGATCCATGTCTCATAGCTGGTGAAGAACCGATTCCACTCCTCCTCCGTTTCGAATCTGATCTCGCCCCGCCAGCTAAACTTCGAGCCCCAGTAAGCAAGGTGCGGCACCACCATCGCGGACATCCCGCGTTCGCGCGCCCAATCCAATGGCACCACGATATGCCGGTTTTCATCGATCGTGCGGAAGCGGACCGCGCCGTCGTTCATGATCCGCGCGTAGGGATGAATCGCGAAGCTGTTCGCGCCTAACGACTGCAGCTCATCGAGCGTCTGCGCCATCTCCGGCGTCTGCCATTCGCCGCCCCATGTCTGGCAGGAAACGGTCACGCCCTTTAGAAACGGGAACGGCTCGGCCGCGAGTAGTATCGGGAGCGCGAGAAGCGCGGGCGCAACCATGCGCAGGACCCGCACCGAGCCGCTGCGCTGTAACGCACAAGACCAGCGGGCAGGCATGCCTTACCGTTTTCCTCTCAGCGCATCCTTCACCAGATAAAACAGAAAGAGGCTATTGTAGCGCGCGTATCTTGTCACAAGTCGCCGTGGTTCGGAGAGCATCCGGTAGACCCAGGTGAGTCCGCGCTTTTGCATCCATTGCGGCGCGTCTTTTTTCATGCCGGCATTCACATCGAACGCGAACCCGACCGCCAGCAAGAGACCGCGCTGGATGGCCGCTTTGTGCCGATGAATCCACTCCTGTTGCTTGGGCGTGCCGAGTCCGACCCAAATGAAGTCGGGCGTTAACCGGTTGATCTCCACCACAATCCCGGCCTCATCCGCGGGCGTAAAGTAGCCGTTCCGCGCGCCGACGATCTGCACCGCCGCATTCCGCGCGCGCAAGGCGGCTTGCAGCCGGCCCACGCATTCCTCCGATCCGCCGAGCAGGTAATGCGTGAACGGCGCAGGGCTCCGCTCGACGCAATAACGCATGAAGGTGGGGCCGTAGACGCGATCCCGCAGGTTTGCCCCGCGGCGGTTCAGCGTCCAGATCAGCGGCATCCCATCGGGCACGAAGAGATCCACCTCGCTCGTGATTTCCCGGAAGGCGAGCTCGTGTCGCCGCATCGTCACGATCTGAGTATTCGTGAGATCGATGACCCGGGTCCGGTCCTGCCGCGCCCAGGTGTGGCAATTTTCCGTCAGCTCCTCATAAGAAGTGGCGGCCAGGGGAGTGCCCAAAACGTCGATCACGACCATGCCCGGTGACGTAGCGCGCTTCCTGCCCGCCAACAAGAGAGGAGCGCTGCGCGGCGCCTTCGGGCGTTGCTTTGCACGCTGATTCACTGTACTCTACGCGCCTTCATGAATACCGACGCGACTGCCGCCCCCGCTTCGACTTCTGTGTCGATCTGGGTGCAACGCAACCCTCTGCAGGCGTGCCTGATCGCGGCGATCACCGCGATCCTGGTCTACTTCTTTGGCTTCCTTCCGCTCTTCACCAATGGGCGCCTCTCCGCCTGGGTTTGGGGTTGGCAGGCGTGGAACCCAGAGACGAATTACGAGCATGCCAAGCTCATCCCGCTGATCGTGGCGTTCCTCGTCTGGAATTCGCGCGATAAACTCAAGGCGGCCAGCGTCGGCTCCTCGCGCTGGGGCTGGCTTTTCATCGCGGTCGGTTTGCTGCTCTTCGTCGCTGCCGCGCGCACCCTCCAGGCGCGGCTTGCGCTTACCGCCATTCCGTTCGTGCTCTACGGGATCGTGCTCTACGCCTGGGGCCGGCAGGTCGCGCGGGTGCTGCTCTTCCCGATTGCGTTCCTGCTCTTCATGGTGCCGCTGAACTTTCTCACCCAGGCGACCGCGCGTCTGCAGTTCCTCGAAACCGGTGCGGCGACCGCCATCTGCAACTTTTTCGGACTCGGCCTTTACGCGATCGGCACCGCCGTCCACGCCGCCAGCGGTGCGTTTCAATTTGAAGTCGATGAAGGCTGCAGCGGCATCCGCTCCCTTATGGCGATCGCGATGCTCTCCGCGATCTACGGTCATCTCACCCAGGATCGCCTCTGGAAAAAGCTCGCCATCTTCTGCGCGGCGCTCGTCTTCGCGATCATCGGAAACGCCGGCCGTCTCGTCTCGATCTTCGTGGTCGCGCGGCTTTTCGGGCAGGACATCGCCGGCGGCACCTATCACAATATCTCCGGCTATCTTTCGTTCCCTTTCGCGATTGGCGCGATGTTGCTCTTTGGGAAGCTGCTCAACCTCAAACCGCGGGAGTTCAAGGCGGTCGCAGCCGTGAAGGACAAGGTCCAGTATGATTACTAAACGGCTCATCACCGTCGCGATCGTCCTCCTGATCGGTTTCTCGATTGTTTTCCTGCTGCCGAAATCGGGCAAGAGCAGCCCGGCGGGGATCGCGATGTCGCTCCCGAATTATGTCGGCGAGTGGATCGGCAAAGACGCCGAAATCACCGAGCGCGAACGGGAAGTGCTGGCGAAGGACACGCAATTTGCGCGCAAGACTTACATCGATCTGGCCGGCGACAGCATCTACGTTTCCATCGTCATGTCCGGCGACGACATGACGAACAGCATTCACCGGCCAGAGCGCTGCCTTCCGGCGCAGGGCTGGAATTTACAGACGAGCGAGCGGCGCCAGATCCCGATCGCCGACGGCAAGCAACTGGAACTCACGCGACTGCGGAATGGTCGCGCGGTCGAACGGAAAGACAGCACGCGCGGCACCCTGGAGAATCTCACCTACTACACCTTCGTCGGCCATCACGACATGACCGCCTCGCATCTGGAGCGCACCGGGATCGATCTGCGCGACCGGATCGTCTATGGCTACAACCAGAAGTGGGCCTATGTGACCGTCGCCGCGATCGTGACCCAGGGCTGGGCGGCGCCGCAGCGCTCCGAGGAGGAAACCACAAAACTGGTCGAAGGCTTCATCCGCGAACTCGCGCCGGCCTTGAAGCGGCCCGACGGCTCGGCCTTGCTTTAGCAGACACGCGGCTGGTCACGTTTCGCTTACCGCCCGCGTCTGTGAGCCATTCGCAACCTTGCCGCTCTGCCTCGCAGATCGCGGTTTCCCCGCAACACCAATCCGGCAGCCGGTGACAAATCGCTCGGAATTCCGCTGTCGAGGATGTTCCGGGTGATGCGCCCGCTGGTGTGCGGGCCGATCCAAAATAGAGGACGCGTGGTGCTGTCGGAAATGAACGTGTTGCCTTCAATCTGTGTCCGCACTTTGGCGTTGCTCGTGACGAGCGCCCACTCGGCGTCTTTCGCCATCTCGATGTAGTTTTTGCGCACGAGGATGTCGCGGTAGACGCCGCTGCCGTTGTAAAGGATGCCCCAGCGGCGTGTATCGTAGAAGCGGTTCCGCACGATCCGCACGTTCTCGTAATCGTGCGTGTCGATCACGATGCCTGCACCCATCCCGCGTGTCGTATTCCCCACCACGGCGAAATTCCGCCACCCTCCGGCGCCAAATCCAACCCCGTTCGGATTCCCGGTAACGAGACAATTGCGAATGAACCCCGAGATTCGGCCACCGCTCTGATCGAACGCTGCAATCGCCGTCAATGAGCCGACGGAATCGAGATTCTCGCAGCTGTCGATCTCCACCCGATTCGTGGCGCTTCGGCCGGCAGAGATCACGCTGAACGGAAAGCCTTCACCGGGATTCGCCCAAGTGCCGAGCGCCCGCACACGACTGATGCGCGTGTGGCGGCAGGCGGTGGTGAGCGCGATGAGGTTGCCGCGTTTGCCTTGAACAAAGGCCGGTTGGTTTGCGCGATTACAATCAACCGTCAGATCGGCGATCTCGATTCGATCGTAAAACCCCTCCCAGTCGTGATTGAAAAGGACGTAGGCAGCTCCCGCGTCCTGCGTCACCATCCCCTCCACCAGCCGGATGGTGGTGCGGAGTTTACCTGCCCCGGTGATATGCCACCCGTCTTTCAACTGGACGCCGCGGGTTGGAAAGAGGCCGGGTCCGAGATGGATCCGACTTCCTTCGGGAATTTGCGCCATCACTGCGTCGAACTTTTGCTGGGTCGAACCATCCAGCGGATCGGTCTTGGCGCCTGTGCCGGGCCGGCCGTCGAGCTTATGCGCGATCCAGACTTCGGCGCCTGGAGCAAGTTGCGCGAGGCCCAGCATAAACCACAGCCCTGCCGCCAGAGCGTGCCTTGGCACAGCTCTTCGCCTACCGACCATCATTCGAACTCTTTTCGGGACGGATCCGCTCAAAATCCGGCGCCGGCCGCATCGTGAAGACGATCTCTTGTCTCCAATAGGTCAGTCGTTTCTGCGGGCGGAACTGCGCCTGCACGGGCGCCTCCAGCCCAATGACATAGATGTGACCGCGCCACGGCACGATCAGAGCGCGCCCGAGAAGCTCGCCCGTGTTTGTGTCGCGCACCTGCGCCCCCACGCGACGCGCCACGGCTAGACCGGCGGCTCGGATAATGCGGCGCAGAATCATTTCCACAGCCTCTTCACTGGGTGCAAAGTCCACCCTCCCGCCTGACGCTCTCGTCCGACGGAGCGCGTTCGGTCCCCCAACGCGCGCACGAATCGGTTCTGCTCGCCGAAATCGCGCACTCGAAAACCGAGGTGATGCGCCAGCGTCGGCAGGTAAATTTCCAGATAAATCGGGAACGGCTCTGTCGCATCGGCGACCGCGAGGAATGCTTCGCGTCGCCAGAAGCTGCCGCTGCCGAACATCGAGAGCACGACCTCAGGTTCTTCGCGGCGGCTGATCGCTCCCCAGAAACTCGGGAAATCAGGGTTTGATATATGGTAAAGATAATGCGGATAATTTGTCTCATCTACCCGCCGCACGTGAAAACCCAGCAGGTCGGCGCCTTCAGCATTCAGCCGTTCAATCTGTTTGGCATTCACATCGCGGCTCAACGGCAGGTGATCGTATTCGGCGAAGTGCAGGAACTCGAAACAGCTGTCGGCCGCGCGCAGAGCGTCCGCCGCGCCGCGCAGTAATCCGCTGTAGCTTTGGTATTCCCGCTGGTGATCACGCGTCCGCAGCCGAGGGTCTTCGACGAAGAACTTCTGCGAGTGAGTGATGGCGTCGAATGCTTTCCTCTCGCCGCCGTAGGCCAGCAGAATACTCTGCCGCGGCACGTGCTCGCTCCAGTAATTCACCATCCGACTGACAGCAGCAGGGGCCTGATGAGTGAGGATCAAGTTAACGACGTGGTTCATCAATCGGTCTGGCCCGGCGCTGACGGCTGCGGCAACTCGCCGGCCGCAATCATAGCGCAAGGGCCGAAGCCTGTCTGCGAGTTCGACGTGCCGATCTGAAGAATCTGGTCCCGCCTGCAACCATGGCTCCGCCGGTCGTCACTTTGATCACGTCGCGCTTTCGGGAAGAGCGTCCAGACTTCCTGTTGTTGCAAGATTTCGAGCGTGCATGCCTCAGAAACAGCGACTGGCAGAGCGCGCCTGGCCCGGTTCTGTTCCGGCCGACGAAAGTATCCACGCGCGCCTACACCATGCTGCACGACGCGGTGCGACCATTCGGCCAGCTCGTGAACACCCACCGGTGTGTGCTGAGCCTTGGGCTTCCGTATCGACACTACTTTTTTGGCAAGACGTTTCCATTCTTCTCCTTTCGTTCTGCGCTCCGCGTTCTCTGGACATATGATGCCTGGGATTCCCGCTTTGACGACATTTTAAGAATCGTCCGCGAGGCTCACGTCGATCTTTTGCTGATTTCCAGCCTGCAAGGAACGAACGAACTTCGCACTCGGGTGCCATCGACATGTGAGGTGCACTGGGTGCCAGAAGCGATCGAAGCGAGCGATTACGAGAACCGGCCCTGGGCCAGCCGGAGCATCGATGTCCTGGCGTTTGGCCGCTCGCATCCGACGCATCACGAGGCGCTCAAGAGCGGATGCGAAGCACGCGGGCTGCGGTATGTATCGGACCGTTTTCCCAGTGCGGCCGAATTCGTCACCGCACTCGGGAGCGCGAAGGTCTCGATCTGCTTCCCGCGCTCGATGACGCATCCCGAGATCGCCGGTGGCACCTCGACGGTGACGCTGCGGTATCTGCAATCGATGGCGGCGAAAAGCCTGATCGTCGGTGCTTCCCCTGCCGATGCGGTGCAGATGTTCGGATACGATCCGGTCGTGGCCGTTGATTGGCAGGATCCGGTCGGACAACTCGCGAAAATCGTGCGGGAGAGCGGGCCTTACGAAGAGCTGATCGAGCGGAACTACGCCACGGTCACCGCGCATCACCAGGCAGAGCAATTTGTCGGTCGAGTCAACGCTCTGGTTGCCGCGCGGCTGCAGAATCAGCGCCAGTAGAATTCGACGGAGAAGGTCTCTGTCTCTCGCAGTACTCGCCGGTTGCGAAAACCGCACGCACGCAGTGTTTCGCGGGCGTCCCCAATGCTCTTGCCGTAACGGTGAAACTCCAAGGCGGCAGCGCGTACTTTGCGGAGGAAGGGCTGAAAGTTGTCGATGAAATCGAACTCCGCGCCTTCGATGTCGCACTTCAGCAGGTCAATCTGTGCCACGTCAGCGAACTCCCGATCGAGATCGATAAAGGGCACGCGCATCGCACCAGGAGAGGCGTCAGCGGAGATCACGTTCCCGTAATGAATGTGGCTTCCGCCAATGTAGGCTTCGCCCGTTTTCTTTCCGACAAGGCCATGTCTCACCGCTACGCTTTTGCGCAGGAGGGGCTCCGCTGCTATCCGCCGTTCAACTTCCGCGCAGACCGTCGGCGAACCCTCGATCAGGACAATCCGAAGAGCGGAATGCTCTTGGCTGTGTCGGAAAAATCGATCCGCGCAGCGAAAGGTGAAGTAGCCGACGTTGCCACCGAGGTCGACGACAAGAAAGGGCTGGCCTTGTTCTCGCCCGGCGAGGGCGAAATCAATCGGCACGTCGTATTCTCCGTTAACCAGAACTTCATTGTAAATTTCCCAATCTGAGCGATTGCGGATTTCAACGTGGAGACCGCTCGGTAAATTACATCCGAGCCGCAAGCGCCGCCAATACGCATCCCGAACAGGGTTCCACAAAAAACGAAAAATTGCGCGCTGGAGCCCTGGCGGAAGGACGCGTTTGAGAAACTCGTTGGTTGCCCCCATTATTCGACAGTCTCGCTTCCCGATTGTTCATTGAGTACCAGCAAACCGCAACTGTGATAGTTCGCTTTCTTCAAGAGTAGGAAAAAGTTCAGACTCGACAGTGTCGTAGGAATGCATCCGCCGCTTGAGCTGTTAAGTTTCTAAAGTGACCTCGGCCAATCCATTTCGATGAAGGTCACTTTTTATTTAGCGGACCAAAATCCCCAACGCGACCGGAGTCTTGGGATCACCGCTTACAGTGACGGACTGATCAGATCGTTAGCAGGCAAGCGCGCGCTCGAGCTGGCCGCCGTGACCTCGCCCGGTTCATATCGCCCTCCAGCCGGGGTGGAAGTCCACCGCCTTCCTTTTTCGACTTCAGGCGGCGTCGGCAGGTTCCTGTCCGATAACCTCCATCCGCTCTTATGCCAGGTGGAAACGGACATTTGGCACTACCCAAAGGGATACCTTCCGACGGTCTGCCGTTATCGAAAACCGGCGGTCGGCACCGTTCACGACCTGATTCTGCAACACTATGCGGACCATTACCCGGAAGACAGGTCGCCGCTCGCTTACACATATTGGAAGGAAGTATTGCGGCGTTCGATTCCCAGATTCGATTTGATTCTGACAGTGTCGAGAACCTCCGAATGGGCGATTCGCGCGTTCTGCGATCGATATCGCCTCAGATGCCCGCCCATCCGCGTGACTTACGAAGGGTTCCAAATAGGTAAGCCGCCATTAGCAGTAACTCGGAAAGAAGATTTCGTGATCCACCTTGCTTCTCGCGAGCTTCATAAGCGGACGAGAACATTGCTGGAGTTTTGGGAGCAACTAGCCACAGTCGGAAACCATCTCCCAAGGCTGAAACTAATTGGAAGCCTGCGCGTTTCCGACCGGAAACTTGCGACCAGCCTACCTGGTGTCGAAGTGTGCGGGCGCCTCCCTCGATCGGAACTTGATGTGGAAATTTCGCAAGCGCGGGCTCTGATCTTTCCCTCGGAAGTGGAAGGTTTTGGTTTGCCGGCGGCCGAAGCCTATGCGCTCAGAACTCCTGTAGTCTACGTCAGCGGCACTGCGGTCGAAGAAGTCTTAGGCGAAAAGGCGCCCGGCGGATTTCTGTTAAGCGAAGTCGAAACCTTCCGTCTCGCCCTGCAGGCGGTTCTCGCCCTATCGCCCGCGGCCATCGAAGAGCGCGCTGCTGAGATCACACGCCGCTTCGCATGGGCAAACTGTGCTGCCGCGACCATCGCAGCCTATCAAGAACTTTAACTCCTCGGCTTGCTCGTGTTAGTTACTGGCTAGCTCGTTAGCGGGCCAGCGAAACCCCACGCCTTCCCGAACGATACGCTGACGTTTCTCCGGCGATTGCCGGGTGAAGATATTGATTTCCACCCGGCGCCGCCGGTAAGCACCGACTTTCCACTTGCGCAGGCGGTGCCAAATAATGGCGGCTAGCCGCTCTAGAACTTTTTCCGGCCCACCGCCGCTTTTCCATGTGCGGCCTTCCTCCAGCGAGATGCCGGTTGAACCCAGGTTTTCACCCGTCATGGTAAAAACCGCCAGAGGCTCGGGCAACGTGGCCAGGCGGAAATTATCCTGCAACAATCGCTCGATCCACACAGCGTCGCCAATGGCCTTCCAACGGACATCGAAATAGTGACCCTGGTCGAGCAATTTCCTGCGAAAGAACATGGCGCAGGTGGCGGTGTTCAGATGGGCCAGCCGGACGTGCCTTTTAGTCGGAAGCACGGTGCGTCGATAGGACAAGGGTTCGCCGAATTTATTAACTAGGATGAGATCCCCGAAAAGGACGTCAACCTCGGGACGACTTTGAAAAAACTCCGCCACGCGCGCCAGTACTCCCGGCAAATACTGCTCGTCGCAGTTGAGGTAGGCGCAGATCTCTCCGGTCGCTCGGCGCAAACCGCGATTGACCGCGTCATACATGCCCGAATCCGCTTCCACGAACAAACGAAGGTTCGGCTGTGCGGCGGCCCATCGTTCCAGTTCGGGGCCCGTCCCAGCATCCTGAATGATATGCTCGACTTCAACGCCGGTCTGGTCAGCGACGGAGGCCGCACAGAGCTGGAGATATTCGAGCTGTCGGTAACTGGGCGTTACGACCGAAACTTTCAAGGTCGAGCGGGAGAAGCCCGCGGTCTAAAGCGTTGCGAGAGCGGAGAGGGCAGGTTTAAAGGCATGCTGAGCGCAGGTGCGAGTTTGACGGGCTGATGGCTGTAGAGCACCGCAACGAGAACAATTAGTTCCCAAATCATCTCGATAGAATAATAGCCCCCGCCTATGCTCGCAGTCACGAGGTATGAGACGAAAGAGATTAGAGTAAGCAGACTTAAAGGAATGGCGACCTGCGGAGAGTCCTTCCGAGAACGATACACGACCCAGAGAAAGCGTATAGTGGCCAGGATAACGCAATAGTACAAGAGACAACCTACTAACCCGTATGTTACCAAGAGATCACTCAGAAGATTGTGCGTCGCTCCACGCCGAAGTGACGTCTCCTTCATCCCCTCGTAACCACCGGAGATCTGCTGAGCCACGTAATCGCTTATTCCGAAACCGTAGGTAGCCCGGCCGAACCAAAATATCCTTGGGTCCGAGCGCCACTCAGTGATGGCCAGGTGAAACAATTCTCCACGCCAGCGAGAGGACGATTGAATCGATTCGGAAGCCTCTTGGTTCTTAGTGATCATGATCCACTGCAGCGGGCGCGAGACGGCGAGAGGCGCATCCCGGTTTATCCACCCAGAAGAGAGATTCGCGCCGGCTACGAGTAACACAGCGACCACCAGCATAAAGCCAAGAGCCAAAATCTGCCTTCTAAGCACAAGCATCATGGAAACGAGTAAAATGGCAGTAACAACCGTAGCGCGGCCCCCGCTGAGCAAGGTGCCGAGGCTTCCGAGAAAGAGGAGCAGAAAGCCTAAATTCCATGAAATGCCCGATTGGCGTCGCCCCAGGCACCATGCGGTTGCCCCGAGTAACACCGCGCCTGGCCCAAGCCCCCGAAGCATGTAGGGATTTTCTCTGGCGTTTATGACTGGAATGAAAATCGTGCCTGTAAACGCGGGATCGGCGTCGGAGAAGATTGAATGATGAAATATCAAGCCATAGAAGGTGATGCCTAAGTAAAACACGAGACCGAGAAGCGTTAGTTTCGCAAGGATTCGCAAGGCGTTATTCCCAACTCGCAGCCCTACCGGGTTACGCGAAAAATACCACAGTAGGAGGGCTGGAGCTAACGGAGCAAAGTATGACTTCAAAGCGTTCTTGAGCGCGAATTCGGAAGGCCTATATGGATTACTGATATTGTAAATCATGTGCAGCGCGAGATAGGCGATCCAGAGCGAGAGAAAGAAGCGGAAAAGACTAAAGCTGCGATCCAACAAGACACCGTTTTTCTGGGAAATGCGCTTTTTCCAGATTGTCAGAACAATCAGTGCCGCACCCAACGCGCAAGTAACCTCGGTCGAGCCAACTTCAAATCCGGCCGGCCTGTAGAGCAGACCAAGGTTACAAAGAAGAAGTGCAATTTGCCACGTGAACCTTGAAAGATAGAGAACATAAACCACCCCGCCTATCGCTGCCAGCGGAAGCAAGAAGGCACTAAAGTCGCTGCTCCCAATCTGTGCGCCTGCGAAACATGCTAGCAGCAGAAAGATAAAAACCGTGAACGGTATGGTCAGCCCGTGCCCCTGAAAATCCTGCTGTTTCATTTCAGTATTTCGCCGTCGAGAACTGTCGGAAGTTTCGTCATAATTAGAGCATTTATCTTTAACGCCGCGCGAGAAGATTATATTCGAGCGGTTTCCACGGTTCCTCCTTCGAAAAAAGCGATGGAATCAAATCAACCAGATGAAAGCCAGCCCGCCGGAGCAACCCGATCATATGCTCGAGCGGATCGTCTGTATCTGCCGGTCGGCGAATGAGCGATACTTCCACGATGACGGCAGTGATTCGGGACAACATCTCGCCCGCCCCGGTCATGACATCGAACTCGAAGCCTTCCACGTCCACCTTAACCAAATCGATGGAACTGATTTTGGTCTCTGCGCAGAATTCGTCCAGCCGTTCGACACGCGTTTCAATCGCTTTTCCGGGGGTCGTAAGAGAATGTCCGCGTTGATAGTCGCCACTGAAACCGAGAAAGCTCCCGATGGCATCGTCAGCTTCGTCGACCCACAGCGGCAGTTGTCCTCTCCTACCTCCCAGCGCGAATCGCTCAACGCTCCAGTGCGGGTTATGTTGTTGAGCGAGACGCTCAAGCCGCGGCCAGAGCACCGGGAGTGGTTCAAAGAGCCATATCTGCGCCCCAGGGTAATAGGCGGCCGCAGCGCTGGCAAAATCACCGTGATTCGCCCCCACATCGAAAATGCGGCGCACGTCGGCCAAGCCCAGCTGTTTCATCCAAAGTAGGAAAGTGTTATATCCTCCTCGGCAGGACGCGGAATCCCGGGACTTCGGGAGGAACGGAAGGCCGGGAAAATTGGCCGAACGCGTGGCCGCGGCCGCACGAAGATAAAGAGCAAGTTTGCGTCGAAGCTCACCGGTCAACATTACTTCCGTTCCATAGCATCCTCTGCCGACTCTCTCAACCAAGCATCTAACCGGAAACCGTCACGCCCTGCTTCGCGATCGCGTATTGCGATTTCACTGCTTCGAGGTGTTCACGCCGAATCGATTCATATTTGCAATGATCCCAAAAAGCCCGGAGGCAAAGCGTCCGCTCTGCAGGGTCGGCGAAAAGCCTGCGGCCGAGTAAGGCGATCGGAAGGAGGAGGCGCAGCGGGAACCGGAATTGGCGACGCAGAAAAAGAAAGCGGTTGCGAAAGCTGTTGTAAATAAGTTCAGGAGTGAAACGCGACGAGACACCGACTTTGTGCAGCAAGATGGAGTCGGAAGAAGCGACCACGCGGAAGCCAAGGCGCCGTGCCTGACAGGCCCAATCTGCTTCCTCCACCCCCAGGAAATACTCCTCCGAAAGCAGTCCGATCGAACCGAGAGATTCGTTCCGGACGAGAACGCAAGCTCCAGGAAGATAGTCAACGTCGGAAAGTGGGGGAAGCGAGGAATCCATAGTTCTGTTTCCCGCCATGCTTCCACTCCATCGATTGATCCAGCCGCCACAGCTCCAGAGGTGGGCCGGATTATCGTAATGATACATGGCTGGGCCAGCCATCGCCACCTCGGGGATGCGTTCCAGAATATCGATCAAAGGCAATAGAAAATCCTGTTCCGCCACCGTATCATTATTTAAGAGAAGGGTGTAGCAGTAACCCTGGGCAAGACTCAACTTCAGGCCGATGTTGTTACCCGCGGCGAAGCCAGTCTCCACGCCGGCCTCGCGATAAATTACGTCAGGGCATGCCGTCCTGAGCTGAGGTTCGACATCGGCATCGGGCCCGTTGTTGATTACGAGAACATCAAAGGGGCTCGAAAGAAAGCATTCGAGCGAACGCAAACACTCCACGGTGTCGTTGATCGTCCCGAAATGGAGGATAACGATAAGTGTTTGTCCTTCTGTCATACTCGATAAGCGAAGATGTTCAGTTGTAAATCCATGCCTCCAAGTAGCTCGCGCGCAAGGAACGGTCTTGGGGAAGTAAATGCCTCGTGGATATGGTAACGGAAGCCCGCTTGAGTAAGAATCTGCAGTATGCGTGAGAGCTTCTGTTCGGTGTCCTGACGGGAATGGTATTCAACAAAAAGTCTTTCGACATGGCGGAGTTCTTCGGCGCAATCTTCTAACACTTCAATTTCCGCCCCTTCAACATCCAGCTTTAGAAAATCAACCTTCTGCCCCAGCCAAGACTTCAAGCGGGCAGCGGGAACGCTTACGGTTTCCGAAGAGCCCGAGGTTACGACGTGTCCTGAAGCGCCTCCTTGTGCGGCAAACGCCAGGAGCCCATCCGTGTTCCAGAGCGCCGACGGCATCAACTCCACCTCCCTTAGATTAAAGGAAGCGACGTTCTTTTGTAAGCATTCGAAAATAGCTGGGTCGGGTTCAAAGGCGATCACACGTCCGGCCGGGTGATGCATCTTAAAGAACAATGTCGCTAATCCGACATTCGCTCCGCCGTCAATCATCAGTGGGCTGTCGGTTAGAGAAGTAAAATCATAGAGCCTTCGCAGAAAAATCTCCTCATAGATGCCGAGGAAGGAATTCGCATCGACAATTTCCAAAGGCAAGCCTCGGAACGTGACTTGAAGGCGGCGAAACGCTTTGCAGTAGTTAAGTCGAATAACATCGATGACGTTCAGCTCGTGACCCCAAAGAAGAATTCGTCCGAGGCGGGCCAAGCGCAACGCCCGCAGGGTGGCGACGGCCTTCGACAATGAAGGCCTCGTGCTCCCAGGGGCGACATCGTCGCATCGCATCATGATCCGGAGAACCTGCGGAAGCGGCGCGCGCCATCGGAGCGAAACTTGATTTTATGCTTCAGCGCCTGAAATCGATATTCGACGTCGCGCGGCTCCTGCTCATAGAGAGCATCTCCCGCCATATAAAGTGGGTGGGTGAGTGGAAACCGCGCCTCATAGGCAAGGCGCTCAGAATCGGCCGACGAAGTTTCGCCGGTATGCGTGGAGGCGGCGCCGAAGCCAATGTTACTTACCAAGTTCTGAGCGGCGATAATGCTCGCTCCGCGCTGTAGCCAGCAAGCAAGGTTCCACTGCCAATCCCAGGTGTCGACGCGTCCGGAATAAACATCGTCCAATGCCTTTTCCCATTGCCGGACAGTTTGCCGTGTCCGGAGAGTCGAATTTAATCCGAGCAACCATTTTTCCTTTCGCACTTGTGGCCATACCCGCATATCCACATCATAGTATTTCCATGCCCGCCGCCAGGAAGCCCAACCCCAAATGTGCCCAGTCGAGCCGAAGAGGTAACTATGTTTAACAAAACGATGATCGAGCCGCTGGTTCGTTCCTGAGATTATCATGATGCGTCTGTCGTCGCGGTAGTAATCGAGCAGTTCTTCGCAAAAGCGAAAAAATGTAGGATGGGGCAGGCAGTCATCTTCCAAAATGATTGCCTCCTCCTCTTGTTCAAAGACCCAATCCAGACCTCCAGATATCCGCTTTCGACAGCCTAGATTTGCGTCTGAATAGAGTGTCCTCACTTCACACGGCCAATCGAGGTCGCGCGTGATTACCCCTCGAGCAGCCGCGCATTTTGCGCTCTCCCCGGCTCGCTCCGCGCGCGGTCCATCAGCGACTACGTAAAGCCGAGGCGGACGGGCGCGGCGGATCGTTTGAAACACACGCTCCGTGCATTCGGGGCGATTGAAGATCAGGAACGCAACGGGCTTTGTGCACCGAAACCCACTCATGTGATTCTCCACATTATGTCTAAGAAAGCAACATACCGCCGTAACGCTAATTACCCCACAGGTGGACTCGTCTCATCAAGCGCTTCGCAGGCCGGGCAATGGGGAGCAGAAACCTCTTTGCACGAGCACGAGCAAGGAACAGGCGGTTCAACCTTCTTAGCTCGGCGCAGGCGAAAGGATCAGAGATTGATGCTCGAGATGGTAGCATTCGATAGTGCTTGCGTATGTCGTTAGTGATTGGATCCCCATTGTTAAACGATCCGTGCCCGTATTTTGCCAGCTTGCCGCGGTTGTAACCTTCCGATCTCAGGAGACGACTATAGAGATCGTAGATCGCCTTTAGATCCAGCCGCTCAGAAAGTGAGTAGCGAGTGAAATAGGAGGCAATCTCGCCGGGTCGATCAGGATCGTAATGGCTAAAGTGATAAAAATGAAGTGGGCCCTCATTGCATAGCCATGTGTCGCCTTCTTTCCGTAGTTGTCGGCTATGGATGTTCCATGGGCCCACATTGTAGCCGGTATCACGCTCTATAAATATTTCGGGGAATAAAGTGATGGCGACATCAAAAAGTTTTTGATCGACAAACAAACCTTCCCCTGGCGCAAGGAGACAAAATTCTTCGGTCTTTGCCTTAAACCAGTGGAGGAAGTTTGCCGCAATCTCCGACCGCCTGATCCCGAGGAAACCAAGGTTAAAAGCTCCAGTTAAGAGCATGGAGCGTAGATTTGGAAGGTAAATGCTGTCGGGAAAATCAGTGTCCAAATGAGGTGTAATGATGACGTCGTGGTCGCTGAGTTGTCGAAAAAGCTCGGACAAGCTACCGGTTACTAGAATATCGGGGTCGAGATAAAGGAGTCTCTCGACGCCGCGTTTCTTGATAAGAAAGTCCAATAAGTGTGGTTTTAGAGCGGTCGATAATTCCGTGACATCATACTTGAAGCAAAATGCTGAGGCATTGTTGATGGAGAGGTGATCGAGTGTCACGGACTCGAAGGTCTTGTTTGTCTCTGCCTCCTTCTCGAGCTCATCGATAATCAGAACAAAGCAGCGGCCGTCGGGATTGTGCTGCAAAAAGGAAGCGCACAGAACTCGGGCGTACGGAAGGTAGTTACGGGCGACTATGGTGCAAATGGCCGTGTCGCTTGTTCCAAGGCGGGACATTGTAGGCGAGCTAACTAAGGACCGTTACGAGAACTTTGTAAGTCATGGTGTAAGCGACGTGCTTGCATTGTTGCTGCAGCATGGAGGGCAGGTTCACCGAGGAATGCGTTTACGGATGGCCCGCATGACTGCAGCAGGGGTGCGGGGAAAAGGGCGGGAGTAAAGGTAGGGTACGATTCCGAGATGCTGTTTGATTAGGCTCGGCAAGTCGCGAGCGAGATTCGGATCCCCAAGGAGGGAGAGTCCTGCACCCTCATAGGTGGCGACGACGAAATCCCAATAGATTTTACGGATGCGGGCGTCTCCAAAACACCGCATATTCATTTCCCAATCGGCGCAGGCGCCATAGTTTAGGTTGAAAAGGCCAAGGCGCTGAAAGATACCACGTTCATAAAAAATGGCTTGGTGACAGATATTCTGACGCGACAATCTTCGTTTATGGAAGCGCCCGGCGTACCGCCCAATTCCTACCCAAATAACGTTGCCGTAGTAGAAGGTAAGTCTCTCGCGCTGAGACTGGCGGTCGTCTTGACGGATCACCTGAGCCAGTCTTCCCAGCACCTCCTGCGCGAGCACGTCTCCAGCGCCTAGGAAATATACAAACCGTCCACGCGCGCGACTGATCGCTTTGTTCATGGCGTCGTAAACGCCCCGATCACTTTCCACCCAGCCGTGGACGCGGGACTCATGCTCGGCCGAGCGAAGCACCATCTCAGCTGTACCATCGGTCGAGCCACCATCCAGCAAAAGGTACTCAAACAGCTTAGAATCGTCCGATTGCATAAGCACAGACGCAACGGTTTCGGGCAACTTTTGAACACAGTTGAGCGTCTGAGTGATAATCGAGAATAACGGCGACTCCTCGCCCTTCGCATTCATTTCGAGCGTCGTAGGTGGTAGCAGCCGGTGCCAAAGCCGGCTTGGAGGTGGTCGACGAACTGCTCCCGGTAAATGTAGCGCTTCTCAACTACTACAAAGGGCGAAAACAAGGTCAGCAAATAATCTTCAGCAAAGGCGCGGTGCGCGTTGAAGTAGGTCCGATTAATATCATCCACCGGAACCGAGACATAGAGGTCGCCTCCTGGGGCAACGACACGCATTAGTTCAGCGAAAGCTTTCTCGGAGCCGCGAGGGTCCAGTGGATCGCCATAACGGCCCAGGCCGATGTGCTCGACTACACAGAGGCTGGAAAGGGAAGGGAGCGCCTCATTGGCGAAAGGCAGATCGAGAATTGATCCTTGGAGGAACTTCAATGAATCAAGCGCGACGGGTAAAGGCCGCAAGTCAACCATCGTGGTCGGAACTACCTTCGACAGGAGGGAAACGAACTTATGGTGGGAGCCTACGTCAACGTGAAGGGAAGGCCGGGCCGCCGCAATGTTCTCGAACGCCCACGCATCCTGATAATAATAGCTCGCGTCGATGGGCGTATGGCCCGTGTCGTCATCCAGACAGGGGAAGAAGTTACCCACATCAGGGCTATCATCTCCCATTGATTTATACTTAAGATAACTCTGCCAATAGTTACGTCGCTTGTGAAACGCTCGCCACTGCGAACGAAAACCAATCGGCAATGGACCGAGAAGGTAACGCATCATGGCGTAGTAGTTCGAGAGTCGACGTTCCATTCGCGATCTAGCCTGGCGTCTTACGGAGAATTCTGTTGGAGAGGGCGCTTAGTTTCTGGCGTAATATTGGTCGCGCACTGGCTGTTTGCGCAACCATCTCGCTCGTCGTCTCACCCTGTAGGAAGTCACGTAATACGGCGGCAGCCATTTCGGGAACACTTATGATAACGTCTCGGTGCACGGCGGCGTATCGCTTCTGGTTCGGCGCAACGTTCAAAGCAAGAATGATCTCGGAAATGTCGGGCCAATCCGAGGCTTTGTGAGGCTTCGGGGGAGGAGCCAAAAAAAGTCGCGCATCGTCAACCAGAATAAAATGATCGAATGCACTTTCGAGGATGACGGCAATCTCATCGATGGTTGGACACTCGGCGCCAGCCCCAAACGCGCCAGGCATCCAATGCGCGTCGAGCCAGAAGAGAGCCGGGCTCGTAAGATGAGCGACCACATCTCGCAGGATGGCCCGACTGTTTCCGTGTAGGAACTGGATATTCGGTTTGTTCCTGTGTTGATCTTGGGCGATCTCATGAAACTGTTGCGCGGCTTCAATCGTGATAACCTTATCGAAGGATGCGCTGGCCCAGGCAGCGGTCGCACCTTGATAGGTACCGGTTTCGACGAAAGTCGTTAGGTGGAATGATCGCCGAAGCAGGTCAACGATATCCTCGGGTGGACCAAATTGTACTGTACCCATGGCGTTAACTAATAGCTTCCTCTATGGCTGCGATTTCGAAGCCTAGAACCGGAGCCAGGAGGCCGGGCCGTGGCGCCATCCAATGGGGAGATTCACTAAGGCCGCCTCGGATACTGAAGGAAACGAGCGGGGCAGAAACTCCCGGTTCGCAATACCAGACCCGGTGGTGCAGGCTGACAATAATTTCGATCGTATAACTGCCCTCGTTTAGGAAATGCGAGGGAAGCCATGAAATCAGAAAGTTCCTGCCCTTTTTTAGCTCTGGCCAACTATCTGGCGAGGTATCGGTTTGCAAGCTCCAGAAAAGTAACGGACCTCCGCTTTGATAAAGCGCGAAACCGACCACGAGGGCCGAATCGAAGCTTCGAACTTCGCCTTCAATGAGAACACCTAGCACTTCATCGGCGCGCGCATCCCGCGCCAGGGGTTGAAGATCGCTATCCACCACCGCGAGGCGCGTTGGGCGGAAATGGGGATTGTCGTGCTCCGCGTTCTGGGCGGTCCACTGGGATTGCCCCTTCTCTCGCTCTAAATAGCGTGAAATAACCTCGGTGGGGCTGCCCGAGGCAGCAATCCTTCCACTGACGAAAAGTAGACACCGTCCGCAGAGCGTCTGGACGGCGTTCATTTGATGGCTAACGAACAAGACCGTGCGACCGACACGAGCCGCCTCGCTCATTTTACCCAAACACTTCTTCTGGAACTCGGCATCGCCTACGGCAAGCACTTCATCGATGACAAGAATCTCCGGCTCAAGATGCGCTGCGACAGCGAACGCCAGCCGCACGTACATACCGCTCGAGTAACGCTTCACCGGCGTGTCGAGAAACTTTTCCACCTCGGCGAAGGCAACGATCTCATCGAACTTCGCCTTGATCTCGAGGCGGGTCATCCCAAGGATGGCGCCGTTCAGAAAAATGTTTTCGCGGCCGGTGAGTTCCGGATGAAAGCCGGTGCCGACTTCCAGCAGGCTGGCGACACGGCCTTTGATCCTCACCTTGCCTGTGGTGGGCTCGGTGATGCGGCTGAGTATCTTTAGAAGAGTTGATTTACCGGCGCCGTTGCGGCCGATAATCCCGACCACTTCACCCTGGGTAATGGCGAAACTGACGTCGCTTAGCGCCCAGAAATCGTCGGCCGGACTGCTGGCGCCATTGCCGCGAATAAGATTGCGTGCGCCCTCTGAGAGCGTGTCGCGCAAGGTCCGGTAACGAGCGTCCCGGCCGCGCCCGAGCTGATACTTTTTTCCGACGTTTTCCGCCCGGATGACAACGTCCGACATACTAGATAACGTCAGCGAAGGTACGTTCGGTTTTTCGGAAATACCAGATACCCGTGACGAGTAAAACCGTGATAGTGGCGAGAGAGAGGAGCAGACTCTGTTGCGGGAAGGCACTATTTGAGGAAATCGCCCACCGGAAGCCATCGATCACGCCGACCATCGGGTTTAGCGAATAGAGGAGACGCCACTTTTCCGGTACGATGCTGCTGCTGAAGCCAACCGGTGAAATGTAGAGGCCGAACTGGACGATGAATGGAACGACGTAGCGAAAGTCGCGATACTTCACATTCAAAGCTGCGAGCCAGATTCCCGCTCCGGCGGATGCGAGAAGCGCGAGCGCGGTAAAGACAGGCAGCATCAAAATCGAAAAACCGGGCCAGACTCCATAGAGCGCCATCAGGACCGCGAGCAAGACCATCGAGATCGCGAAATCAACAAACGAAACGATGACGGCGCTGGCCGGCACGATCAGGCGTGGGAAATAGACTTTCGAGATGAGGTTGGCATTATTAATCAGACTGCCGCTGCCTTCGGTCAGTGACGTGGCGAAGAGTTGCCAGGGAAGCATCGCAGCGAAAACCATGACCGGGTAGGGGATGCCCTCAGCGGGCAGTTTTGCGATCCGGCTGAAAACGAAGGTGAAGACCAGCATGGTCAGGAGCGGCCGCAGCACCGCCCACAAAATGCCGATGACCGTTTGCTTGTAGCGCACGAGCACGTCGCGCCAAGCGAGAAAGTAAAACAGTTCGCGATAGCGAAAAAGGTCGCGCCAGTAGTTCCGCTCGGTGTGCTCGGCCTCGATGATGAGCTCAGTCGCTGGATGTGACATTACGGGGGTGCCAGTCTATTCCGAAATGGCGTTCACGCCAGCGAGTCGCCGTAAAACCTCGCCTCCAGCTCGATGCAGAGCCAATGATACACCGGCAAATGGAGCTCCTGGATTTCCGGAACTTTCACAGCCGGAACGCGGATCGCGCGGTTGGCGAGCTCGGCCAGCCGTCCGCCGTTTTGGCCGGTCAGCGCGATGGTTTTGAGGCCGAACGCGTTCGCCACGATCGTGGCATTCACCACGTTTTTGGAATTCCCGGACGTGCTGATCCCGAGCAAAACGTCGCCCGGCTTGCCCAGGCCATAGACCTGTTGCGCGAAGACGACCGCCGCATCCGTATCGTTCGCGATGGCCGTGTTGAGGGAGAGCGCGGAGACGAGCGAGATGGCCGGCAGCGCTCCTTGCAACTGCTGTGCAATTCCCGTGCCGGCCTCGCCGGCTGCCGCCGTGAGCCGGTCGCGGTCCGCCGCTGTGAGCGGGCGCGGCTGGAGAAAGCCTTTCATCAGCTCTCCGACGATGTGTTCGCTGTCGGCGGCACTTCCGCCGTTGCCGCAGATGAGCAACTTGTTGCCAGCGCGAAAGGCCGCGGTCAGGAGATCGACCGCGGATTGCAAATCAGCCTCGCAGGGCGCGAGCTGCGGGTAGCGCCCGAAGAGGTGAGAAAGGTGGGAAGCGGCCATATCCGAAAAGCTGCGGTGACTAACCGACGAAATGCCGCAGCAGGCAAATCGCGCCGTTTGGCGGATGGGCCGCTCTCCCTTGCTGTCGCGGCCTCGCTAAGTCCGAGGCCCGCCCGCCAGACCATCGCGATCGTCATTATTTTTGCCCGCGCGATCGACGATTGCTACCGCTCGCTCTTTGTGGAATAACCAATCCGCCTAAATGAGAGAAGTCGTCATAGAGCCAGCCACTTTTGAGGATCTGGATGAGCTCTCCAGCCTGCTGGGAGAGCTCTTTACCGAGGAAGGCGATTTCCATCCCGACAAAAAGAAGCAGCTGCATGCGCTCCGGCTCATCTTTGAGCAGCCCAATCGCGGCCGCGTCTTCGTCCTGCGCGAAGACCGCACGATCGTCGGCATGATCAACCTGCTCTTCACCATCAGCACCGCGGAAGGCGGCTTCGTGATGGTGCTCGAGGATCTGGTGATCCACAAAAGATTCCAGGGCAAAGGCTACGGATCGCGCCTCCTCGAGCACGCGATCGATTTTGCGAAGCAGAAAAATTTCCTCCGGATCACGCTCCTGACCGACCGCCCTTCTCTGCGCTCGCAGAGTTTTTTTAAGCGCTACGGCTTCTACGAATCCGCTATGATCCCCATGCGCCTGCTCCTTCCGCCGAACGAGGGCAAGGTAGAGGTGACGCTCTGAGTCTTCGACCCCCGGGCCGGACTTCGCGCAGGAATGCCGGTGGCGTTCGGGCTTGCGCGCGCCGACCTTGACCGCTCATGGGCGGCGGATCGATTCGACTCTTCAAAGTTGCGGGCATCGAGGTGTTTCTGCACTTCTCCTGGTTTCTGGTGGCGGTCTACCAGCTCACTTCGCGGTCGCACGGCTATCGCTTGCCCATCTTCGCCATTTACGAATATCTGGCGCTCTTCGCGATCGTGCTCCTGCATGAATTCGGCCACGCGCTGGCCTGCCGGCAGACCGGCGGGACGGCGGATCGCATCATGCTTTGGCCGCTGGGCGGGGTGGCTTTTGTGCGGCCGCCGCAGCGGCCCGGCGCACAATTGTGGAGCATCGCGGCGGGACCGCTCGTCAATGTCGCGCTCCTGCCGGTCTTCGAGCTGGCGCGCGTGCTCGCCTTCCATGCCGCCGTCTCGCCGGACGTTTACCGGCTCGTCTCGATGGTGCGGCTGATCAACCTGGCCTTGCTCGTCTTCAATCTCTTTCCGGTCTACCCGCTCGATGGCGGGCAAATTTTGCGTTCGTTGCTCTGGTTTCCACTCGGGCAAATTCGCAGTTTGCAGATCGCGACCGTGATCGGTTTCATCGGCGGCGCGGCGCTCGGAGCGTATGCCTTCTACACTTCGTCGCTCTGGCTCGGCATCCTCGCCTTCTTCCTTGTCAGCCAGGCGCTGAATGGCTGGCGACATGCCAAGACGCTGGCGCTCGAGGCCGAAGACGCGAAGCGAATGCCTGCGCCAGCGGATCGGCCGCCGGTTTTTTAACGAGACGCGGGGGTTTGCGCTGTCTCGCGGGCCGCCGGGGTCCAGATCTCCGCCTGCGCGACGAGGCGTTTTTTGAACTCCGCGCGAAAGGTTATTTCGTCCGTCGCTTTCTCGACCGCTTTCTTCGCAGCCGGCGGCAGCGATGCTTTTGCATAGGCTTCCAGCTCGGCGATCCGCGCCGGATCGGAGAAAAAAGTGAACAAGCTCGGCGCATATTTTATCGCCCCGAGCGCGTCCGTTTTCGCGAGCAACTGCTTCATGTTCGCTTGCGCAAAGGTCCACGCCAGGTCCGGCCGTTCGCTCGCGCGTGCCACGGCGGGCACCAGATAAGCCGCGCGGCTCGTCGGCAGCTCCTCGGTGAGCGCGATGCTCAGCGAGCGTTCGATTAGCCGGGGGTCGAGCGCTGCGGTGAGCGCGCCGTAGAGGTCCTGTTTTTCCTCGATGTTGTTCGTCTTTTGCCCGAGCTCGTGCAGCCGCTTCCAGGTCGGCTCGTCTGCATAACGGCCGACGACCGTGAGCACCGGCGAGCGCAGATCAGGGGCGAGCGATTGTGGGTCGGCCAGGTATTTTTTGAAACGCTCGCGGCAGCCGGCGATCACGTCATTGTCCTTCAGACCCCCGAGCGCGGCGATCAGTGTCGCCCGCAGCCGGGCGGCGCGCGACGATTCTCCCGGTCTTGGCTCCCAGCCGAGTTCATCGAAGCTCGGACGCAGGACTGCGCGCGCATATGGCTGAAACTGCGGGCGCTGCGGCTGGTCTGCGAGCAGGCCGTCGATGAACTCGAATGCGGTGATGATCTGCTCCCGCTCGGGCAGCTCGGTTTTGGTGGGCAGCTTTTCGATGAGCTGAAGATATTGCGCGAGTGGCGCACGGTTGGCCTGCACCAGCGCCCAGGTGTCGGCGAGGAGGTTCACGCGGTCCGGCACGCTCAGCGTCGGCAGCTCCGCGAGGAGCAGTTTCCACGAGGCGTCGTCGTACTCGACGCGATAATTGCCGGTGCCGTCGACGTTCAACTTCACCGCCCGATCCGCCGGGACGTCGGCAATCTCCGCCGTTTCCGCGTCCATCAAGATGCTCACCGGCGCGGCCGTCCCGGCGATGGAATAGGTGAGGGGAATCTTCCATTGCAGCGCCGGCGCGTCAGGGAAGTTGACCGTGAAGCGCTCCTGCCGGAGCGAGATTTTGCCGCTCGCGTCGCGCGCCACGTGCACGAGCGGGAAGCCGGGCTGCTCCGTCCAGTTGGCCGCGATTTCCGCCACCGGCTTGCCGGACGCTTCGCCGAGCGCGTTCCAGAGATCGGCCGTGGTGGCGTTGGAATACTTGTGCGCTGCGACGTAGCGGCGAATCCCGTCACGAAATACGTCCGGGCCAAGGAAGCTCTCGAGCATGCGGATGAAGGATTGCCCTTTGCTGTAGGTGATCTCGTCGAAGGCGCTGTTCGCCTCCGTCTCCGTGGCGACCGGCTGTTGGATCGGGTGCGTGGTCGAGCGGGCGTCGCTTTCCATCGCCGCCTCTTTCGGGATGCCGACGCGGCGCGTGGGATCGCGCGGGACACTCCGCTGCAGCCAGACCTCCCAGTCGGGATTAAATTGCGCCGTGCACTTGCTGCCCATCCAGGAGGCGAATCCTTCGTTCAGCCAGAGGTTATCCCACCACGCCATCGTCACGAGATTGCCAAACCACTGGTGCGCGATCTCGTGCGCGATGACGGCGTAGATGCCCTGCTTCGTGCTCGCGGCGGTGCGCGCCGGATCGAAGAGGAGGTGGGACTCGTAATAGGTGATGCCGCCCCAGTTTTCCATCGCGCCGCCGAAGCCGCCCGGAACCGCGATCTGATCCAGCTTCGGCAGCGGAAAGGGCAGGCCGAAGTAGTCATTGTAGAAATCCACCACCTGCTCCGCGCTTTCGAGGGCGTAGCGGCCAGCCTCCGCTTTCCCGCGCGTGGCGGTGACACGCTGCAGCACGCTGCCGTGTTGCTCTTCGATCGCGTCCAGTTCACCGGCGCAGAGGACATTCAGGTAGCTCGCCATCGGCGGCGTCATCCCGAAGCGCACCTCTTTCGCGCCGTTCTCTTGCGTCTCGCGTTCGATCGGCATGTTCGAGACGGCGGTGAAACTCTCCGGAATGATCGCGGTGAGCTGAAAACGGGCGCGAAAGATCGGCTCATCCCAACAGGGGAACATCCGCCTCGCATCGGTGGCTTCGAATTGCGTGCCGAGCATCTCCTTCTTCGCGCCGGTGCCCGCCTCTTCGTAGGGCGCGAAATAAAGCCCCTGACCCCGGGCGTTGATTTTGCCGGAGAATGTCAGCGCCAGGGTGTGGGTGCCGGCGGGCAGCTCGTCCGGCAAAGCAATCGTGAGCGTCTCATCCTTCGGGTCGAGCGTGAGGGCTGACTTCGGGACCGGCTTCTCGTCCACCTGGGCGCTGGTGATCTGCAGTTCGACCGCGTTCAACACGAGCTGGCGAACTGGTTGCCGGACCTCGAGCCGGATCGTGGCGGACCCGGCGAAGGTGCGCTTCTGCAGGTCCGGCGCGATGCGGATCGCGTATTCCTGCGGCACGACCTGCTTCGGCAGCTTGCCCGGCGTGCGGTCGAAGTCGAACGGCTCCTCCGCTGCGCCGCGTGTGACGAGAGCGAGGCTGAGGGCGAAGAGGAGGAGAACGGATCGGAGCGCGAGCATTTTTCACTTAACACCCGCGCTGACCGCTCGCCAACTGCCGCGCGGCAGCTAAGCTCGCGCCGTGGATCAGGAAGGCAGCGATGGCCGAATGCGGGTCGCGCTCATCGGGGCGGGAGGCCGGCTCGGCGCGGCCTTGAGGCGCGCCTACGCGACAGAGTTCCGTCTCACGAGCTTCGATCGGCGGCAGCTTGATCTGGGAGACGCGGTAGCGCTGCGCTCTTTTGCCCGCGGCGACGAATTTGATGCCGTGATCAACTGCGCGGCGCAGACGAACGTCGATCGCTGCGAAACGGAGCGCGCGGAAGCATTCGCGATCAATGCGGAAGCACCGGGGTTGCTCGCGGAACTGTGCGTCGAGCGCGGCGCGCGGCTCATTCATATCAGCACCGACTATGTGTTCGATGGCGGGAAGCAGGAGCCGTACACGGAAGACGACGAGCCGAATCCGATCAGCGTTTACGGCGCCTCGAAGTGGGAAGGGGAACGCCGCGTCCTGGGAGCGAGCGCGGAGCATCTGGTCGTCCGAGTGTCGTGGGTGTTTGGACCGGATCGGCCGAGCTTCATCGATTGGATCGTGCAGCGGGCGCGCGAACACGACCGGGTGGAAGCGGTCGCGGATAAATATTCGACCCCCACTTACACGCGGGACATCGCCGGAATGCTCCGCCCTTTTGTCGATCGCACTTTTCCGGGCGGAATTTTGCACCTGGCCAATGCCGGGAGTTGCAGCTGGCGCGAGTACGGGCAGTGGGCGATCGACTGTTGCGCCCGCGCGGGTGTGCCGTTGCGCGCTCGAACCGTGGAAGCGATCACGCTCGCGGAGATGAAGACATTCGTCGCGAGGCGGCCGGTTCACACCGCCCTTGCGACTGCGCGATACCAACAGCTGACCGGCCACACGCCGCCTGGTTGGCACGAGGCGGTGGCGGATTATGTGGGGGAATATCTGGCGCGTTGATTCTCGCGCCTCCTCGGTGGTTGACAGCAAATGAGTCTCCCTCTTTGCTCAGGACATGAGATTTTTTACGGCAGCCATCGCTGGTCTTTTCGTTCTCGGTGCGCTCTCCACCGCGCATGCGCAACTGCAATGGGAGCAGACCCAGATCGAGCTCCACCCCAAAGCAAGCGACGCGGAAGCGGTCGCGAACTTCAAATACGAGAACAAAGGGACGACTCAGATCAATATCAAGAATGTGCGCAGCTCGTGCGGTTGCACCGTTGCTTCGCTGAAGAAAAACGACGTCGCGCCCGGCGAAAAAGGCGAGGTGACGGCGACATTCAAGATCGGCGGCCGCACGGGTGTGCAACAGAAGACGGTGACGGTGGAAACGGACGATCCGGCGCAGCCCTCCATCACGCTGCTCTTGAAGGCGATCATCGCTTCTCCGTTGGAATTCCAGCCGACGTTTGTCTACTGGGAAGCCGGGGAGGAGCCGAAGCCAAAGACGATCAAGGCGAAGGCGAGCCCCGACTCGAAGATCACCAAGCTGGACGTGACCTGCTCCAGTCCTGAGTTCAAAGCCACTGCGGCGAAAGGCTCCGGCCCGGGCGAATTTGTGGTGACGGTGACGCCGACAGATACCTCCAAACCGGCGAACGCGACGCTCACGATGAAGACTGATCTGCCCGAACCGTTTTACGCCATTGCGCGGGTGACGGCGCCCACGCCGGCCACTTCGCCCGCGACTGCCCCCTAAGCGTGAAGCAGGTGCGGCAGGCGCTGCTGCTACTCGGGCTGGCGTTACTGCCGGCGATCGGACAGGCAGTTTACATGAACGGGAAGGTGTCGTGGAACGCACCCGCAGTGGCCAAGGATGAGGTGGAACTCGCGCAGGCTCGGGCCTGGGGTGACGCGGTCCTGTGGCTGGACGCGCGGCCTGATGCGCAATTCGAGGCGGCGCACATTCCGCGGGCCTCTCAGCTCAACGAGGATCGCTGGAGCGAGTTGCTCCCGCAGTTTCTCAGCCTCTGGTCGCCGGATAAAAAGACGGTAGTCTATTGCAGCAGCCAAAGCTGCGCTGCGAGCCATGAGGTGGCACGCCGGCTGCGGGACGAAGCGCAGCTGAAGGAAGTTTACGTGCTGCACGGTGGATGGGAAGCGTACCTGGAGACGCAGAAGTGAGCGACGTCCGTCACGTGCAATCGCCGCTCATGGGGGGCCTGCGCGGTGCGCCGCCGCTACGGCGGTTTTCGCCATGGCGCCTCGCGCTCAGCGCCGCGGTGGGCGTCGTCTTCATCTATGCCGGCGTGCTGAAGGCGTTGGATCCGGTGAAATTCGCGAGCGACATCCAGAACTTCCATCTCCTCTCGTATCCGCTTGCGGTGCGGCTGGCGTTTTACCTTCCCTGGCTCGAGATCATTTGCGGCCTGGGGCTGATCGGGGGCTGGCTGCGGGAGGGAGCAACGGCGATTCTCACCGGCCTGACCGTGATCTTCATCCTCGCGACGGTGGCGGCGAAGGTGCGCGGCATTAATCTCGACTGCGGCTGTTTTGGCAGCGCCACCAAAAACCTGACGTTCACGTGGCATCTGGTAATTGATTTCGCGCTTCTCGGCGCTCTCCTGGGGGTTCATTTTTGGCCGGACCGCCGGCTGCAACGCGGCTAGGCCGCCCCGCGCTTGACAGCGAGGACGCGCGCGCGTTCTATCGGCGCGCATGAACGTGAAACGAGCGATCTGTTCTCTCCTGATCGGCGCGTGCGCACTGGCCAGTGCCCATGCGGGGGAGGAGGTCGTGCGTTCGCGCGCCGTCACGTCCGATTTCGACAGCCGTTTTAACGCCGGCACCTGGTCGCTCGAGGATCTGGTCGGCACATTTTTTCTCTTCGACCGCGCGGGGAACACCCGTCCCGTCATGGACATCGCGATCAACACCGTCCGCCTCGGTTACATGGTGAATAATCCCGCGCTCTCCGGGCCTCTTCGCGGCAACGTCGAACTCCTCGGCGAGATTTTCGGCGGCACGATTTTTAACGGCCCGGGCGATGTCATCGCCGGCGGCACCGCCTTCCTCCGCTATAATTTCGTCCAGCCGAACGCGCGCCTCGTTCCTTATCTGCAGGGCGGCGGCGGCTTTGTTTACTCCGATTTCGCGCACGGTCTCGTCGGCGGAAATGCCGTCAGCCTCGATGTGAATTTCAATCTGCAGGCCATCGGCGGGTTGCGCTTCAACGTTACCCGGCAGTGGTCCGTGCTGACCGAGATCAGCTATCGCCACATCTCCAACGCGAGCACCTCCGATCCGAACTACGGCATCGATCAACTGGGTGGTGCCGCGGGCGTCTCGTTCAGTTTCTAGCGGCGCTCGCCTCCAGTTGGCGCGAGCCGATTACTCCCACTCGATCGTGCTCGGCGGCTTGCTCGAGATATCGTAGCAGACGCGGTTAATGCCCTGGACCTCGTTGATGATGCGAGTCGAGATCCGCGCCAGCAAGTCGTAGGGCAGACGCACCCAATCGGCGGTCATGCCGTCCTGGCTCTCGACCACCCGCAGGGCAATCGTGTTCTCGTAGGTGCGCTGATCGCCCATCACGCCAACGGAACGCACCGGTAGCAGCACGGCGAAGGATTGCCAGACGCGGTAATACCATTCCGCTACTTCCATTTCGCTCGTCACGATCGTATCCGCCTCGCGCAGGATCGCGAGCGTTTCGGGCGTGACTTCCCCCAGGATCCGCACCGCGAGTCCCGGCCCGGGAAAGGGCTGCCGTTCCACGATTTCCTTGGGCAACCCAAGCTGCCGCCCGGCCTGGCGCACCTCATCTTTGAAGAGCTGCCGCACCGGCTCGACCAGCTCGAAGTGCATCTTTTCCGGAAGACCCCCGACGTTGTGGTGGCTCTTGATCACGTGCGCCGGATTTCCGCCGATCGCCACGCTCTCGATCACGTCGGGGTAGAGCGTGCCTTGCGCGAGAAAGCGATACTCGTGCCCCTGGTTTCCGGCGGCGCGATCTTCTTCGAGCAGCTCTTCGGTCGCGTGCTGGAAGACGTGAATGAATTCATTCCCAATCACTTTCCGCTTCTGTTCGGGATCGGTGATGCCGCGCAGTTTCGCCAGGAACCGCTCCGAGGCGTCGACGTACTTCAGCTTGATCTTGAAGTTCTCGCCGAAGACGCGCTGGACCATCTCCTCCTCGCGCGCGCGGAGCAGCCCGTTGTTCACGAAGATACAGGTCAGTTGCTCGCCGATGGCCTTGTGCAAAAGCGCAGCGACGACGGAGGAATCCACCCCGCCGCTGAGGCCGAGCACCACCTTCTGGTCGCCCACCTGCTGGCGGACGCGGGCGCAGGCCTCATCGATAAACGAGCCCATCGTCCAGTCCATCGCGCAGTGGCAGATGTGGTAGACGAAATTCTGGATGATCTCGCGTCCGCGGGGCGTGTGCGCGACTTCCGGATGAAATTGCAGACCGTAGAGTTGGCGCTCGATGTCCTCGATCGCAGCGAAGGGCGAGTTTTCCGTGTGCGCAGCGGAACGGAAGCCCGACGGCAGCGCCGTCACCTTGTCGCCATGGCTGTTCCAGATATCGATGTGCTGGCCGAGACCGGCGAAAAGCGGGGAACCACCCGCCACCTGCAGGCTTCCGGGGCCGTACTCACGCCGCGCACTGTAATCCACCTGCCCGCCGAGATGCTGCGCGATCAGCTGCATTCCATAGCAAATCCCGAGCACCGGAATGCCGAGCGAGAAGATCGCCGGGTCGATCTGCGGCGCCTTCTCGTCGTAAACGCTAGAGGGTCCGCCGGAGAGCACGATTCCATTCGGCTCCGACGCTTTGACGGCCGCGGCGGAAATGTCGAACGCGACAATCTCGGAGTAGACCTGGCATTCGCGAATGCGGCGCGCGATGACCTGGGTGTACTGCGAACCGAAATCGAGGATGAGGATCTTCGAATGCGCGGAAGGCGTCGACATGCCGCGCTAGTCCCGCCCCGGGGCGCCCTCGCGCGGGCGCACATACGGATCGTTTGAGCGATCGATCGGACCGAGCTGGCCTTCCCCGCGGATCCCGCGTCCCAGTTGATCCTGGACCTCCGGTCCGGTCGGGCCGTCGTTCACGCATCCGGCGCCGCAGATCATCGCCGCCGCGGCCAGGATGGTGACGAATCGATTCACCGCGCAAGACTAGAGGTGCGGTTGATCATTGCAAGGAAATCACGGCGAAGACACTCGCCGGTTGCGGAGCGGCGCATAGGACACAAGACTCGCCGCGTGATTGCGCCGGAAGTGCTCCTGCAAGGATATCGGCTCGGTCTTTTTCCGATGGCGATGGAGACAGGCGCGATCGAGTGGTTTGCGCCCGACCCGCGCGGAGTTCTGCCGCTCGACGATCGGTTCCACGTGCCGCATGCCCTCGAACGCGTGCTGCGGCGCGGCGCCTTTGAGATTCGCATCAACACCTGTTTCGAAGAGGTCATGCGCCGCTGCGCCGCGCGCGCGGAGACATGGATCAACCAGGAAATTATCGAGAGCTACACGCGCCTGCACGAACTTGGCTGCGCTCACTCGCTGGAAACCTGGCGCGACGGGAAAATCGCGGGCGGACTCTACGGTGTCGCGATCGGCGGCGCTTTCTTCGGCGAATCGATGTTTCACGACGTGACCGATGCCTCGAAAGTCGCGCTCTGCGCGCTGGTGGATCGCCTCCGCGCGCAACGTTTCTTGTTGCTCGATACGCAATGGCTCACGCCGCATCTGCAGCGTTTCGGCGCGATCGAAATGTCGCGCCGCCAGTACATGTATCTGCTGGGCCGCGCGACGGCGTTGCCGCGGCGATTCAGCGATTGAACGAGGCGCGCGGCGTTTTGTTCGCTCTTGCCGACCTGCGGGAATCTTGCATAGTGACGCCCCGGCTGCGGAGCGAATCCGCCCACGCAGCTGCGGCGCGCGGCTGGATAGCTCAGTTGGTAGAGCAGAGGACTGAAAATCCTCGTGTCGGGGGTTCAATTCCCTCTCCAGCCACCACTTCGCAGCGGGTCCGGTGCGATTAGATTGCGGGATGAACTTTCGCCTCTGCCTGCTCGCCGTGATCCTCCCCCCGACCTACTTATCGGCCACGGAGAAGCCGCCCGAATTCGATGCGGCCGCGGCGCAGCGTTTCGCTGCTCTCGCCCTCGCCTGCGTCCACCAGGAATATCCAAACAAGCTCAGCCACTCTTTGAACAGCGATGCCGACGTCGCTCCGCCACGGCAGCTCACCCCGGCGTTCTACGGCTGCTACGATTGGCATTCCTCGGTGCATGGCCATTGGCTGCTGGCGCGGTTGGCGCGCACCTTTCCGGAGGCGCCTTTTGCCGGACCCGCCCGGAAAGCGTTACGCGAGAGCCTTTCGCCCGGGAATCTGGGGAAGGAAGCGGATTACCTGCGCGCGGAGGGCCGCGCGAGTTTCGAGCGGCCGTATGGGCTTGCCTGGCTGCTGCAGTTGATCGCGGAATTGCGCGAGTGGGATGATGCAGAAGCGCACGAGCTGGCGGCAAACCTGCGCCCCCTGGAAGAGGCGGCGATCGAGCGGCTCAAAACGTGGCTGCCCAAGCTCTCGCATCCGGTCCGGATCGGCGAGCATGCGCAGACCGCGTTCGCGCTCGGCTTGATGCTGGATTACGCGCGTTCCAGCGGGAACGAGGAGTTCGAGAAGCTCCTGGTGGGGAAGGCGCGCCAATTCTATCTCGCCGACAAAAGCGCACCGCTCAGCTACGAACCCAGCGGCGAGGATTTCCTTTCGCCCGTCCTGGGAGAAGCCGATCTCATGCGCCGCGTGCTCGCGCCTGCGGAGTTCGGCAAGTGGCTCCGCGATTTCCTCCCGCAAATTCCTTCCGACGCGAAAGCCGACTGGCTGCCCGTCGCTGTTTCACCTGATCCGAGCGACCCGAAGCTCGCACATCTCGACGGCCTCAACCTGAGCCGCGCCTGGATGCTGGAGGGCATCCTCGCTGCCCTCCCGGCGGATGACCCGCGCAGAGCCGCGCTCGGCGCCACCGCGGCCGCGCATCGTCGCGCCGGTCTCGCCGCGGTTACAGGCGAGCATTACGAAGGCGGACATTGGTTAGGCAGCTTCGCCGTCTATCTGGCGACGCAGCGTGGTCGCTCGCGCTCGAAATAGCACCCCTCCGCTACGTGCCGCAGAAAGTTTGGAGCACACGTTCGCTTTCCCGCGGCGGCTCCCCGTAGCGGGCAAACGCAGGCTGGTCTTCGTACGGGTGCGCGAGCACGCGCAGCAACTCTTCGAAAGGCGCGAAGTCATTTCGATCCACCGCCGCCCGGATCATCGCCTCGACCCGGTGATTGCGCGGGATGAACGCCGGGTTCACCGCGCGCATCGCGGCGGAGCGTGCGCTGGCCTCGACCCCTTCCTGCGCGAGACGCAGCCGCCAGCGCGTTTGCCATTCGTCGAAGGGTGCCGGCTCCGCGAAAAGGCTGCGCGCGTCGCCCTCCGGAGCGCTCAGGCGCCGAAAGGTGAGCGTGAAATCGGCGCGGCCTGCCGCCATCAACTGCAGGAGATCCTGCGCGAGCAGGGCATCGCCTTCGCGCGACGTGCAAAGCCCGAGCTTGCGCCGCAACCCCGCGTCGTACGCGTTCTGAAAGGCCGGGCCGTAGGCGCCAAGCGCTTCCTTCGCCTCCGCCATCGCCGCCTCCTCCGTGTCGCCTAACAATGGCAAGAGACACTCGGCCAGCCGCGTCAGATTCCATTGGCCGATCGCCGGCTGGTTCATATAGGCGTAGCGGCCCTGCCGGTCGATGGCGCTCCAAACCGCCCGCGGATCGTAATGGTCGAGGAATGCGCACGGCCCGTAATCGATCGTCTCGCCCGCGATCGACATGTTGTCGGTATTCATCACGCCGTGCACGAAGCCGATCAGCAGCCAGCGCGCGATGAGTTCCGCCTGCGCCCGGATCACCGCATCGAGCAATGCGCGATAGGGTCGCGCCGCCTCCGCCGCTGCGGGATAATGCCGCGCGAGGACGTGATCCGCCAGCATCCGCACAGCCTCGTCATCGCCGCGACTGGCGAAAAATTGAAACGTGCCGACGCGGATATGACTCGACGCCACCCGCAGAAAAACCGCGCCCGGCATCATCTCCTCGCGCCGCACCATTTCGCCTGTTGTCACCGCCGCCAGCGCGCGCGTCGTCGGCAACCCGAGCGCCGCCATCGCTTCACTCACCACATACTCGCGCAGGACCGGCCCGAGAACGGCACGGCCATCGCCGCCGCGCGAGAATGGCGTCCGTCCCGCGCCCTTCCACTGGAGATCGCGCCGCACGCCGCCGCGATCGATCACTTCGCCGAGCAGGATCGCGCGCCCGTCTCCCAGCTGCGGCACAAACCCGCCAAATTGGTGCCCCGCATAGGCGGTCGCGATCGCCGCCGCATTCTCCGGCACCCGGTTGCCCGCCAGGATCTCCACCCCCGTCGCGCTCGCGAGAAAATCTGGATCCAGCCCGAGTTGCTCTGCCAGCTCCCGATTCACTCGAATCAGCCGCGGCGCCACTACCGGGGTCGGCAGCGTCCGCGTGAAGAAATGCACCGGCAGCCGCGCGTAGGAATTGTCGAAAGCAAATGAAGTCATGATCAGCCGGCTCGCTCAATTGCATCCAGGGATGCGGCGCTCCTCTCCGCCGACCCGCCCGCGGTCAGGTTGAGATGTTCGCGCACGAGAGCCTCCTCGCGCGAGACCGCTTCTGGCTCAGCATCACGGGGTGGGGCGTTCATCGTTTAGCATCGTTCCGCGATCGGTTTCCTTCCCGGTAATCAAGGGAGTCGCTGGAGGACCCGACGCTTCTCAGAAACCGGACCGCGTTCAGTGAGCGGTTCGCTTTTCCCGGAGCGATAATGGATCCTGCTCGTGCGGGTTCAGATCGGCGCGCATGTAATTTTGCTGGAGGAAGGTATCGAGCTTCGAATCGGAGCTGCCGAGCGGGATCGGAATGTATTGGGTCAAGTCGAGCAGCCGAGTAACCGCGCTGGCGTTCGCTTTCTCCAGCTCCCGGGCGCGGGCCTCGCTGGCACGCAGCTCGAGGCGGTAAAGCAACTCTGAAACGGTTGCGTCGCGCGGCAGTTCCAGAGTCGCGTCGAAGGGAGCTTCCACCCGCACTTCTTCAAGGGTCAACTCCTGCGCTAGAGTGGCAGGCCGGAGCGCGAGAAACAGCCCGGCGCACGCGACCAACGCGCAACGCTTCATCGGGGCGCCCTCATCTTCTTGAGCAAATAAGTTGAAAAATAACGTCCGTAACGCTGCTGCAGGTCGGCGCGCTGCCAATCCTTTCCGGTAATCGTGCCGCGGCAACTGGCCGCACCGCAGCAACAATCCATCGAGCTGTCGTCATCGTCGGTCATCGCCCAATCGTGCGTCAGTTCTTCGCCCGCGGCCACGTCACGCATTGCCACAAAGGTAATCTCGCCGCGGAGTCCGAGGTTCGGGGCGCAGGAGTGATTGCTGAAGATCATCGAGCCCTCACGCTCTTCGATTGAAACTGGCGCGATGAACAGATCGGCCCCGATTTGGATCTCAGCCGGCCCGAGCTGCAATTGCAGGGCGTGCAACCGTTCGCGCGTCACGATGTGGCCTCCTTTGACGGCCACGATTTCTTCTTTCCCGATCGCGGCTCGAGCAAACAGGCCGCGACCATGGATCGGGCTCTGGCGCACGATCGTTTTCGGCGAGAGGTAGGAGAGCGGTTCAGTCGGCATGGAAGGGAATCGGCTGCAGATCGGGCTCGATGAACCGGCGCCGCGCCTCCTCCGACCAGAGTCGCTCGCGGGTGTAGTGCGTCTCGAGGATGCGCTGGTCTAACAACTGCGGATTCCGCTCCAGAAATTCGGCCGCGGTCGTGAAGCGTCCGGACGAAAGCAGGAAGTGTTGCACGGCGAGGAGCCACGCCCGCGTAAGGGTCTTGTGATATTTCGAAGGCGGCGCGCCGAGGTGGGCGAGAAGCGCTTGCAATCCGGTCTCGACTTTGGCGAGCGCGGTTTCAAACGGATTCCGCGAGAGGTAAATGAAGGCGAGCCGGAGATGTTCGCGGTGACCCAGTTCCGCCGCCGTGATCCGACAGTTCTCGAAAGCGGCGAGAAACTCCGCGTCGTTCATGCGGCGATCATTGCAGGACCGCTAAGGCCAGAGCGATCACGAGTCCCGGCGCGGAGATGCGGTCGCATGGCTGGGGGCGAGTTATGGGATTTTCTTCAGCGTGGTCTGCGATCCGTTCGGGTCCGCCCAGGTCATGGTGTCGCCGGCGATGCGCATTTTGTAAACGAAGGTGGCGGAGGGCGTCTGGATCTTCAGGCGCTCGCCGTCGCCGAGCGTATAACGAGCCGCAGTCCGACCCATTTTCGCGCCGCCGCCGGGGCTGAATTCCCAGACCAGCGGATTGTTTCCGCCTTCCACCTGCCAGCGACCGGAGAGCTGCTGGCCGGTGCGATCACACCCCGCAAATACGCAGAGCAGGGCTGAGAGAAGGAGCGCGCGGCTTCTCATCTTTCCTCAGCGCTCTCCTTTGACGTAGGCCATGATCTTCTCCTGCCTCCCTTTCGCGGCCCAGACCATCCGGAGGAAATCGGCGGGATGAATGTCATGCGCCCGGAAAAACTTACGGTCGCCGCCGCAGCAATACATCAGGTCGTTAGGCATCTCGCCGCGCAGTCGAGCCTTCGCCTTTTCGATGATCCGCGGCAACCAGACGATCCCTTCCAGCTCCTCGGTCTTGGCCGGCAATTTATCGACCGCGATCGTCTTCTCGGACCATTGGCTCTTTTGCTCGTGCATGAAGTAATCACGCCGTGCGGCGGTGATGAGAAGCGCGGTTTCCCAGTCGAGATCGGACGAATCCTCCGCGTAATCGTAGAGTTCCATCGGCTTGGCTCCGAAGGCGCGCAGCACGTTCACCTCCCGCGGGGTAAACATCGTTTCCACTTTGCGATTTTCGTTGCTGTATTTGACCTGGGCCTTGTCGTAGAGCTCGCGCAAGCGCTGCTGCCACCCGTAATTCTCCGTCTTCATCCGCGCACCTTACACGCCTCGGGCGCTCCTGCCTTGTAGAACTCGCAAAGAGTAGGAGGCGTGTTTCTCGGCGGGATTGCGTCTTTTTTGCTCCGGCCGGCCAGTCCGTTCAGCTAATTCTTCTTCCCGCGCCCATGGAAACGATCGATCCCGCTGCCGCCGCCGCTCATCTCGCGGGCACCGATCCGCGCTTTGCGGAACTGATCGCCCGCGCCAAACCATTTGCGCCCCGCGCGAGTGTTTTGGCGCGGCCCTTCGATGCGCTCGCGGAATCGATCGCCTACCAACAGCTCAGCGGGAAGGCTGCGGCCACGATCTGGGGCCGGGTGCGCGCACTTTATCCACGGCGGAAGTGGCTCGATCCCACGCAAGTGCTGGCGACGCCCGACGAAACCCTGCGCACCTGTGGTCTCTCGGGCAACAAAACGATCGCGCTGAAGGATCTGGCGGCGAAGGCGCTCGTCGGCACCGTGCCGAAAGGCCCGGCGCTCGCCGGGATGAGCGACGAGGAGATCATCGAGCGACTGACCGCGGTGCGCGGGATTGGCCGCTGGACGGTGGAGATGCTGCTGCTGTTCGAACTGGGCCGGCTCGACGTCTGGCCGGTAACCGACCTGGGCGTGCAAAAAGGATACGCGAAGACATTCCGCAAACGGAAGCTGCCGACGCCGAAGGAGCTGCTGAAGATCGGCGAAAAGTGGCGGCCTTATCGGTCGGTGGCTGCCTGGTACTTCTGGCGCGCCCTCGATTCCGACGCTCCCTCGGCAAACCGGAGCTAGCGGCCGGACGTTGACTTCGCGGCAGTCGCTGTCTACAACGCAGCAATATGGCGATGATCCACGTCAGCCGCAGCGGCGCGCAGCTTGGCATATTTGACGAGGCGCGAGTGCGCGAAGGTTTGACCACCGGCGAGTTCATTGGGACAGATCTCGGCTGGACGCAGGGAATGGCAGTGTGGCGACCGCTGGCGGAGCTGGAGAGCTTCGGCGGGGCGGCTCCGCCGCCCGCACCGTCGTCGATCGATGATGCGACGGCGCCGGAGGCCGCGCCGGCCGCTACCCTGGCAGCCACGCCGACGGGTCCGCCATTCACCGCGCCGGTGGAGGCGGTCACGGGATTGCCGTGGGAGAACCGCGCACAGATCGGTTTTCTCACCGCGCTCTTCGAGACGATCGTGGTGGTGTTGATGCACCCGTCGCAGGCGTTTCGAGTCATGCGGCGGGAGGGCGGGTTAGGGGACCCGGTGCTTTACGCGCTCATTATGGGCACTCTGGGCGCGATCGTTTCCTTCGTCTTTTCGTTTGTCCTGCATCTCGCTGGCCTCGCCAGCCGCCACGATGCGGGCTTCGCCTCGTTCCTGGGGTTCGGGATTGGCTCTTTTGTGATGCTGCTCCTGATGCCGATCGTCCTGATCGTTCTCCTTTTCATCGGTGCGGGCATTACCCACCTCTGCCTGATGTTGCTCGGCGGCGCGAACCGACCCTTTGAAACGACGCTGCGAGTGATCGCCTACGCGAGCGGCTCCGCGAATCTGTTCCAACTGCTGCCGATCTGCGGTGCCTGGATAGCTGGTATTTATTCCATCGTGTTGAATTGCATTGGTCTGGCGGAGGCGCATCAAACCGATACGTGGCGCGCGGTGCTGGCAGTGCTGTTGCCGATGATTGTCTGTTGTGGCGCCGGCGTGGCCGTGGTGGTGCTGATGATCGGGACCTTCGCGGGTGCGGCGGGCTGGAACCACTGAACGCCGGCATGCGCATGTGTTGGCGGCGGCGTCCCGCGGGCGAATTGGATCACGAGTTCGTCTGGCTGGCCGTGACCACCGCGGGCGCCGCGGCGTTGCTGGTCGCGGTCTGGCTGGGTCTGCCGTTGCCGGGATGCGCTTTCCGAATGGTGACGGGCCATCCATGCCTAACCTGCGGCGCCACGCACGCCGCGCTGGCCTTGAGCCATGGCGCAGTCGGCGAGGCGTGGCGGTTCAATCCCCTCGCGACTGCGGCGCTGCTCCTATTGGGAGCGTTCAATATCTATGCGCTGGTGGTGCTGATGTTGCGGCTGCCACGGCTGCGGATTGTGTTTCGGTCCCGTCGAGCAGAACGAGTGATGCTCACTCTGCTCGGCGCGGTGGCGTTGCTGAATTGGATTTATCTTCTGCGGACGAATTGAGAGCTGCCATCCCGCGGCGGTCTGCCCTTGCTCGCTCCGAGCTTCATCCTTAGCATCGCGCGATGCGGACCCTGGTGACTGGCGGCGCGGGATTTATCGGTTCGCACCTCGTCGAGAAGCTGCTCCGTGAAGGCCACGAGGTCGCGGTGCTCGATGACTTCAACGACTATTACGATCCGCAAATCAAACGCGCGAATCTTGCCGCGGTGGCGGGTGAGATTCGCGTCCATGAGCTGGATTTGCGCGATGCCGGGGCGGTGGACGAACTTTTCCGTCGCGAAAAATTCGAGCTGATCGCCCACCTTGCGGCCCGTGCCGGGGTGCGCCCTTCCATCAGCGATCCGCAGCTCTACTTCGACACGAATGTTTCCGGCACATTGCACCTCCTGGAGGCAGCGCGGCGGAGCGGGATCGAGCGGATGATCTTTGCCTCGAGTTCGTCGGTTTACGGTGTCTCGAAGGTGGTGCCGTTTTCGGAAGATCTGCATCTCACGCAAACCATCAGCCCCTACGCGGCGACGAAAATCGCGGGAGAGTTTCTCTGCTCGACCTACTCGCACCTCTACGGAATGCGGATCGTGGCGCTGCGCTTTTTCACCGTCTACGGCCCGCGCCAGCGTCCCGACCTCGCGATCCATCAGTTCACGCGCCGGATTCACGCGGGCCAGCCGATCGACCAGTTTGGCGATGGTGGCACGCGGCGCGATTACACTTACATCGACGACATCATCCAGGGAGTGATGGCGGCCACGCACTACGAAGGCCCGCTTTTCGACATCTTTAATTTGGGCGAAAACCAAACGATCGAGCTGCGGGAATTGATCGCCGGGATCGAGCAAGCGCTGGGCCGCAAAGCCGTCATCAACCAGCTGCCGGAACAACCCGGAGACGTGCCGCTCACCTGTGCAGACATATCGAAAGCGCGCCGGCTTCTTGGTTATCGACCAGGGACGCCGTTGCGCGAGGGGCTGCCAAAATTCGTTGCCTGGTTTCTCGGCGAGGAAGTCAAACGCCAGATCGGCCCTTGACACAAACTGCTCCGCCACCACGGACCTTGCAATCGGCCTCGGGCAGCCATACTTGTTCACAAAGTCGGGAATGTCCCTCGGGGATATCCGGACGAGCGCTTTCACAGGCGATGCCGGTTGCAGGAGATCATCATGCGTTCTTTCGCGTCTCTCACCAGTCACTCGCTCATCTCTGCGGCTCGCCCTCCTTTATGGATGCGTTCTCGACTCGACGCGGCGGAGTTTTCTGCGGCTACGCAACCTGCTTTCGAGCGACTGAAAAGGACCTTCCGAGGTCCGCGTACCATGGACCGTGCATCATCCGATGCGCTCCGCCCGAACCGCAATTCAGCGAAAACTGAGGATCAATATGGCATCTCAAACATCCGGGAGACACTCGCGGCGTCCGCGCGGCGGTGGTTCCCGTCGCCGGAGCGACGATCGTCCCTACCGGCAAAACACAAACACCACCAGGACACCTGCGAAGAAGTCGTTCTGGGACAAAATCATGAGCTTCTTCAGCGGGAACGGCAACCCGCCGATCGCGCGCGTGCCCGAGCAGCCGCGGAACGGATCATCGAGCAGCGCGAGTGGCAGGGAGCAACCCGCTCGCACTCCGCGTAGCAAGCCGGAGTCGGTCGCAGTCACCACGCCGCGTCTTTACGTCGGCAACCTGTCCTTCGAAGCGACGGAGAGCGATCTCTTCGAGCTCTTCAACGGCGTCGGCCAGGTGCAGAACGCCGAGGTCGTCACCTACAAGCACAATCAGCGTTCCAAGGGATTCGCGTTCGTGCAAATGAACACCGTGGAAGAAGCGCAGCGCGCCGTGACGGAGCTGCACGATAAAGACTTCCTCGGCCGCAAGCTGCTGGTCAGCGGCGCGAAGTCGACGGATCGCGCTGAGTAGCTAACGAGCGCATTTAGTTTCTGCAAAACGGGAGGCAAGGTGGCGTAAGGCTGCCGGTCTCCCGTTTTTTGTTTCAGAGGAAAGGGTGCCGCCACCGCAGGCCTGGGAAGCGGGCGAAGTCGCGATCGTTCGTGACCCATTCGCAGCGGTGCTCGATCGCGAGAGCGGCCTGATAAGCATCGGCCACGAGCTTGCCGGTGGCGGCCGTCGTTTCGCAGAGCCGCACAAAAATTTCCCAGTGCTGCTCCATGGGCCGGAGCACCACGCAGCGCGGGTGATTTCTTACCGTCTGCGCAAAGGCGAGCGCGATTGGTCGCGGTGTCGCCGGCCGGAAAATACGCCCGTCCGTCACCAGCCGCAGAAATCCGCTGAGGACGAGCTCTGACACGGCAAACGACTCACCGCTGGTCAGCAGCTCTTCGAGCCACCGGCGGTAACGCACGTGATCGGTCGCCTCCTCGCGCGAGGCGTAGACGAGGACGTTAACGTCGGGACTTTGCATTCTCGCGCTCGATGCGCTTGAGGTTCTCGATCTCTTCGTCTTCGAGAACACGCTGCACGTCTTCCCACGTCTCGATTCCAGGCGCGAAACCGCTGCCTTTGAATGTCGGTAAGCTAACCTTAGAGACCGGCAGCGGCATTCGAGGCGATAAGTGCGTCCGCAGCGCCTCCTCTATGACTGCCGTCAGGCTGATTCGTCGCTGCACAGCGTATTCTTTGACCCGGATGAGCAGGTGCTCATCGAGTCGAATGGTCGTGCGATGCATGGGCGCAGTTTGCGAGAGTGACATAAATATGTCAACATCTTTGCGCCGGCGTTGTCTATCCAGCGTCCCTTTGAGGAACTCACATGCGACCAGATAAATTCACCCAGAAAATGCAGGAAGCGCTGCAGGCGGCGCAGGATGTCGCCAGCCAATATCACCACCAGGAAATCGGGAACGAACATTTCCTGACGGCGCTACTTGATCAGAGCGAAGGCGTGACCCGGCCGCTGCTCGAGAAACTGGGCGTGGCGCCGGCAGCGCTGCGGCAGGCGTTGAATCAGGAATTAAGCGGCCGGCCGAAGGTGCATGGCGCAACCGTCGACCTGCGGATGAGCAATGGCTTGCGCACGATCATCGACGCCGCTGAAGGCGAGATGGTGAAGCTCAAGGACGAGTTCCTGAGCGCGGAGCATTATGTGCTCGCGCTCACGAATGCCGACGTGCCGGCGGCGCGCGCGCTCAAACAGCTTGGCGTCACCCGCGACAAGCTAATGCAGGCCCTGCAACAGGTGCGAGGATCGCAGCGTGTGACCGACCAGAATCCGGAAGGCAAATATCAGACGCTGGAGAAGTATGGGCGCGATCTGACCGAACAGGCGCGCCGCGGGAAGATCGACCCGGTGATCGGACGGGACGACGAGATCCGTCGCGTGATGCAGGTGCTTTCGCGACGGACCAAGAACAATCCGGTGCTGATCGGCGAGCCTGGTGTCGGAAAAACAGCGATCGTGGAAGGCCTCGCGCGGCGTATCATCAGCGGCGACGTGCCGGAGTCGTTAAAGAAGAAAAAACTGATCGCGATGGACATCGGCTCGATGGTCGCCGGGGCGAAGTTCCGCGGTGAATTCGAAGACCGGCTGAAGGCTTTCCTGAAGGAGGTGACCGACTCGCAGGGAGAGATCATTTTGTTCATCGACGAGCTGCACACCATCGTGGGAGCCGGCGCGGCGGAAGGCTCGGTGGACGCGTCCAACATGCTGAAGCCGCAACTGGCCCGCGGCGAGCTGCGGACGATCGGGGCCACAACCCTGAACGAGTACCGCAAGTACATCGAGAAAGACGCGGCGCTGGAGCGGCGTTTCCAGCCCGTGATGGTGAACGAGCCGTCGGTGGAGGACACGATCGCGATTCTGCGCGGCTTAAAGGAGCGCTACGAAGTGCATCATGGCGTTCGCATCCAGGATGCGGCACTGGTCGCTGCGGCGGTGCTCTCGGATCGATACATCAGCGATCGTTTTTTACCCGACAAAGCGGTCGACCTGATCGACGAGGCGGCTTCCCGGTTAAAGATCGAGTTGGATTCCATGCCGACCGAGATCGACGTGATCGAGCGTGAGATCATGCAGCGCGAGATGGAGCGGCAGGCGCTCATGAAGGAGAAGGATCCCGCGAGCAAAGAGCGTCTGGGCAAGCTGGAAAAGGAACTCGCGGATCTGAAGGAAAAGAGCGCGACCTTGAAGGCGCAGTGGCAGAACGAAAAAGGCGAGATCGATAAATCGCGCAAGCTGCAGGAGGAACTGGAGGCGCTGCGCACGCAGCTCGAGCAGGCGCAGAGGCGCGGCGAACTGGCGAAGGCGAGCGAGATTCAATACGGCCGCATGCCGGAGCTGGCGCGGCAACTCGAGCAGCACAATGCCAAGCTCGGCCAGCTGCAGGAGGCCGGCCAGATGCTGAAGGAGGAAGTGACGGAAGAGGACATCGCGCAGGTGGTCTCGAGCTGGACGCACATTCCGGTCTCGCGTTTGCAGGAGGGCGAACGCCAGAAGCTGGTGAAAATGGAAGAGCGGCTGGCGCAGCGGGTGATCGGCCAAAAGGAGGCGGTCAGCGCGGTCTCAAATGCGGTTCGGCGCGCGCGGGCCGGTCTAGGGGATGAGAACCGGCCGATTGGATCTTTCATTTTTCTGGGCCCGACTGGGGTGGGCAAAACCGAGCTTTCCCGCGCCCTCGCCGAATTTCTGTTCGATGACGAAAACGCGATGATCCGCATCGACATGAGCGAGTATATGGAGAAGCACACCGTCGCTCGCCTGATCGGTGCGCCGCCGGGTTACGTCGGCTACGAGGAGGGCGGGCAGCTCAGCGAAGCCGTGCGCCGCAAGCCGTATTCCGTCATTCTCTTCGATGAAATCGAGAAGGCGCATCACGATGTCTTTAACGTGTTGCTCCAGGTGCTCGATGACGGACGCATCACCGACGGCCAGGGGAGAACGGTCGATTTCAAGAATACCGTCATTATCATGACCTCGAACATTGGCTCGCAGTTCATCACCGAGGAGTGGAGCCGGGAAAAAGATTCTGCGCTCGTGCTGGAGGCGCTGCGGGAGCATTTCCGTCCGGAATTCCTGAATCGTGTCGATGAGATCATCATCTTTGATCGACTGAACGAGGAAGAGCTGAAACAAATCGTCGAGATCCAGCTGCGGCGTCTCGTCCGGCGGCTGGAGAACCAGAAAATTACGCTGCAGCTGACCGACGCGGCCAAGGCGCTGATCGCGCGGGAAGGCTACGACCCGGTTTATGGCGCACGACCGCTGAAGCGCGCGATCCAGCGCAGTGTGCTTGACCCGTTAAGCATGGACATTCTCGAAGGCAAATTTGGCGAAGGACAGACGATTCGAGTGGACGCTCCCGACGGCGCGCTCGTCTTCGAAACTGTCTGACCTCGAGCCGTGCAACAGCTCGCGCCGAATCTCTGGCTGGTGCGTTACCCGCTGCGGCTTCTCGGACTCGAGATTGGGCGGAATGTCACCGTCGTGCGGCTCACCAGCGGAGAGTTGGTGATCCATTCCAGCGCGCCATTCACGGAGAGCGACGTGCAAGAGATCGCCGCGCTCGGTGAGCCTCGTTGGCTCCTTGATGTGACCCGTTTTCACGATTCCTATGCACGTGCGGGAAGGGCCGCTTTCCCCCGGATCAGTTACCTTGCGCCGGAGAATTTCCCCGCCCGCGCCAAGCTGCAGATGGCAGCGCTGGAACCAGCACCGCAGGAGTGGGGCAGAGAGCTGCAGCTCCAGCGGATCGACGGAATGCCCGGGGTGCAGGAGCACGCCGTGTTCCATGCTCCCTCTCGAACGCTCGTGGTGGGCGATCTCCTCTTCCACTTCGGACCGTGCGCCTCGTGGTGGACGAAATTCATCGTCCACTCTGTCCTCCGGCTCCCGCATGGGTGTGGGATGAGCAGGTTCTTTCGGCTCATGATCCGCGACCGCACGGCGTTCCGAAACTCCCTCGAGCGGATCATGCAGTGGGACTTCGACCGGGTGGTCGTCGGCCACGGAGATGTGATCGAAACTGGCGGCAAACCGCGACTGCGCGAAGTGCTCTTGAAGTTTGGCCTCTTGCGCGATGGAGATTGATGGCGCGCTCTTCTGCGCTATAATCGGCTCACTATGAGCAAATTTAACACTTTGGCGCTGCTCGCGATCTGTGCGCTCGCGACTTCTTCGGTTTACGCGGCGGACGGGTGCTGCGCGGGAGCTTCCGGCAAGATGACGAAGCAAGGGTGCGAGGCCACTTTCGCAAACCTGAACCTCACCCCCGCACAGAAGTCGAAAATGGATCGGCTTGCAGCGGATTGCATGTCGGGCGGCTGCAACGAAGCGACCATGGCGAAAATGGAAAAGGGCGCGCGTGGCGTTCTTACGAAGAAACAATTCGCCTCCTGGAAAACCTCGTGCTCCCACAAGGGTGAGCATGGCCAGAGCTGATGGAGTGGGGACGGTCGAGGAATGATCGACCTGGCGGCCAATCTCGAAGCCGTCGAAAGTAGAATCGCTGCCGCCGCCGCGAAAGCGGGCCGCGCGCCGGGCGACATTCAGTTGATCGCGGTCTCGAAGAAGCAGGACGCGGAGAAGGTCCGCGCAATCTTCGATGCAGGGCAGCCGATCTTCGGCGAAAGCCGCGTGCAGGAGGCGCGCGCCAAGATTCCGCTGCTGCCGGTGGCGGTGCGCTGGCACTTCATCGGACACCTCCAGAAAAACAAAATTCGCCACGCGCTCCCGCTTTTCGAACTGTTCCACAGCATCGACTCGCTCGCGTTGGCGCAGGACTTGGAACGGATCGCCGCAGAAGAGGGCGCGCGGCCTCGCGTCTTGCTCGAGGTGAATGTCAGCGGGGAGGGAAGCAAAATTGGATTTTCGCCCGAGAATCTGAAATCGGAGTTCGATGCGCTGCTGGAACTTTCCCGCTTCGAGATTGAAGGCTTGATGACGATTCCCCCGCTCGCCGCTGACTCGGAGAAGACACGCCCATATTTTGCGACCCTGCGGGACCTGCGGGATGAGATGGAAGAGAAGTTTGGACTGCGGCTGCCCCAGCTCTCGATGGGGATGAGCAACGATTACCCGGTGGCGATCGAAGAGGGAGCGACGGCGGTCCGCGTCGGCACGGCGATCTTCGGGGATCGTGGGCGCTGATGGCGTGCGGTTGCGCCGATCGTTTTCTCCGAACGCAAAAAGGCGCGACACCGTGAGGATGTCGCGCCTGCAAATTTTGCCTGGCCCGCCCGTTACCGAGTCTCGTAGACTTCGACCAGGGCCACTCCGGTGGCGCCGTTCTTACCCATCACCTGCGCGGTATACGCACCCGGAACCAGAGTGATCAGGATCGCCGATTCTGTGGGGCTGGTGGGCGTCAAACCCAGCTTGGTCAACTCGGCCACGTCCGCCGCCGCACTGCCGTAGTCGTCGTTCCGGGCGATCTCATTACCTTGGCCGTCAAACATAACCAGAAGAGGATCCGCCAACGGATTCGTCACCCCCTGCGAGGCGAGGCTGGGACCGATGGCGCGGACGACCAGGCGCGAGCTCCCGCCTTCGCGCGTAATGAAACCGCCGATCAACACGTTGTCGCCCGCCCCGACAGCGCCGCGGGTGGAAATGTTCCGCAACCTGCTGCCCGACTTCGTCCCCGCGGCAATATCGACAATGGATGTACCGGCGTCCGAAGCTGAAGCGATTGCTCCGATGGCGGTCGCAGTTCCATTCAGCAGGTTGATCGTGTAGAGATTGGTCGTTCCACCGACGAAAAGTGAGGCATAGGCCACACCCGTGGTTCCCGAGATGTCGAAGCCAGCCAAGCCGCCGGTATCCACTCCGAGGGATCCGACCGTGTTGAGCGTGCCGCTGTTCGGTGGATTTTGAATCACGAGCGTGTCCGTGTTGGAGTCGATATCATAGAGGGTCGTCGCGCCCGCGGTCGCAAAGCTGTTGGTGTAAGCGGACGCAACCACATTCGGGTTGGCGCCCGCGTTTACGTCGGTCGCTGCATAAGCAAGAGCCCCGTCGGTCGCTGCCAGTGTTCCGTCGTTCGGATTCACGCGCAGATCCTGATCGGAATCGGTCGTGATCCGGATTCGATCGACCGTGGGATTGAAGTCGAATCCAAAGCTCGTGCCCACGAGGGTGAATGCTCCGCCTGCGCCGACCGCAGTCGCAAGTCCGGTCTGCTCGTTGATCGAGTAGATGCGGCTGGCGTCACTCAAGGCGAAGAGTCCGCCGGTGGCGGGCCGGAAATCGATTCCAACGAGCGACTCTCCCGCCGGCACGCCAGTGATCGTCACTGTGCTCGTGATGGTTTGCGGGGTTGCGCTGTCGAATGTCAGCAAGCGGTTATTTGAAGTGAGCGCAGTGATTGTTTCTGCCCGGGTGGAGAACGCGAGGGTTGCCGTCGCGAGCAGCGTGAGAACGATTTTGTTTTTCATGATTGGTTTAATTGAAGGTAGGGTCTTCCTACTGAATCGTTTCCGCGCTCGCAACGGATGCTACCCCGAGGCTTTTCGGCGAGTTGCCGCCGAGCGTAAGCAGACATGGAGTTCCCACTTTTTCTTTCGCGATGCGTCTAGAGCCTCAAAATGTACAACTGATTGGCCAGGAGCTGGCGATCGAGTGGAACGATGGCATGGAATCGTTCCTGCCCATCGAGCTGCTGCGCCGCGCCTGCCCCTGCGCCGGTTGTGGCGGTGAACCGGACGTGCTGGGGCACGTGATCCGGCCGGAGGTGAGCTACACCGCTCGCAGCTTCGAGCTGCTCCGATGGGGCTTTGTCGGCGGATATGCGCTGCAGCCCGCATGGGCCGACGGCCACGGGACGGGCATCTATTCGTATCCTTACCTGCGGCGGCTGGGAGCGGCCAGTTGACGTGCCTGCTAGGATGGTCGGGTCTCCGATGACAAGCCCAGTCAAAGCTTCGCTCCTGCTCTTCTTCTTCTCGCTTTGCGGTGCGGCGTTCATCGTCACCTCTCCGGAGCGCAGACATCCGCCGCCGCCGCGACCCGGTGAATTGTTCAACGTGGTAAACGAGCAACTCGCCGCCTTTCGTGTGGCGGATTTCCGCGACGCGTATCGGCGCGCCTCCTCTGGCGTGCAACAGAAGTTCACGCTCCCGCAATTCGAGGCGATGGTTCGTCATACCTACGCGGATATGGCCACGGCGCAGCGGGTTGAATTCGGCCTCGCCAGCGTGGAGGGCAACACTGCCTGGGTGCAGGTTTTCTTCTTTGCCGGCGACGGCAGGGGCCGCTCTTTCATCTACAGCCTGATCGCGGAAGAGGACGGCTGGAAGATCGGCGGCGTCGAGGAATCGACCCGGCTCCAGGCGCGCCAGCGCCTCGCCGGGATGCAGATCTAGTTCGTCGCAGACTGACCGCCCGAAAGCACCCGCAGCAGGCTGCTGCCCGCTACGCGCGGGCGGATGGTCCGGTCCTGCGCCGCAGCGGGCAGAAGAAACAGCTCGCCCGCCTGAAGCGTGATTCCGGCACATTCTACTTCTCCCGCGAGGCAGATGACCACGGCGAAAATCCCGGCCACGGTGATTTCGCGGGGCGCAGTCAGGTTCCATTTCTCTACCGCGAAGAGATCGTGCTGCAGAAGCGATTCACCATCGACGGCGATCAGTTCCGGCTCGTGATCATCGAAGTCGATCGACTGCAGTGACTCCGCGATGTGCAGCTGTCGCGGCGCGCCGGCGCTGTCGGTGCGGTTCCAATCAAAAACGCGATACGTGGTGTCGCTGTTTTGCTGAATCTCGACGATCACGCACCCAGCGCCGATCGCGTGCATTCGCCCGCTGGGGAGGAACATGGCGTCGCCTGTCCGCACCGCCACCCGGTGCAAGTGCTCGGCCACCGTGCCGTTCTCCAGCGCCCTTTCGATCGCTCGGCGGGAGCTACCTTTTTTCAAGCCGACGTAAAGATCAGCGGCAGGCAACGCATCCACCAGATACCAGAACTCCGTCTTCGGCTCGCCGCCGAGTTCCTCCGCTACGGAGAGCGGTGGATGCACCTGCAGCGAAAGCGTCTCCTGCGCATCGAGCAGCTTGATGAGCAACGGGAAACGCGGCGCATCGCTGATCGCTCCGAAGACCGCGGTGCGCTCGTGCAGCCAGAGGTCGTGCAGCGTGCGTCCGTGCCACGGTCCTGCGTTCACGATGCTCTGCGCTTCCGGCCGGTCGACGAGCTCCCACGATTCGCCAATGGTCGCGCCTGGAGGCAACCGCTTGCCGAAAAGAGCCTCCAGGCGTCGCCCGCCCCAGATGCGCTCCATCAACAGGGGCTGAAAGACAATCGGTTGCAGCAGTGCTTCAGCCGGGCTCGCCATGGCGGCTGCAAGGTAGGGAACCGCGATGCGAATGCAACGCCACGAGGCGCACAGTACGCTTTGTAAAAGCTCACCCCCGGCGCGAAGATGCGCGCCGGATTGAACACGAACCACGCAAAACTCGTCAGAACCTGGGTGCCACCGATTGCCTGGATGCTCGTAATCTTCGCCGCGTCGACCGATCTCGGTTCGGCCGAACACACTTCGCGCTTTCTCGTGCCCTTCCTGCGCTGGCTCGTCCCGGATCTCTCTTACGCATCGATCGCGACCGTCCAGTTCTTCGTGCGCAAGGCGGGGCACGTCAGCGAGTATGCGATCCTCGGGGCGCTGCTCTGGCGCGCCTTGAGCGGGCGCAGTACCCGGCCGCATTGGCATTACGCCTTGCTGGCTCTCCTGGTAGCGGGTGGCTACGCGGCGCTGGATGAATTCCACCAGGCTTTCGTGCAATCCCGCACCGGTAATCCCCGCGATGCCTTGATCGATCTCTCAGGCGCGGCGCTCGGATTGTCTCTCTGGTGGCTGGTCTCCCGCTGGCGTCAGCCGCGGGCGGTGGCAGCACCAGTTTAGAAACCCGATTTCGCGTTGCGCAAAGGGAGCGCCATGCTAGAAGTTCGTCCGTTCCACGGCGGAAAAATTGCGGGCCTGTAGCTCAGTTGGTTAGAGCATGCGCTTGATAAGCGCAGGGTCACTGGTTCGAGCCCAGTCAGGCCCATTTCGTCCTCCTGTCCGTAAGTCTGGCGGTAGATCCGTTGCTGACCGGCTGCGAGTTTGATCCTTGACGTGGGGCTTGCCGCCTTGCGAAGCTCCCGGTTCGCATGCCTGCCATTACCTTTCAAGCGGTCGTCACCGCACTTCTGGCCGGAATTGCGTTCCTGCAGCCACAGACGCTGACCTCGGAGAAGGATGCGCGGGTGGCCTTGCCGGCGGATGCGCTGGTGCGCGCTGTGGCGACGCAGAACGATCAGCTTTTCCGCCTTTGCGTGGCAGACGGCCTGCCGGTCGACGAACCAGGCGCCGATGGCCGCACCGCGCTCCTGGTCTCTCTGGATCAAGGTCAACGCGCGACAGTTTCGCGTCTCCTCGAGCTCGGAGCGAGCGTCGATGCTTCAGATGCGGAAGGTCGGACACCGCTGATGGTGGCGGCTGCGTCCGGCGACGATGAGTTGTTGCGGAATTTTCTGGCCCGATCCCGCCAGCCGGATGTCTGCGATATGTACGGGCGCTCGGCGGCGCACTATGCGGCGGCCGCGCACCAAGTGAACGCGCTGCAATTGCTGCTGCCGTACACGACCGATGTCACCAGCATCGCGGAAGACGGCCGCGATCTGCTCACGATCGCAGCGGACGCCGGCGATCCGAAAATGATCGAGGCGATCTTGAGCCGCTATCCGGCGGATGCAGAGTGGTCGCCCACTGCCCAGCGTTTGCTGAGCGCCGCGCTCCGCTGGAGCGATGCGGAACTCGTGCGGCTGCTGCTCTCGAAGCATGCCGCGCCGCCTACGGTCGAGGGGAGCAATATCCCACTCCTGGCCCATGCCATTGTGACCGAAGACCTCGCGATGCTGAAACTGCTGCTATCGGCGGGCGCGGATCCGAACATCACGCTGCCGGTGCCGGTGGAGAAACGGTTCGCGGCCGCGGTGGAGAGTAATTACCTGCGCGACTACGTGCGGAGCGATGAAGGCATCACTCCGTTGATGCTGGCGGCGGGATTGGGCCGGCTGGACTCTTTGCGTGCACTGCTGGCGGCGGGCGCCGCTCGCAATCGCCAGACCAGCCGCCACCAAATGCTGGCGCTCTATTTCGCCACCCGGACGAATAAGCCGCAATGCGTGCAGCTGTTACTGGGCCGCGGGCCCAGCCGCGACGAGCTGCGGGTGGAAATTTCGCTCGCCCTGCAGCGCGCTTCCGTTTTCAAAAACGGAATCGCGGTGCTGAATACATCCGTCTCGACCGGTCGCAAAGGCTTTGACACCCCGGCTGGTGAGTACGTGATCACGGATAAGGATCGCAGTCATCGCTCGACGATTTATCACGCGGAGATGCCATTCTTTATGCGGCTGAATTGCCGCGACTTCGGCATGCATGCCGGCGTGGTGCCGAACTATCCCGCTTCGCACGGCTGCATCCGTCTGCCGGCCGACGTGGCGGAGAGGTTGTTCTCCGAGATTCCCGTGGGCACGATGGTGACGATCAACTGACGGCGCCCGGTTGCCAGACAAAGCGCGGGTTCGTAGACTGTCGGCCTCTTCATGGACCGACCGCTCGTCATCGCCGCCACCGCCTGTTTTTTCGTTGCGGTGGTGCGGACGCTGCTCGCGATTCGGGCCGGTGTTTTTCGGCCGGGGCGCTTTAATTTCGGCGCGATCGCGTGCGGTTTTCTGCTCCAGACGACGTTTCTTTTTGTCCGCGGAAATGCGATCGGCCGCTGCCCGATCACAAACCTCTTCGAGGTTTTCGTGTTTCTCGCCTGGGCCATCGTGCTGATCTACATGCTGGTCGGCCCGACCTACCGTTTGTCGCTCATGGGCGCTTTCACCGCGCCCTTGGTCTGTGCGATTCAGCTCTTCGCCTTGCTCGGGCGCTTTGATGTTGCAAGCGAACGCCGCGCCGGCGCGAACGCCTGGCTGGAACTGCACGCTTCCGTCTCGATGATTGCCTACGGCGCGTTTGCCCTCGCCTGCGTCGCGGGGCTGATGTACTTGCTGCAAGAGCGGCAGCTCAAGCGGCGGCAACTCCATTCGTTCTTCCAGCATCTCCCGCCGCTGCACGATTTGTTTGCCGCCCTCACGCGGCTCCTCTGGTTCGGTTTTGTGCTCTACACGATCGGACTGGTAAGCGGATTTTTTACCGGACAGCCGCTGCCGGTGGTGAAGATGGTCTGCGCCTTCGCGGTCTGGTTGTTCTACGGGGGAATTTTGCAGGGCCGTTATTTGTTCCGGCTTGCGCCGAAGCAAGTGGCGCTGCTTTGCGTGGTCGCGTTTACCGCTGCGGTCTCGGTGCTCTGGGGCATCACGTTTGTCTCGCAAAAGCTGCCCGCGTGATGCCGATGAATCTCTTCTGCGTCGGCCTCAGCCATCACACGGCCAACGTGGAGACGCGTGAGCGTTACGCGCGCGGCAGCGAGATCGGCGCGGTGCTGCGCGCACGTCTTGGATGCTCCGAGGCGCTCGTGCTCTCTACCTGCAACCGCGTCGAAGTCTACGCCGTCGCCGAACGTCCCATCGGCAATGAAACCATCGCGCAGCATCTGCTCGCAGCCTCCACGGGCGAGGCGGAGGATCTGGCTGCTTTCTACCGGCACGAGGGAGAGGAATGCGTGCAGCATCTCTTCCGGGTCGCGTCCGGGCTCGATTCCATGGTCGTGGGCGAAACGGAGGTGCTCGGGCAGGCCAAGCAGGCCTACGCGGCGGCGCGGGAGTCGGGCGGCGCAGGACCGTTGCTACACCGGCTTTTCCAGCGTGCCTTCCGGGTCGCCAAACAGGTGCGCACGCATACGGATATCACACGCGGTGCGGTTTCAGTCGGCTCAGTCGCGGTCGATCTGGCGGTGAAGATTTTCGGCGAATTGCGAGAGCGGAAAGTGCTGGTGCTCGGCGCCGGAGATACCAGCGAGCGCACCGCACGGGCGCTCGTCTCGCGTGGCGTGACGGATCTGCGCGTGACGAACCGCTCAGGCGAGCGTGCGGAAAACCTTGCGGCGGCGGTCGGCGGGCGGGCGGTGGCGTTCACCGTTTGGGAAGGCGAATGCGCGGAGGTGGACATTCTGATTTCCTCCACCGCATCCGACGAACCACTCCTAACGCGCGACAAACTCGAGCCGATTCTGCGGAAACGCTGGGACCGTCCGCTCTTCATTATCGATATCGCGGTGCCACGCGATGTCGCGCCGGACGTGAACGATCTCGAAGGAGTTTTCCTTTACGATATTGACTCGCTCCAGTCGATCGCGCAGCAGTCGCTGGCCCTGCGGCGGCAACAGGTCGCCGCAGGAGAGCAGATCATCGCCGAGCATGTGACCGACTTCGGCGAATGGCTCCGTGGCTCACGTACCCGTTCCGTGAGCGGCCTTGAGCACAGCGCGCTCGAGGTTCCGCTCCGCCCTTCTGAATCGTGAGCCGGCTTGTTCTTGGCACGCGCGGGAGCGATCTGGCCCGCGCGCAAACTGCCTTGGTGGAAGTGGCCTTGCGGGTGCGGCATCCGGAGCTCGAGATCAGCGTCGAAATTATCCGCACGAGCGGCGACGAGCGAGGTGGCCGATCGCCCGAGATCGTGGACCGGCACGCGGGCCGAAAAGGGATGTTCACGGCGGAGATCGAGCATGCTCTGCTCGCTAGTCGCATTGATGTGGCGGTGCATAGTGCGAAGGATCTGCCGAGCGACGCCGCGGCGGAGTTGCAGGTGTGCGGGGCGCTGCCGCGAGCCGCCGTGGAAGACGTCTTAATCGCGAAAACAGCGGAGAACCTCAACGCCCTCCTGTCCGGCGCCACGATCGCCACGGGGAGCGTGCGACGGCAGCATCAACTGCGCTGGTGCCGGCCCGACCTGCAGATCGTCGATTTGCGCGGCAACGTCCCGACACGCTTGCGGAAGCTGAGCGAAAATGATTGGGACGGGATTGTCCTGGCGCGCGCCGGTTTGGAACGGCTCGGCTGCGAATTAACGACATTTCGGAGTGCGATCCTGCCGGTCGAGCGATTTTTGCCCGCGGGCGGGCAGGGGATTATCGCGCTGCAAGTGCGGCTGGGGGACACGGACGCGCAGCGGCTCGTCGCAGCAATCGGCGATGCGGAGGCGTTGCAATGTCTGCGCGCGGAGCGGGAATTTTTGCGACTGTTACAGGGCGATTGCGGCACGCCCGTAGGTGTGCTGGCGCGCTTGAGCAACGGTGAGATGACGCTACAGGCGCAGGTTTTCGCTGAGGGAGCGACGGAGCCGAGGAGCGGCCACGTGCGAGGAATCATCGGCGGCCAGGACCCCGAGGCACTCGCCAGAACGCTGTTTCAGGAAATGTATGGAAACGAAAACTAAGGCGGGGAAGTGCTATCTGGTGGGTGCTGGACCGGGTGATCTGGGGCTGGTCACGCTTCGCGCGAAGGAGCTGATTCAGCAGGCGGAAGTGGTCGTCTACGATTACCTCTGCAATCCCGAGATCCTGCAGTGGGCCCCGCAGGGCTGCGAACGAATTTTTGCCGGAAAGAAAGCGGGCGCGCACACCCTGGCGCAGGAGGAGATCAATGCCCTGCTCGTGCAGCGGACCGCCAGCGGGAAACAGGTCGTGCGGCTGAAAGGCGGTGATCCGTTCGTCTTTGGGCGGGGCGGGGAAGAGGCGCAGGCGCTGATTGCCGCCGGGCTCTCGTTCGAAGTGGTGCCGGGCGTCACCTCCGCCGTCGCTGGTCCGGCGTATGCCGGGATTCCGATCACGCACCGCGGGAATAACTCGCATGTCACCTTTTTTACCGGACACGAAAACCCGGGGAAGGGTGAAAGTTCGATCGATTTCGCGGCGCTCGCGAAACTCGGCGGCACCCAGGTGATGCTGATGGGCGTGGAGCGGATCGAGGCGATCAGCCGTGAGATGCTGGCGAACGGAATGCGGGCCGATCTGCCTGTGGCGTTGATCCGCTGGGCGACCACGGCGCGGCAGGAGACGCTGGTCGGTACGCTGGGAACGATTGCGCAGCTCGTGACGGAGAAAGGATTCCGTGCGCCGGCCGTGGCGGTTTTCGGCGACGTCGTCTCGCTCCGGAAAGAGCTGAATTGGTTCGAAGGCCGGCCGCTCGCGGGTAAGCGCGTGGTGGTGACGCGGACGCGCACCCAGGCGGGCGCGCTGAGCAGCCAATTGCGCATCCTGGGCGCGGACGTGCTGGAACTGCCGACCATTCGGATCGAGCCTCCGACGAACCTGCGCGAGTTCGCGGAGCTGGTGCAGGATGCGCACGCTTACGATTGGATCGTCTTCACCAGCCCGAACGGCGTGAATTCATTTTTCGATCTGTTTTACAAACTCTACAGCGATGCGCGCGAGATCGGTGGGGCGAAAATCGCGGCGATCGGGCCGGCGACCGCGCAGAGGGTGAAGGATTTCCGGTTGCATGTGGATCTGCAGCCGGAGGAATTCGTGGCCGAAGCACTTGTCCGGGAGTTCAAAAAGCAAGGTGGCGTGGAAAATCTGCGCATTCTTCTCGCCCGCGCGGAAAGGGCGCGCGATGTGCTACCAAAGGAACTCTCTGCCATGGGGGCTATTGTGGACGAAGGCATCGCTTACCGAACGGTGCCTGAAACGAGCGATGACAATGGCGCTCGCCGGCGGCTCCTTGAGGAAGGAGCCGACCTGATCACTTTCACCAGCTCCTCCACGGTCGAAAATTTCATGGCGCTCGATCTGCCGTGGCCGGAAGGAATGCAGGTCGCGAGCATCGGCCCGGTGACCTCCGCGACGGCGCGTGGGCTGGGCCTGGAGATCGATGTGGAAGCGCGGCGGCATGATATTCCGGGGCTGGTCGACGCGATTCGAAAATTCTACAAAATCCAAATCTGACCAATGCCAAACAGCGAGACTACGCTCCCCGACGAGTTTGCCTCCACGATGCGGCAGCTGGAAATCGCGTTTCAATAGCCTGCGCACCACCGCGCGCGGGGCAAATGTGCCGTCGTATTCCTGCAACGACCTCGGGGTTTCGCGTCCTCTGGCGAGTCCGAATAGGAGAGGTGGGGCGGGGTACAAAGCAACGGCGCCCTGAGGAGCGCCGTGCGAAAATCAACCGGTCTGGCGTTTCGCGGCCTAGGAAGGATTGAAGCGGAACTTCGTCCGCCCGCGCTTCGCGTTGGCCTTGGCTTTGCGCCGGGTCTTCTGCGTCGGCGTTTCGAAAGCGCGTAACCGACGCACTTCCTCGAGAATTCCCTCGGCGTCGAGCTTGTTTTTCAATCGCTTCAGAGCACGATCGACCGGCTCACCTTTGCGCACAATGACTTCTGGCATTTGGAATCTCCTCGGGGTTGAAAAACAGGAACGGAACGACCGTTGAGCCGATCCTAAGCGGCGGCCCGGGGAGCGTCAACTCTTGTGAATAACTTTCCTAGCTGGTGGTGGTGGGGCTGGTCACCGCCTTCGCCTGCGTGACCTCGCGGCGCAGGGAGCTGGTGCTGCCGCCCCGGGCGCGCAGCCACCAGAGGACGATGGGCGAGGCGATGAAGATGGACGAATAAGTGCCGAACAGGATGCCGATGATGATCGCGAGCGAGAAATCGTGCAGGACCGAGCCGCCGAAGAAGTAGAGACAGACCAGCGGGATCAGGGTCACGCCACTCGTCAGGATCGTGCGGCTCAACGTCTGGTTGAGGCTCCCGTTCATGATCTCCTGAATCGAGCCGCGTTTTCCGCTCGCGAGCCCTTCACGCACGCGGTCAAAGACGACGATCGTGTCGTTGATCGAGTAGCCCAGGATCGTCAGGATCGCCGCCACCATCGTGAGCGACAGCTCCTTCCCGAGGAGCGCGAAGATCCCGATCGTGATCAAGCCATCGTGCAACAACGCGACCACCGCGCCGACCGCGAACGAGAACTCGAACCGAAACGCGACGTAAACCAGAATGCCAAGCACACCCAGGGCAAGCGCGATCACAGCATTCCGCGCCAACTCGCCTCCGACCAGCGCGCCGACCCGTTCCGCCTGCTCCACCTTGAAGCCCGCTTCCGGCACCGCCGATATCACCTGCCGCTCGACCTGGTCGTTGGAATTGAAGGGGCTCCGGATCGTGACGTAGTTCAGATTGCCCTGGCGCGATTGCTGGATCGGCGCGTCGTCCATCTTCAGCGGCTTGAGGGCCGCGCGCACCTTATCCAGCGGCACCGCTTGCGCGGTGCTCAAGGTTAATAAATCGCCGCCGCGGAAATCCACGCCGAAGTTCTTCTCGCCCCGGATCCCGAGCGCAATCATTCCGGCCGCGATGATCGCCACCGAGATCATGGTGGCGAGGAAGCCTTTCCCGAGGAAGTCGAAATTGTGGGAGGAGATCACGTGCATCATCGTGAGCTTCTTCACCCGGTCGTTGTCCACCACCCAGCTGAAGACGTTCCGGCTCACGATCAGCGCCGTGAACATCGAGGCCAGGATGCCGAGGGTGAGCGAGATCGCGAAGCCCTTCACCGGCCCCGTCGCTTTCCAGAATAGAATCACCGCCGTGATCAGCGTCGTGACGTTGGCGTCAAAGATCGAGCTGAAGGCCTTCTCGTAGGCCGCCTGGAGAGCGACTTTGAGCGACTTCCCGAGCGCCAATTCCTCCCGCAGCCGCTCATAAATCAGCACGTTCGCGTCCACCGCCATGCCGATCGTGAGGATGATGCCTGCGATCCCCGGCAGCGTGAGGACGAAGTTGAACATCGTGAGCGCGCCGATCAGCAGGATGATGTTAACGACCAGCGCGATGTTCGCGACGAAACCGGCAAACCGGTAGTAGACCATCATGAACAGGAGCGTAAGGAGCAGGCCGATGAGACCGGCGATGAGACTGACGCGGATCGAGTCGGCCCCGAGCGTGGGCGAGACACTGCGCTGTTCCTCGATGCTGACCGGCGTCTGTAGCGGATTCTCCAGCACGCTGGCCAGATTGCGCGCTTCCTGCTCGCCGAAGCGGCCGGTGATTTGCGCACTACCGCCGTAAATCGCGTCGCGGATCACGGGCGCAGATTGGATCGCGCCATCGAGCACGATCGCGAAGCGATGCCCTTTGTTCTTCTCCGTAATTTCGCCAAAGCGCTTGCCCCCGTCAGCGTCGAAATTCATCGTCACGCCCCAACCTTCGTTGCCGAAGAACGCGTGGGAATTTGCGACCCGTTCTCCGCCCAGATCCGCCTTCTTCTTCACGAGCAGGCGTTCTTCCGCGCCCGGCTTCCCGTCTTCGCCGTGCAGCCGGTACGACTCGATCCGGTACTCGGGTGGGATGACGTCGGTGCCGGCGTCGATCGCGCGCAGCTTGTCGCCATTATCGGGATAAACCAGCCGAAACTCCAATTTCGCCACGCGTGAGAGCTGCCCGCGCGCTTCCTCGATCTTCTCCGTGCTCAAGCCCGGGATCTGCACCATGATGCGATCGTTCCCCACCGGACTGATCACCGGTTCCCCGCCGCCGAAGTAATCGACCCGCTTGCGGATGACTTCGACCGCCTGGGCGAGCGTGTCCCCGGTCACCTCTTTTTCCGAAGTGCTGATGAGCCGGAGGAGGAAGGAAGTGCCGCCCTTGATATCGAGCCCGAGGGCGATCTTCTTCTGGGGCGGATAAATGATTGCGATGCTGAAGGCAACCAGCAGCACCATCAAAGCGGTGGAAAGCAGGCGCTTGCGCCGGCCGTGCTCGGTGGCGAAGTACCAGCCGAACAGAACCAAAAGGAGAAGGCCAAAAACAAAGGTAAGAGCGGGGTTCATGGGAATGGTAAGCGGGGGCGGGTAAAGCTCAGGCGTCGCTGTTCAGGACCGTGGCGATGGCTGATTTCTCCATCTCGACCTTTACGTTCTCGGCGATTTTCACCGTCACCGTCCGATCTTTCACGTTGGAGACGAGACCGTGAATGCCGGAGGCTGTCACCACGCGATCGCCGGTCTTGATCGATGCGACCAGCCGGGCGGCTTCTTTCTGCCGCTTCATCTGCGGGCGGAAGAGAAGGAAATACATGATCACGAAGATCAGAATGATCGGCACAAACGAGGCGAGCGGGTTTGGGCCAGCGGCAGCGGGGGCTGCTTGAGCAAGGAAAGCGGTAAACATGAGGTGAAACGGACGCTACGCGAAGCTCGAATCGCCGCGACGGCGGAGCTGGAAGCGGGCTGTTATTGAACACAGACGCGGTGAAATTGCAAGGAGTGTAGCAAGCGCAGGTCTTGGCCACAAAGGCGCGGGCCCGAGTTACGGCACGAGCTTGCCCCACACCGGCTCGTCCGAAATCGGCTTCGGGAAACTGGTGATTTTGTCGACGCACATCGTCTCCGATATCGAGTCGATCGCGACGCAGAGGGTAAGGTATGGAAGACGGTCCTTTCCTCAGAAGAGTTCGAGCGAGAGCGCACGACCTTAAAGATTTCGAGCCCGGTGCGCCGACCGGATGGTGTTCACATTCGCTTTGTCGGCTCACGCCCGCGGCGACGCGTTCGGACGTGGAACATGATTGACTCTGGTTCGCGCATCGCGGCGATCGTGCGCCGCGGGACGGCGATTGACACCGCGGCGGAAAAGCAGTTCAGAGTTAGCCGATGAGCCGAATCCTGATCGCGGATGACCAGAAAGATGTGCTCGAGGCGTTGCGCATATTGCTCAAAGGTGAGGGGCACCAGACGGATGCGGTCACGTCGCTCGCAGGAGTGATGCAGGCGCTGGAAAAACGCGATTACGCGCTGCTCCTGATGGATCTGAATTACACGCGCGACACCACCTCGGGCCAGGAAGGGCTGGAGGTGATCCCGCGGATCCAGGCGTTGGATAATACGCTGCCGATCGTGGTGATGACGGCCTGGGCGACGATCGATCTCGCGGTCGAGGCGATGAAACGCGGGGCGCGCGACTTCGTGCCGAAGCCGTGGGATAACGAGCGCTTGCTCGCGATCGTGCGGACGCAGATCGAGCTGGCGGGGGCCTTGCGCAAGGGCCGGCGACTCGAGGCGGCGAATCAGCTGCTGCGGGGGAATGCGCCGAAGATCATCGCCGAATCGCCCCGGATGCGGCCGGTGCTGGAGCTGATCTCACGCGTGGCGCCTTCGGATGCGAACGTGTTGATCACAGGCGAGAACGGGACCGGCAAAGGACTGGTGGCGCGGGCGCTGCATGCACTCTCCGGTCGCAGCTCGCATAGCATGATAACGGTGAATATGGGCGGCCTGTCGGAGGGCGTGTTCGAGAGCGAGCTTTTCGGACACGTGAAGGGCGCGTTCACGGATGCGAAGGTAGATCGCGCCGGGCGTTTCGAGCTCGCGGATGAGAGCACGCTTTTCCTCGATGAGATCGCGAACATCCCGATGAATCAGCAGGCGAAGCTGCTGCGCATGATCGAGACGGGCGAGTTCGAGCGCGTCGGTTCGTCGAAGACGTTGCACGCCAATGTGCGGATTGTTTCCGCGACGAACGCGAACCTGCACGAGGAAGTGGCGGCGGGACGGTTCCGGCAGGATCTGCTCTTCCGGTTGAACACGATCGAGATCGCGCTGCCGCCGCTGCGGGAACGGCGGGAAGACATCATGCCGCTGGCGAACAGCTTCCTCCGGCAGCATGCGACGCGCTATCGGAAGGCGGTAAACGCCTTCGAAGAAAAAGCGCGCGACGTTCTGATGCAGCATCCGTTTCCCGGAAACGTGCGCGAGCTGGACCACGTGATCGAGCGCGCGGTGTTGATGACGCAGAGCGCTCAGATCAAGGTGAACGATCTTGGCCTAACGAGCGGCGGAGGCGATGGCCGCGGACTCGAAGAGATGACCTTGGAAGAGGTGGAAGCGTTCCTGATCAAGAAGGCGCTGGCGCGGCACGATGGGAACGCGCGCAAAGCGGCGGAAGCGCTGGGGCTGAGCCGGAGCGCATTTTACCGGCGGCTGCAGCAGTATGGACTGTAGGAGGAAAAAAATCCCAAGTTCCAAATCCCAAGGAAAGTTCCAACCTCCAAGTTCGGAGGTCGGCATGCGCGGTGATTTTGGGGCTTGGGAGTTGGAGCTTCCTTGGGATTTGGAGCTTGGGATTTGGGATTTCGGTTCCTAAACCGATGAGCCAGTCCAGCCAGGAGGACCGTCGCAAACTGCGGCATCGTCTCACGTTCGAAAACCACATCACCTGGCTGGTGCTCGGCGCGGTCGCGCCGGGCGCGGTCGTGGCGCTCGCGCTGCTTTGGTTCGGTGATTACACGCCGAAAATGCAGTGGACGCTGACGCTGCTGATCGGCGGTTGCGCGCTGGGATTCATCGTGCGCGCGCGGGATCATGTCGTGCGGCCGCTCCAGACGATGAGCAATCTGCTCGCGGCCTTGCGGGAAGGGGATTACTCGATTCGCGCGCGCGGGGCGCGGGTGGACGATGCCCTGGGCGAAGTGCTGCTGGAGATCAATGCGCTCGGCGAAACATTGCGCACGCAACGGCTCGGCGCGTTCGAGGCGACGGCGTTGCTGCGCACGATCATGGCGGAGATCGACGTCTCCGTCTTCACCTTTGATCCCGGGCGGCGACTGCGGCTGGTGAACCGCGCCGGCGAAAATCTGCTCGCGCGTCCGATCGATAAGTTGCTCGGGCGCAAAGCGAGCGAGCTGGGGCTCGAGGTGGTGCTGGAAGCCGATGAGGGTGCGCCGCTCACCCTTTCATTCCCGGGGGGCGCGGGGCGTTGGGGCGTGAGCCGAAGTTCGTTTCGCGAACGCGGGTTGCCGCACGAGTTGGTAGTGCTCACGGATTTGAGCAAGACGCTGCGGGAAGAAGAACGCAACGCGTGGCAGCGAATCGTGCGCGTCCTCGGCCATGAGTTGAACAACTCGCTGGCGCCGATCAAGTCGATCGCCGGCAGCCTCGAGACTCTGCTGCGTCGCGATCCGCCGCCCGCCGATTGGCAGGACGACGCGCGCAGCGGACTCAATGTGATCGCGTCGCGCGCGGAATCACTGAGCCGCTTCATGCAGGCTTACGCACGGCTCGCGCGGCTCCCGGTTCCGCAGAAAGAAGAGCTGCCGCTGGAGGAACTCGTGGCGCGCACGGTCAACCTGGAGACGCGGCTGGCGGTGCGGATTGCGCCCAGTCCGCCAGTGCGGATCCACGCCGACGCGGCGCAAGTGGAGCAGTTGCTAATCAACATTCTGCACAACGCAGTGGACGCGTCGCTCGAGACGGGCGGCGGGGTGGTGATCGGGTGGCGCGAACTGTCGGAATGTGTGGAGCTCTACGTGCGCGATGAAGGCCACGGGATTATGAACGCGACGAACCTTTTCGTGCCGTTCTTCACCACGAAGCCGGGCGGGTCGGGGATCGGTTTGGCCTTGAGCCGGCAGATTGCGGAGGCGCATGGAGGGTCGCTGACGCTCGCGAATCGAGGCGGCGCGCGCGGATGCGAAGCGCTCCTTCGGTTGCCGAAGTAACCTTTGGAAACCTCAAGCACCAAGCACCAAGCTCCAAATCCCAAGCACCAACGACGAAGATGGTGCGGGCGTTTGGGATTTGGATATTTGGGTTTGGGATTTTCAGTAACGTCCCACTCGCGGGACGGTGGAATCCCACCAGCGACCTGCGCACGCTTCACTCGCGGGAAACGCGACCTGCACAAAAGGCTCGTAACAAGACTTTTGTGACTATGCTGCACCTCATGGCACGCGCATTGCAATAGGTGCACGTGAGTTCAAATATTTTTTGAATCCAACCGCGCCGCCCGGCGCATCTCACAGAAAAGCCAGGATCATGAAACCAACGCTTCCCATGACAGCAACCTATCGCCGGCGCGATTCCTTCGCCCTCCTGCGGCAACGATCGACCGCAGCGAAAACCGATCACCAATTCCAGGCAACGGGGTCGGATTTTAGCGGGCGCTGTGGTGGGGAAGGCCAGCCTTCGTTCCGCCGCATCAGCGATTCCTATTTCGCGCACGAGGCGCGCGGGCATTTCCAAATCGAGGCGCTGGTTTTCGGCGTGATTGCGTTAATTGCTGCCGTGCCGGTGTTTGAAGGCGTGCGCGGGTTGTTCCAGTTCGTCTACGGCGTTCTCTAAGCCGGGAGTTTGCGATGCAGGCGGAACGTCAGCCCAAGGAAGAAAATATCGTGCGCCCGAGCGGATTCACCCAACCGAGCGGGACCATGGATGTGCCGCGCGCCGGCGTGGCGAAGAAGAAACGGCAGAAGCGGATCGTCATAATCTCCGCAGTGGTCCTGGGGTTGATCGCCGCCACGGTCGGGCTTTCCCGTCTGAAACCAGCGGTGCCGAGCATCGATCGCTCGACGGTCTGGATCGACACCGTGAAGCGTGGACCGATGGTGCGGCAGGTGCGCGGGCTGGGCACGCTGGTGCCGGAAGAGATTCGCTGGATTGCGGCGCGTACCGAAGCGCGGGTCGACAAAATTGTCGTACGCCCCGGCGCTCACGTGGAACCGGACACCATCATCCTGGAACTGACCAGTCCGGAGGTGGAGCAGGCCGGCCGAGACGCCGCCTCGCAATATGTCGGCGCGGAAGCGGAGCTCACCACCCTGCGCGCAACTCTGCAGCGCGAGTTGCTCGAGCAGGAGGCGAATGCCGCCAAAGTCCACTCCGAGTTCCAGCAGGCGAAGATGGAGAACGAGACAAACGATAATCTCGCGAAGAACGGCCTGGTCTCCGACCTCACCCATAAGACCTCCAAGATAAAGGCGGAAGATCTCGAGATTCGCGACGGGATCGAGCAGAAGCGGCTGAACTTCGCGCGGCAGAACATCGAGCCGCAGATCGCGGCCAAGCAGGCGGCCGTCGACCAGGCGAAGGAGAACGCCGCGCTGAAAAAAGAGCAGGTCGAACAGCTCAAAGTGCACGCCGGCTTCACCGGTGTGCTGCAGCAGTTGCCGGTCGAGGTGGGCCAGCGGGTGACGCCGGGCACGAACCTCGCCCGGGTCGCCGACCCCACGAAATTGAAGGCGGAGATCAAGGTCGCGGAGACGCAGGCGAAAGACATTCAAATCAACCTGCCGGCGAAGATCGATACCCGGAACGGCGTGGTGGATGGGCACGTCACGCGCGTCGACCCGGCGGTCGAGCAGGGGACGGTGAAGGTGGACGTCGCGATCGACGGCGACCTGCCAAAAGGCGCGCGGCCCGATCTGAGCGTCGACGGCACGATCGAACTCGAACGTCTCGATAACGTGGTCTACGTCGGCCGCCCGGCCTTCGGCCAGGAGCACAACACCGTCGGTATCTTCAAACTGCTTGCGGGCACCTCCGAAGCGGTTCGCACTCCGGTGAAGCTTGGCCGCAGCTCGGTGAATACGATCGAAATCGTGAGCGGCCTCGAGCCGGGCGACCAGGTCATCCTTTCCGACACCAGCTCGATGGATGCGCATGAACGCATTCGGCTGAACTAACGAATTCCTGATTTCTGATGGCTGAATTTGGAAGCATGAACCGCGACGAACTCAAAGAACGGACGAAGCAGTTTGCTGCATCTGTCAATGTGGGAGGGGCCTTAGTGCCGCGATCTGTGGCGTCGCGAGCATTCGGGGCACTAAGGCTCCGCCCACATTCCCAGGCAGCTCACACAGCGCGTGCACTGGCCCACGGAAATCAATAGCACAACCAACCAACCCCACCATGACCACCACCGAAGAACCAACAACCACTGATCCCACCCCACGCGCCGGAACGAACGGAACCCTCCTCAAACTCGACGGCGTCACCAAAGTCTTCCTGACCGACGAAGTCGAGACGCATGCCTTGTCCGGCATTCACCTCGACATCCGGCAGGGCGAATATATGTCGATCGCGGGTCCGTCGGGCTGCGGGAAATCGACGCTCCTCTCCATCCTGGGGCTGCTCGATACACCGTCTGGCGGCAGCTATTCGTTGAAGGGAACTGAAGTGGCAAACCTCTCCTTCCCGGAGCGCGCGCGCATCCGGAATCGCGAGATCGGCTTCATCTTCCAGAGCTTCAACCTCATCGGCGACCTCACCGTGTTTGAGAACGTCGAGCTCCCGCTCACCTATCGCGGTATGCCTTCGAGCGAGCGCAAGACCTTCGTCGTCGAAGCGCTGGAACGCGTGGGGATGGGCCATCGCGCCAAGCATCTGCCGAGTCAGCTTTCCGGCGGTCAACAACAGCGCGTCGCGGTAGCGCGCGCGCTGGCCGGCAAGCCGGCGATTCTCCTCGCGGATGAGCCGACTGGAAACCTTGATTCGCGCAATGGTGAGGCGGTCATGGACCTGCTCAAGGAACTGCACGCCGCCGGCGCGACGATCTGCATGGTGACGCACGATGTGCGCTTCGCGCAGCATGCCGATCGCACCGTGCACCTCTTCGACGGCCGCGTAGTGGAGGATCACAGCATGGCCGCCTAACGAGCGGCGGCCCCCGAACCCGGACTGATGTAGTTCCACAAGCGCAACGCCATGAGAGGCCTGCTGGTCGTTTTGCTGCTCTTGCTTGCGAACGCGCTGGTCGCGTTCAGCAAATCGCGGATGACCCATGAGACCCGCCGGGAGACCATCGTCGCGCAGGTTTCCAACGCGGCGCACAGCGAGCGCTTGCAGATATCGAGGCCCTTATGATCCGCGACCTTCGCCTCGCCTTCCGCAGCCTTGTCAGCACGCCGGGTTTCACCATCGTCGCCGTCATCACGGTCGCTCTCGCGATCGCCGCCAACACCGCCGTCTTCAGCCTGGTCAACGCGCTTTTGATTCGCCCGTTGCCCTTCAAAGCGCCGCAGGAGCTGGTGCTCCTGTTCGAGAAATTCACCGCGCAGGGTCTCGACCAGATCCCAGTCTCCGCCCCCGAGTTTCTCGATTACCAAAAGCAGATCCAGAGCTGCGAGGGCATCGCAGCGTTTAACTTCGCGGATTTCAATCTTACTGGCGGCGACATGCCGGAGCGCATCCAGGG
>JBPCMX010000036.1:0-55354 GCA_051001855.1 Chthoniobacterales bacterium
AGTCGCTCGCCCTTGTGGGTGCGCTGCTCCGTGCCGGCCCCGGCACGCAGTTGGAAGTGTTGAATGCGCGCGTCGAGGTGACGCGGGCGCAGTCGATCTCCTTGCAGGCGCTCTACACCTACAACGCCGCCGTCGCTGAGTTCGATCGCGTGACCGCGACGGAGATCACCTACGCGAATGCGCTCGATGAACCGCGAACCCGCGACAAGGTGAAGAGCGAAACGACCGCAACGCCCGCTCCGAAGCCGACGCCGTTGCCGCTCAATAACGCGGGAAATCGGCAGCCGCCGCGTTGAGCTTACCCGCGGAGCAATTTGCGCCGCTGCAAGCGGTGCGCGGTGTCCGGCATTGTTTCACCACCCGTGTGCCCGGCATCGACGTGCAAGCAGACAAGGCGGAAGCACTGCGACGGCTCGACCAGGTGCACCATGATCTCCGGCTCGCCTACGATGTGGGCGACGGTCCGCTCATGACTGCGGAGCAGGTCCACGGCAACAGCCTCGGAATCGTGGACGCCGCGCTGGAAAGCGACCGGTGCTTCGCTGGTTGCGATGGGTTGATCACGAACCAACCGGAAGTTTGCCTTGGCATTTACGTGGCAGATTGCTGCGCGGTTTACCTGGTGGACCCAGTCCGCCGCGCGATCGGTTTGGTGCATTCCGGACGCAAAGGGACCGAACTCGGCATCACGGCGAATGCCATTCGCCTGCTGAACGAGAGGTTTGGTTCGCGGCCGTCCGATTTGGTGGTGCAGCTCAGCCCCTGCATTCGACCGCCGCACTACGAGGTCGACTTCGCGGCGCAGATCGTTTCGGATTGCCGGGAGGCGGGTGTCGAGAATGCGCATGACAGCGGCGTCTGCACAGCTTGTGACTTGCAGCGATACTACTCCTATCGCGCCGAGAAAGGGAAGACCGGCCGGATGATGGCGCTTCTCGCGATGACAGATCCGGCGGAGCGGTAGACTGCTAGGATTCCTCTGTGCCGTGGCGATACGGCACGATTCCGCGCTTCTTCGCGTCGGCGACAAACTCGAAAAACTCGCGGCCCAGTGGCCCAAACTCTGTCTCGGCGGCTTTCTCCAGCGCCTGCCGGAGGTTCAGTCCACTGCGGTAGAGCAGTTTGAAGGCGCGCTTGATTTCATCACGCTCTGCAGCTTTAAAGCCGGCTCGGCGCAGCCCCAGGGTGTTGACCCCGAAGACATAGTTCCTCTCGGCAGCGAGGAGGAACGGCGGAATGTCTTTGCCGAAGGCGGAGCTGCCCTGCGCCATGACCAATCGCCCGACGTGCATGAACTGGTGGAACGTCGTCCCGCCGCCGATGAAGGCGCGGTCGTCGATCTCGACGTAGCCCGCCAGCAGGCAGTTGTTCGCGATGATCACGCCGTCACCGATGCGGCAGTTGTGCCCCACGTGCACACCCGCCATCAGGAAGTTGCCGTCGCCGATCGCGGTGAAGGTCTCCGCCGCCGTGCCGCGATGAATCGTGCAATGCTCGCGGATGACGTTATCGCTCCCGATTGTCACGCCGCTCTGCGTCTCCGCGTTGAAGCCGAGGTCCTGGGGCGGCCCCCCAATGACCGAGCCGTGGCCGATGACGTTGCGCTCTCCGATCGAGACGCTTCCTTCCACGACAACGTGCGACTGGATCACCGTGCCGTCGTCGATCCGCGCTTGCGCGCCAATAATTGCATACGGCCCGATGCTCACGTCCGCGCCAATGATGGCGCCGCTCTCCACGATCGCGGTCGGGTGCGCTTTCACAGCACGCCAGTCTCCTTGAAGCTGAAGTAAGGCTGCCGTCCTTCCGCGGGCGCGCCAATGATGATGTGGTCGAGCAACTTGATCTGCAGCAGCTCGGCGGCTTCTGCGAGTCTTCGCGTGAGGCTATGATCCGCCTGGCTGGGCGAGGGATCGCCGGAAGGGTGATTGTGCACCACGATCACCGCATACGCGGAAGAGATCACCGCCGGGCGAAAGACATCGCGCGGGTGTGCGATGCTTTCGTTCAGACTGCCTAACGAGACCTCCTGGATGCGCAGCAAACGATAACGGGTATCGAGCAGGATCACGCGGAGTGATTCCTTGTGCAGCACGCGCATCTCCGGAGCGAGCAGCGCATAGACCAGCTCCGGCGCATCGATTTTCTCCTGCGCGAGGGTCTCTCGCGCGAGGCGTTGCCCGAGATTGAAGGCGGCCACCAATTGCAATGCTTTTGCCGGGCCGATGCCGGCGATGCCCTTGATTTCATCCACCGTGCAGCGGCTTAAACCGTTGAGCGATTTATAGCGAGCGAGCAACTGTCCCGCGACCTCTACCGCATTCGCTCCGGGCAAGCCGGTGCGGAGCAAAATCGCGATCAACTCCGTGTCGGTGAGCGCGCTCGCGCCGCGATTCAGCAATTTCTCCCGCGGACGATCATCCAGCGGCATCTCGCGAATCTTCAGCTGGGCCATCTCAGTGTCGCGAGCGGTCTGAAGCTCTCCCGGCTCCTGCCGCGGCTAGTTTCGCAGCTGATCGAGCAGCTCGCGCAGGGCGTCGCCCAGCTGCGCCATAGACTCGGTGTAGCTGTTCGCCGGCAGTCCGCAGAGTTCATTCTGTGCCTCGCGGATGAGCTGCTCTCCCGCCGCGATCGATTCGCTCACCGGCGCGCCTGGGACCTCGGTCCGCAAGACATCGGTCATTGCCTCCGCCTGGCCGTCGACGATCATCTGCGAATATTGCTCACGCAGGGCCAGAGGCGCGGCTCGGAGCAGCAGCAGCACCGGAAGGGTCAGCTTCCCCTTCCGCAGATCGGTCCCGAGGGTTTTCCCGACGACGGATTCATCACCCGCCACATCCACGCAGTCGTCGTAGATCTGATAGGCGGTGCCGATCTTCATGCCGTAGCTGCGCAGCGCGCGGACCACATTCGGCTCCACCTCGTTGAGAACCGCTCCCAGTTCCGCCGCGGCCGCAAACAAAGAGCCGGTTTTCATTTCCACGATGCGCCGGTACTCGTCGATTGCGAGATGCAGATCGAAACGACGCTGTGTCTGGACGATTTCACCGGAGCAAACATCGCGCGCCGCCCGCGCGATCGAGCGACTGACCTCGGATTTTTCGAAGTTCGTGGATAGGTTGAGCGCCTGCGCGAAGAGGCAATCTCCGAGCAACACGCTGAGGGCGTTGCCCCAGCGCGCATTGACCGTTGGCTGGCCGCGACGCCGATCGGCATCATCCATGATGTCATCATGGACGAGCGTGGCGATGTGGATCAGCTCGAGGATCACCGCGAGCTCGACATGGGCGGAAGTAATCCCGCCGGTCGCGCCGCCGCTGAGCAGTGCCACCATCGGGCGGAGCCGTTTGCCTCGGCCGCCGATCGCGTAGCTGACGTAACCCTCGATCGCGGAGTCGAACTCAGCCGCTTGTTCTGCCAGGCCGGTTTCGACCAGATCGAGGTGCGAGCGGACGGATTCTGCGACGCGCTCCAGCGGCCCCGTCGCGGCAGTTTGGGCGGGGGCCGTGCGTGCGAAAACTTCCACGGAGTCAGGATAGAAGGAGCGCATTTAATGTCAAAACAACTGGCGGTGGAGCGCGAGGCGACGCCTTCCCGTTCGGTGATGTTACGCTCGCGGCTGGTTGGAGGATTCCAATTGCGCCTCAGCGCCGGTGCAGCCATTCCGGCGTCGCGTATTTTTGCGCGGCAAGAGTCTCCGCGGCGGGTGACGGAGTGACGTCGACCTGGCGGTAGGTAGGGCAAAGCGCCGTCGCGAAATCTGCGACGAACAAAGGCGGCAGCTGCTCGTATTGAATGCTTCCCTGGTGGAGCAAGCCGGCGCGCGTGCGGCGTTGGGCCGCGCCCGCAATCTTTCGATCCGCGATGAGCACGTCGGCGACTACTGGATTCGCGAAACAAGCGTCGGAGATTTTCGGCGCGTCCCGCGCGGCAAGTTCCACCCGCGCGATGCTTTGGAGGGCCTGACCGATGGCCCGGTGCACGAAAACGTAGACCGCGCGTGCGGACGCTGCCGCGGCGATCTCTTTCTGCGGGAGAAGGAAAGAATACGTGAGGTCGGCGCCGTGCAGTACCATCCCGCCGCCAGTCCAGCGGCGCACTACTTCACGCCTGTCAGCCTCGTGCGCCACGTCGTCAAAACGCCCGAAGTAGCCGAAAGAAAGCGAAGGTTTGCGCCACCGATAGATGCGCAGGGTCGGCGTCGTGATCATTCCGAGCAGCACTTCGTCGATCGCCATGTTGAGCGCGGCGGAGTGAGGCTCGCAGTCCTCCAGGAGGTGCAACTGCCGCAGCTCGATGGGCCTCGTCTGATCAGCCGCTTCCAATTTCGTCCAGGATCTGGCTTACGGCTTCGCGTGGATGGTGGTGCGCGGTGATCGGACGGCCGACGACGAGGTAATCCGCGCCCGCCATGATCGCTTCCCGCGGTGTGGCGAAGCGCTTCTGATCGTTCGCTTCCGCCCAGATGGGCCGCACACCCGGCGTGATCAGGGTGCTCTCTCGGCCGAGTTCCCCGCGCAACGCTCCCACTTCCTGCGGGCTCGCAATAAAACCCCGTATGCCTGCGGCCACCCCAAGTTCCGCAAGGCGCATGGTTTGATCTGCGACCGTCGAGGCGACGCCAGTCTCCAGGAGAGTCTGCTTGTCGGAACTGGTCAGCACCGTCACTCCCAGGAGCAGCAGATCAGGCGGACAGGCGGCGACTGCTGCTTCAAGCATTTTCCGCCCGCCACTCAGATGCACCGTGAGCATCCCAACGCCGAGACGCGCTGCCGCCGTCACCGCCCCTGCGACGGTATTTGGGATGTCGTGCAGTTTCAGATCGAGAAAAACGCGCGCGCCGGTTTCGCGAATGGCGCGCACGATCTGTGGCCCTTCCGCGGTATAGAGCTGGAGCCCGATCTTGAACCACGAGATCTCGTCCGCGAGCTGCTGCGCCGAGGTCAGTGCCTGTTCGGAGTCGGCAAAATCGAGGGCAACGATGAGTCGTTCTCGGCCATTTTCGGGTGTGTGGCGCAGTTTCATCCTTGTATGGTGCGGCGATGGAGGAGAGCCCCGACTTTATTCAGCTTCGCGCGCCGGCGAAGATCAATTTGTCGTTTCGCATTCTCTCGCGGCGCGGCGATGGCTTTCACGAAATTGAAACTGTGATGGCGCCCATCACGCTCAGCGATGGCCTAACGATCAGGCGTGCGCCGATTAAGAGCGGGATCGCCTTTGTCTGCGACGATCCGACGCTCCCGACCGGTGAGGATAACCTGGTGGTGCGTGCGGCGCGCTCGTTTTTCCGAGCGGCGCAAATCGAACCCGCAGTCCGGATCGAGCTCCAGAAGAAGATTCCGCATGGGGCCGGTCTGGGAGGCGGCAGCAGCGACGCCGCGACGGTGCTGCTCGGCCTCGAGCGGCTTTTTGGGACGACGCTCGGAAACCAGACGCGGCTCGAGCTTGCGGCCGCGCTCGGGTCGGATGTGCCGTTCTTCCTCTGCGAAGGTGCAGCACTGTGTCGCGGCCGGGGCGAGCAGGTGACCGCGATTGATCTAGCCGATCAGCTTCCGCTGCTTCTGCTGAAGCCCGGCTTTGGAGTGCCGACGCCCTCCGCTTACGCGCGGTGGAGCAGCTCGCGCGCGCTGCCGGGGATTTCATACGCTGGGCAAGAGTTCGCTGGAGTGAGCTTCAGCAACGATCTGGAGCGCCCCGTTTTCGAGAAGCACCTCTTTTTGGCCCAAACGAAGATGTGGCTGCTCGCCCAAAGCGAAGTCGCGGTGGCTCTGATGTCCGGCTCCGGTTCGACCCTTTTCGCCGTGCTGCGCGAACCAGAGGCGGCACAGCGGCTGGCCGGGAGGGCGCGCGCCGAGCTCGATGCGGAGCTCTGGACCTGCGCGGGCGCGACGCGCACGCGGGTGCAGTAGCGATTGCGGCCGGGCCCAGTTTTCCAAGAGGCTGGCAGGTGCTGCGCGCAAAGGGCCGACGACGCTAAATACCTGCCATGCGGAAGCATGTCTCTCCGGCCGCTCTCGTTCCCGAGCAAGCTCGGGAACGAGAGGGCGAAGTTTAAGCGGCTACTCCCCAGATTTGAAATCGTCGCTGGCGCGATCGATTTCTGCGACCGGGGCTGCAGGCGAGCCGGAAGTAATCACGGTCGGGAAACGAGCCGGAGCGACCCGAACGGAAGGCGCGTCTGGTGCCACTGGAGGCAGGCTGGTTCCAGACTGGCCCCGTACGATGACGGTGTCGCCGGTGTTAATGAAACCATCGAGGTTCACGTCGATCCGCGCATTCGATTGGACCGTGGGCTCGCCGGCATTGTTGCGCGCGATGATGGCGTCGCCGGTGTCGACAGTTCCGTTTCCGCTCACGTCGCCGAGCAGGATGCCAACGGTGACTGGGACATCACCAAGGTTCGTCCCGTCGTCCGTGCAACCGAGCTTGATCGTCACATATTGGCCATTGGTCACGCCGGCGAGGTTCACTGTGATGGTGTTGGTGCCATCTCCGCTAGTGCTGGCCACGGACCCAGTCCCGGAGGTGACGGTGACGGTGCCGACCGTGACCGGTGACGAGAAGGTCACCACGATCTGGAACTCGCCGTTTGCGCCGCCGGTGCGGGATTCGATACCAGGCTGCCCGGCGAGCGGCAGTAGGATGTCAAAGGTGCCGGCGCCGGCGTGAGTCTTGCGTGACACTGCGCTCACGGCCGTCGGGGCGGTCAGGTTCAGTTCATCCGCTCCGATCGCTGGCGTCGTGGCGTTGCGCGGGTCGTTGTCGAAGTCGTTGGTGATCCCAGCGATCGGCGTCCCGCTGTTAATGACGGGCGAACCGCAAACAATATGCAGGTCGCCTGTCGCCGCATTGCCATCGGGAGCGACGAAGAGCGGATCGGCGGAGATGCTATTGGCGTCCTGGCCGGTGGCCATCTGCCAGTTGGCGAGGGTCAACTGATCCACACCCCCGAAGCGGCCGACGAAACCGCCTGTCCCAGTGGCATAGAGGTCGTTGTTGTCGGAGACCGCTCCGGCCACAGCAGTCAGCGTGATCGCGTAATTCTTGCCAGCGCCCGAGGCGTTGCTGCGGGCGTTCCAGAAGATGTTATCCCGGTAGTTGCGGGTGCCGCTGGTTACGTTGCTGATAAAGGCGAAGGTGTTGCTCACCGAAACCACTCCAGCACCACCGATGTAAGCGCTGTTGAAGTAGATGTTGTTCGTGCCCGCGATTTCGAAAATGCCGAAGACGTTGAAGCCAGTCGTGATGGAGTTCCCGGCGGCATCGCGTCCCAGTCGCACCATGTTGTTCTTGTAGGTGCCGCTGCCCGCCACCGGGAGGATGCCGACCAGCTGACCGGTCGCCACCGTCGAGGTCATGTTGAGGGAGTGGACGGAGTTCCGCTCGACGACGTTGGCCTGCCCCGCGGCGAAGCTGCAGTAGATGGCGTAGATGGAGTTGCTCGCGCCGCCTGAGTTGTTGCTCAGGGAATGGACGGTGTTCTGCGAGATCGTGCTTACGCTCGCGCTGCCCGTGGTCAGGATGCCGCTGGAGACCACTCCATTCACCGTGATGGAATTACCCACCATGTTGCGAATGAGGTTGCCGCTCATATTCAGATTGGCCGACCCGTTCTGGATCCCATACATCGAGATCGTGCCGACGATGTTATCGGTGATCGAGCCAGGAGCTGTGCCACCGATCGTGTTATTCTGCACCGTCGTGAGCTGGCCGGTAGTTCCGCTGATCAGGATGCCTCGGAAACCAACGACCGTGCCGATGCCGCCAGAATTGATGGTGATCGTGCCGATCTTATTGTTCGCGAGGATGCCGTTGGTGAAGCTGAAGTCGTAGATGCCGATGATAGAGGAGGTGCTGGCAGTGGTGGATGTCTGCGCCACCACAATCCCCGAGGAGCCATCCAGGCTTCCAATCTCATTGCCTGTGACGGTGCCGACATTGAACAAGCCGCCAGTGGTTCCGAGCGACATGCCGATGAAGGCGGACGAGCCGCTGCTCGTGGAAGCCCGCGCGGAAGTTTGATTGATACCAGAGATGACGTTGCCCTGTACGCTGGTGGCAGTTGTTGTGCTGGTGCTGGAGAGGTCCAGGCCGCGGAACTCATTGGTGGAGCCGCTGATGGTGGTAGTGCCGCTGCCATCAGCCGCGCCGAACCCGATCCGGTTACCCGTCACGGTGAAGGCGTTCCCGGTAGAGGCAATTGTGATACCGGTGTAACGCAGAGCCGTGGCGGTGAAGATGCGGGGTGCAGTCTGGAAGATGCGGTTATTCGAGATCGTCCAGTTGTTGTTGTTCCCCTGCACGCTGACGCCGGCTGCGCTCACCGTCGGACTGAAGAAGTCGTAGATGTTGTTGCCAGTGATCATATTCCCGGTGTTCGGATTGGCGGCAGTGCCAAGGCCGAAGACAGCCTTGGTCGGCAGATTGGCGCCCGCCGGCCCGAGGTTGTTTCCGGTGATGGTATTACTGCTGTTTCCGCCCGCCACCGTGCTGGTGCTGAAGACGACGTTTCCGCCCGCTGTGCCCACAGTCGTGGTGGACGATCCGAGGATCGAGCAGCCCTGGACCGTGTTATTGGAGGCGCCGTTGATGAAACGGATCGTGCTCGTGCTGGCGGTGCCTGAGGCGGTCGTATTCGAGAAGGTGAGCGAGCTTCCGGCGATATTGAGGCCGTTGATTGTGACGTTGTTCGCGCCGTTCAGGTCGACCAGCGGACTGCCGGCCGCGATCGCGCCGGAGACGTTGCGAATGCCATTCGGAGTGATGGAGACACTCGAATAGGAGGCTGCACCGGCGCCACTGGCGTTCAGGACGGCGGGCGCAACTTCCGTGGTGTCGCCCTCGATGCTGACGGTGAGAGCGCCTGTGTGGATGCCGGCGTTGATCGCATCAAATGCTTCCTTGAGGGTAGCGAAGCCACCACCGCCTGGATTGACGGTGACGTTGGCCGGGCCGCGCGTAACCGTAATGGTGTAGGTCTTCGTGGTCACGTTATCCGCTGCGGTCACCACGATCGTGATTGTGTTCGGGCCGACCACTAGAGGAATCGCGCCGCTCGCTGTGCCAGAGGCGACTGGAGTGCCGTTCACTGTGATCGTAGCGCCGGCATCCGCGGCCGTCGGAGTCACGCTGATGCTGGAGATGGAGAACGGAACGCTGACCGTGTAGCTGAGCGTGTTCGAACCGAACGCTGGTGTGAGCGTGCCGCTGCTGACCGTGAGGTTCGAGAGATCGGCGTTGGTGGAGGCGGTGTCGTCGTTCTGAATCGTACCGGTGCCGAACGGGAAGACGGTACCCTCGATGGGTTGACCTTGGTTGTTGGTGATGCCGGTGATCTGGACGGTGAAGGTTTCGTCCGGCTCCACGGTGGTGTCGCCGTTCACCGAGACTGTGATCGGCATCGTGGTATCATTTGGGCCGAAGGTGAGCGTCCCGCTAGTGGCCACGTAGTCGCTATTTGCCGTCGTGGCGGTGCCGTCGACGGTCGTGTAAGTGACGGTCGAGCTCTGGCCCGACATCCCGACTTTAGTCACCGTGAAGGTGAAGGGCGTCGTGCCGCTGTTGCCCTCGGGGAGCGACACGTTGTTGATCGTGAAGGTCGGCGCGGCATCGTTATCGTTAATCGTGCCGGTGCCGGTGCCAGTCGCGATGGTAGCGTTGACGGCGTTGCTCAGGGTGACCGTGAAGGTCTCGGTGTTTTCGAAAATCGCGTCGTCAATGATCGGGATGCTGATCGTGGTGGTGAGGCTGCCGGCGGGGATGGATCCCGCGACGTTCGTCGCGGCGGTGTAATCTCCCGGAGCCACGGCGGTGCCATCGGCGGTCGAGTACTGGAAGGTTGTAGTCAGCGCGCTCGCCGCAGATTGGGTGACGGTGAAGACGGCGTTGCCACCTCCCTCGCTGACGGTCACGCTGTCGATCGAGATGGTCGGCGCAGTGTCGTTGTCGACGATCGTGACGATCGCCGAGGCCGGGCTGCCCAGGGTAGCGCCGCCCGTAGGAGCGGTGAGCGCGACGGAGAAGGTCTCGTTGCCTTCAAGGAGGGTATCATCCACGATCGGGATGGTGATGGTCTTGTTCGCGGCATCGCCATCGACCCAGGCGAGGGTGCCCATTTGCGCCGTGTAGTCTCCTGGAGCAAACGCGGTTCCATCGGCGGTGGCGTAAGTCACACCGACGGCGCCATCGGATCCACCGGTGCGCGTTGCGGTGACCGTCAGAGTTCCGGCGCCTTCATTCACGCTGTACGTCGCGCTGGAGAGCTGGATCGAGCCAGGCATCGGAGCCGGAACTTCGTCCGCGCCGATTGTGGGCACTGCCGGGCGCGACTGGCCATCGATGTCGATTGTGATCCCCGCGATCGCAACGCCCATTCCGATCAGCGTGCTTGCAGGCTGGAGGTGCAGATCCGAGGCTGAGACGAACAGCGGATTGACTGCTTTAGAATTCGTATTGCTGCCAAATCCTGCCTGAATGTTTGCCAGTGTTACTCGTTCCGACCCAATAAAGCCTAACGCCGCGCCAGTGGTGTAATAGTCATTGTAGTCAATCTGCGAGAAAACGGTGTTCGCTGCGCCGCTGTAGATTGCGTAGCGGGTGTTCCCCGCTGTTTGCGTGTTCGCGAAAATGTCATCGCGCAAGTTGATCGCGCCAGCGGTCGTCACGCCGCTCGTGATGTTGATGGCGGCCGCATTCCCGGCGACCGTCTGATTGGTTCCCATGTTGATGGAGTTGAACCAAACGTTGTAGCCCGACCCTCCTGTGATAATGATCCCATATCCGTTGTCACTGATCGCAAAGCCCGACGCATAACCATTCCCGGCAATATCCCAGATGAAGTTATTGGCGACGGTCAGGTTCGCCGCAGGGCTGGTCGAACTCAGCTGAATTCCATTGGCCCCGTAACCCCCTGTGTTGGTGTTTTTGATGTCGCGAATGCGGTTGCGCGTAACGGTTGACCCACTCTGTGTTCCGCCGACCTGAATGCCTGAAGCAGTCGATGTCGTAGCGGTCGTCGCCCCAAAGACGTTGTTGAGCGAAATGGCGGCGTTCGCCTGCTGCGCTGAGAAGATTCCGATCAGACCAAGTTTGCTGGCGGGAACCGTCGAGCCGATGTCGTTTGCGGTGATCTGGTTGCCGGTTTCGTTGCCAGTCGGGCCGACCATCGCGATACCGTAGAACGTCGAGGCGACTGCGTTATTTACGTAATGGTTGTTCGAGTTCGCCGCCTCGGCCACAGCACCTATCACTGAACCGCTACTAACAACACCGAAGTTCGTTACTGTTCCCCCGGCCCCGAGAAGGCTGCAGTTTTGCACCGTGTTGGCGGTCGCTCCATTGGGTGCGGTCGTGCTGGCAACCCAGATAACCGCGCCGGAACTAGTGTTCGTAATCGTTAGGCTGCGGTCCGTTCCTCCGGAAAAGGAGCCGTCGATCGTCACATTGTCTGCTCCGTTCAGTTTGATCAACCCCGCCGCAGACGCGCCTGTGATCGTTCGCGCAGCACCGCTCGGCTTGATCAGGACAGTAAATCCGCCTGCTAATTCGTTGAGCGCATTCGCTCCGGTTTCGCCCGTTAAATTCGCTGCGATGTTGATGGTGATATTTCCGGTCGCTCCAGCCGCGTTGATCGCCGCGAAGATGCCGCCAGGATTCGTCAGAGAAGGATAGTCACCCGGGACGTTGTAAGTCCCTCCCGCAACTGGCGGCACAACCGTGAAGCTGCCTGTCACCTGATTGTTGGTGAGATTCTGGTCAGCAGTCAGGACAGTAGCCGCGGTCGTGTACGTCCCGGCGACGGTGAACGCGGGCGCTGCGGCGAAGTTTACCGTGATCGTTTGGTTAGGGTTGATCGTAGCGATCGTCTGCGTATCGCTGTAGCTGTACCCGCCTGGGCCGGTGATCGTGAACTGAACCATCACCCCGCTTTGCGGCGCGGTTCCGAGGTTCGTGAAGGTGGCTTGAGGAGTAACCACTCCTCCGAAGCCGTAGCTGCTCCCCGTTGGAGGGTTAGTAATCGCGGTCGCTGCAATGTCGTTCGCGGGCGGGATCACACCGCTTGGCTCGTCTGCGCCGATGTCGGGTGTGCTGACGCGATTCTGGCCGTCGATATCCTGAAGCACGCCGACACTCGCCCCCATATCGACCATCGGGGAAGCGACGGCGATGTGCAGATCGGTGTTCGAGACGAATTGAGGATCGACTTTCTTGCTGGCGTTGTCGTTCGTGCCAGCGGCCGACAACGTGCTGGTGTAAGCACGGAAATTAGTCGCCGGAGTGGTCGTGGTCGGGTCGAAGTTTGCCGCGGTGTAAGTGGTCGTGCCCTGACTACCGACGAAGTTCGTGGCGCTGACGAAGTAGTCGTTGTTGTTCTGCGTCAGGTTCATGGCCGACGTGCCTCCCGACGGGAGAGTCACGGCGGCGTTTATGATGCTCGCGCCGGTCGTTGGAATTGTGTTGGCAAAGATATTGTTGCGAACGTCAAGCCCTGTGAGCGTCGTCGCATTGATTATGAAAGCGGCAGAAGGCTCGGCCGTGCCGCCAAAATAGGCGTTATAAAGATTAACCGAGTTGTGATAAATTCTGTGTCCCGTCCCAGCGGAGATTTGGATCCCGTAGACGCCGAAACTGGTGTTTGGCGGTGTGTTATTAGCATAGGCGTTCACGTCGGAAACAAAGTTATTCTGGACAGTAATGTTACTGCCGCTGGTCAGGAGAATGCCGCGTGCGGAATATCCGCCGGTGCTCCTGGAATAAATCATCTGCACCTTGTTCGCATTGATTGTGCCTGAGGTTCCTGAACTTGTGAGGTTCAAACCGGCTACGCTCGCGCTCCCAACAGTTTGAACATTAGTAACGTTGTTTAAGTTAAGCGTGTAAGGAATGCTCGCAGAGGAAAACAAAACGCCGTTTGCCGCGCTGGCACCATTATTAACCACGCCGGTAATCGTGTTGCTGCTGACGTTGACTGTACCCCCGGTTGTGCCGATTGCCGAAGTGAGTTCGATACCATTGATCGTCGTGCCCACATACGAAATGATGTTTTGAATCGTGTTCCCGGTAATTGTCAGTGACGTTAAGCCCTGGACGATGATTCCCTTGGTATAAACCGTGGTCGCGGGTGTGGTATAAGGCGGAATAACCGGCAGCGGCGTAGCGGTCGTACCGATAGTGTTATTAGTAATGGTTACTCCGGTTGAAGAAGCCGCCGTCGTTCCGAGGAAAGCGATGCCACGGGCGCACTGGTTTACGGAGTTGTTGTCAACGTTCAAATTGTTGACCGTCACACCGGCTGCAACCGCTCCCGTAACGCTGGTGATAGCTGTCACGGTTGCGCCGCCATTTGGACCAACGATGACGCCGAAAGAAGAGTTCGAGCTAGTGGTTGGGCCAGTAATAGTGCTCAGATTGCCTCCTGTTACATTGCCACTAAGAATCAGATTCTTGATTGTATTGTTATTATTGCTGTCGTACGGCACGGTGGCGGAAGTGGCGATCCGGACCACCGAATTCGCGACCACACCAGTTGCCGCAGTATTTGAGATGGTCAGATTGCGATTTGTCCCTGTGGTATTCGGATTGTCCCCGTCAATCGTTACGTTGTCCGCGCCGTTAAGCTGAATCACGCCGAACCCTGTCGCCGGGTTGCCGGAAACTAAAACGCCATCAGCAGCGGGGCGAATCAGGACGGAGGTGTAGGAAGCCGATCCAGCACCACTGCTGTTCAAGGTTGCCGGGTTCGTCCCCTCGATAGTGCTGGCAACAATATCAACCGTCACCGCCCCGGTGTGGGTCCCCGCGTTGATTGCAGCGAAGGCGGCTTGCAGCGTCGGATAAGTCCCGGCTCCCGGATTGACGTTGACGTTCTGCGCGAAGGAAGCCGACGCGGAGAGGGCAAGGCCGAATAACGTGATGAGGAATTTTTTCATGGGAGAGGATTTCAGGGTTCAGGCGGGAACGAGCCCGTCTAGGACGACCAGCGCAAGTCCAACCCGACGGATGATGCAATCCGGTTGGAGATAGCGGTCGCGCCAAAGGACGTGATCTGCGGGAGAACGTAACAACGTTGTTACCCGCCGTATACTCCCCAAAAGACCGTATTTTGCGCGTAAAGGAAAACTCGTAGTCGGTGACATCGCTATTTCCGCGGGGTGATCCCGCGGTTTCGCGGTGAACGCCTTCCTTTCTCCCGACGAAAGCAGCGGTGCCGTTCTTCCGCTTCGCTGAGTCCGCCAGTTTCTCCTTGTCTTCGGCCGCACTTTTCGGTCATGGTTTTCCCGTAGACGATTTATGAAAGCGGAGCCCGCAGCCGAAGCCAACAACGCCCCGGAGGATCAGCCTCTGACGATCGTGGTCGTAGACGACCACATATTTATGAGAGAGTTGATTAGCTCCACGCTGCACCGTCAGAGCGCCCGCTACGTCGTCCTGGCGGCGGTGGGAACGGCTGCAGCGGCGGTCGCTGCCTGCCGGAAATTTGCCCCTAATCTGCTGATTCTGGACATCAATCTCCCGGACGAGAACGGCATCGACATCGTGCCAGCCATCAAACGGGTCTCGCCGGCGACTCACGTTCTGTTGTGCACAGCGTTTCCGACGGCGGACCGTCTGGTCGAGTCCCTCCGGTCAGGCGCGAAAGGTTTCGTGGAGAAGACGAACACCTGGGACGACTTTCTGGGAGCAGTCGATCGGGTCGGGCGCGGCGAACAGTATTTCTCGAGCCAAAGCAGCGGGGTAACGCCGCTCAGCCGCGCGGCCCTGCAGCAAAAGCCGAAGCGCTATGCGGGAACTTTGTTGAGCCCTCGCGAGCAGGAGGTGATCAGCCTGATCGCCGATGGGAGCACGAGCAAGGAAATCGCCACGAAGCTGTCCATCAGCGTCGCGACCGTTGAGACTCACCGGACCAATTTGATGGGAAAACTGGGAGTGAGGAACGTGGCCGGCCTGGTCCTGTATGCGTTTCAGAATGGCCTCGTGGACCTCGTTCCGCGGGCTCCATCTTCAAGCCAAAGCGGCCGGCGTTCGGGCAGCTCGGATGCGGAGGGTGTGCGAACGTCGAGGCAGCCAGGCTGACCCGAGCTGGCTGGTTTTCTCGCACGGCTGCCTGGGATCGCTATTCTCAGAAGCGGGTGACGAAGCCTACTCGCCCGCGCGCGCCCGGAGCATCGCGATGGCGTATTCGCGATTGAGCTTCGCGATAAAGCTGGCGCTGATCTCCGCGGGGCAGACGGCTTCGCATTCGTAGGTGTTGCTGCAGTTGCCGAAGCCTTCCTTATCCATCTGCTGCACCATCGCCAGCACTCGCCTGGTGCGTTCCGGCTTTCCCTGCGGCAGTAGCGCCAGGTGCGAAACTTTCGCAGAGGTGAAGAGCATGGCGGACGCATTCGGGCAGGCCGCCGCGCAGGCGCCGCAGCCAATGCAGGCCGCGGCTTCCATGGCCAGATCGGCGTCTTGCTTGGGCACGGGAATCGAGTTCGCCTCGGGCGCCGAACCGCTCCGGGCCGAAACGTAGCCACCCGCCTGCACGATGCGATCGAGCGAGGTGCGGTCCACCACGAGATCGCGCACGAACTTGAAAGAGCGGGCGCGGAACGGCTCGACCGTGATCGTCTCGCCATCCTGGAAGCGGCGCATGTAAAGCTGGCACGCGGCGCCGGGATGATCGGGGCCGTGCGCTTCGCCGTTGATCGTGAGGCAGCAGGTGCCGCAAATGCCTTCCCGGCAATCGGACTCGAACGCGATCGGCTCTTCGCCTTTCTCGACGAGCCGTTCGTTCACCTCGTCGAGCATCTCGAGGAACGACGTGTTTGGCGAAATGTCGGTGGCGCTATAAGGGACGAGCTTGCCTCGCGCGTCCCCGCTTTTCTGCCGCCAAACTCTGAGCCGGAAGTTCATTTAGTTGAGAGTTTGGAGTTGAGAGTTGAGAGCCACGCGGGAGCAAATGGCGATCATTATCGCGCGATGGATTTCCGGAGGCCGCTCAGCATTCTGCTCTGTTCTTCAGCAGCTGCATAAAGCTTCTGGAACTCGGTTTCATCAAGGAAGCCTTGGCGTCTGCCTACAAACGATTGCGAGACAACTTCGAACAGAGACCCGGTGGCGATCTCAATGAAGCGGGCGAAATCAGCCTTCGAACTCCGCGACGAACCTTCCGCGATGTTCGACGACACTGACACAGCCGCCCGCCGCATTTGATTCGTCAGTCCGAATCGCTCGTCGGCGGGAAAGTTTCGCGTTTCGGCGTAGACAAGATCGGCAAAGTCGATCCCCCGGTGCCACACGTCTAATTTTTCAAAGTTAAACATCCAATTACCTCCGCGCGGCTTTCAACTCTCAACTAGAAACTCTCAACTACTTATAGCTCCTCTGCGTCAGCTCGACGGTTTCGAATTCGAGCGGCTCGCGGTGCAGCGTGGGTGCCTCGACCGTGCCGTTCCCTTGGAATTCCCAGGCAAAGACGGACGCAAACTCTTCATCGTTGCGCAGCGCCTCGCCTTCCGCGGTCTGATGTTCCTCGCGGAAATGTCCGCCGCACGATTCATCACGCGTCAGCGCGTCGATGCACATCAGCTCGGCGAATTCCAGGTAATCGGCGACACGTCCCGCGCGTTCGAGCGATTGATTGAACTCCTCGCCCGTGCCTGGAACGCGCACGTTGGCCCAGAATTCCTCCCGCAGTTGCGGGATCTTGGCGAGCGCCTCCTGCAGACCAGCGGCATTCCGCGCCATGCCGCACTTGTCCCACATCAGAAGCCCGAGCTCGCGGTGGAAGGAATCGACCGTGCGCTTGCCCCCCACGTCAATCATCCGCTGCACGCGTGCGCGGACTTCAGCTTCTGCTTGTTGGAACTCCGGCGCATCAGCGGACGGCCGTTTACCGATCTGACCCGCGAGATAAATCGGCAGCGTATACGGCAGCACAAAATAGCCATCCGCGAGGCCCTGCATCAGCGCGCTGGCGCCGAGGCGGTTCGCGCCGTGATCAGAAAAGTTTGCCTCCCCGATCACGTGCAGGCCAGGCACGTTGCTCATCAAGTTGTAGTCCACCCAGAGCCCGCCCATTGTGTAATGCACCGCCGGGTAAATCCGCATCGGCTGCTGGTAGGCGTTTTCGCCCGTGATCTTCTCGTAGATGTCAAAGAGGTTGCCGTAGCGCTCGCGGATCGTGTTCTCACCGAGCCGCGCGATCGCGTCCGCAAAATCGAGGTAAACGCCGCGCCCGCCTGGACCGACCCCGCGGCCGTCGTCGCAAGCTTCCTTTGCGCTGCGCGAGGAGATGTCGCGCGGCGCGAGGTTCCCGAAACTCGGATACTTCCGCTCCAGATAATAGTCGCGCTCCGCTTCGGGAATTTCCGACGGCTTGCGCTGATCGCCTTCGCGCTTTGGCACCCAAACGCGCCCGTCGTTGCGGAGCGATTCGGACATCAGCGTCAGCTTCGATTGATGCTGCCCGCTCACCGGGATGCAGGTCGGATGGATTTGCGTGTAGCAGGGGTTCGCGAAGAGCGCGCCTTTCTTGTAGGCGCGAAAAGTGGCGGTCACGTTCGACCCGCGCGCGTTCGTCGAGAGATAGAAAACGTTGCCGTAACCGCCGGTTGCGAGCACCACCGCATCGGCCGCGAAGCGCTCGATTTTTCCCGTCTCGAGATCGCGCGTAATGATCCCTTTGGCGTGCCCGTCCAACAGCACCAGGTCGAGCATCTCGGTGTGCGGGAACATCTGCACCGTCCCCGCGTCGATCTGCCGGCAGAGCGCCTGATACGCGCCGAGCAAAAGCTGCTGGCCGGTCTGCCCGCGCGCGTAAAACGTGCGCGAAACCTGTGCGCCGCCGAAGGAGCGGTTCGCGAGCAGCCCGCCATATTCTCGCGCGAACGGCACCCCCTGCTCGACGCATTGATCGATGATGAGATTGCTGACTTCCGCGAGGCGATAGACGTTCGCTTCGCGCGACCGAAAATCGCCGCATTTGATCGTGTCGTAGAAGAGCCGGAAGACGCTATCGCCGTCGTTCTGGTAATTCTTCGCCGCGTTGATCCCGCCCTGCGCCGCGATGCTATGCGCGCGCCGCGGGCTGTCCTGGAAGCAAAAGCACTTCACGTGATAGCCCTGCTCGCCCAGCGTCGCCGCCGCCGACCCTCCGGCCAGGCCGCTGCCGACGACGATCACCTCCAGTTTGCGCCGGTTCGCCGGACTCACGAGTCGGGCGTGGTCCTTGTGATTGGTCCACTTGCCGGCCACCGCGCCGGAGGGAATGCGGGAATCGAAACTGCCGATCATACGCCGCACTTCGGTCGATAATCGCCCGTCATGAACGGAGCAGAAGCGAGGCCAGGGTGCACGTGAGCAATAGTGGCTGAATTGGGGGGCCGTTCAAATACTTCCTCGCCGCGGGGCGCTCCATCATTCCGGGATTTGGAAGCGGATTTTCTTGTCACGCCAGATGCACCTCACTATCAGAGGGATCGCTTGTGATGACGCCCGCCGCAGCCACGCCGCCGCCGAGGAACTTCGGCCAGACCATGCGCGTCGATGCCTGGTGGCGGCAGTCGCTCGTTGTGTTTCTCGGTCTCAGCGCTTTCATCGTCTACTCCACCTGGGCGGCGTTCCAGGGCACTCATTATTCTTTCGGCCCGTATCTCTCGCCTTTTTATTCGCCGGAGCTGTTTGGCGATTCGCCGCACAGCTGGTTTGGCCCGAAGCCCGCCTGGTGGCCGGCCTGGCTCTTTTTTTCGCCGGCTCTCCTGATCCTCTGGGCACCCGGCGGGCTCCGGCTGACCTGCTATTATTATCGCGGCGCATACTACAAGGCGTTCTGGGCCGATCCCCCGGCGTGCGCGGTGGGAGAGCCGCGGAAAACCTATCTGGGCGAACGGTCTTTCCCGCTCATTCTGCAGAACGTGCACCGCTATTTTCTTTATCTCGCGATCCTCGTCCTCCTTGTGCTCGCGATCGATGTCTGGAAAGCGATGTGGTTCGCGGACGGCTTCGGCATCGGGGTCGGCACGATCGTGCTGGCGGTGAATACGATCCTGCTCGGCGCCTTCACCTTTGGCTGTCATGCGCTGCGGCACGTGATCGGCGGGTTCCGCGATCAACTCTCCCGCTCTCCGACCGGCTACCGCGCCTACGCCTGTGTCACCTGCCTGAATCGCCGCCACATGCCATGGGCGTGGCTCAGCTTATTCTGGGTCGGGTTTTCCGATCTCTATGTGCGGCTCTGCGCGATGGGCGTGTGGCACGATTTTCGGCTGCTTTGAATCGTGGCTGATTACGAAATAACACAGCACGACGTGCTCGTCATCGGCTCGGGCGGCGCCGGGCTGCGCGCGGCGATTGAGGCTTCGGCCGCGGGCGTCTCCGTCGGGATGGTCTGCAAATGTCTGCTCGGCAAGGCGCACACCGTGATGGCCGAGGGCGGCATTGCGGCCGCGCTCGCGAATGTGGACGACCGCGACAATTGGAAGGTGCATTTTGCCGACACGATGCGCGGCGGGCAGTACGTGAACAATTGGCGGATGGCCGAGCTGCACGCGAAGGAAGCACCCGAGCGCGTGCGGGAATTGGAAGCCTGGGGCGCCGTTTTCGATCGCACTCAGGATGGCCGGATTCTGCAGAGGAATTTCGGCGGGCATAAATATCCGCGGCTGGCGCACGTCGGCGATCGCACCGGACTCGAGATGATCCGCACTTTGCAGGATCATGGCGTGCACCAAGGGATCGAGGTGCACATGGAGATTTGCATTGTCGCGCTCCTGCGGGATGGCGAACGGTGCATCGGCGCGTTTGGCTACGATCGGGAGCGCGGCCGGTTCAGGATCTTTCACGCCAAGGCGGTCGTGCTCGCGACCGGCGGAATTGGCAAGGCTTACAAGATTACAAGCAACAGCTGGGATTGCACCGGGGACGGCCATTCGCTCGCCTATCACGCGGGCGCCGCTTTGATTGACATGGAGTACGTGCAATTCCATCCCACCGGGATGGTTTGGCCGCCGAGCGTAGCCGGGATGCTCGTGACCGAAGGGGTGCGCGGGGAGGGAGGCATTCTCACGAACAAGGACGGCGAGCGCTTCATGTTTGGCTTCATCCCCGAGAACTACAAAGCGCAGACCGCCGACAACGAAGAGGAAGGCTGGCGTTACACCCAGGGCGACAAAAACGCGCGCCGACCGCCGGAGTTACTGACGCGCGATCACGTCGCGCGCTGCATCGTGCGAGAGATCAAGGAAGGCCGCGGGACGCCGCATGGAGGCGTTTATCTCGACATTTCGTGGATCAAGAAAAGGCTGCCGCACGCCGAGGAGCACATCAAACGCAAGCTCCCGAGCATGTACCACCAGTTCAAGAAGCTGGGCGATCTGGACATCACGAAGGAGGCGATGGAAGTCGGCCCGACGACTCATTACATGATGGGTGGCGTGCGGGTGGATCCCGACACCCAGATGTCCGACGTGCCGGGGCTCTTCGCCGCCGGCGAATGCGCTGCGGGGATCAACGGGGCCAATCGGCTCGGTGGGAATTCGCTTTCCGACCTGCTCGTGTTCGGAAAACGCGCGGGTGAATTCGCCGCCAAATTCGCACTGGAAAATGCGCATGGCACGATCGCAGACGATCAGATCGAGACCTTCGCGCGCGCCGCCTTGCTCCCGTTCGAAGATAGCCGGGGTGAAAATCCGTATGCGGTGCAGCGCGATCTGCAGGAAGTGATGCAGGCGAACGTCGGCATCGTGCGCGACGAAGCCGAGATGCGGTCGGCGCTTGAAAGCCTGCAAGGGTTCTGGGAGCGGGCGGGACGCGTGGGCGTGATCGGCAATCGTGATTTCAATCCCGGCTGGCACACTGCGCTCGATCTGAAAAATTTGCTCACCGTCTCCGAAGCGATCACGCGCGCCGCCTTGGAACGGAAGGAAAGCCGCGGCGCGCAATTTCGTGACGATTACCCGGAGAAAGACGAGCGGTTCTCGAAGGTGAATACGATCCTGCGGAAGGATGCGGACGGCGCGATGGAAATCAGCCTGGAGCCGCTGGCCGCCGTGCCGGATTATTTGCAGCAGATCATCGAGGAAATGAAGTGAAGGGGCGCGCATCATGACCACCGCCACTTTCAGAATCTGGCGCGGGAACGCCGCGGGCGGTGAATTCCGCGATTACAACACCGGCGTCTCCGAGGGGATGGTCGTGCTCGATGCGGTCAATCAGATCCAGGCGACGCAGGCGAACGACCTCGCCTGCCGCTGGAATTGCAAGGCGGGCAAGTGCGGCTCGTGCTCGGCGGAAATCAACGGCCTCCCGAAATTGATGTGCATGACGCGCCTGAGTGAACTGCCGCTGGAACGGCCGATCACGGTGCAGCCGATGAAAGCCTTCCCCATTCTGAAGGATTTGATCACCGACGTTTCCTGGAATTTTCGGGTGAAGAAGAAGATCAAAAAATTCCAACCGCGCCCGCCCGATGCAGCCGATGGGACGTGGCGGATGGCGCAGCAGGACATCGATCGCGTGCAGGAATTTCGCAAATGCATCGAGTGCTTCCTGTGCCAGGACGTGTGCCATGTGCTGCGCGATCATCGGAAGCACGATGAATTCATCGGCCCACGCTTCTTGATTTACGTCGCCGCGCTCGAGATGCATCCGCTCGACGTGGAGGACCGCATTCCCGAACTGAAGGAGGCGCAGGGGATCGGATACTGCAACATCACGAAGTGTTGCAGCAAAGTTTGCCCGGAAGAGATCCACATTACCGACAACGCCATCATCCCGTTGAAAGAGCGAGTGGTGGACGAGTTCTACGATCCCCTCGGCTGGCTTTGGAAACGGCTGAAGCGAAACTGAACGGACCCGCGATTCGGCTCGGCTTCTCCGTTGCAACAGGCTAACGCTCTCGAGAACCACGCCTCTTATGTTCGAACTCAAGCCGCTCTCTCCAGAAGCCATCCCGGCCGCGCTCGAAAAAGCCGAGCGCTATCGCCTGCTCAACGAACCCGCTGAAGCCGAAAGCATTTGCTCGGATATCCTGCGCGCCGATCCGGATAATCAGCAGGCGATCACCACGCTCCTGCTGGCTTTCACCGATCGGCTGTCGAAAGGCTACGGCGTCGGCGACACGCAGGCGAAACAGCTGCTCGCGCGACTCAAAGGAGAGTATGAGCGCGCCTATTACGCGGGCATTTTTGCGGAGCGGCGCGCCAAAGCGAAGCTCGCCCAAGGCACCCCGGGCTGCACTTTCCAGGCTTACAATGGATTCCGCGAGGCGATGGAGTGGTTTGAAAAAGCGGAAGCCCTCCACCCGCCAGGGAACGACGATGCGCTCCTGCGCTGGAACACCTGTGCGCGCATGATCGTGCAAAATAAACTCGTGGCGCGCGAGGACGAGCGAATCGAGCTGCCGCTCGACTAGCTCGCGCAGATGTTCGCGGGCTACAGCGGCTGCGGCGCCTGAACCCAGCCGAGCAACACGCCGACCGGAATCGACACGTAACCGGCAAAGATCAGCCAGGCGAAAATGCGGCCGCCGCGCGCGAGTTTCGGCGTCAGTTTCCTGTCGTTCAGCCCCATCGATTGGAAGAAGCTGGAGGCGCCATGCGTGAGGTGCAGCATGAGCAGGAACATCGCCACAATGTAAAAGGCAGAGACCCACCAGGTCTGGAACCCGTAAACCATCATCGAGTAGACGTCGTAGCGGTTCAGCGGATCCGCTTTGAGCAGACCAAAACGCGGGTCGGTCACGCGCACGGTGAAATGCGCGAGATGATAGAAGATAAACGCCAGCACCACCAGACCGCTCAGCCACATATAGCGGGATGCGAACGTCGCCTTCACGTGCTCCTTCCGCGCGTAGGCCTCGGGACGCGCGCGGCCATTATCGATCGCCAGCCGGATGGTATACCAGATGTGCAGGCTCACCGTCACAAGCAGGAAAGCGCGGATCACCCAGAGCAGCGGACCCAACTCCCGCAGATGCTCGGCGTAGCCGTTGATCCATTCCGGCCCGAGGAAGATCTGCAGATTGCCCAGCAGATGGCCGATGATGAACCCGAGCAGAATCAACCCCGTCACCGCCACAATCATCTTCCGTCCAATCGAGGAGCGAGTGAAAGCGGAGAGTTGGTTCACGATGGGGCTATCGTTGGCGGCGACCGCGCGGATGATCGAAACTAGAAGCCGCGTCAGTCGCGGTCAAGATTTGCGGGCAAATGCGTCACGCGATGCCGCACAATGCTTTGCGGCTTCTCGGAGACGCGCAGGTAAATGCGGCCGATGTATTCGCCGACCATCCCAAGGAGCAAGAGTTGCGCGCCGGAGAAGACGAGCAACGCCGACATGAGCGAGCCCCAGCCCAGCGGCTCGTTTTGCGTGAAGTGATTGATCAGCACCGCGACGAAACTGAAGAAGCCGAGCACGCTCATGGCCAGCCCGAGCAGCGTGGCGACGCGCAACGGCATGACGGACGCATTCACCAGCATGCTCATCCATAACCGGAGCAGCGCGCGCAGCGTATAGCCGCTCTCCCCCGCCGCGCGCGGGTCGTGCCGCACGGTCACCACGCCGACGTTTTGAGTGACCTGGAAAATAAGCGCGTCGATGTACGGATAGGGGTTTGCCGATTGGATGATTTCATCAACCAGGAAGCGCGAGAGGCAGCGGAAACTGGAGAGATACAGGCCGCGCGGCTTGTCGATGCTCCAGTCGGCGAACTTGTTCGTGAGAGTGCTGCCGAGATTGCGCCACCAGGCGTGTTCCTTTTTCTCGAAGACGCTGTAGACGACATCCCGCCGCTCGTCCTGCGCCGCGGCGAGCAATTTCGGTACTTCGCCTGGGGGGTTTTGCAGGTCGTCATCCATCGTGACTACGAACCGCCCAGTGCTGGCGCGGAGGCCGGCAAGCACCGCGTTATGCTCGCCGAAATTGCGCGACAGACTCACGAACGTAACGGGAAGCGCGCAGCTCTCGATCAACTGCAGCGCGATCGCCTCGGTTGCGTCGCGGCTGCCGTCATTCACGAGTACGATCTCGCAGCCGCCGTCGATCTGGAGCGCGCTCAGTTCGTGCAGCAGACGCGGCAGCGTCTCCGCCGAATTGTAGAGCGGCACCACGATGCTGAGGGTCGGCTGCGCGTCGTTCATTTTTGCGCGACCGCGAAAAGCGACGTGCCGAAGGGCAGCGGGATGGCGCGGCTGAGCGCCAGCTCGCCGCTTGCCAGCGCGGTGAGCACTGCATTCAGAGGTGGCCAGAGCGGCGCGAGATCGGAGCGCACCGCCTGCTGCGCCGCGCGGCCGCGACTCCGCCAGCGTGCCGCCGCGACTGCCGGCATCAGGCTCATGTTCCAATACGTCATGTGGGAAATTGTGTAGCCGGTTTGCCCCAGAAGCTGTGCCAGCTGCCGGCGAGTGTAGCGGAGTGCATTGCCCACTGCCACATCGTGGCTGCCGCGCAGAAAATCGAACGCCGGCACGTTCAGCATCAGTCGCCCTCCCGGCCGCAGGACGCGTTGCATCTCGCGCAACGCCTCCGGCACATCGACTCCCCGCGCCACGATCACATCGAGCGAGAGCACCACCTCAAAGGAGTTGTCGGGTAACGGGATCCGGTCCGTGCTCCCGGCGGTGAGCGCCACATCAAGTTGACGTTCGGCGGTTAACTCCAACGCGCGCTCGCTGTAATCGAGCCCGGTGAGCGCGGCCTTCGGAAAGCGCGCGCGAATCTGCGCCAGCATGCCACCGCTCCCGCAGCCGGCATCGAGCAGATCGAACTGCGGGCTGCAGGGTGCGAGCAGCTGCAGCACGTGCCGGCGGAGGGCGCGATACCACCAGAGCTCGTCCTCGACCGAGCGCATCGTCTCGAGTTCCACCTCCGATAAACCGCTCATCGGAAAAATGTGGTGACCGCCTCCGTCACGCGTTCGACTTCTCCGTTCGTGAGCCAGGGATGAATCGGCAGACAGAGAAGTTCGCACGCGGCTCGCTCCGTGATCGGCAATGCGCCCGCGGTCCGGATGCGGTCGCGATACGCTGGCTGTTGATGGATTGGCATCGGGTAGAGAACGGCGCTCTGCACCCCGGCTGTTTGCAGGTGCGCGCGCAGCCGGTCGCGTTCCGGCAAGCGGACGACGTATTGATGATAAACGTGGCCCTCGGCGCGCGGCGGCAGGCGGATGGGCAAATCTTGCAGCGCCTGATCGTAGCGCCGCGCTATTTCCACCCGGCGCGCGTTGTCCCGGTCTAACGAACGGAGGCGCACGCGCAAAATTGCGGCTTGCAGCTCATCGAGCCGGCTGTTCTGGCCGGCTTGCTCGCTGATGTAACGTTCGCGCCAGCCGTAGCTGCGCAGTTCGCGGAGCTGTTGCGCGAGCGCCGCGTCGTTCGTCATGACGGCACCGCCGTCGCCGAGCGCCGCGAGGTTTTTTGTCGGATAAAAACTGAACGCCGCGAGATCGCTCCACGCACCGACTTTGCGCCCGTCGATCGACGCGCCGTGCGCCTGCGCGCAATCTTCGATCACCTTCAATCCGTGCGTCGCAGCGAGCGCGCCGATCGCTTTCATCTCTGCGGGTTGCCCGAAGAGATGCACTGCGAGGACCGCTTTGACGCGCGGTCCGATCGCTTCCTCGAAGCAGGCGGGCGAAAGCGTCAACGTCGCCTCGTCCACCTCCGCCAGCAGCGGTGAGGCGCCGCAGAGTTCGATCGCCGCCACGGTCGCGACCGCGGTATTCGATGTCGTGATCACGATGTCGCCGGCGCCGATCCCGAGCGCGCGCAGAGCGAGTTCGAGGGCGTCGGTTCCATTCGCGACGCCGACCGCGTGGGAGACGCCGAGATACGCGCTCCATTCTTTTTCGAATTCCGCTACTTCGGGGCCGAGGATGTAGGAGCCGCTCTCGAGGACGCGAGCGATCGCATCGTCGATCTCCGCCTTCTGTGCCAGGTAGCCGGCGCGCGGATCCGCTGGGAGCACCGGCTTCAAAGGTAGTGCGCCAGGTGTGCGCGGTAGTAGTCCAGCGCATTGCCGATCGTCTCCCGCAGCGTGCGTTTCGGTGTCCAGCCGAGCTGTGACTGGATTTTCGAAAAGTCGCCGTAGTAATCGCCGATGTCGATCGCGTGGCGCTCGGCGGGGAACTCGCGCACTTCGCAGTGGCCGCGGCCATTCACCTCCACCATCAACTGCCCGAGCGCGGCGAGATCGATCACTTCGCGGCCGCCGAGGTTGTAAACTTCGCCGTCGGTTTCCGGATGCGCGGCCGCGAGCAGGAAGGCTTCGACCGCATCGTCGACATCGGTAAAGTCGCGCAGCTGTTTGCCGCCCCAGACCTCGATCGGTTTACCTTCGAGCAGCTGCCGAATCCAGACGCCGACAAACGTCTGCCGGGCATCTTTGATCCGCATGCGCCGGCCGATCGTATTCGTTAGGCGCAGGGCCGTCGCGCGCAGGCCGTGGACCTTGCTGTAGAGGAGGTGATATTGCTCGCCCGCGAGTTTGTTAATCCCATTCACATCGACCGGCCGGAGCGGATGCGACTCGTCGACCGGCAGCCGCTCCGGCCGACCGTAAATCTGTCGGGTGCTCGCGAAGACGATCTTGATCCCGGGATTGCACGCGCGACAGGCTTCCAGAATCGCGAGCTGCGCGTGGCAATTGATCTCGAGGTCGGGCAGGGGGTTGAGCATCGAGTCGAGGTGGCTGGTCTGGCCGGCGAGGTTGAAAAGGTAATCTTTCCCCTGCACGAGATGGCGCATGCTGTAGGTGTCGCGCACGTCGGAGATGTTGACCTGCACGCGGCTGCGGAACGGCTCGAGGTTGAATAAATTTCCGCCGTAATCCGGAATGAGGCTGTCGAGCAGCGTGATCTCGGCACCGAGCTCGAGGAGCCGCTCCGCGAGGTTCGAGCCGATGAAGCCGATCCCGCCGGTAATCAAGACCTTGCTGCCTTGGAAGTGTTCTTTCATGAGCTGCTCAGGCCGCGTTTAACTCTGCGATCGCGCGCTGGATGCGGGGAAGTAATTCGGGCTTCGGACGCACGCCGCTCCATCCGGCGATGGCTTCTCCCACGCGGCGCGACATAACGCGGGCGCACCACGCCGCTTCGTGCTGGGGCAGATCCTCGATCGCAGCGAGCAGGGTGGTGAGGAACGCGTCTTTGGATGGCACCGGCCGGAGGACTGCCAGCGCGTTGGCGGCGGCGGCACCGTCGAGCGGACAGCGGGCTGATAGTTCATCGAGGGTGATCTGGTCGCGCAGATACAATTCGCCCATCGTGCGTCCTGCGCCGGGATGGTGAAATTCCGACAACCCGAGGTATTCGAGCACGGTCAGGAAACGCTTCTGCGCAACGAGTCTAGTGAGGAAAGGCTGTAGGCTCTCCGCGTGGAGGGTGACGATGCCCGGCAGGCGGCGGCTGATGGTCCAGATCGGACCGAATGATTCGAAGTCGTCGCCGAGATGGAAGAGGGTGAGGGGCGCGCGATTGAAGTCGCCCCACGGCGGCATTCCCGCATCGTAGACGCGCACTTCGCCATGCTGCTCGAGCGCCGGGTCCCATCCGGTTTCGTGCGACCAAAAGACAAGCTCGACCGTTTCTGCGAGCAGAGGCGCGAGCTCCCGCGTCAGGCTGGCGCTGTCGGAGGAGGACCGCGGGAACGCGGCAAACCAGTTCATTTTCACGCGAGAAGTCGCTCGACGGTTTGCGGCCAGGAGAGGCCGAGTTGTTCATAGTGGCGCCGCCCTTCCACGCCCATTTGCGCGGCGTGGGCGCGATCGCTCCAGAGCTCGTCGAAGGCCGCGGCCAACGCCGTCGGCTCGGGGTTTGCGATCAGTCCCGTTTCGCCACCGAGAACGAACTCCAGCGGACCGCCGGAATCGGTGCACGTGATGACAGGCTTGGAGGAAAGCATCGCTTCGAGAGTGACGTAACCATAGTCCTCATCGAGCGGAGGATAAATCACCGCCAGCGCGCGTGCGTAGGTGTCGATCTTCTTCTTTTCGGTCAGGTGCTGCATCCATTGGACGCGATCCTGGATTTTCAAGCGCACCGCATCCTGCTGCAGCTGCTCCGCTTCCGCGGGATCGTCGGCTACTCCGGCGAACCAGATACGCACTGGCTGTGTCGTCAGAGCGAGAGCTTCGAGGACGAGGCGCTGTCGCTTCGTGACGTGGATCCGGCTGGGAAAGAAGAAGTAATCATCCGCGCGCTCGGCGCAGTAGAAATCGTCCGCGCCCGGTGGCGGATGGTAGAGCGGCGTCGCTTCCAGTTGGCAGGATTCGCGTAGCCGGCGCGCAACGTTTTTTGAATTTGCGAAAAGCGCCCGCGCCTCGCCGAGGGTGCGGTCCGCCCGCTCGATCGCACGCCGCGCCGCCCGGCCGCGCGGCGCGAAATTCAGATCGCGCACATCTTCATCCCAAAGATCGTAAGCCGCTCGATGCTGATGCAGCAGCCACACGACTTTGTTCGGATGGGGAATAAGGTAAGCGGGGAATTTCAGCGCGATCAGACGATCCACTTTGGCCGCGTTGATCTCTGCGAGATCGAAGAGCCGGCAGGCGAGCATCTGATCGAAGATGCGTTCCGGAACGGCGGGATTGAAGGGCAACGTGAACAAGGCCACCTGGTGTCCTTGTTCGCGCAGGGCCGCCTCGAGCGCAGCGGCATGAGCTTCCGCTCCGCCGTAGACGAACGGGATCTGCGTGGTCGCGATGATTACTCGCATCCGGCAGCGGGATCGGCTCGCTCTTCCATCTGGCGCACGCGCTGCTCCGCCAGCTGCATCCGCGTATCGGCGAGCTGCGCGTCGAGCGAGTCCAGTTCGGCGGCCATGTCCCGCACCAGCGCGAGCAGTCCACGGACGGCGTCGATCAGGCTCTCGTTGACCGCGCTTTGATTTCTGCGCAGGCGGCGGAATGGAGCCGCGCCTTTGACGTTGTTTTTCGCCTCGGCACGCTGCAACGCCTGCTTCGCGCCTTTGAAACGCTTTGCGCCTTCGCTGCCCCAGCCGAGAAGCTTCGACGCGGCGGTGTCGGATTCGTCAGCCGATGGCGGGTGCCCGCGGAGCGCATCGTTCGCGCCGGACGCGATCCACTCGGTGATCTGCTCGGGATTGTGTTTCGGTATCGGCATCGGCGGCGCCTCGGCCCCGGCAGGATGGAGAAAAGCAGAGGCTCAGGTCAACCAATACCCGCCGGTGAAAAGTGCGAGGCAGATCGCCATCAGCCCTGTGCTGGCCACGAGGAGCATGAGGAAGAGCCCTTCGGAGCGGGCGGTGGCGGCGGCGAGTGCGATTTGGAAAGGGAAGATCACGCTCACGTAGCGCGGCAGGGCTTCGAGCAGAGAGTTGCTGGCGAGCAGGAGCAAGATCGCGGCGGAGTAGATCAGATAACTCGCCCGCAACCGAACCACACACGCCAGGAGAAAGATTGCGGCGGCGAGCGCTTCCGTGCCGAGAAAGAGCTGGGTGTAACCGGGCTTGTTGTCTTCCAGGACGATGCGGATGGTGCGAAGCGGCGACGTCAGGCTGCGCTGCCAACCGCCTTCCATGGTGTGGCTGAAAGCAAGCGCATCGCCGAATCGGAAGTGCAGATAGACGGCGAATGAGACGAGGCCGAGGGGCACCAGCGCCAGCCAGAGGATCGGCCGGAGAGACTGCCATTTCAGAAACGCAGCTGCACGCGGGCTGGAACTCCAAACCTCCCACAGCAGCGGCAGAAGAATCAGGAGACCGGGCGCGCGCGTGGCGGTCAGGAGCGCGCCGCTGATTCCAGCAACTGCCCAGCGCTTCTGACGCGCGGCGAAAATCGCCCCGATGGAGAGCAAGAGAAAGAGCGACTCCGTGTAAACGGCCGAGTGAAAAAACGTGACTGGATAAAGCAGGAGCAGCCAGATCGTGCGCGTGGGAACGCGGGAGGGCGCTGGAAAATCCAGCGTGACGAGCCGCCGCAGAAGGATCGCCGCCGCGAGCAGGAACGTGTTTGAAAGGAGGAATCCGGCGAGCGGCACGCTGGCGCCGGTGAACGCGCGAACCGCCGCGAGGCAGAGCGGGTAGAGAGGGAAAAATGCCGCCCTCGATTCGTGGGAAGGCGTGTAGTCATATCCTTCCGTGGCAATGGCCGAGTACCAGCCTGCGTCCCACCGAAAGAGCAGATTCCAAAGCTCAGTCGGTTCCGGCGTGTTCACATACGTACCGTGCGCCAGGAGTGTGTAGGCGAGCCAGGCGAGTAGCCAAAGAAGGAGACGCGAGCCGACGAAAGCCAGGATCACTTCCCGTTCCGCGTAGAGGAAGAAACGGATCGAGCGAAAGGGCGGCACCATTCTTACGGTTCTAATACCGCACGGTTAAATGGTGGAGCCCAATCGTGATCGACTGTTCGTCCCCGGGTGCCGCGGACGTTTCGAACTCCAGCTCGGTGGTGCCGGGCGGAATCTCCACGGGAAACTCGTCCGAGGTCTGCAGCTCTGGTCCAAGCAAGCCGGTCCATTTTAAGTCAGGTCCCACCCGTACCCGCACTGCATGCGCAGCGAAGGCCATGGCGGAGAACTGTACCATTGTGGCGAGCGGGTAAGGGTGGGGATTCGCCATCTCGATCGTGGGCGAGCCCGTGCCCCAACCCCATGGACCGGAGTAGTGGAAATCGGCTCCCTTCCAGCCGTGGCCGAGACGCAGGTCCAGGAACTTCTTATCACGGCGGTCGAGCAGGAAATAGGAGCGGTTGATCTCCCTTTTGGACAGAGCGTCCGAAGTCTCCATCACTAGAAAATCCTCGCGCAAATCCCAGTCGCCAAGCGGCGCGGTGAGCGGACGGCCCTCGTAGGTCGCGAGGCGGAAATAATGCGGCTTCCGGAGTAGAAAATAGTTCGCCCAGAGTCGCGACCAATACACCTCGAAACAGACGTTGACCGAGTGGATGTCCGCCATCTGCTCGATGCTCCCGAGCTTCGCCATTCTCCGATCGACGATCAACCCGGCACTACGGAGCGCGGCTGCAAAACGGGGCAGCATGTTCAGGTTCGCGCAGAGCACGGCGATTCCCAAAGCCGCTACGGCCGTGGAGTAAATCGGCGTGCGAGGTTGCAGCCCGCGACCAGGGTCTAGCCAGAGAAAGAAACTCGCCAGGAAGCCCGGTAGAAAAACGGCGAAGATCTTATAGGCGTTGTAGCTCGCGTTGTCATCCTGCACCCGTCCTTGCCAGAGGAGAAATCCGTAGCCGGCAAGGATCGGAATGCTGCAGGAGAGAGCCAGGCCGAGCCTTTGCCAACGACCGCGCCGCACGAGGTGAAACAGCGCCACTGCCAAAGCCAGCAGACATGCAGCCGCGAGCAAATTCGCAAAGGGCGAGGTCGCGGGTTCCAGCTTACTGCTGGCAAAGAGACCAAACCAGCCGCTGGGCTTGAAACCTGGAATCGGCCAGCCGTAGTGGTTCTGATTGATCAAGGAAACCCGCGCCACCACGGCCACGACGCGCCCCGGAAAGAGCGCGGCCGCTAAAACCAAGTTGCCCGCGATCAACAACGCCCAGCAGGCTGTTCGCTTCCAGCGCTTCGTCCGCAGCGTTTCCCAGCCGGCAAAGGCGAGCAGCGGCACGTAGCTGAAGACAATAAAGAAGTTGTAGCCCCCGAGGATCAGCCAGTTGCAGACGAGGAGCAATCCACTGTAAGCGGCGAGGCGGCGCCACCGCGCCGGTCCGCGAAAGGACTGCAGCCCGGTCCAGGTCAGCAAGGCGACGGCGGGCGCAGCGAGTAATTGCCCGAGGGCACAGTGGTAGATGGCGTAACAAACGACGGGAGCGCAGCCGTAAAGGAGCGTGATCAGGCTGCTGGCCACAGGACGCAGCCGGAAGGCGGAGCGTGCCAGCCAAAAGGCGAGCGGCAGTGTGAGCACCGCCAGCACGACGCCGAAAAGGCTGGCTAGCTTGTGCGGCCGCAGGCGAAAGATCGCGCCATCCAGCGCCATCAGTGCGCTGGGCGTGAAATGATTCAGGCGCAGCCAAAAGACCTGAAAATTGTCGATCCCGGGCACTTCGGTCACCTTTCCCTGCCCGAGAAAACCCGAACGATCACGGCTCGAGAAATCCTGGAAAACGCGCGCACCTGCCGCGTAATCGGCGGCGTCACAGCTTCCGAGTGACATCGACGTCAGCTCCGTGGAAAGGCGAGCCATCGGATAAACCTGCAACGCCAGGCAGAACGCCATAATCGACCAGAGCGCCCATGCCTTGCGCGGCGCCAGGAGGAGATCCCATGCTCGTCGCGAACCAAGCCGGATGACGGCCGCCACGAGCAGACCCGCGGGGAGCAAGAGCGCAGGAAACGCATAGCTGCGAGTCCCGGCTAGCGCTGTATGAGCTCCCGCCCACACGACCGCCGATTGCAGCGCCAGGCCTGCCATGGGAGAAAAGGCCCACCAAAACCGCAGCCACCTCCGCGGCGTGATGAAGTACGTCAGTCCCGCACCCCAAAAATAGGTGTGCAGGACGAGCGCGCAGGCTATCAGGAACCAGACCATGCTGTGAGGCCATCCTCGCGTCAGGCCGATGCGGCGCAAGGTCGCGGATTGTTAGATCACGCCAAGATGAAGTTCCTTCGGAAAATCTTCGCCCGCCCGCCTCGCGCCGTCGCTGCCGCGTCCTCCGATTTTTTCGATGTCCATCACGCCAGGACGTTGGCCGCGTTGCAGCTGCCCACGACGCCTCCGCCAGCCTCGCCGGAGGCGGCCGCGGCAGTGCGCGAGTTCTATTTGCACAACCCGGAGGTGCAGCGGCGTTACCCGCTCGGCTTGCTGCCGATGGGGCAAAAGCGCTTTGTGAAGTGGCTGCTCGGCAAAGGCCGCAGCCAGCACGCATTCACAGCGGAGCAGATTCTGCAATTCCTGCACGAGAGCGCCGGGGATTTGCCGCGCTCGATTGCTCTGTCCTATCACGTGCATGCGGAATGGCAGCAGCGTTTCCCGCGCTTGAGTGACGATGGCGCCGAGCTGATTCGCTGGCTCCGTGGGCAATTCCCGCGTTACCGGCCGCTGCGGCAGGTCCGAGCTTTGCCGCCGCCGCCGCCGAGTTCTGCCGGCAGAGGCGTCAACTTCCTCGGGCACTTCTGTTACCCCTCTGGTCTGCAACAGGCGGCGCTCGGCTACAAACTCAGCCTGGAAGCGGCCGGGCTGAGCGTCTCCTGCCGCGACGTGCCCGCGGGTGTGCGGACGAACCTGGAGCCGCGCGCTGGGTGGATCGGATTGGAAGATCACGCGGTCACGATCACAAACGTGGCGCCGGCGCCGCATTTCGCGACGCGGTACCGACGTGCCGGGCTGGCCGCGCGCGCCGGGGTTTACCAGATTGCTTATTGGGCCTGGGAATTGGAGAACGTCCCCGAGGAATGGAAGGAGCTGGCTGGCACGATCGACGAAATCTGGGCGCCCACCCCGTTCGTCGCGAACGCGATGCGCAAGACTCTGCCTGTGCCTGTCTACGACATGCTGCCGGGTCTCCGCGTCGCTGAAGTGGCGGAGCTGCCGCGCGCGCGGCTCGGTCTGCGGCAGGATGAATTCGTCTTCCTCTTCATGTTCGACATGCTGAGCAGCTTTGAACGCAAGAACCCGCTCGCGTTGGTCGCGGCTTTTCGGCGCGCGTTTGCCGTCGACGAGAAGGTGCGCCTCGTGATCAAGATCAGCCGGGGCGCAGCGGAGCCGGAGCAGCTCGCCCGGCTCCAGGAGCACGCGGCGGGTGCGAACATTCTCGTCATCGATGCGCTGGTCTCGCGCGCGGAGGCTTACGGTTACATCGCGCTCGCCGATGGCGTGGTGTCGCTCCATCGCGCCGAAGGTTTCGGCATGTTGCTCGCGGAGGCGATGCTGCTCGGTAAGCCGACGATCGCGACGAACTACTCCGGGAACACGGCCTTCATGACGCCGGCGAACAGTGTGCTGGTCGATTTCGAGAGGGTGGAGATCGCGACCAGCGGTCCGATTTACAAAGCCGGGAACCGGTGGGCAGACCCGTCGGTCGAGCACGCCGCTGCCGCGATGCGCCGGCTCTTCGACGATCGCCCGCATGCCGCCGCGCTCGGCGAGCGTGGACGCGCCGATGCGCAGCGGTTGTTTGCGCCGGCCGCCGCCGGGGCGCGAATGAAAGCGCGGCTCGAGGAAATCTGGCAGACGCAGGCGCGGTAGCTATTTGCTGCCGGGTTTGACGGCGGGGGTGCCCGCGAGATCGGGCGGGAGCTTGTCGGCGGTGAAGGTCTCGACGTTCATTGCGATCAAGCTCACGAACGGGCAGCCGAAGTCCGGCCGGTTCCCGCCACTGCGATCGACGATCACTCCGACGGCCGCCACGATGCCGCCATGCGCGCGGACGATATCGACTGTCTCCTGCACGCGGCCGCCGCGCGTGACGACATCTTCCGCCACGATGAAACGCTCGTTAGGCGCAATCTCAAAGCCGCGGCGGAGAACCAGCCCCCCAGCCTCTTTCTCGGCGAAAATATGGCGCTTGCCGAGCGAGCGGCCGACTTCCTGGCCGACCACGATCCCGCCGAGGGCAGGGGAGATCACCGCGTCGCAGGCAATCGGGCGCAGCTGGTCGGCTAGTTGGCCGCAGACCTGCGCGGCCACGTCCGTGTACTGCAGCAGGAGCGCGCACTGAAAAAACTGCCGGCTGTGCAATCCCGAGCGCAGGACGAAGTGCCCGTCCAGGAGCGCGCCCGTCTCGCGAAAGAGCGCCAGCAGGTCTGCGCTACTCGCCGACATCGACGCTCAGCTGCCCGCCGGCCGGTTTCTGATCGGAAACCGCGATGCACTCGATCTCGACCCGCGCGCCTTTGGGCAAACCAGAGACTTGCACCGTCGAACGCGCCGGCGGCACCTCGTGGAAGTAGCTGGCGTAGACTTCGTTCACCGTCTGGAAATCAGCCATGTCCATGAGAAAGATCGTCGTCTTCACGATGTGGCTGAAGGTGAGGTTCTCCGCCTTCAGCACCGCGGAGAGGTTGTCGAGCACGCGCCGGGTTTGCGCGGCGATGTCGCCTTCGACGAGTGCGCCAGTCTTCGGGTCGAGCGGGATTTGGCCGGCGGTGAACACCAGCTGGCCGACGCGGATGGCTTGCGAGTAAGGTCCGACGGCGGCCGGAGCATCAGTGGTCGAGACGATCTTCTTCATCCGCCGAGTCTAACTGCAAAGTTCGAGCGCACAACGCGGGTGCGCCGGCCCTACTCGGTGAGCTGCGCCTCCTTGGCGAGCGGCGGTGGCGGTTTATCGATCTCGCCGTAAGCCAGGCTGCGCACCGGCGGCAGCACGTCCTTAAAGGTGGTGCCGTAAATCTCCCAGATGGTGAGGAACAATCCGCAGACGATCGGTCCGATGATGAACCCGATCGGTCCGAAGAAAAAAAGACCGCCGAGTGTGCCGAGGAGAATCAGCAGGTCGGGCATGCGCGCGTCTTTTCCCACGAGCATCGGCCGGAGCACGTTATCGATCGCGCCGACCCCGGCCGCGCACCAGGCAAGCAGAAGGGTGGCGGTGAGCGACTGCCCGACGATGTAAAGGTAGATGACGGCCGGCACCCAGACCAGGGCCGCTCCGATCCCCGGCACGACGGAGAGGAAAGCCATCAGCGTTCCCCAAAAAGCCGCGCCGTCCAGCCCCGCTACCCAGAAGCCGAGACCGGCGAGCGCGCCCTGGACCACGCCGATGAGAAGCGTGCCCTTAATCGTGGCGCGGGTGACGGAGGTGAGCCGTTGCAGCACCTGCACCTCATCCTCGTGATTCAGCGGCGTGTAGTAGAAGATTTTCTCCAGAATGACGCGGCCATCGCGCAGGAAATAGAACATCGCGTAAAGCATGACAAACAAGTCGAGCAGGAAGGTCGCCGTCCCCGCCGTGATCCCCGACGCTGCGCCGACGAGGAATCCGCCCGCCGCTTTAACGGCCGTGCCGAGCCCTTCCATGATGCGTTCCTGCTCCGGCACGTAGGTCGCGAGCGCGGGGAACCGTTGCACGAGCCAGTCGTGGGCGTTGAAAGTGCTGGCCCCGCCGAGATGCTGCTGCACCCAGGGGAGAGCGTGCTCGCTCACATTCAGCGCCTGGTTCACTACCACGCCGCCAAACGCGCTCACAGGTCCCGCCACCACGAGAAACAGGAGCAGGAGGGAGAGGGCGGCAGCGAGTGATTTGCGGCCGCGCAGGAGTCGGGTCAGCCAGTGGTAAACCGGTCGGAGCAACCCGGTGAGCATGGCCCCGAGCATGAGCGGCTTGAGGAACGGCCAGAGCACCGCGAGGAAGATCACCGTCACGAGGACGACGAGCAGGAGCACGAACGCGGTGCGGAAGTTTGATCCGTCGATGTGCGCGCGTTCCATGTGCAGTGAATCCGTCCCCGCCTTTCACTTGGCCGCAAGTTTTTGGCGGAAGATTTTCCGCGGGGGCTTCGCCCCAAGTTTCGTTTGCGAAATGACCCCGGCAAACGGATTGTTCCTGTCCCGAAACAGGGGCGAAAACACACATGGTTGGCTGGGTTTTAAAGAAAATACTAGGGTCGAAAAATCAGCGCGAGATCAAGCGCATGATGCCGACCGTCCGTCGGATCAACGAGCTGGACGAGCAGTTCAAGGCGTTAACCGACGACGAGCTGCGCGCGAAAACCACGCAATGGAAAGCGGAACTGGAGGCGCTCGACGACGCCGATGCCCGCTGGGACCGGCTCGATGAGATTTTGCCGGAAGCGTTTGCGGTGGTGAAGAACGCCGCCCGCCGTCTGACCGAGCGCCAGCAGACCTTCTCGGTTTGCGACCAGCCGATGACCTGGAACATGGTGCACTTCGACGTGCAGCTGGTCGGCGGGATGGTGCTGCATCGCGGCCGCATTTCCGAGATGGCGACGGGGGAAGGCAAGACGCTCGTCGCGACGCTGCCGCTCTATCTGAATGCGCTCACCGGCCGCGGCGCGCATCTCGTGACGGTGAACGATTACCTGGCACGGCGCGACGCCGAGTGGATGGGCGAGCTGTACCGCTTTCTCGGGCTGACGTGCGGCGTAATCCAACACGACGAGCCGCCGGATCAACGCCGCGAGCAGTATGCCTGCGACATCACCTACGGGACGAACTCGGAGTTCGGCTTCGATTACCTGCGCGATAACGGCATGGCGACGACGCGCGAGCAGCAGGTGCAGCGCGGCTACAATTACGCGATCGTCGACGAAGTTGATTCGATCCTGATCGATGAGGCGCGCACGCCGTTGATCATCAGCGGCCCAGCCACCGTTTCGACCCATCAATACGACAAATGGAAGCCGCTCGTGGAGCAGTTGGTGCGGAAGCAGAACATGCTCTGCAACCGGCTCGCGAGTGAGGCGAAGGAGGCGTTCGAGAAGGGCGACAGCGAGGCGGGTGGCCTGCTGATGTTCAAGGTCAAGCTCGGCCAGCCGCGGAACAAGCCGCTCCTCCGCATGATGGAGGACCCGGAGAAGCGTAAGGCGATGGATCGCGCCGAGCTCTCGTTCTACCAGGATTCACGGAAGGAAGAGCTCTTTGCACTGAAGGAAGAGCTGTTCTTCACGATCGACGAAAAGTCTAACGAGTCGGATCTCTCGGAGCAGGCGCGGGAGTTCTTGAATCCGGAAGAACCGGACGCGTTCGTGCTGCCCGATCTGGCGAGCGAGTTCACCGAGATCGACTTGAACCGCACCGTCTCGGACGAGGAAAAAGAGCGGCTGAAAGTCGAGCGCCAGCAGCACTGCGATCAGCAAGCCGAGCGGATCCACAACATCGCGCAACTCCTCCGCGCCTACTCCCTCTTCGAGAAGGACGTGCAATACGTGGTTGAGGAAAACAAGGTGGTGATCGTCGACGAATATACCGGCCGCAAAATGCCCGGCCGGCGCTGGAGCGATGGGTTGCACCAGGCAGTAGAAGCGAAGGAAGGCGTGCAGATCGATCGCGAGACGCAGACGCTCGCCACGATCACGATTCAGAATTACTTCCGGCTCTACCAAAAGCTCGCCGGCATGACTGGCACCGCGGAAACCGAAGCGGCGGAGTTCCACGATATCTACAAACTGGACGTGAACGCGATTCCGACGAACCGCCCGATCGCGCGGAAAGATGCCAACGATCGCATCTACAAGACGCGGCGCGAGAAATACAACGCGGTCATCGCTGAGATCAAAGATTGCCATGCGCGGCAGCAGCCGGTGCTGGTGGGCACGGTGAGCGTGGAGGCTTCCGAGTTGCTCAGCCGCATGTTGAAGCGCGAGAAGATTCCGCACAACGTCCTGAACGCGAAGTATCACCGCCAGGAAGCAGAGATCGTGCAACGCGCCGGGCAAGCGGGCACGGTCACGATTTCGACGAACATGGCCGGCCGCGGCACCGACATTAAGCTGGGCGAAGGTGTGCAGGAAGCGGGCGGATTGTTCGTCATCGGCACCGAGCGACACGAGTCGCGGCGGATCGATCGGCAGCTGCGCGGACGTTACGCGCGCCAGGGCGATCCGGGCGGCTCGCGCTTCTATGTCAGTTTCGAAGACGATCTGATGCGCAACTTTGGCGCGGCTGATCGGATGACGAAAATCATGGAGCGTTTCGGTTTGGAAGAAGGCCAGGAGCTCGAGCATCCGTGGCTAAATAAATCGGTCGAGACGGCGCAGAAGCGCGTCGAGCAGCGGAACTACCTCGCGCGCAAACGGACGCTCGATTTCGACGCCGTGATGAACAATCAGCGCGAAGTCGTTTACGGCTACCGCAACGAGGTCATCGACACGGAAGAGCCGCGCAAGCTCATCTACGAAGTCATCGAAGAAGCGGTCCCGGCGAAGGTGCGCGAGCATCTCGGCGCGGGCGAGGAAACCGAGCCGAACTACGGCGCGCTTCTGCACTGGGTGAACACCACTTTCCCGCTCGGACTCACGGCGGAGAAAGCGGAGTTCGAGACGCGCGATGTCGAGCAGAACATCCAATTCCTCGTCGGGCGAATTCGCGAATCGTACGAGCGGAAATCATCGCACGAAGAGCCAACCGCGGTCAAAGGCCTCGAGCGCTACATTATTCTCAATGCGATCGATCGTCTCTGGCAGGAGCACCTCTACGCGATGGATGCGCTCCGCGAGGGCGTCTATCTGCGCGGCTATGCGCAGAAGGATCCGCTGGTCGAATACAAGACCGAAGCGTACGAGATGTTCACCGAACTGATGGGGAACATCAAAAACGAGGTGCTGCATAATCTCTTCCGCAGCACGTCCAATCTGCAGGCGTTCGAGACGTTCCTTTCCACCCTGCCGCAGTTCCTCCTGCGGGAACAGGCGCCGACCGCACCCACGGCGAACGGTCCTGTCCCCGGTCCGACAACTCTCGGCCGCCGCCCCAACCCTTCCAGTAGTAGTGTTGGTGGCGAGAGCGGTAATGGTCACGGGAACGGCGACGGCTCCGAACTCAAGCTCGATCTGGCCCCGGCACGGCGCGAGCTTCCGAAAGTCGGACGCAACGAACCGTGTCCATGCGGCAGCGGAAAGAAGTTCAAGAACTGCTGCGGTCGAACGGCCTAATATCGCGGCACGGTCGGATCGATTCGCTCCGACCACGCCTCGATCCCGCCGGTCAGATTTGTCGCCCGGTCAAAACCGGCCGCCTGCAGGATCTGCACCGCGTGTGCGCTCCGCACTCCGCTGTGACAATGCACGACCAGATCGATGTCGCGCGGCAACTCGTGCAGACGTTGCGGCAGTTCGCGCAATGGGATCAGCGTCGCGCCTTCGATCCGTGCGATCTCGTACTCATGCGGCTCCCGGACATCGAGCAAAAACATCGACTCGGCCGCGACGCGTCGCCGTTTGAATTCGTCGACCGAGATCTCACCGACAGAGGAGTCGCCGGCCGCCGCCGCCGGGCCCGCGCCGCAGAATTGCTCGTAATCAATCGGCTCGCGGATCGTGGGATTCTCGCCACAGACGGGACACTCTGGATCGCGGCGCAGCTTGAACTCACGGAACTTCATCTTCAAGGCATCAAAATGGAGCAGGCGGCCGAGGAGCGAATCGCCCAGCCCCAGAATCAGCTTCAGCGCTTCCACTGCCTGCAGCATCCCCACGATTCCCGGCAGCACGCCGAGGACACCTGCTTCCGCGCAATTCGGCACCGCGCCGGCCGGCGGTGGCTCGGGGAAAAGACAACGGTAGCAGGGGCCGCCGAGATGAGGCCCGAAGACCGTCGCCTGCCCATCGAAGCGAAAGACAGATCCGTAGATATTCGGTTTGCGGGTGAAAACGCAAACGTCGCTGGAGAGATAACGCGTCGGGAAATTATCCGAGCCGTCGATCACCAGGTCATAGTCGCGGACCAGCTCGATCGCGTTGGCGCTGGTGAAACGGACAGCATGCCGTTGCACCTCCACGTGGGGATTCGCGGCCTCGATGCGGTCGCGCGCGGAGTCGACCTTCGATCGGCCGACATCCGGCGTGCCGTGCAGGATCTGCCGCTGCAGGTTTGAAAGCTCGACCCGATCGGGATCGACGAGGCCGAGCGTCCCGACCCCTGCAGCAGCCAGGTAGAGGGCGGCGGATGAGCCGAGCCCGCCGGCGCCGAGACAAAGCACGCGGGCCGCTTGCAGGCGTCGCTGCCCCGCAAGCGTCACCTCCGGCATGATCAGGTGCCGGGAGTAACGAGCGCGTTCTTCGTCGCCGAAACTGCACTGCGCGAAGCGCTCCTCGGGAATGATGCTCGCGCTCATCCGTTTTGGACAAGGTCCCATTTGATCCCGACGACGCGGCGATCAGCAAAACGCCGCAGCGACTTCGGAAAGGCCAGGAAAGTGGCGCCCCGGCGCGCGCAATAGTCGGCGAGACCGAAATCCCGGCCGGCGTCGTTTGGCAAAATCGTCATCACGCAGTGGTTCTTGAGCAGCGATTGGAAATGGCGGTCGGCGGTCGGCTTTTGCCAGAGGGTGTAAACCTGGGGCGCGCCGCATTTTTCGACCACGACGGCGAAGCGGACCGTTTTCACCTCCAGCATTTTCATCTCGCACAGCGCTGGCATTCGGCAGGTCGGAAAAAGAAGTCCGCCAGAGAACTACGGCAAAGAGGATCAGACTACCGTTGCTGCATTCCTGCCCTGGCGGGATTCGTAAGTCCGCAGTCCATAGCCCCTGACGGAGGGGCAAGGTTCGCGCAACTTGGCCGCCGCGCAACGCGGTTTTGCGCACGCGGCGTCATGCCGTCTGCATTCGTTGACACGCGGTGGCGGTTCTGATTCGATCGCGCCCGTGAAATGGCTGCTGCTGCTGTTCTGTCTCGCCAGCGCGGGTGTCTCATGCACCACTCTCGAAAATCGGCGCGATCTCTACCGTTCGCCGCGGGAAGGCTACGAGCCCTGGTCGCCGCATCCGCCGCCGACGCGCAAGCCAGCAGGGCCGCCGCAGGGAACCGCTCCCACCACCACGACCACGACCACCACCACGACCACGACGCGCCATGGCGTGATCACGTTTCCGGAGGAATCGCTCCCGCAGGGGCAATAATTAGAGGAGAGGGCGTGAGGCTTAGCCGAACGGCAGGTTCGCCTTGATCCGGGCGATGTCCGTTTTGTCGACGAGCTCCGCTTTGGCCATTTGGCGTTTGCGCTTGGCGCTCTTCGAAGAAAGGAGATGGCGACGCGAGGCCTGCTGGCGCAAAACCTTGCCGGTCCCGGTGATCTTAAAGCGCTTGGCGACGGCTTTCCGCGTCTTACTGCGCGCAATTGGCTTCGGCATAAGGCGCGGAAGATAGCGTGGTTTGTACCGGCGACAACTGCTTTCCCCCGCGAGGTGCGGAGCCGCTACGGCTCCCGTTTCGCAACCTGAGGAGGCGAGCGAGGCCAAAGTTGTCTCGCGCGAAATCGTTCGCGCTTTCGGCGGTAATGCGGAGCGTTGCACGATGGAGGCTGAATCAGAAGCAAAGCCGCACGTCATTATCATCGGCGCCGGGTTTGGAGGACTCGAGGCGGCAAAGGTGCTTGCCTGCGAGCCGTTGCGCTTGACGGTCATCGATCGCACGAATTATCACCTCTTTCAGCCGCTCCTCTATCAGGTGGCGACGGCGGCGTTGTCGCCGGCTGATATCGCGGCGCCGATTCGGGGCGTCTTGAGCAGGTTCGAGAACATCGACGTTTTGCTGGCGGAAGTCAGCGCCATTGATGTCGAGGCAAAGAAGGTGGTAACGACGGAGCGCGAGATTGCCTACGATTACCTGATCCTCGCGACGGGATCGCGGCACTCTTACTTCGGCAACGAGCAATGGGAGAAGCTCGCGCCGGGGTTGAAGAGTCTGGAGGACGCGATCGAAATCCGGCGTCGTCTGCTCCTGGCCTTTGAGTATGCCGACAAGATGGAGGATGAAGCCTCGCGCCAGGCGGCGATGACCTTTGTCATCATCGGCGGCGGACCCACCGGGGTCGAGATGGCCGGCTCGATCGCGGAGATCGCGCGCTACACGCTGGCGGAGGATTTCCGTCATATTAATCCCTCCCACGCCCGCGTCATCGTGGTGGAGGGCGGCGACCGCCTGCTGGGGGGTTTCCCGGAGGATCTTTCCGCGAGCGCGCTTCGGCAGCTGCAGAAGCTTGGGGTGGAAGTGATCCTCGGCGAACATGCCAAGAACCTGACGGAGGAGGGGTTGGAGGTTGCGGGCAAGTTCATTCCCTGCCGGGTAAAGATTTGGGCGGCCGGCAATGCCGCCTCTTTGCTCGGAAAGACCTTAGGCGCGCCGGTGGATCGCGCCGGACGCGTGCTGGTGAATCAGGACCTCACGATCCCGAGGCATCCCGAGGTGCAGGTGATCGGGGATCTGGCGAATTTTCCCTACCAGACGGATGCGCCGCTGCCGGGTGTCTCGCCGGTCGCGATGCAGCAGGGGCGGCACGCCGCGCGCAACGTGCTCGCTATGATGGATGGCCGAAAGCCGCAGCGCTTTTGGTATTGGGACAAAGGCAGCATGGCGACGATCGGTCGCAACAAGGCGGTCGCTGATCTGCGCTACGTGCACTTCAGCGGGTTTCCTGCCTGGCTGGCCTGGCTCTTCGTGCACGTGATTTTTCTGGTGGGCTTCCGCAATCGGATCGCGGTGCTGCTGCAATGGGCGTGGGCTTATGTGACCTTTAATAAGGGTGCGCGGCTGATTACGCGGAACTTCCAGGCGGAACTCAGACCACCCGCCTAGAAAGAGCGTGCGATGATCGGGGTGCGGAATGTGCAGCGGCGCCACGCCTTCGACATCGCGCAGCTCCAGGCCTTTGCGGAGCGTGCGCGGCGGGCATGTTTACGGCTGCGTCGGCCCGCGCGGACGGCGCTCGCCGCCTTGGAAGAAGTCGACATTCTTGTGATCTCCGATCGCCGGATCGCCGCTTTGCACCGGCAGTTTATGCAGATCGCCGGTCCCACCGATGTACTCACCTTCCAACACGGCGAGATCTTCATCAGCATCGACACTGCCCAAGCTAATGCGCGGGGCTTCCAGACCTCGCTGGAGCACGAATTGCAGCTCTACCTCCTGCACGGCCTGCTGCATTTGCATGGCTATGACGACGCGACGCCGGCGCAAGCCAGAGAGATGCACGCGGTGCAGGAGCGTATCCTATGCCGCCTCGCGGAAGCCGCTGCGGTTTGAAGAAGAGGCGGCCTATGGTAGCGTCTCGCTTATGATTTTGGAGCCACCATGCGCCGGGCCGCAGGTGGCGAATCCAGGGCTGCGACCTCGAGTTCCACCTACGGGCGCTGCCCAGTCGCCTCTCGTTGAACAGCAGGTGAAGAGCAGGGAGGAAGTAGATCTTCCCTGGCAAGTCGTGGTGCATAACGACCCGGTCAATTTGATGTCCTACGTCACGATGGTTTTTCAAAAGGTCTTCGGATTTACCCGGGAGAAAGCCGAGAAGCACATGCTGGAAGTGCATCAGGCAGGCCGGTCCATCGTTTGGGTCGGATTACGGGAACCGGCGGAGCATTACGTGCAACAGCTCCATACCCACCTCTTGCTGGCGACCCTGGAGCGGACAGGCTGATGGAGATTCGTCGGCATCGCGACTTTCTGGAAGTGGCAGAGCTGGACCCCTTCCTGGCCGAGTTACTGCGGCAGATCCCAGAGAGCACCAAGACCGACGACTCGGAAGCGGCTGAGTACCGCCTCTTCAGTCCTCCCGCTGGTCCAGAGGATGCGGAGCTCTGCGGCGAGTGGAAACTTTACGTGCAACCCGAGCTGCGCCGGCTCTTCCGCAGCGCCACGGAGATTGTCGCGAGCGATCTCAAGATGCTGGATGGAAACGCCAAGCCTTTCGCAAACTGCACCCTGCGCATTCCGCTCGCGAACACCGAGGCCTGGCTCAGCGCTTTGAATCAGGCGCGCCTTGCGATCGCTGCGAAGTATGACTTTACGGAAGGCGAACTATCGGATCACTACCGCTCGCCGATCGGCTCGCGTCGCGACCTGGGTTTGTTTCAGGTCAACTTCTACGGCTTTCTACAAGAGTATCTCTTGCAGCAGATGGACTGAAACGGCTGCGTCGCCGAGGCTGCAGGATCAGCCTTTCCGCTGCCGCACCATCATCATCAATCGATCCTTGATCGCATCGGAAGCTTTGGCCGGCCGCAGACTCAGGGCGAAGGCTTCGTGCATATTGTAGCACGCCGCGATGAAGTCCTCGGCGACCTGTCCGTGCTCCTTTCGCGCCTGCTCGAACTCTTCGGTTTCCTCCGGCTCCAACGCGCCGATCACATGGAGGCGGGCGCGATTCTGGAATTCTTCAAAGCTCATCTTTCAGTTCCTTCAGGCCGTCGTAGATCTTTTTTAGCCCCAATTCCAACCGCGTCTTGACTGTGCCCAAAGGTGTATTCGTTTTCGCGGCGATTTCGCGCTGACTCATGCCGCGAAAATATGCCAGATTGATCGCCTGTTGCTGCGCCTCGGGCAGGGTGTTGATCACTTTGCGCACCAGCACCCGGGTGTCGGCAAAGGTAATTTCCTCCTCCGTGGCGTTGTGCACCCAGGCGTCCGGCTGCTGCTCGGTTTCCGTCTGCAGGCGCTCCTCCGCCCGCGCGTAGGCCTGCTTTTTGCGCAATCCATCGATCGCCCGCCGGCGCGCCAGCGTCACCATCCAGCCGAGCGGTTTCCCTTTCTGCGCGGAGAAATTCTTCGCCTGGTTCCAGATCTCCATGAAGATCTCCTGCAACAGATCGTCCGCTTCCGCTTCGTTATGCACCACCCGGAGGATTAGCGCCTTTAGGATTCCGTTGTAGCGATCGTAGAGCAGCGAGAGCGCCTCCGGGTCCTCCTCCTGGATCGACTGCATCAGCTCCAGATCGGTAGGCGCGCCGGGCTCGAGCTCAGGGGTCGAGGCTGGCATCTTTCGGCCGGGCGGACGGATTGGCTCCGGCGCGAGGGGATCGAGCGGGGGCATCATTGGTCGTCTCCCGTGCGCGCACCTAACGAGAGCAGGAAAATGGGCCGGCAGGCAGGCTGTTTCATCGGAAAAGGTATGCTGTTGTAGTGCGGTCCGCGGCCTTCGTCCAACGCGATTTGTTCCATGCCTCGCACTTCTTAAATTTCATTCCCCGCTTGTTCTCGGGGCAACCACGCTGCTGGTTTCGGCGAATCATATTGACCCGTGAAATGACCGCGCACTAGCATCCCGACCGCCGCGGTTTGCTTCGCCACGATTCATGAAAGGCATCTCACATCTTCTTTTCGCTGCGCTCCTCGGGTTCGTTGGATTCAGTGCAGCTTTTGCTCAGGACGCGGCGGCGCCGATCCGGCATTCGTCGCCGGAGGAAAGCGGATCGCCAGCGGCGACGGTGTCGCCCAGTCCCTCCGCTACGCCTGAGCAAACTCCCGCCGTGGCACGCCCCGAGGCATCCGCCGGCACGGCGTCACCTGCGCCGGCCGCGATCCCCACACCCGGGAAATCGCCCGTTTCGCGTCGGGCGCGCGTGCTGCGGGAGAAGCCGGTGCGCGCCGCCGAACCGCGCGCACCCTGGACGCGCCGCCGGCCTTGGGACGATCCTCCGGGGTTACGCTCCCCCAGTCGTCCGACCTTCGGTTTGTCTGGGCGCGGTGATCGCACGATCGGCGCAGCCATTCGCCGGCTCGAACGAGCTTGGCAGGCCGCGGTGAAACAGCGCGATGCCAGTGCGGTGAAGGAACTGCTGGCCGATGATTTTGTCGACACCTCCGCCAGCGGTCGCGTCGGCTCGAAATCGAGCCTGCTGCGCGAAACCCGGCACGATAAAAACGTCTATAAGACAGCGGAAGTGAGCAGTCTCTCGGTGCGAACGGAGAGCGACAACGTCGCGGTCGTCACCGGTTTGGCGCGTGAATCTGGCGTCGACGGGAAGAAGCGCTTTACGAGTTCGCGGCGCTTCACCGACACCTGGGTCAAACGCAACGGCAAGTGGCTCTGCATCGCGCGCCAGGCCACTCACATCTCGAAGCAGTAGCGGCGCGGCGCTCTGCCGCCAGCGCCGCAGACGTTCCATTGCACGGCTCCGCAAGGTGCGCCACCTGTTAGCGCATGCCGGCTGCCGCCTCTGCCACGCCACCTCTGGATCCTCTCTGGTACAAAGACGCCGTCATTTACCAGCTGCACGTGAAGACCTTTCACGACAGCAACGCGGACGGCGTGGGTGATTTCCGTGGCCTGATCGAGAAGCTCGATTACCTCCAGGAACTCGGCACGACCGCAATCTGGATTCTGCCGTTTTATCCTTCGCCGCTGAAGGATGATGGCTACGACATCGCAGATTACTACGGCGTCAATCCAAACTACGGCACGCTGCAGGATTTCCAGGCATTTCTGGCCGCGGCGCACGAGCGCGGGCTGAAAGTCATCACCGAGCTGGTGATCAACCACTCCTCCGATCAGAACCCGTGGTTCCAAAAGTCGCGCCGCGCCGCCCCGGGCTCGCCCGAGCGCGAGATGTATGTCTGGAGCGACACACCGGACAAATACAACGACGCGCGCATCATTTTTAAGGATTTCGAGAGCTCCAACTGGTCGTGGGATCCGGTGGCCAAGGCGTACTACTGGCACCGCTTTTATTCGCATCAGCCCGATCTGAATTTCGACAACCCCGCGGTGCACGAAGCGTTCGAGAAGGTGTGCGACTTCTGGCTCGAGATGGGGGTCGACGGACTGCGCCTCGACGCGGTGCCCTACCTCTATGAGCGCGAAGGCACGAGCTGCGAAAACCTGCGCGAGACGCACGCTTACCTGAAAAAGCTGCGCGCCCACGTCGACGCGACGTTCGAGGGCCGAATGCTTCTGGCAGAGGCGAACCAATGGCCGGAAGACGCGGTCGAGTACTTCGGGCAGGGCGACGAGTCGCACATGAATTTCCATTTCCCGCTCATGCCGCGGATGTTCATGTCACTCCAATTGGAGGATCGCTTTCCGATCATCGACATCATGGATCAGACCCCGGCGATTCCGGAGAATTGCCAGTGGGCGATGTTCCTGCGGAATCACGACGAGCTGACGCTCGAAATGGTGACGGACGAAGAACGCGACTACATGTGGCGCGTCTACGCGAATGATCCCACCGCGCGCATCAATCTCGGGATCCGCCGCCGTCTCGCGCCGCTCCTGGCGAACAGCCGCCGCAAGATCGAGCTGCTGAACATCCTCCTCTTTTCGATGCCGGGAACGCCGGTCCTCTATTACGGCGACGAGATCGGGATGGGCGATAATGTTTACCTCGGCGACCGCAACGGGGTCCGCACGCCGATGCAATGGAGCGCGGATCGCAACGCCGGTTTCTCGCGGGCCAATCCGCAGCAGCTCTTGCTCCCGATCATCATCGACCCCGAGTACAATTACGAGGCGATCAACGTCGAGAACCAGCAAAAGAACCTCTCCTCGCTCCTCTGGTGGACGCGCCGCGTGATCGCGATGCGGAAGAACTTCAAGGCCTTCTCGCGCGGCACACTGGAATTTCTCTTCCCGGAAAATCCGAAGATCCTCGCCTTCCTGCGGCGGCACGAGGACGAGACGGTGCTGGTGGTCGTGAATCTGTCGCGCTTCTCGCAGGTGGCGGAGCTGGATCTCTCGCGCTTCGCCGGCTGTGCCTTGATGGAGGTCTTCGGCCAGAATTTTTTCCCTGCGATCAAAGACGCGCCCTATGTCCTGACGCTGGGGCCTCATTCGCACTTTTGGTTTGTGCTCGGCGCGCAACCGGAGGCTGCCAATGACACGGCCGAGCGTGAGATTCCGACACTGCGGATGCAGCCCGAACTTGCGACGCTTCTCGGCGACGAGCAGCGCAAGATCATCGAACGCGAAGTGCTCCCTGGCTACGTGCGGAAGCGCCGCTGGTTCGGCTCGAAAGCGCGCAGCATTAGCGGCATGCGCGTGGCCGAGCAGGTGAGCGTTTCGAACGAACCGGATGCCGCGCGGATCTGGTTCGTCGAGGTCACTTATCGGGATGCAGCGCCCGAAATATATACGCTGCCGGTCACGATTACCCGCGGCAAGGCCGCGCGGGAGGTCGCCCAGACGGCGCGGCATGCCGTCATCGCCCGCTTCGATGGGCCGGAGGAGGCGATCCTGCAGGACGCGGTCTGGGACGCGGGCTTCCGCGAAGATCTCTTTGGGTTGATGGCAGACCGGCAACGAATCAGCGGCAAGAATGGAGAAGTTGTCGGTCTTGCCGGGAATGCCCTCGCGCGCGGTGAGACCGCAGCATCATCCCAAGTGCTGGGAGTTGAGCAGAGCAACTCGTCGATGGTTTTCGACAACAAATACTTCCTGAAGCTCTATCGGAAACTTGAGGATGGAGTGAATCCGGACGTCGAGGTGACGCGCTTTCTTTCGGAAAATAGCGGCTTCACGCACGTGCCGGCGTTTGCGGGTGCAGTCGAGTACCAAAGGGCGAAGACCGAGCCGACGGTGATCTGCGCCATGCAAACCGCGATCACGAGCGAAGGTGACGCGTGGTCGATGACGCTCGATTCCGTCAGCCGCTTCTACGAACGCGTGCTGGCGCGCAAAGCCGATCTGCAGAGCGATGTCGTATCCGCCGGGCCGCTCCTCGAGGAATTGATCGGCGGGATTTATCCCGAACGTGCCAGACTGCTCGGGCAGCGCACCGCGGAACTGCATCTCGCGCTTGCTTCCGAGCCCAACGACCCGCGCTTTGCGCCTGAGCCGTTCAACGCCATGAGCCAGCGCTCGGTTTTCCAAAATATGCGGGCGCTCGTCCGCCGCTCGTGGGAATTGTTAGGCAAAAAGCTGCCGGGATTGCCGGAGCACTTCCGCGCGGAAGCGGAGGAAGTGTTCGCGGCGGAGAAGCAGATTCTCGCGCAGCAGCAGCGCATCCTCGATCGCATCTCAGGCGCCGCTAAAATCCGTATTCACGGCGATTATCACCTCGGCCAGGTCCTCTACAACGGGAAAGATTTTGTGATCCTCGACTTTGAGGGCGAACCGGCCCGGCCCCTGAGCGAGCGAAAGCTGAAACGCTCCGCCTTGCGCGATGTGGCCGGGATGATGCGCTCGTTCCAATACGCCGGCTACAGCGCTCTTTGGCAGCCCTCCATGCGGAGCGAAGACATTCCATTCCTCGAACGCTGGGCTGATCTTTGGTATCGCGAGATAAGCGGCGCTTTCCTCCAAAGTTATCTCCTTACGACTGACGGCGCGCCTTTCCTGCCCGCGCGCGAGGACGACCTGCAGGTCATGCTCGACGCCTACCTGCTCGACAAAGCGGTCTATGAAGTGGGCTACGAATTGAACAACCGACCGGACTGGGTGGTGATCCCCCTCCGCGGCATCAAACACATCCTGCGCCGAGGCTAGGCGAAAGTTTTCCTTTCCCGTTGTCGAAAAATCCGAAAAGCTCAAGTCACTGCCATGAATCAACATCTCGACGCCATCGATCAGCAAATCGCCGCGAAGCATCTCCTGACTCACCCATTCTATCTCGCCTGGACCCGCGGCGAATTAAGCCCCGAAGTGCTGCGGGATTACGCCTCTCAATACTATCAGCACGTTGCGGCGTTCCCCACCTACCTCTCCGCGGTGCACGCGAAGTGCGACGATCAGCCAACCCGGAAGCAGATCCTTTCCAACTTGATCGATGAAGAAGCCGGGAACCCTAACCATCCCGAGCTCTGGCTGCAGTTTGCTGAGAAACTCGGCGCCTCGCACGCGGAAGTGCGCGCCACATCGAAGCAGCCCGAGACGGCTGCGTTGATTGACACTTTTCGTTCCGTTTGTGCCAACGGCGAGACGGCGGAAGGGCTCGCGGCTTTGTACGCCTATGAGAGTCAAATTCCTGCGGTCTCGGAGTCCAAGATCGACGGTCTGAAGAAGCATTACGGCTTCACCGATCCGAAGAGCTACGAATACTTCAGCGTGCACGTGGAAGCCGACCGCGAGCATGCCGCCGTCGAGCGCGCGATGCTGCAGGAGCACGTCACCCGTGAGAATGCGCCTGCGGTGAATGCTGCGGTTGAGCGCGTCCTAAATGCGCTCTGGGATTTGCTCACCGGCGTCTGCCAACGGCACGCGATCGCCTGTTAGACGGCGGCCTTTCCAGTACGGCGCCGGCCGGCCGACCAGAACACGACCCCGCCCGCGAGGAGCGCAAAGGGCAGCACCTGACCCGCCGCGAGCAAGAACGTCGCCGGCAGAATGAGGGCCGGCGCCCCGAGGCCTTCGTGCGTATTTTTCACCAGGCCCCGCCAGACGGCCGCGTTGTCCCGATACATCCGGCAGGTCGCGAGACTGGTCACGTCCACCAGGTCGGTACGAAATCCAGCGCCGCGGAACTGGCGCGGCACACCGCTGATGAGCTGAGCTCCGGTCTCTTGCAGCCCTGCGACGAGACGCGCGACCGCGTCGGGCGCCAGGCGCACATCTGCGTCGACGAAGGGCAGGAGCGGATGTTTGGCCGCGGCGGCGAGCTGTGCGCACGCGAAATTCTTCGGCGGGGCCGCCGATGGATCCTTTCTTCCTCGACGACGCCGCTGCGAATCGTCTGGTGGCTTCGTCCATCGCGTGGCTGATCCGACGCAGCCGTTCCCGCCGGGGCAGAATCCGGACGATCACACGCGACAGTAAATTCGCAAAGTGGTGGTGAGACCGTGGTTTTCTTGTGCCTCGAAGCATCAGCCTAACGAATGCAAATAATCCGGAATAAATCATCTGATCGGTTGCTCTCTCTCTCTGTGAAAGCGAACCTCAAAAAGAAAGATCTATGATTCAACACGAGCAACTCTTCCATACCATCGCAGGTCGCGGTGTAAGACTGCTGGCGGCCTGTGCGCTTATCGCCATGCTGCTGTCCAGCACAACGAAACTCCGCGCATCCGATCACATCGATTCGCCCTCGATCACGCAGGATCGTGGCTCGGATTTAACCGACAACTACGCGTTCCTCGATCCCAACGACAACGAGCAGGTCGTCCTCATCATGAGCACGCAAGGGTTCGTCGTTTCCGGCGAGCATTTCGGGATGGCGATCTTCGATCACAACATTCGTTACCGTTTTGAAATCGAAAATACGGGAGACGCGCAACCGGATGCGTTCGTTGATGTCGTTTATTCAAAGGGGCTGGGCCGCGAGAAAACGCAAACCGCCACGATCACTCTGCCGGGCGGGAAGACTTTCACCGCGCCAACCACGAAGGCGACTCAGGAGTATAAGGCTCCCGAAATCGTGGTCACGGAAGATAAGGAGACCGGCGCGAAGTTCTACGCAGGCGTCGCAGACGATCCGTTTTTTCTCGATGACACGGGCGCGAATCGTCTCGTCGGTTCCGCAATCAAGAATCCGGGACATCCGCAGACTTCCTACCTCAGCGAACGCGGTGGCCGCGATACTTACGCGGGCTTTAACACGTTGATCACTGCCGTGAGCGTGCCGGCGAAAATGCTAAAAGGCGCGTCGGATGTGATCGGCGTCAACGCAGTCACGCAGCGGCACGTGACGCAAAAGTTCGGCGCGGAAGGAGTGCTGACCGGCGAGGGCGATTACGTGAATGTGGATCGCGATGGGAATCCGCTGGTGAACAACGGACTCATTCCGGCGGCCAGGAAGGACGAATATAATGCAGCGTCCACGACCGACGACGCGGCGGGCAAATTCAAGGACGACCTCGTGAAATCGCTCAAGGCGATGAACACGGACGAGGAGCACATCGCGAAGCTGGCGAAGATCGCAGTCGAGAACGGCGATATTCTTCGTCTCGATTTGACCGTTCCTAACAAGGGATCCGGCGGCGGCAGCAACAAGGATGGCGGCTTCGGCAAGATGGGCGGGCGCCGCCTGCAGGATGACGTGGTCGACATGGTGTTTACCATGATCAACAACGGAAAAGCACTGGGCGATAAGGTCGATGCGAACGAGAAGCCGTTCCGCGACATGTTCCCTTTCGTAGCCGATCCGACGCAGCCATTCGAAGCCGGCGCGAAAGACGATCACACGCGGCAATAGTTGGGTGGGAAGCTCCGCGCCGTGGAAACGGGTCACGGCGCGGAGCGCTTCGCGGAGAACATGTCAGCTTTCACCAGCGCGCCCAGCGTCGGTTCTGGTTCAGTGAATCGGATGGCGGCGGCGACCATGCCGAGCGCGGAAAAGGGCAGCCCGCTGAGATTGCGAATCGCGCTGACGATCAGCGCGATTGTTCTTGGCGGCTTACTTTCGTTAGCCACCCGATCTCGTTCGATCGTGCCCACGCCGGCGCCGCGCGAGCAGACTAACGTTTCACTTTCCGACGAAGGCGCGACGCAAGCTGCGATTCGTTTTTACCTCGCACGGGTCGAGCGCGATCCGGAGGACGCGCGCTCGCAAAACACACTCGCCGAATATTACCTGCAGGAAGTTCGCGAAAGCGGGAATGAAGATTACCTGCCGCGCGCGCTGGCCGCGGCGCGCGCGTCGGTCGATGCGGTGGGGCCGGAAAGAAATGTCGGCGGGCTGACGGCACTCGTGCACGCGGAGTTTTCAAATCACGACTTCGCCGCGGCGCGCGATCACGCCATTGCGCTGATCACAGTCAATTCCGGCAAGAGCGAGCCATTCGCAATTTTGGGCGATGCGCAGCTCGAGCTGGGTGATTACGACGCCGCGACGAAAGCCTTTGCGGAAATGGAACGGCTAAGTCCCGGGGATTCCGGCACGCACACGAGGCTTGCGCGCGCCGCGTTTCTGCGCGGCAAGCCAGACGAAGCGACCGCGCATCTCTTGCAGGCGCTCGATCTCTTGTTAGGCCAACCTGATGCGCCACGTGAAGCGGTCGCGTGGTGTCGCTGGCAATTGGGTGAAATCGCGTTTTCGACGGGTGACGACCAGAAGGCGGAGCGCTTCTATCGCGAAGCGTTGGCCGATTCGCCCAACTCGTTCCGCGCGCTCGCCGCGCTCGGCCGGGTTCGGGCCGGGCGCGGAGATTTACCCGGAGCGATCACGCTCTACGAACAGGCGGTGCGAATGGCACCCGACGTCAATTCCATGGCGGCGCTCGGTGATCTCTTCACCCAGGCGGGACGGCTGGCGGACGCGGCCGTTCGCTTCGAGCTGGTCGAGCAGCTCGGAGAGCATTCGCGCAAAGTTCATAACTCGCCGTTCAATCGCAATCTCGCGCTTTTCTATGCCGACCACGATTTGAAACCGGGAGAAGCCTACACGCTCGCGCAAGGCGAGTACTCCGCGGGAAGGCACGATGGCTATGGCGCGGACGCTCTGGCGTGGACTGCGCTCAAATCCGGCCGCATCGCGGAAGCAGAGTCCGCGATGAAGGAGGCACTTCGGCTAGGCACGCTCGACGCGCGGTTTTTTTACCACGCGGGGATGATCGCGCGTGGCGCCGGAGATAACGCGACGGCGGTCGAATTTCTAAAACACGCGCTCACACTGAATCCGCACTTCGATCTGCTCCAGAGCAAGCTCGCGCGGGAAGCATTGGAGGGTTTAGCACGATGAAGCGGATGGACGCTGTCCTCGCGGGCCTCGCTGCCATCCTTCTGTCGGGCACGGCGTTCGGACACGATCTGCCTCTCAGTTACGTCGACGTACGCATTGGCCGCAGCGGAGTAGAGGCGACGATCGAAGCATCCGCGAAGAATTTCGCACGCGAGCTTTCCGGCATTAGCGAAGAGAGCCTGCTCGATCCATCGACTCTGGCGTCGAACACGGAGCAACTATCCGCGCTGCTCGCTTCGCGTTTCGCCGTTGCAGCGGATGGCGAACCGCTCCGCTTGCAATTACTCGCCGCCGAGCCGCTCGCTGCTCGCCGCGACGTGCAACTGCGATTTCAACTGATCGGAAAACAACCGGCCGCCGCGGTGCAGGTAAACTGCGATTTGTCCTCGTTCGACAGCCGGCACCGAACTTTTCTCAACATCTACCAAGGCGAGGCGCTGCGCTTTCAAGGCATCTTCGACAAGGAGACGACGCGGTTCGATTACAGCTTCGGGACTCGTCAAAGCGCGCTTGCGATGGTGCGCCAATTCGTCTGGGAAGGAATTCATCACATCTTCATCGGGCCCGATCACATTCTGTTCATTGTCGGGCTGCTTCTCCTCGGCGGCACACTGGGGCAAGTGCTCAAAATCGTCACCGCCTTCACGATCGCCCACAGCGTCACGCTCGTGCTCGCGACCCTGAACATCTTGAGTCCGCCCGCGCGCGTGATCGAGCCGATGATTGCGCTCAGCATCATCTTCGTCGGCGCGCATGCGCTCATTCAGGGGAACGAGAAACGTGATTGGAGATTGATCTTCGCCTTCTGCTTTGGATTCGTGCACGGGTTTGGATTCGCGAACGTTCTTCGCGAAATGGAATTGCCGCGCGTCGCCCTCGGCTGGTCTTTGTTTTCTTTCAACGTCGGCGTGGAAATCGGCCAGGCCTGTATCGTTCTGGCGGTCGCACCGCTGCTCGCATTCCTATACCGTCAAAGCACGCCGCTCGCTGCTCGCCTGGTCGCAGCCAGCTCATTCGGCGTTGTCTTCGCGGGATCATTCTGGTTCGTGCAACGACTGTTCCCGTGAACCAAATCGACAATTACGACGCCGTCGCCACGCCGGGAAATTGCCAAAATTCAGTTGTCCCGACCCTGGAACATGGTAAAGAAATTGAAGGCACCAGCCCCTTTGTTACCGCACTGGTTAGCGAAGCGGGGGTCATAGAAATCAGATGGGGTTTTCGGTTTCCAGGCAGATCGGCGAGCGTAGTTGCCCTAACGGGTTCCACGATTTCGTGGAACAGAATTTCGCTAGCGCCTACCGCTTTGCGTTCTGTCTGGCTTTGGCGCACGACCGCGCGACCCGGATCGTAGAAGCTACCTTTGGTGAGGCGAAAGCGTTGCAGGAAAGCGAAGCGAAGGTGGACAAGGTTTGGGTGTTGGAAGCGCTGCATCGAAAATGGCGCGCGTGTCATCCCGCGA
>JBPCMX010000037.1:0-65988 GCA_051001855.1 Chthoniobacterales bacterium
GTGCCGCGCACGCAGGGTTGACGCCGCGCGTGCCGACAGCCGACAACAGGCGGATGAAGCGTTTCCTTTTTGCCGGGCTGGTCTTGTGGCTGTCGCAAGAGGCATTCTGCGAGGAGGAACGGGAACAACCGCCGCTGGCCACCATCGCGAGCGAGGCAATCCTGCCGCCGCTCCTGCCGTGGGATGGGAAAAGCCGGGCGCTGGTGGTGCCGAAAAACGATCCGTGGATTACACCGGCGGAGGCGAACGATTTCCGGACGACCCCGACCTATGACGAGACGGTGGCGTGGCTGCGGAAGCTGGTGGCGGCGGCGCCGCAGCAACTGCACATGCTTTCGTTCGGGAAGTCGCCGGAGGGACGCGATCTCTGGTTGATCGTAGCGGCGAAGGAGAAGGCGACAACGCCGGAGGAGCTGCGCAAGAACGGGAAGCCGACGGTGCTGGCGCAGGCGGGGATCCACGCGGGTGAGATCGATGGGAAGGACGCGGGGTTGATGCTGTTGCGCGACATGACCGTGCGCGGGACGAAACGCGAGCTGCTGGCGCAGGCGAATTTTCTCTTCGTCCCGATCTTTAACGTCGACGGCCATGAGCGCTCGTCGGAGTTCGGCCGGCCGAACCAGCGCGGCCCGGAGGTAATGGGTTGGCGGACGACGGCGCAGAATTTAAATCTGAACCGGGACTATGCGAAGGCGGACGCTCCGGAGATGACGGCGATGCTGCGCCTGCTGGGGGCATGGCAGCCGGACCTCTATCTGGATATGCACGTGACCGACGGGTGCGATCATCAGTATGACATCACGTTTGGCGGGAATGGGGCGGGCGGGCATTCGCCCGCGATCACGGCGTGGTTCGAGAAGACCTTCACGCCCACGGTGGCCGGCGGCCTGACAGCGGCGGGGCATGTGCCGGGGCCGCTGGAGATTGCGACCTGGGTGGATGATTTCGACTGGCGGAAGGGGATCAAAGGGGGAAACGCCGACCCGCGATATTCCACCGGCTACGGGGATGTGCGGCATCTCCCGACGGTGCTGCTGGAGACGCATTCCTTGAAGCCGTACGACCGCCGCGTGCTCGGGACGTGTGTCTTCCTCGAAGGGGCGTTGCGCGCGGCGGGAAAAGGCGGCGTCGAGCTGCGGCAGGCGACCGCTGCAGACCGCAAACGACGCGCTCCCGCAATCCCGTTGAGCTGGGATATCGACCCGAAGGCGACGGACACGATCGAATACCAAGGGATCGAAATGCGGGTGCTGCCATCAGCAATCTCCGGCGGACTTCGGGTGGAGTTTACCGGGCAGCCGGCGAGTGCGCGGGTGCCATTCCAGCACCAGAACCACGTGAGCGCGACCGTGGCGCGACCGAAGGCATATTGGATTCCGGTGGCATGGCACGAGGTCATCGCGCGTCTCGAGTTGCATGGCATCCAATGCGAACGGATCGACGCGGCGCGCGAGGTGCCGGTGAGGATGTATCGGCTCGAAGAGGCGAAGTTTGAGACGGAGCCGTTCGAGGGCCGCGTGCGCGTGCAGGCGAAGCCGGTGCCGGAGAAGCGAGCGCAGCGTTTCGCGCCGGGGTCGGTGCGGGTCTCGACCGATCAGCCGCTGGGCGACTTGGCGGTGATCTTGTGCGAGCCCGCGTCGCCGGATTCGTTTTTCCAGTGGGGGTTCTTCGACGAAGTGCTGCAGCAGACGGAGTACATCGAGCCGTATGTCATCGAGCCGATGGCGGAGCGGATGCTCGCGGCCGACCCGAAGCTGGCAGAGGAATTCACGGAGAAGCTCGCGAGGGACGAAGCTTTCCGCGCCTCCGCGAAGGAGCGGTTGCGGTGGTTCTACACGAAGACGCCGTTCCAGGACGAACGCTGGAAGCTCTATCCGATCGCCCGCGAAGAGTAGCGCCCGGCGACACTCCTCGGTCACAACTGCTGTGAGAATTGCGCGCCAGGCGCTGTAGCCACGTCGCTGTGTCGACGTATAGGGCGTGGCCCCGGCGGGCGACTCACGCTTCCACGCTGAGCCCCTTCTTCGGCAGTTTGCAGGCCCCTCTGCGAGTCACGCGAGCGCCTCGACACAGGGAGGCGGCTACAGCATCTCGCCCTCGTGACTTACGCAGCCGCTTTTTTCGCTTTCGCCTTCTCTTCGAGCGCGGTCTTTACTTTGCCGACGATCGCGGTAAACGCCGCCTCGTCGGTGATGGCCATGTCGGAAAGAATCTTGCGGTCGAGGCCGATATTTGCCGCCTTCAACCCTTCGGCGAAGCGGCTGTAGGTGATGCCCTGCGCGCGGACCGCGGCGTTGAGCCGCTGAATCCAGAGGTAACGGAAAGTGCGTTTGCGCGTCTTGCGATCGCGATAGGCCCAGTATTTGGCCTTCATCGTCGCGTCCTTGGCGTAACGGAAAAGTTTGGACCGGCGACCGCGGAACCCTTTCGCGCGATCGAGAACGCGTTTGCGTCGCTCCCGGCTGGCGGGGGCGTTAGTGGCTCTTGGCATATGTTATTGCCGGATCGCTCCGGCTCCTCTTTCAGCGAATTGTTCTTAGGTTTATGATCTGCCCGACCTCAATCGCTGAGCGGCTCGCAAACACGAGCCAGGAGGGCAGATCGCGCACGCTGACTTCAGCGGCGGGTCGGGAAAGTAACTAGCCTGCCGCGATTCTCAACTACAAACTCCGCGCGGGGGGCGCGGCCGTGGAAGCCTGCAGCCGCCAGGCAACCCACGCCAGCAACCCCATCGCCGCTCCTCCCAGATGCGCGATTGCCGAGACGTTGGTGAAGCCGGAACTTTGTTCGCGGGCACCGTAGGCCTGCAGCCCCACCCAAAGCAGGATCGCCGACCAGGCGGGCAAACGGTAGAACCAGGTCCACGGCCCCCGCCAGAACCCGATCGCGATCCGTGCCCGCGGAAACTCCAGCGCAAAGAAGACGATGATGCCGGAAATTCCGCCGCTCGCACCGACCAGCGGCACCACCGAAGCTGGGTCCAGCAGGATGTGGCAGGCATCGCCGGCCGCGCTGGCGAGCGTGATGAGTAGAAGATAACGCGACCAGCTGAGGTGCCCTTCGACGTTATTCCCAAAGACCAGGAGGAAATAGAGATTCAGGGCCGCGTGCAGGATTCCGCCGTGGAGGAAGAACGAACTCACAAACGTCGCGCCGCCGTGGCGTCGGAACTCCGCGGGGATTAAACCCCAGGCCGCGATCGCCTGGTCGAGCTCGCGGAACGTGAAGGCGAAGACCGCGGCGATCGCTGCCGCGATGGACCACGTCAACCATGGCGGGCGCGGATCGTTGGCGTCGTCAATCAAGACCGGGACACCGAGAAGGGCGGCGATCCGTTTCCAAAGTTCGTCCGGCGGCTCCGTCACACTACCGGCTTCCTCTTGGCGTGCGAGCTGCTCCACCTGAAGCATCGCGAGCGCCTCCCGCGCCTTGGCCGGCAGTTCGGGCGCCGCTGGCGTCTCTGCCGCCGCGAGCGGCGTGAAATGCGCGAGTTCGTCCGCGTCGAACCAGACGAAATGGCAGAGCCGGCAGACGTCGATGCGCGGCTGCGGCTCGTCCGTCGCGGCCACTTCGATCATCGGGTTGCGGCAACTCGGGCAGGCGCGGCCGGGTGTGCCTGTCCCGGTGCTGGCGCGCCGCCAGACGGCGTTGATTTGTTCGCGCACAAAAGTCCGGCGCAAGACATCCACACCCAGCGCGGTGCCGCCGCATTGGGTGCAACGCCAGGCAATCCCATGCTCGGTCGCGGTTCGAGTGAGCTCCCGCTCGCATCTCGGACAAGCCAGCGGGGCGATCACTCTTGCAGGATAGCAATCCGCCGCCTCGCGTGCGAAACTTTCCTGTCGGGCGAGTCGCGCCGGGCGAGCGGTTGTTCCAGCCGCTGACACGGGCCCTCGCCTCCGGTGTTGACCCGATCCCGCGGAAACGGTAAATACATCGCCGTGCTCCGCCCTCTGTGCCTCGCGGCATTCCTTTCTCTCGCCGCCGCCGGCTCTTTTTTCGCGCAGGCGCCTGTTCCGCCTCCTCCGCCACCACCCGCTCCTGTGACGGCGGCTGGCACCGGCGTTCCGACCGGGTCGGATATGGTTTCGCTGCAATATCCAAACAGCGATGTGCAGGACATTCTGCGCCTCTACGAGCAGCTGACCGGCCTGAAGCTGATCATGGACAACCAGATCCAGGGGAAGGTGAACATCTCCATCTCCAAGCCGATCCCACGCGAGGATGCGATCAAGATTATCGAGATCAACCTCCTGATGAATAAATTCGCGCTTGTCCCCGCGGGCGACGGTCTCGTGAAGGTGCTTTCCGGCGGGCAGAACCCCCGCACCGCGGGCGTGCCGATCATCTCGGACGAAGCCTTGATTCCGCCGGGCGAGCACGTCATCAGCTTCCTCTTCCGGTTGCGTTTCGCGGACCCGACCGAGATTCAGCAGGTGCTGATCCAGTACCTGCAGCCGCCGCAGGCTTACACCTCCGCGCTGCCCTTGCCGAAAGCAGGCAGCATTCTCGTGACGGAAAACTCGGCGGTGATTCGCAGCCTCGTGAGCATTATCAACCAGGTCGATATCCCGCCGGCGGAAGTGGTGAGCGAGTTCATCCGACTCGAGCGCGCCGACGCGAGCAAGGTGGTGGATATGCTGAAGGAAGTGTTCGACCGCGGGAATCAACCGAATAACGGGATCCCGGGAGCCGGAGGTGTGCGCGCGATTCGTCCGCAGCCGAATGTGCCGGCGGTGGCGCAACAGCAGGTCTACGAAGGGGGCGACTTGGGGGCGTTAACCGCGCTTTCCGAAGAGTCGGTCGTGGTCGGTAAAATCAAGATGTCGGCTGACGTGCGCACGAATCGCATCCATGTCATCACCCGGCCGATCAACATGCCCTTCGTGCGTCGGCTGATCGGGGAGTTCGATGCGAACGTCGAGTTCGCGAAGCCGGTGACGCGGCCGCTGCGTTACATCTCGGCGGCGGACGTGCTGCCGGTGATCGTTCAGACTTTGAGCGAGCCGGGCGAGACGGAGGGCGGCGGCGGCGCAGGCGCGAATCCGAACACCCCGCCCGGTCAGCAGCAGCAGCAGCAACAACGGCGGAATCCCAGCAACACCGCGTCCACGACGAGCGACTTTGGCAACAGCAATAGTGGCGGAGGCGGCGGCCAGAGTTTCTCCGAGGAACTCTCGACCCAGTCGGTCGACACCACGCCGAAGGCGGTCACGATCGGTAACGCCAAGATCATCGCTGATCAGCGCGCGAATACGATCATCATCCTCGGCAATCGCGAGGTGGTGGTGAAAGTCCAGAAGCTCCTGGACGAGATGGATGTGAGCGCGCCGCAGGTCGCGCTGAGCACGGTCATCGGCGAGCTGTCGCTGAACAACGACGAGAACTTTGGCGTGGATTGGTTTTTGCGACAGGCGAACCGTCGTGCGGGGGTTTCAAATAACACCGGAGCGCGGCTGCCCGGCGGGACCGGCCTTTTCAATCCGGGACGGCTTTCGGAGCCGTTCACACAGTTGGCCACGGCTGCGGCGGGTGGCGCGAACGTGTATCTTGCCGCGGGAAATACCCTCGCCACGATTGTGACCGCGCTGGAGAGTTCTGGCCGATTCCGCACGATCTCCCGTCCGACGGTGTTCACGAGCAACAACAAGAAAGCGATCATCGCTTCGGGCACGGAGATTCCTGTCCCAGTGAATACGATCAGTGGCGCTGCAGGAGTGGTGGGCGGCCTTGCGCAGCAGTCGAACATTCAATTCAAGAAAGTCGCCTTACAGCTCGAGGTGGTGCCGTTGATCAACTCGGAGAAAGAAGTGTCTCTTGATATTCTCCAGAAGCTCGACAGCGTCGCTCAGACCGTCCAGATCGATAACAACCAGATTCCGACAATCGCCACGCGGTATATCAAAACGACCGTCTCAGCCCCGAACTGCTCCACGGTGGTGCTCGGAGGCCTTATCACGGAACGGACTGATCGCGGCCAAAGTGGAATTCCGGTTTTAAGCCGCATCCCTGTGGTGGGCGGCTTGTTCCGGAATACCACGAAGACGAAGAACCGGCAGGAACTGGTAATCCTGATGCGACCGGAGGTGACCATGACGAAGGCGGATATCAGCCGGATACGGCAAAAGACGGAATCGAAGACACACTTCGGCGCGGAAATTGATCAGGATGATTGCCCGGATTGTCCGCGGGTGCAGGATTCAAAAGATCTGCCCGCGCCGGATCTTCCCGCACTGCCCGGCAAGTAATCCTGTATCGTCGCTTCCATGCGCATCATCCTCGGGCTCTTCGTCACGTTCCTCGCGTTTTCCGCGGCGGTCACAGCATCCGCGGGTCCGGGTCCTTTCGTTTATGGGAACGCGCTCTCGCCCCATGGTGAGTGGGGCAAGCTCCACCAGATGCCGGACGTTAACGCCACCGACTTCTCCCCCCATTATTCGGTGCGGTTCCCTTACTACTTTATGGGGCGGAGCACCCTCGAGCGTGACCCAGCTTACGTGGCTGCGGTGCAACGCGATTTGCGCCGGCTCGGCTACTATTGCGGCGAGGTGGATGGCATTTATTCCGACGAAATCAGCGAAGCAATCGCCAAACTCCAAAAGAACTACGGGCTGCAAGTCACCGGCACGTTGAACGTCGCCGTTCGTCGCGCGTTGCATCTGCCGTAATTTCGCGCCTGACGCACCCGTCGCTGGCTGAAACGCCCAACTGGTGCGATCATCCACCCGCATGAATTCCGCGGTCGGCCAGTCGCTCATTCAACTCCTGCTCGCCGGCGGAGTGCCGTCGCACGAAGAAGCGGTCCAGCTTTCATCGAACCTGAACGGCGGCTCCTGGATGACGCAGGTGCTCGATTCCGGAAAGGTAGACGAGGGCCGTTTCCTTGCCGCGATCGGAGCGCATTTCCAGGTGCCGATCACGTCGCTCGATGCGAGAGCGATCGATCGCCAGACGCTCTCGCTTTTGCCGAGTCGTTTTGTTTTCCAGCACCACATCCTTCCGATCGAGGTGAAGGAAAATGCGGTGGTGCTCGCGACCTACGATCTTTTTAACTCCGTCGCGCGTCAGCTCGCCTCGCAACTGCTGAAAAAACCGGTGGAATGGGTGCTCGTGCCGCGAGGGCAAATTCTTCGCGCGATGAAAACGCTCTACGGCGTCGGCGCGGAGACATTCGACGAAATCCTGAAGACGAACCGCTCCTTCGAGGGGCTGCAGGATACGGAAGCGGCGACCGACCTGAACGCGGACGACCCGGAGGCGTCGGTGGTGAAGTTCGTCAACCAGATCATCCGGGAAGCGATTGTGGAACGCGCGACCGACATTCACGTCGAACCGCTGGAAGACGACCTGCGCATCCGCTATCGCATCGACGGGATCTTGCACGAAGTCGCGGTACCGCCGCAGTTGCGCCTGCTGCAATCTGCGATCATCTCGCGCCTAAAAGTGATGGCGCACATGGATATCGCCGAGCGCCGCCTGCCGCAGGATGGCCGCATCAATCTGCAGTCCGCCGCCACGAACATCGACGTGCGTGTTTCGACGATTCCGACGGTGAACGGCGAGTCGCTGAGCTTGCGTTTGCTGAGCCGCGACCAGCAACAGGCATTCGGTTTCGAACGGCTTGACCTGAGCCCCGCGCACTCGCGCATCGTGGAGTCGCTCCTCGCGCAACCGAATGGGATTGTACTTGTGACCGGACCAACCGGCTCGGGCAAATCGACTTCGCTTTATTGCTTTCTCAGCAGCATTAATTCCGTGCAGCGCCGCATCATCACCATCGAGGAGCCGGTGGAATATCGGCTGCCAGGCGTGTCGCAGATCGATGTGAAACCGGAGATCGATCTCACCTTCGCAAAAGGTTTGCGCCACATTCTCCGGCAGGATCCAAACGTTATTATGGTCGGCGAGATTCGCGACTTCGAGACGGCGGAAATCGCCATCCGCGCGGCCATGACGGGTCACATTGTCTTTAGTACGCTGCACACGAACGATGCGGTCGGCGGCATCACGCGTTTGCTGGATATGGGGGTCGAGCAATTCCTCCTCGCCTCGACGGTCCGCGCGTTCCTGGCGCAGCGTCTGGTGCGGACGGTTTGTCCGGATTGTGCACAGCTGGTGGAGTATCCGCGCGAGTATCTCGCCGAGATTGGATTCCCGCTGGAACTCGGGACCGCATTCCGCCGCGGCGCAGGTTGCGATCATTGCCGGCAGACCGGCTACCAAGGCCGCATGGCGATCTACGAAATCTGCGTCATCAGTGAGACGATGCGGCGGGCCATAGTTCAAAAACGCGACGGCGGCGAGTTGAAGCACATCGCGGTGGGGCAGGGGATGGAGACGCTGCGGCAGGACGGCTGGCGCCGCGTGAGCCAGGGAAAGACGACGATTGAAGAAGTGGTCCGCGTGACGCAGAACGACGAGGTCATGTCAGAAACCTCGCAGGTGATTTCGCCAGCCACTGCCGCACCGGTGATGCCAGAGCCGGCGCGATTCGCGTAGCGATCGCCGACTCACCGCGCGCCAGCTCGGAGTTGCTGGATGGCGGACGCGTAGTCTCCGCTGCGAAAAATTGAGGTGCCGGCCACGAGCACGTTCGCACCGTTCTCGATGCACTGCGGCGCGGTCGCCGGGCCGATGCCGCCGTCCACCTCGATCTCAAGGGCCGCGGCATGCTGCTCCTGCCAGGCGCGCGCCTGTCGCACCTTTTCCATCATGTCCGGCCGGAACGCCTGCCCACCGAAGCCGGGATGCACCGTCATGACCAGAAGCAGATCGATCCGCGCGAGGTGGGGTTCGACAGCGCTGAAGGGTGTCGCCGGGTTAAGCGAAAGGCCAGCACGGCAGCCGGCGGCGCGGATCGCCTGAAGGGTGGCGGCGACGTCGTGCCTCGCTTCCGGTTCCACATGGACGGTGATGGAGTTGGCTCCCGCTTCAACGAAACGGGGCGCGTAGTGATCGGGGTGCTCGATCATGAGATGCACATCGAGGGGCAGCGATGTTTGCTTGCGGACGGCGGCGACGATGGCCGGCCCGAAGGAGATGTTATCCACGAAATGGCCGTCCATGATATCGAGGTGGAGCCAATCAGCGCCCGCAGCTTCGACTTTCCTGATCTCATCGGCGAGATGGGCAAAATCGGAAGCGAGGAGGGAAGGGGCGACGAGAACGGGAAGGGGCATGCGGAGGGGAACGTTCAACGTCCCGCGTCGAACGTCGAGCTTTTCCCTGGAGTGCTGGAGCAATGGAGTAGTGGAGGAATGGAGGAATGGAGGAATGGGATGCGGCGGCGGTCCCATCACTCCATGGCCTCACGACTTCAGTCTTCTCTTGACGATGGAACGCTCCGTTCCTAGATACTCTGCGATTTCAGCCGTCGTGACCGCGCTGGCAGCACGATAGCTGCTTCGCACGAGTGAAGGACGCGTTCGGACGGTCTGAGACAGCGTTCTGCGACCTCACAAGGCTAACTCATGTTTAACGGACTTTTCGGCTGGCTCTCCAGCGATATCGGGATTGACCTCGGCACAGCCAACACGCTGGTCTACGTCAAAGATCAGGGGATTGTGCTGCGCGAGCCCTCGGTGGTCGCGGTGCAGGCGGGCACGAACAAAGTGCTTGCCGTGGGCGACGAAGCGAAGCGCATGCTCGGCCGCACCCCGTCGAATATTGTGGCGGTGCGTCCATTGAAAGATGGCGTGATCGCGGATTTCGAGGTCACGGAGGCGATGCTGCGCCACTTCATCACGAAGGTGCATAATCGTCGCGTGCGCGCTCGTCCCCGAGTGGTGATCGCGGTGCCGTCGGGCATCACCGAAGTGGAGAAGCGCGCGGTGCGCGAATCGGCCACGCATGCGGGTGCGCGTGAAGTTTATCTGATCGAAGAGCCGATGGCGGCGGCGATCGGTGTCGGTCTGCCGGTGCAGGATCCGGCGGGCAACATGATTATCGACATCGGCGGCGGGACCACTGAAGTGGCGCTGATTTCGCTCTCCGGCATCGTCTTTAGCCGGAGCGTCCGCGTCGCGGGCGACGAGCTGGATGAGGCGATCGTGCAGTACATGAAGCGCGCCTATAATTTGATGATCGGCGAGCGGACGGCGGAGGAGATCAAGATCAAGATCGGCTCCGCGTATCCGAGCGAGAAGGAAACCAGCGTGGAAGTAAAAGGGCGGGACCTGGTGGCTGGCTTGCCGAAGACGCTGATGATCACTTCGCAGGAGGTACGCGAGGCCTTGCTGGAACCAATTTCCACGATTGTCGATTCGGTGCGCATCACCCTCGAGCGTTGTCCGCCCGAGCTCTCCGCGGATCTGGTCGACCGTGGTCTGGTGCTGGCGGGCGGCGGCGCTTTGTTGCGCGGTTTCGATAAACTTTTGAGCGAAGAGACGGGTCTGCCTGTCCATGTGGCCGAAGATCCGCTGAGTGCGGTCGCGGAAGGAACCGGCAAATGCCTCAATGAACTCAAATTCCTGCGTCAGGTCGCTTCCGCCGACCGGTCGTGGCGCTAAGATGCTTTCTGATTTCGCGATTGATTGCTGATTTATGCCTTCGCCCATGGTGAACGCGTTCAGCTCCAATCAGCAATCAGCGTTCAGAAATCATCCATTCTGATGAGCCGCTCGAGCATGGTCGCGCTCCTCATTTTCGCAGCGATCGTCGGCTACTTCTTGACCTTCGGCCCGGAGGGTACGCGGAATTTACAAGCTGGTTTTTACCAACTGATTTCGCCGTTTCTCAGCACTGGCTCGGGACTCGAAAAGCAGATCACCGCGATGCGGACGGGACTGAAGTCGCTGGAGGAACTTGAGCGCGAAGTGACTGATTTGCGGGTCGATAATCGTTCCTTGAAGGCGACGAACCAGGCGCTGCGTGACGTGGAGCGGGAGGTCAATCGACTGCGCGTTTCGCTTGCCTACCGCGAGCGTTCTTCGTTCAAGCTGGTGCCGGCGGAAATCATCACCCGCGATTCCTCGACCTGGTGGCGCACGGTCACGATCAACCGTGGCAAGCGGGACGGCATCACGGGCGATATGCCGGTTGTAACGGAGGCTGGTCTCGTGGGCAAAACGACCACGGTGAGCGACAGCATCGCGGTCGTGCTGCTGGTCTCGGACGAGAATTGCCGCGTGGCGGCGAACGTCGAAGGCAGCCGGGAGCAGGGGATTGTCTCGGGCGAACGCGTGGTGGGCACGCTGACGCCGTTTCTCGATCTGAATTTTCTCTCCAAGCAGGCCAATCTACAGCCCGCACAGAAGGTGTATACATCGGGCGTGGGAGGTGTTTTTCCTTCCGGTCTTTTGATCGGCGCGGTGCACGATTACCGGGTGCGCGACCTCGATAGCCAGGCGCGACTCGCGACCGCCGTGGACCTGACGAAGCTGGAAGACGTGTTCGTGGTGACGGGGAGAAAATGATTTTTTTCGCCACCCTCGTGGTGCTGGTGTTCCTGGCGCAGATTCTGGAGCTGTTCCTCCCGCCGCTCGAGTGGATGTACAATGCGCACATCTACATCGTGCCCATCGTGGTGTTTTATGGCGCGATGGCGTTGCCGTTTCCGCTCATGCTGGCGCTGGCGGGCTTCGCCGGGCTGCTGCTCGACGCGCTCACCATGCAGGTGATCGATGCGCGAGTTGAAATCGCGCTCGGATGGTCAATAATCGTTTACGCCGTGCTGGCGTCGATCATGCATGGATTGCGGCCTTTGTTCATCCGCGGTCGCTGGGAGATTCATTGCATCATGAGCGGTCTCTGCACGTCGCTCATTCTCCTCGCCCAATATCTGATGATCACGTTCCGCCGCGGCTCGATTGTCTTCACCCCGGAAGCGTGGTGGCAAATCGGCGGGCCCGGGGTGATTGCGATGATCATGGCGCCGCTGCTTTTCTGGGTGCTGCACACAATCGGACAGGCGACCGGCAACCCTTTTCTACCGGAACGGGAGAGTTACTAGATGAATCGACAGCGTCTCAGTCCCATCCTGCGCATCCAGGTGCTCGCGTTTTTCATGCTCCTGGGGATGGGCGCAATCGCACTCCGCCTGTGGTGGGTGCAGGTGGCGCGCGGGGCGGATTGGACCGCAAGAATCCGGGGCAGCTCGGAGGTGACGGTGCGGATTCCGTCTGTCCGCGGTGAAATTCGGGACCGCAACGGCGTGACTCTGGTGCAGAATCGCGCCAGCTATCAGGTGGATTTCTACCTGCCGGAGATGGTGAAAGGCTATCGGCAGAAGGTCGGCACGCCGCCTCTCACCGAGTATCGCGCCACGATCAACGGCATGCCGAAGGACATGAAGGAGCCGGACATCGTCAAGATTGTAAACGATGGCGTGGTTCCGCGGCTGGATGACCTCGATCTCGCGCGCGACTACAACGCGAACAAGCTGCAGAAGCATTATCGCACCAATACGGAGGTGCCGTTTTCATACATCAAAGACATCGATTTCGAGACGATGGCGAAGTTCTCCGAGCACGATGTCGGCCTGCCGGGCGTAGACATCGCGATCAAACCGGTGCGCTCGTACGTCTACGGCGCGCTGGCCGCGCACATTCTCGGGTACGTCGGCGCGCCAGACGACACAAACAAGGAAGAAGCGCGGAAGTTCACCTTCTATCAGGGCGACGCGGAAGGGAAATCGAACATCGAGAAGACGATGGACGAATACCTGCGCGGGAAGCCGGGCGTGCGTTACATGAAGCGGAACGCGAAGGGCGTGATCGAAGGCGTCGCGCGCGAAGAGGCACCACAGGCCGGCGGCAATGTCATTCTGACGCTGGACGCCAAGATCCAGGCCATTACGGAAGAGGCTCTGCGCGCCGTCCCTCGTGGCGCGGCCGTAGTTGTCGATCCGAACAACGGGAACATCCTTGCGATGGCGTCTGTGCCTTCTTTCGATCCGAACACCTTCATCCCGAGCATCAAGGCGAAAGATTGGGAAGCGCTGCGCGAGAATCCGGCACATCCTTTGACCAACCGCGCGATCAGCGCATTCCCGCCGGGCTCAACTTTCAAGCTGGTCACCGCGCTCGCTGGTCTGCGCAAAGGTCTGGCGAACACGCGCTTCAATTGCGGCGGCGGCGTTTCCTACGGCGACCATTTCTTCCACTGCTGGATTTCCGAGAAAGGCGGCAGTCACGGAGTGCTCGGCCTCGCCGAAGCGATCAAAGTCTCCTGCAACTCCTACTTCTATCAATTCGGCAACGCTGCGGGCATCAATGCGATTGACGAAACCGGCGAGACGCTTGGGCTGGGTAAAGCTTCCGGGATCGAAGTAAGCGCTGAGCAGCCTGGGGTGCTGCCCGGGCCGGAATGGATGCGAATCAATTATCCGCGGGAGAAATGGACCTCTGCGCATACCGCGAACGTTTCCATCGGCCAGGGCTTCGATCTCGTTTCGCCGCTCCAGGAAGCGATCGTGTACTCCACCGTCGCAAATGGCGGCATCTCATACTACCCACGGCTGGTGAAGGACCTGGTCGACGCGAATGGCAACTCCGTGCTCGATGACAAGGGGCAGCCGGTTATTCCGCGCGCGCCGAAGGTGCACGGCGATCTCCGGCAGGACTTCACGGCGCAGCAAATCGAACTCGCCCGTCGCGGCCTCTGGAAAGTAGTGAATGAAGAGGGCGGCACGGGCAGCAAGGCGCGGATGGCCGGAGTGCAAGTCGCAGGGAAGACCGGTACTGCGCAGGCCATGCTCGATGGCAAGAAGGACAACGTTGCCTGGTTCTCGTGCTTCGCACCCTACGACAATCCTAAGTACACGGTGATCGTCATGGTCCAGGGCAGCGAAGGCCACGGCGGCTCGGTCGCGGCTCCGATCGCGGGCCGCATCCTGCAGCGCACGATCGCGATGGAGGAGGGGAAATTCGACCCGCAGCTGGCGTGGCTCGCGCCGGCGAACAAGCCGAACCCGTTCCAGCTCGTCGTCTCGGTCGATTATAAGGATTCACCCAATCTCCCCAGTAGCGATGAGGAAGGTGATACTGGGGATGAGGACGAGTCGGACAAGCCGAGCGTGCAGATGGCCGCCGCGCCTGGTGTGCCCGATGTGGAACCCGAAGCCGACGCGCGTGGCAAAGTGGCACCTCGGGGCCGACGCGTCGTGCCGAGGGCGCCGGCGATCAACGCCGCGTCGGCTCCAACCCCCAGGCCAAATTTTTTCCAACGACTTTTCGGTCCGCGAACTGCACCCCCGCAGCCTCCGCCGCAACGGCGGCCTTCCGGTCAGCCGCAGCCCCGAAGATAAACCCCTGATCAGATCGCAGCGCGCGCGCGATGAGAACCGACCAGCCGCTTTTGCTTATGATCGCAACGATCTTTTTCCATCATGATAGACAAGGTAAAACGGATTTTAGGACTCGGGACGCGCAAGACGGGCAACAAGCTCGTGATCAGCGTCGAGAAGCTTGAGCGGCGGGTCGCCTTGCTCGAGAACGGGCGGCTGGAGGAATACAACGTCGAGCGGAACAGCTCCCGGAACATCGTCGGGAGCGTCTATAAAGGTAAGGTCAAAAACATCGAGCAGGGGCTGAAGGCGATGTTCGTCGACATCGGCTTCGAGAAGAACGCCTTTCTCCATTTCTGGGATGCGATTCCGGCGGCGCTCGACAGCGGGATCGAGGAGATCGATCGGCCGGGCAAAGGTGGCGGCGGCGGTCGCCTGAAAAAGAAGCGAATCACGGCGAACGATATTCCGAATATCTATCCCGTCGGTTCGGAGGTGATCGTGCAGGTGACGAAAGGTCCGATTGGCACGAAAGGACCGCGCGTCACCACCAACCTGAGCTTCGCGGGGCGCTATCTGGTGTTCATGCCCTACGGCGATCGCAGCGGCATCTCGCGCAAGATTGAAGATCCAAAGGAACGCGAACGGCTGCGAAAAATTGTGCGCGAACTCGAAATCCCGGAAGGCGTGGGCGTGATTATCCGAACCGTCGGTGAAGGGCAGCGGGCCCGGTATTTCGTGCGCGACCTCGCGTTTTTAATCGACCAATGGCAGCGCGTCGAACAGGCGATCAAGGAAGATCGTGCGCCCTGCCGCGTCTTCGAGGAGCCGGACCTGGTCGAGCGCACCGTGCGAGATTTCCTGACGGACGAGATCGATGAAGTCATCTGTGACGATCGACCTGCGATCGAGCGCATGAACGAGCTGGTCGGGGTGATTTCGCGCCGGTCGCGCAATCGCATCCAGTTCTACGACGGGGCCGCTCCGATCTTTGAAACTTTCGGTGTGCAGAAGCAGATCGACGATGCCTTTCATCGCCAGGTCTGGCTGAAATGCGGGGGCTACATCGTGATCGACGAAACGGAGGCGCTCGTCGCGATCGACGTGAATACGGGCCGCAACAAAGGCGGACGGGACGTCGAGAAAACCATTCTGCAGACGAATCTCGAGGCTGCGGACGAGATCGCACGGCAGCTGCGCCTGCGGAATATCGGCGGCTTGATCATCGGCGATTTCATCGACATGAAGAGCCGCAAGGATCAGCAGGGTGTCTACAGCCTGATGAAAGAGCGCCTGAAGCGAGACAAGGCCAAAACGCACGTCCTGCAGCTTTCGGCGCTCGGGCTGATGGAGATGACGCGCCAGCGGGCGCAGGAGAGCTTGAGCGACTCGATCTACGAGAATTGTCCCTACTGCCAGGGCCGCGGAGTGGTGAAGACCTCCATGACGACGAGTGTCGAGCTGCACCGCATTCTCAATACCGTGATGCGTAAGTATCAGGACACGGTGCACGACATTCGTGTGATCTTGAACCCCGACGTCTTGAAGCGCCTCAAGGAGGAAGACGAGGAGTTGCTCGTGGACCTGGAACGACGCTACGCGGGGCGGCTGCTCTTTCGGGCCGACCCCGGTTATCACCACGAAAAATTTACCGTCACCGACGCGAACAGCGGGGCGGAATTGAAGCCGTAGACGGAAATATCCACGGCCAGCCAGCGGATGTGCCGCGAATGGTCAATAAGAAACCGCTGGAAAAATCATTTTTCCGTGCCACCGTCCGAGCCTTCACGGGACACAGCGATGTTTTCCGCGGAACTGCCGCCGGCGCAGCCTAGACCCACGCAGAGCCGGCCTTAACCAAACCAAACAGGAGATTACATGAAAAAATTAACCTCAAGCTTGTGCGCATTAATCGCACTCGCCTCTGCCGCATTTGCCGGCACTTCGACCTACTCGACGACGAACAGCAAGCAGCAGGTGGAACAGGCCCCATGCCCAACGTGGTATGCGGATAACGAATTCAACGTCAGCGTCTGGGGAACCTACGCGCCGACTACGAACAACTATCGGTCGGATCGCTATCTGGGCGTGGATCACGCTTTTGGTGGCGGGATCGACGCGAACTACTTCTTCCGTCGCTATTTCGGCCTCGGCGTCTCCGGGTTCGGGTTGGCTCTCGATAACAACAACTTCGATCGCCGTCTGGTGACTCGTGTGGACGACAACAACTTCGCTGGCGGTGTCGTCGGCAAGTTGATCCTGCGCTACCCGATTCCCTGCAGCCGGTTCGCGCCCTACGGGTTTGTGGGCGGCGGCGGGATCTGGGGCGGTGGCGATAATCGTTTCGTGAGCGCCAGCCTCCGGAGTTTCCGTGATGACAACGGCGGGCGTCTCATGGCTCAGTATGGTGCCGGCTTCGAGGTTCGCTTCACCCCGCACATCGGGATGTTGAACGACGTGGTCTTCAACCAGGTCGACGGCGGGAACAACGACTTCCTGATGGTGCGCAGCGGTTTGAACTTCGCGTTCTAAGCGACAGATCAGCTCATTCACTAACGCCGGGAACACTGTATGTGTTCCCGGCGTTTTTTGTTTCACGCAGTGCTCGCTGAAGGGGCGCCAGGCAATCCTTGGAGGGCGGTGCTGCCCGGGTTGCGAATTCCGCCCTGGACCGCGACGTTTGGCGCGTGGCTTTCGCTCAGATCCTCGACAACTTGTCGCGCGTGAAATCCCCGCTGCTGCGGCGATTCGAGCAGTTGCTGGCGCCCGCCTCCGATCTTGAATTCGAGATCCTGGCGCAACGTTCGCGCACGCTCACCCGGCAAAATTTCGGGGGAACGATGCGACTTTTTGCACCGCTCTACCTTTCAAACGAGTGCATCAATAACTGCCGCTATTGCGGGTTCTCCCGCGATAACCCCATCCTTCGGGTGACTCTCGACCTCGACCAGGTGGTGGCGGAAGCGCGGTATCTCTCGGCCGAGGGGTTTCGCCAGATTTTACTGGTGGCCGGCGAGCACCCGAAGTTTGTCAGCGGAACTTATCTCTCCGATTGCGTGCGCGCGTTAAGCCGCGATTTCTCGTCGATCGCGATCGAAGTCGGTCCGATGGAAACAGCCGAATACGAGCCGCTCGTAGCCGCCGGCGCGGAGGCTCTCGTCGTCTACCAGGAGACGTATGACCGACAGAAGTATGCCGAGATGCACACCTCCGGGCCGAAACGAGATTTCGACTGGCGTCTCGCCTGCCCCGAGCGCGGTTATGACGCCGGGTTTCGCCGCATCGGAATCGGCGCCCTTTTCGGGTTGGCGCCCTGGCGTGATGAAGCGGTCGCGCTCGCCGCGCATCTCGAATATTTGCTGAAGCGTTGCTGGCAGGCGCAGATCAGCGTCAGTCTGCCGCGGCTGCGTCCCGCGGCGGGCGGATTTCAGCCCTCGTTCACGATCAATGACCGCGAGCTGGCACAGCTGATCTGCGCGCTGCGGATCAGTTTTCCGCAAGTTGGGATCGTGCTGAGCACGCGCGAGCGCGCTCCGTTGCGCGACGCTCTGGCGCCGCTTGGGATCACAATGATGAGCGCCGGCAGCCACACCGAACCGGGCGGTTACACCCATCAGGGTGCCGATAATCTGCACCTCACGGTCCGGGGAAAAATTGTCGCGCCGGACTTCGATGAGGGGCTCGATCGGCTCGCCACCGGGCAATTCGAGATCAGCGACGAGCGTTCGCCCGCGGAGATTGCCGCATCCCTGCGACGCGCTGGCCTTGACCCGGTCTGGAAGGATTGGGATCAGGCGCTGCTCGCTTCATGAAGGTCTGGTTGAACGGCGAAGCCGCGGACGATCGCGGCGCGACCACGATCGCGGAGCTGGCGCAGGCCTATGGCTTGGAGCCGAACACCGTCCTGGTGGAACACAACGGCCTTGCGTTGCATCAACGGGAGTGGCCCCGGCAAAAGCTCAACGAAGGTGACCGGGTCGAGTTTATCCGCGTGGTCGCGGGCGGCTAGCTACCCGGTCGATCGCACGACGACACGCATCCCGTCACTCGAAACCACACGAACCAGGGTTTCGGCGGCGATAAACTCGCCCTCCGTCACCACATCCACAATCTGCTCGGCGAACTGCGCCTTCCCGCTCGGCCGCAGGGTAGTCACGGCTCTGCCTTCCACTCCCGGCGCGACTTCCACCGGCGCATGGAATTCACGGTGGCGACCGGCAAGCGAGGGGCCGGAAGGAATATCCGCGGAGAGCACAAAGCGCCGGTAGATGCTGGTGCGCGGCAGGTAACGTGCGAGCAGCGCAATCGCGATTCCCGCCGCGACGACCGCAACGAGGAGGTTCAGGAGCGGCACCCGCAGCATCGCGCCCGTGGGAAAAAAGCTCTGCCCAGGGTCTCGATCGATCATGGCCCAGAGGAGGGAACCGAGCATCAGGAAGATCCCGATCACCCCGACCAGGATCGTGCTGTGCGCCAGCAGCAGGATTTCCGCAAGCACCAGGCAGACACCGAGCACGAAAAGCGCGACCACCTCCCAGCCCGCCAATCCCGCGATGTAGTGTCCGAAGAAGAAGAGCCCAAAGCAGATCACCCCGATCACGCCGGGAAGACTCACCCCCGGGATTTTGAACTCGAGATAAAGGCCGAGCATTCCCACGAGGAGAAGCAGGGGCGCCAGCTTCGTGATCCAGAACGCCAGTTGCTCGAATCCCGCCGGGCTTAGGTGCACCAGCTTCCCGGTCAGGCCCGCCAATTGCGCGACCCGGCCCGCCGAATCCGCGATCCCATCCGCGAGCAATGGCTTGTCGCCGTAGCGCGCGGTCGCCTCCTGCGCGTTCAGCGTCAACAGCGAGCCTTTAGCGCTGATCACTTTCTCACCGATCTTTACCTCTTTCTCCTTGTTCATGAAGGCTTCGCCGAGATCGGGGTTATGCCCGTTGCGCGTGGCTGAGCCGCGGATCAGCGCCGACCAATAGGAGATCGTTTTGTCCTTCGCGGTCGCCGGGAGATCTTCACCCGACGAAAGGACGGGTGCGGCCGCTCCGATCGCGCTCACCGGGGCCATGTAGATGTGCCTGGTCGCGAGCGCGATCAGGGCGCCGGCCGAGCCAGCATTCGTGTTGATGAATGTGTACGTCGGAATCGTCGCGCGGTTCAGCAGATTCGAGATTTCCTCCGCCGAATCGAGACGCCCGCCGTAGGTGTTCATTTCGTAAATGATGGCGGACGCGCCGGCGCTTTCTGCGGCCTTTTGCGCGCGGCGCAGAAAGAGAAACATCGAAGGAGCGACTTCCCCATCGAGCGGAACCACCACCACGTCGCCCTGGTGGATTTCTTCACGCGCGCCTGCCGGGCAAACAAACACGGCCAGACAGACGCCGGTGAGGAGAAGCGAAAGGAACACTTTCATCGGTGGCAGGAACGTTGCGGTGGCAGCGTAGGCGGGACGCGGCTAATTTGCCAGCGCTCGCGGCGTAAACGAGCGGAAACATTCATGGGCAGCATTCCGGCGGAAAACATCGAGCAGATCGCGGCTGCCAACGACATCGTGGAAGTGATCGGCTCCTATTTTCCGCTCAAGCGCGCGGGCTCCAGCTACAGGGCGCTCTGCCCGTTCCATCAGGAGAAGACGCCGTCGTTCAACGTCAGCCAGGCGCGGCAATCCTATCACTGTTTCGGCTGCGGAGTGGGCGGCAGCGTCTTCCGCTTCCTGATGGATTACGAGCACCTCGATTTTGTTTCGGCGGTGAAGAAGCTCGCCGCGCGCGCGGGAGTGGCGGTGATGGAAGAAGGCGGCTCCGGCGGCGACGGCGACGATCGACAGCACGAAGCGCGGCGCACCTTGCTGCAACTGCATTCGGAAGCTGCGGAGTGGTTCCACGAGAATCTGCTGAAGCGCGAATGGGCCGCCCCTGCGCGGGAGTATCTGAAGAAGCGTGGAATCGATCGCGAGGTCGCAGTGCGATGGCGGCTCGGCTACGCGCCGGAGAGCTGGGATGCTTTTCTGCAATGGGCGCAGCAGCGCGGTTACCGCCGCCCCGAACTTGTGCAAAGCGGGCTCGTGAAACCACGCGACGAGGAGCGGCCTGACGATTCAGAAGTCTATGATCGCTTCCGCAGCCGGATCATGTTCCCGATCTGTAACGACACGGGCGAGGTGATTGCCTTCAGCGGACGCGTGCTCGAAAGCGATGCGCACACCGCGAAGTATCTGAACTCGCCGGAGACCGTGCTCTTCCGCAAAGGCAACGTTCTCTTTGGGCTGCACAAATCGAAGCGTGCCTTGATCGAAGCGAACAGCGCGATCGTTTGCGAAGGGCAGCTCGATCTCATCACCTTGTTCGAGGCCGGGATCACGAACGTGGTCGCCCCGCAAGGCACCGCCTTTACCGAACAGCAGGCCCGCATCCTGAAGCGCTTCGTGGAAGAGGTGGTGCTCTGCTTTGATGCCGATGCCGCCGGGCAGAAGGCGGCGGAGCGTTCCCTCGAGTCGCTGCTCCAGAATGATCTTGTGGTGCGGGTGGCAGAGATGCCGGCGGGCGAAGATCCCGATTCCATCGTGCGCCGGCAAGGCAAGGCGGCGTTCGACGAACGGATCACAGCCGCACGCGATTTTTTTGATTATTGGCTGGATCGCGAAGCCGCGGCCACAGACCTCGTTTCCATGGGCGCGAAAATGCAGCTCGCGCGGAAATTAGCCGAGACCGTGGCGCGGGTGCACGACCCGATCATGCGCGGCGCGGTGGCGAGCAAAGTCAGTTCCCGGATCGGAGTGACGGCGCGCGACTTTGACGCCTTGTTGAAAGCGCCCGTCCGTGATCGGACGGCGCCCCGAGGGGAAGCGGTGCCTTCCACGCCCGCGGTCGCGCCGCGTCACGATGTGGCGTTGCTTTGCCTGCTCGGCTTGCGTGACGCGGAGGCACGCGATTTCCTGCTAGCCCAGGACTGGCGCGAAGTGCTCGGGCAAACTCCCGACTCTGAAATGCTCGTGCGCATCCTCGACGCCCCGCTCCGGCCGGACGATTCCGCCTCTATCAACGCCTTCATGGCGCAGCTCAGCGCGAGTGAAGAGGCGCTCGTTTCGGCTTGGCTGCTGCAGAGGGTGCCGGGGCAGGCGGTGGAGGTGACGCGCGGCTTCTGGAGCGGGCTGGAGCAAGCTGCCGTTCGCCGCCAGTTGCAGATTGCCGAAGGGCGGATGCGCATGCCGCAAATCAATGCCGGAGAAATGACGGCGTTGCAGAAACAAGTAGTTGACCTCAAGAACCAGCTCGATGAGCTTTCCGCGGTTTCGTCTGCTCGCGTGCTCGAATAATGATTGCGATCGAAGGGCAGAAACCCGCCGCACGCTTGGGTTAGAAACGCCGCACTCCAAGAGCACTACCTTTGGCCAAGCACTCGAAAAGGACCGCTGCCCGCCCTGCGGCGCGTAGCAAAGACAGCGGCAAACGGAGCAGCCGACCTGCGGCCAAAGTCGCGAAAGCCGGGCGCAAACCAGCCGTGGCTAAACCCGCTCGGCCCAAGGGCCGGGGCCGCCCCCGGAAGTCCGCTGGAGTGCGCGCCAAAGCCAAAATTAAGAAGGAAAAAGCGTTTCCCGTGGTTCTGGAGGAGCAGCCTTTCTCACTGCTCGAGCCGGTCAGCAGTGGCGATACGCAGACCCGGATTCGCGAGCTGATCAAGCTGGCAAAGGAGCAGGGTTATCTCACGTTTGACGATCTGAACGAAGCGTTGCCGACGGAGGTGACCGACGCCGACGAGCTCGATGCCATCCTGACGCGGCTGCGCCGGATGGAGATCAACATCATCGAAGCGTCCGAGGTCGACACTTTCAAGGACGGCAAGAAGGACGTCGAAGAGGAAGAAGAGGAAAAGCCCGAGACGAAGCTCGACATCCTGGACGATCCGGTCCGGATGTATCTCAAGCAGATGGGCCAGGTGCCGCTCCTGACCCGGGAGCAGGAGGTGGAGATCTCCAAGCGCATCGAAGAAGCCGAGAACATGGTGCAGCGGCTCATCAACCGTTTCGGGTTCATCGCGCAGGCGCATCTCGATCTGGCCGCCAAGCTGACCGAAGGCGGCGAGCGTTTCGATCGCGTGATCCTCGATAAGAAAATCGAAAGCCGCGAGCGCTATATGAAACTGCTGCCGACGCTCTGCAAGCAGGTGGAGAAGCTGCGGCGCACGATCGCGGAGCAGTATAGCCATCTCCTGACCGGCTCCACTTCAGCTGACCAGAAGAAGTTGAAGAGCTTTCAGAAGTCGATCGCGGCTCTCCAGAAGCTCTATCCGAAGTTCTACTTCAAACAGAAGGTCACGGAAGAGTTCGTGAACTTGGCGGACGAAAAATTTCTCCTCCTCACCACACTCCAGACGGAGATCACGAAGCAACCTGGCAGCAATGGCGCGCGCTCACCGCTCGGAGCCAAATCGCGCGAACTTGAGACGATGCTTTGGCTGACGCTCGAAGAATACACCGCGCAGTACCAGGAGTTGAAAGGCTGGCTGCGGAAAGCGCTCCGCGCCAAGACGGAAATGGTGGAGGCGAATCTGAGGCTCGTGATTTCCATCGCGAAGAAGTACACGAACCGCGGCCTTTCCTTCCTCGATCTGATCCAGGAAGGGAACATGGGGTTGATGAAGGCGGTGGAGAAGTTCGAGTACAAGCGCGGCTACAAATTTTCGACTTACGCCACCTGGTGGATCCGGCAGGCGATCACCCGCTCGATCGCCGATCAGGCGCGCACCATCCGCATCCCGGTGCACATGATCGAGACGATCAACAAGCTAATGCGTGTGCAGAAGCAGCTGGTGCAGGAATACGGCCGCGAGCCGACGCCAGAGGAAGTGGCGGAAGAGATTTTGCTCCCGGTCGACCGGGTCCGCGCGGTCCTGAAGATGGCGCAGCAGCCTATCTCCTTGCAGGCGCCCGTGGGTGAGAGTGAGGAGACGAATTTCGGCGATTTCATCGAAGATAAAGGCGCCGAAAATCCGAGCGATATGACCGCGATCGTGCTCCTGAAGGAAAAGATCAAGGATGTCCTGGAGACGTTGACCGAGCGGGAGCGGCAGGTACTGGAGCAGCGGTTCGGCCTCGTGGACGGTTATAGCCGGACTCTCGAGGAAGTGGGTCGGCAATTCCGCGTCACGCGTGAGCGCATCCGGCAGATCGAAGCCAAGGCGCTGCGGAAAATGCGCCACCCGACTCGGATCCGGCAGCTCGAAGGCTTTCTCGAAGCGGCCGAAGTCTAGCCACGGCTTGCCTAGCCCGGCCTGCTGCGCAACTTTCGGCGCTGCCGGCAGTTCAATTTCCCGGAACAATGAAACGCGAAGAAGATGAAGAGTTATGGGATTTGCTCGGCCGTGGCAGGCAGCTGACCCTTTCGCCTTTCTTTGCACGAAATGTGGTACGCCAGATTCGGCAACAGCCGCAGTGGCGCCAAAAGCTGGGGTGGTGGTTTGCGCCTCGCCGTTTGTTGCCCGCCGGAGCGGTGGCAATCGCCTTACTTCTGACCACGCTCTCCTTCCGACCCCCGGTCGCTACTCCGCCCTCTGTCGAGAACCCTCAGGATTCGCTCGCCCAGCTCGATTCGATCGACTATCAGGTGGTGGCTGACTTGGACGACTTACTAGCGATGGAGGATGACAGTCTGTGGAGCGACGCCGATATCTCTACGCTTTAGCGGCCGGCACGGCTCTCTCCTTGGGAGCGGCCGGTGCAGTGCGCGCGCAGTCGCCCCTCGATCCCGCACGCCCCGGCAGGGATGGCGCACCCGGGACGCAGATGCAGGCTCGTCCCGGTCCGCCGATGATCATGCAAAGCCGCGAGGCTTTTCGTGACATGTCGCCGCAAGACCGGCAACGTTTCCAGCACAACATGGAGCGCTGGCGCCAGATGCCTGCGGAGGAACGCAGCGCATTGCGCGAGCGCGAAACCATGCGCCAGGAGCGGATCCGGCGGGACGCGGAAGCGGCGTTGCGCGACTCAGGCCTGCAACTGGAAGCGGAAAAGCGGCAGCAATACGAGCAGCGCTACATGCAGGAGCGGCGCCGGGTAGACCGGGCGCTGCGGCAGGAGTTGCAGGATCGCCGGCAGCGGGAACTGGCGCCTTTAGTGGAGCAGCTGAAGAGAGAATTCTCCGCGCCCCAGCCATCTTCCACGCCAGCTTCGAGCCATAATCCCGGCTCGCCTTCACCCGGCAAGTAGAAGGCCCGCCTGGGGCCGCGCCGCGCTGGCGCGAGAATAATCGGCCGCGGCTCGATCTTCTTCCCATTCGTACAACAGAAGAACTGGCGCGGATCGCTCCAGGCCAGCTCTTGATTGCGATGATTCGCTGCCGCTTAACGCCAATGGTGGTGCCGCCCGACGTAGTAAACGCGGCGCCCGCGATGCCAGTAATAGCGTGGGCGCACGACTCGGACGGGCGCGTAGTAGCTCCCGCCATAGTAGGGCCGGCCATAGTAGCCGCCGTAGTAGGGCGAATAACAGCCAGCGCCGTACCCATACCCGCCGTACCCGTAGCCGTAACTTACCGGTACTCCGAAGCCGAACCCGACGGACACATGCGCATCCGCGCGCGGGGCCGCCATGAAGCAGAATCCGACCACCGCCACTGCGACCAAAACAAGCTTTTTCCAATTCATATATTCACCTCCTGGTTTCTGCCTATTGAACTCTGGGAAAGACGAAAGGTTGCACTCCTTATTCGGAAATTGCGGTGCCATATCTCGCGTCCCCAGTCACAAAGATATCGTCCCCGATCCGCTCGTAGCGCGTGTTCTCGAGCCGAAGACCTTCGGCAGTTGAACCCGCACCCCGGCCCGGGAAAGCGACCACCGGCCCGCCGGTGAAAAGCGGGCCGAGATAAATCTCGAGGCGGTCGATCAAACGTGCGTCGCAGGCTTGCCCCAGAATGTCTCCGCCGCCTTCGATCAGCAAGCTCGTCACCTCGCGTGCGCCGAGATCGTCGAGGACAGACCCGAGCGGCTGCTCCTGATAGACCAGCGTCCGAGCAGCGAAGGCGTCGGTAAACAGGTGTGCTTCCCGTGGCAGATTGCCAGAGCGGGTCAGGACGACACGCCACGGCTGGCGGCTGCCGCGAACTCCCCTCACCGTAAGCCGCGGATTATCGCGGCGGACAGTTTCCGCTCCCACCAAAATAGCGTCCACCTGCCTTCGGCGTTGCTTCGCGTGCCGCCGCGCGGACGCGTTGGTAAGCCATTGCTCTTCGCCGGGCGGGCGGGTCAGCCGCCCGTCGAGGCCCATGCCGCATTTCGCGATTACGAACGGGCGGCGAGTGACGATCCACTTGTTGAACGCTTCGTTTAACGCTTGGCATTCTCCTTCAAGGACTCCGGCGCGCACTTCGATCCCGCAGGCGCGGAGTGCCTCGATCCCGCGGCCGGCATGCTTCGGGTTTACGTCTGTGGCGCCGATGACCACTTCTCGGACGCCGGCGGCGGCAATCGCGTTCGTGCACGGCGGCGTGCGGCCCTGGGTCGAGCATGGCTCAAGCGTCACATACAGAGTCGCATGCGGCGGCACCGGCTGCGGAATCTTCTTCAAACACTCGACTTCCGCGTGTGGCCTGCCGGCGGCGCGATGGAAGCCGCTCGCCAGAATGCTGTTATCCACCACGAGCACGGCGCCGACTGCGGGATTCGGGCTGGTGCGGCCGAGCCCTTTCCTGGCCTGTGCGAGAGCGGCTCGCATGAAGCTTTCATCGTCGCTGCGGTGCACAAAGAGAACTACCGCGGACCGTGCGGTACTGCAATTCAGTCGCACCGAAGTGAGTTCAACTCCGGCTCAAGCGTGTAGATTTGGCTCAATCAGAGCGGGTCCATGACCTGCACTGGTGTGCCAACATGCCACAGGTTCCGGCCAATAACTCTCCGGGCGAATGACCGTAGCTCGCTAACACAGAGCGATTTACGCCATAGAAGCGCCTCCGCCCGCCCTTTGGCATTCCGTTAGCTCAGAGAAAACTCATCAGTTCAACAGAAAGGAAAACATCCAATGAGCATCATTCGATATCAGACACCTGACACCTCCGTCTGGCGGTCGCTCGACCGCTGGGCGAATCTTCGCGACGAGCTCAACTCTCTCTTCGAGGGGCCCTTCTGGGCGAACGCGCCGCGCCAAGTTCAGCTCTTTAACGGCTGGACTCCAGCGGTCGATCTTTACCAGACGACCGACGATGTCGTCGCCGTCGTGGAACTCCCCGGCCTGCGCAAAGAAGAGATCGATATCTCGCTGCATGACGGGATGCTGACCATCAGTGGAGAACGCAAGGATGAAGTCTCCGAAGGCGACAAGGCCGCACGCTCCGAGCGGGTGGTGGGCAAATTCCGCCGCAGCATCTCGCTGCCTACGCAGGTGGACGTGAACAAGGTCAATGCCAATTACAAGGATGGCATCCTGACGATCACGCTTCCGAAGGCCGAGGAGGTCAAACCGAAGCAGATTCAGGTCAACATCAATTAAAGAAAGGAAATCAAGATGGACACTTTAGTTCGTGAGGAACGGAAACAGAATGGCGGCAACGGCAACGGCCGGCAGGCGAACGACCAGTTCGTGGTGCCGATCGCAACCGTCCTGGAGAACAGCGACGTCTACACGTTGCAGGTGGAAATGCCGGGGGTGAACAAGGAAGGCCTCGAAATGTGGGTCGAAAATAACGAGCTCACGATCGTCGGACGGCGTTCCCTCCCGACGGTGCAGGGGACGCTTCTGCATCGCGAATCGCGGCGGGAGAACTTCCGGCGCGCCTTCGAGCTTGATCTCTCCATCGACGCCTCGAAAATCGGGGCGAAGATCGAGCACGGCGTCGTGACTCTGACTCTGCCGAAAGCGGAGCAGGTGAAGCCGCGCAAGATCACGGTTTCGTAGAATTCGGGTTCTCGCAGGAAACAAACGAGCCGTCACCCGCGGGGGTGGCGGCTCGCTCTTGTACGGGGGAGATTTTCTCGCCAACGAGAGGTTTTTTCGATCAGAACCTTCGTCAATTCTAAGACCGCCAGCGCGGGGAGCCCGTTTGATATCCCCAGACGACGGCGGCCGGCGGGCGGACGCGGCGGCTTCCACCAGTGTCGAGTCTGGCCGCGCTTTTCTGCTTGGCGCGGCCAGCGCTCCGACGTACCTAAGAAGCGCTTTATGGCCTCCAAAACCGAAGAAAAAACCGGCGAAGACAAACTGATCGTCGCGCGCAATAAGAACCTCGATCTGGCGATTCAGCAGATCGCCAAAGACTATGGCGACGGCGCGATCATGCGCCTCGGCGATGAGAAGATCGTCGATATCGAGGTCATCCCGACCGGCAATATTTTGATCGATCGCGCGCTCGGGGTCGGCGGATTTCCGCGCGGCCGGGTGGTGGAAGTTTACGGTCCGGAATCGTCGGGCAAAACAACGCTCACGCTCACGGTGATCGCACAGGCGCAGAAGCGCGGCGGGCTGGCTGCGTTCATCGATGTCGAACACGCGCTCGATCCGCAATACGCCCGCCGGCTTGGCGTCAATATGGACGATCTCCTCGTCTCGCAGCCGAGCTCCGGTGAAGAGGCGCTGCGCATCGTCGAGACGCTGGTGCGTTCGAACGCGCTCGACGTCATTGTGCTCGATTCCGTGGCGGCGTTGGTCACGAAGCAGGAACTGGAAGGCGAGATCGGCGATTCGACGGTGGGAGCGCAGGCGCGCCTGATGAGCGCGGCGCTGCGGAAGCTGACCTCCTTGATTTCGAAAGCGCGCACTTGCTGCATTTTCACCAACCAAATCCGCGAGAAGATCGGCGTCATGTTCGGCAATCCCGAAACCACACCCGGCGGCAAAGCCCTGAAATTCTACGCCAGCGTGCGGGTTGATATCCGTCGCATCGGAGCGATCAAACAAACCGACGGCGTCGTGACCGGCAATCGGACCCGCGTCAAAGTGGTGAAGAACAAAGTCGCGCCGCCCTTCACCGAAGCCGAATTCGACATCATGTATAACGAAGGCATTTCCACCACCGGCTCGCTGCTCGATCTCGCGCTCGAAAAACAGATCGTCGAGAAACGTGGCTCGTGGCTCAGCTACAAAGGCGCGCAGCTCGCGCAAGGCCGCGATGCCGCGAAGGAAGTCCTCAAGAACGACCCCGCGCTCTACGAGGAGATCGAGACGGCGGTGAAGGCGAAGCTCGACGAAGAAAAGAAGTAGTGCGCCTGCGTTCGGTCCAACAGTTCGCGTTCGCCCTCGCGTTCGCCGCACTTGCAGCGTCGGCGGAAGCACGTGCGCGCAATCAGCTCGTGCTCGCGAATTCCTCCGACGATCCGGCATTAGTCGCGCGCATTTCGCAATTAGGACCGCGAGTCGATCCCAACGAAGCGCGCAAGGTTTCATCGGTCGCATTCACGACGGGTCGTGAACTCGCGCGCGAGTGGCGGATGGGTTCGTCGCCCGTCTTCCACAGCTTTCTGATCCATCTGGGAGCACGCAAATATGGATACTGCTTCCAGTTCGCCGAGGAGCTGTTGAAGCGCCTGAACACACTGAAGCTCAAGACGCTGCAGCTGCATTGGGCGGAATCCGACGCCGGCACGGACACCGAGCACAATGTGATCGTCGTCGCTGCGCGTGGGCAGCCGTTTGCAGAGGGCATCATGCTCGATAACTGGCGCCGCTCCGGCCACCTGCTCTGGGGGCCGCTCGACGGCGATCCTAGCCATACCTGGCAGGAGAACGAGGGCGAACTCGTCGCGCGTTCACGTCGCATCGGACTGCCGCCTACGCCCGGGCGTTGACCGCCGCCGCCGCTGAATTTTTCGCAACGCCATGACCGCCGCGCAGATCCGCCAATCGTTCCTCGATTTTTTTCGCGAGAAACAGCACACCATTGTGCCTTCTTCCTCGCTCCTGCCGGATTCGCCGAATCTGCTTTTCACGAACGCCGGCATGAACCAGTTCGTGCCGCTCTTCCTCGGCCAACAAAGCGCGCCGTGGCAGCCGCCGCGCACAGCCGACACGCAGAAGTGCATCCGTGCCGGAGGGAAGCATAACGACCTCGACGACGTCGGCCTCGACACGTATCACCACACGTTTTTCGAGATGCTCGGCAATTGGAGCTTCGGCGATTACTTCAAGAAAGAGGCGATCGAGTGGGCGTGGGAGTTAGTCGTCAACCGGTGGGGCCTGCCGCCGCCGCGCCTCTACGCCACCGTTTACCAACCAGGAGACGGTGAGCCGAGCGAGTTCGACCAGGAGGCGCACGACCATTGGGCGCGCCTCTTCACGCAAGCCGGGCTGGATCCCGCCGTGCAGATCGTGAACGGCAACAAGAAGGATAACTTCTGGATGATGGGCGACACCGGCCCGTGCGGTCCGTGCTCGGAGTTGCACGTCGATCTGACGCCCGCTGGTGACACCAAGGGCGCGCTCGTCAACGCGGGCGACCCGCGTTGCATTGAGATCTGGAACCTGGTGTTCATCCAGTTTAACGCGAACCTGGACGGCAGTTTCGTGCCGCTGCCGGCGCGGCACGTCGACACCGGGATGGGCTTCGAGCGCGCCTGCTCGATCATCCAAGGGACGAAACGCTTCACCGATTTCACCGGCAACATCTCTAACTATGAGACCGACGTGTTCCGGCCGATCTTCGACGAGATCGAGCGAATGAGCGGGAAGCGATACGCATCGACTTTGCCGGGCGCGGATCTGTCTTCGGCTGCGGCGGAACCCGGTTCGGCAGCGACAGAAACCGTTGAGTTTTCGACAACCGTCTCTGGAGCAGCAACACATGGTGGAGAAAGCTCGACGCAGGACGGTTTGGACGCTCCCCGGCCAGGGTCCTCGACCGCGAACGCGCCGGCCAGTCCGGCAGACGCCCGGGCGACCCCCGATTCCGCGGAGCAGGAGAAGATCGACGTCGCCTTCCGCGTCATCGCCGATCACATCCGCACCCTTAGCTTCGCGATTGCCGACGGCATCCAGCCGAGCAACGAAGGGCGCGGCTATGTGCTCCGACGCATCCTGCGTCGCGCAGTCCGCTATGGCCGCACGTTAGGTTTCCACGAACCGTTCTTCTACAAGCTCGTCAACGTCCTCGCTGCCACGCTGGGCGACATCTTTCCCGCGCTGCGCGCGAAGCAGCAGCTCGTGCATGACACGGTCAGGCGGGAGGAGGAGGCGTTCAACGCGACGCTGGATGTGGGATTGGCATTGTTCGAGCAGGCGTGTGCTGGCGTTCAGCAAAGTGCGGAGGTGACCAATCCAAGCGCGGTTCGGCAGGTATTTCTCCCGACAATCAGGGGCGAGGATGCTTTCAAACTCTACGATACCTACGGCTTTCCACTTGATTTGACACAGCTCCTCGCCGCAGAGCGCGGGCTTCAAGTCAACGTCGAAGGCTTCGAGCTCCTGATGGAGGAGCAGCGCACGCGTGCGCGTGCGGCGCAGAAGAAGGAAGTCATTTCCGTCCATCACAAGCGTACCGATATTGAAACCAAATTCGTCGGCTACGATGTTCTGACGACGTCTGCGCACGTGTTTTCAGTCTTGAACGCTTTAGACCGAGATGGGGTCGTCGTAGACGTATCGCCCTTCTATGCTGAAATGGGCGGACAAGTCGGCGACACCGGGTTCATCATTGATGAAACGGGCAACAGATTTCCGGTTAAGGGAACGGCGAGATCCGGCACCGCAACCGTCCTCTTTTGTGACCCCGGTGTTCCTAATCCCGGTGAGAGAATCACGCTTGAAGTCGATGCCGCGCGCCGGCGCGCGATCGAGCGGCATCACACGGTGACGCATTTGCTGCATTGGGCTTTGCACGAAGTGGTGTCACGCGAGGCCGCGCAGAAGGGGAGCTACGTCGGCCCGGAGAAGCTGACGTTCGATTTCAATCACGCCGCGCTCACGCCGGAGCAACTGCGCGATGTCGAGAAGCTGGTGAACGAGCGCATCGTCGAAAACGCGCCCGTCTCGTGGACGGAGATGCCGTATCAGGAGGTGAAGGGGCGGCCGGAGATCATACAGGTCTTCGGCGACAAGTACGGCGACACGGTACGCGTGGTGCAGATCGGGGGGGAGGCGCGCGCGCTCGATGGCTACTCGATGGAGCTATGCGGCGGCACGCATGTGCGCGGGACAGGCGAGATCGGGCTGTTCCGGATCGTGGCGGAATCGGCGATCGCGGCCGGGATGCGACGCGTGGAAGCGGTCGCGGGATGGAATGCCTACGAGGCGGCGAAGCGCGACCAGGAGTTAATCCGCACGCTGGCGGGCAAGTTGAACTCGCCGCTGGGCGATCTCGAGAAGCGGATCGACTCAATGCTCGCGCAGCAGAAGGCGCTCGAGAAATCGATGAAAGCGCTGGAGCAGAAACAAGCTGCGGAAACAGCGCGGGAACTCATCGGTCGAGCAGAGACGATCGGCGACGTGCCGGTGATCGTGGAGAATCTCGGCGCGGCGACCGGCGGTCAATTGCAGGCAATCGCGGAGGCGTTGAAGCAGCAGCAATTTGGCGGCGTGGTCGTGCTCGCGGGCGTGAACGAGGGAAATGTCGCGCTCGTTGCCACCGTCGCCCCGCAGTTCACGGCCAAGGTCCAGGCGGGCAAGATCATCCAGGGGATCGCACCGATCGTCGGCGGCAAAGGCGGCGGCCGCCCCGATGGCGCGCGCGGCGCGGGCAAAGATGCAGCGAAAATCGGCGAAGCTCTGGCGCACGCGCGGGCTCTGATTTCCAGGTAGAAACCGGCGCTACGGCAGGAGGAGGGTGAGGAACGCGGTCGCGCCGATCGCGAGTGCGAGGATGACGAGGTAAGCCACGCCGCCGACAAAAAACTTCATGGTCGAGAAAAACCACCCTTGGCCATAGACGCGCCGGATCGAGAGAAAGACCTGCACAATCAGAACAACAGAAAGCAGGCCGATGAGCCATCCCCGAAGCGCCGGGAGAAATCGTGCCATACCCATCGCGAGGAGCGTAATCAGGACCACGTCCGCATAAACGAAGCTGTGAATGTGCAGCGCGTAGACGAGGTGCTCGACATAGAAGCGCCGCTTCCGCAGATAGAGAACTTTGAGGATGAGGGCGAAGAGCGGAATGCAAAACAGCATCATCGTCGGGAGGTTGCTGCGGAGGGTGTCGAGGAAGAGTTGCACCTTCGTCCCGTCCTCGCCCACCTTGTCTTTGATGCGGCGCTGGAGCCAGTTTTCGAACCTCGTGTTGGGGTGTTCCGGATCTTCGGAAAAGCGGAGGCTCGCAGTGGGGCTCGGGACCGCAGGTGGGGCGGGCAGATCACTGATGTCGGGGCCAGGCGCGGCCGGTGACGGGATGGGCTTCGGCAGGCGGTCCAGAGCGGCCTCGAGCTTCGCGTGATCTTTCTCCCGAAGTCCTTTTCTCACGCTCGAAGCGATCAGCGTTCCGAGCGCGGCTTGCATTTGCCGACGTTGTTCGGGGGTGAGCGTTTCGGCGTTCATCTGAGCGAGCTGGGCACGGGCCGCATCCACTTTGGCACGTTCCTCGGGATTCAGGGGAGATTCAGGCGCGGTCAGTTTGGCGAGCGCTGTATCGATCCCCTGGCGGTCATTGGGATCGAACTTGAACGAGTCCGCCGAGTTGAGATTGACCATCCTGGCGAGCAGGAAGAACGCGACGCTCGCGAGCAGGTAAAGCCGCAGCGGATGGACATAACGGACGCGGCGGCCGGCGTTAAAGTCGTTCGTTAGCTGCCAGGGCCGGAGCAGAAGAATGCCGACCGATTTGAGAAACTTGGTGTCCCAGTTGAAGAACGAATCCGCTGCATCAACCACGAGGGAGACGAGCGAGCGCCGGTAGTCGATCGCATGCTGGCCGCATTTTGCGCAGAATTCGCCGGCGAGCGGCGCTCCACAATTTTCGCAATCGGTGAGTGCCTGGTCTGCGGCCGCGGGAGCGTGTTTTCGGCGGAAGAAACGGCGCTTTCGTTGTGTCGCAAGAGCATCGACGGCCGCATCGCCGAGGATAAAGGGAGTCGTTTCGTCGGACATGAGGAGGTCGGGACGGCGCGGATGACGCGCGGTCGTGGCGACACCGCAGAGTGACGTGAAAGACGCGTGAAATTCAAGAAATCAATCCGCGGCCGCGTGCGCTCGACTCTGCGGAGGTGCGGGCGCAAACGAAAACGGGGCGATCCAACGCATGGATCGCCCCGCAGCGGTTGAACGTGATTCCCTTACGCGAGGCGGCGCCGACGGTAGAGCGCGAATCCACCAAAGAGGCTGCCGAGAACCGCCAACGCCATCGTGCCTGGTTCTGGAACGGAATTCACGCGCGTGATGCCCGCGAGTGAATAGGAGCTACTGGCGGCAGCGTTGTTCAGGTTGGCCTGGAGACCGTTGATCGAAAGAAAGTTGACGCCGCTGCCCGCAGCCTGGTTATAGAAAAACGTGTAGTTGCCCGCGCCCGTGATCGGCTGCGAAGCAAAGGTGAACTGGTTCCCCGCGTTGTCGACGGTGAGGCTGAGGGTGCCACCAGCCGCGGGGGAAACGTTCGAGAGACTGACCACGATCGAGTTCCAATCATTTGTTCCCGGGTTGATGAAGTTTGCCGTGAATGCGCCTCCGCCGAATGGGGTACCGTAACCGAGCGTGAGATTGGTGGCGCCTGCCCCGGCCATAAAATTGAGAGGCCCTCCCGCCGTGAGAGAGGCGCTTCCGGCAGTGATGGTGATCCTACGCATCGTGCCGAGGATGTTTGCGGCAGAACCGGTTGCGACCTGACTGCCGGGGCCACTCTGGATAAAGGCGCCGTCCGTCATGAAATCGACATGGTTGGCGCGCGCCTGTGACAGGGCGAGACAGCAAAGGAGAGAGAGAAGGCCGAAGATGCTTTTGCGAGGGATCATAGAGGGAGCTTTCTAATTTTTCGGGTGAAGACCGCCGTTCGTGGCAGTTTGGCGGTTCTTCGAGGCCAGCGGGCCGTTGGATGCAGCTTTTTTGAAGAATTTTGCAACAGCCCGGCCGCTACTTGAGCGCGGCCCAGACGCGGTGGACGTCGTCGTGATCTTCGAGCATCTGGAGAAATTCGCCGGTCTGGGTGCGCTCTTCGTCGTTCAGCTCGGGATGGCTTTTCGCGATGTAGGCCAGCTCGCTCGTCACCACAGTCCAGCCGTTTTGACCCAGCCACTGCGAGACGGCGTGGAGATCGGTGCGTTCCGTGGTGAAACGCGCCCCGCTCGCTTCGGCGGGGATGTCGTCATTCTCTGCGTGGGAGATGGCTTCGACGTTCTGCGCCCCGGCTTCGATCGCCGCCTCCTCGATGTCCACCCCGTCCGCGGCATGGTGGGCTTCCACCAATCCGACGTGATCGAAGAGAAATTTGTTGCTCCCGGGTGCGCCGAGCTGGCCGCCTTTTTTGAACAGGACCCGCATCTCAGGCGTGGTGCGGTTGGTGTTATCCGTCAGCACTTCCACGATGAGCGGCACCTTGTTTGGGGCGTAGCCTTCGAAGACGACGTGCTCCATCTCCAGTTTCTCGCCGCCAATGCCCGCGCCTTTCTTGATCGCGCGCTCGATCACGTCCCGCGAGACGCTGGCGCGACGCGCTTTTTCGACGGCTGCGAAGAGCCGCGCGTTCCCGTTCGGATCGGCGCCGCCGAGCTTCGAAGCGACCATAATTTCCTTCACCAGCTTGCCGGTGACCTGGCCCTTCTTAAGGCCGGCGACTTCCCGTTTTGCATGCAGCCATTGGCGACCCATGCCGTGAGCTTTAGCAGGCGCGCGCAGTCGTCACAAGCGCCCTGATCTTCGGGGTTATTCCCGGAAGGGAAAAAGCGTCGCGGTGAGGACAACACCGACGGCGCAGCGAGCTGAAGAGGAGATTCGCGGCCAGTAGCGGCGCCACTGAAATTCGGCAGCGAAAGACCCGGGCGACATGGCTGTGAGGCAGCTAAATCCGGGCCAGACCAGCGCGAAAAAGACATCGACCTCCGGCGTCCGCTCCGCTCTGATGGAGCTCGCCCGCGCAGGCGGGGTTCAATCCACGAAGCATCCATATGGCCTCTCAACTGTTCAAAACCAAGAGTCCGGAACTTCTCATCCGCGAATCGGAAGCGCCCGACCGCCTCATGAAGCGCTCGCTCACCGCCTTCGACCTCACTTGTCTCGGAATCGGTGCGATCATCGGCGCGGGCATTTTCGCGCTGGCCGGAACGGCCGCGGCCGGCGAATCGACGCGCGTAGGCGAGTCGCTCATCAAAACCCCGGTGCTCAATTTCATCATCTCATGGATGCAGGGGACCGATCTCGTTTTTGGTCGGCCGGCGGCGGGACCAGCCGTGGCGATCTCATTTGTCGTGGCGGCGGTCGCCTGCGGGTTTGCCGCCCTTTGCTATAGCGAACTCGCATCGATGATTCCGGTCTCGGGTTCGGCCTACACTTATTCCTACGCAACTCTGGGCGAGATCGTGGCCTGGATCATCGGCTGGGATTTGATCCTCGAATACGCGGTCGGCAACATGGCGGTGGCGGTCGGTTGGTCAGGCTATTTCGTCCAACTCCTGGGCAATCTCCCTTTCGGACTGCACCTGAAATTTCCGCTCTGGCTGGTGACTGATCACACCACTGCCGGCACCATCATCGCGAAAGGCGGGGCGGCTTTGAGCGATTACTCGTCGAGCACTTTGCCAATCATCGCCGGTCACCCGATCGCGCTCAATCTGCCCGCGTTTTTCATTGTGGCCGCAGTCACAACGCTCCTCATTTATGGCATTCGGGAAAGCGCCACCGCGAACAGCGCGATCGTGATCGTCAAACTGGCGGTGGTGGTTTTTGTGATCGCCTTTGGTTCCTTCATGGTCGCGCCGGAGAATTGGCATCCCTTCATGCCGAGCGGCTTCGGAGGCGTCATGAGCGGAGCGGCGATCGTCTTTTTTGCCTTCATCGGTTTCGATGCCGTCTCGACCACGGCGGAGGAAACGAAAAACCCGCGGCGCGATCTGCCGATCGGAATGATCGCGAGCCTGATCATCTGCACGATCCTCTACGTGCTGATGTCTCTGGTCCTGACGGGGATGAAAAAATACACGATTTACCTCGGCGACTCGGCCGCGGTCGCCACCGCGTTTACGGGCAAACCGTGGGCGCAGGCGCTCATCAGCGCGGGCGCTCTCGCGGGGCTTACCTCCGTTCTGCTGGTTTTCCAGCTGGGACAGCCGCGCATTTTCATGGCGATGGCGCGCGATGGATTGTTGCCGCGCTACTTCGCCCGAATCCATCCGCGCTTTCGGACGCCTTATATCACGACGATCTGGACCGGGGCCGTGGTGGGCGGCGTGGCGATGTTTACCGACATTGGGTCGCTCGCTGATCTGACGAACATCGGCACGCTCTTCGCGTTCACCCTCGTTTGCCTGGGAGTGATCGTGTTGCGCCGAACGGATAAGAATCGCCCGCGTCCGTTCCGCGTACCGTTCGTACCCTTTTTCCCGATCCTGGGCGTGCTCTTTTGCGTCGCGCTGATGCTCAGCCTCCCGATCGAGACCTGGGTGCGTTTCTTCATCTGGCTCATCATCGGGCTCGTGATCTACTTCGTCTACGGCGCCGGCCACAGCCGGCTGCAGCACGGGATGGATACCGGAGACAGCGAAGCGATCGTCCCGCCGGTGATCAAGCCGCAGTGATCAGAGTTGGTTGCATGTTCCCCAGCGCCGAGGAGTCTTCCACCATGCGTTCGCGAATCTGCGGGCGCTGCACTTTCACGGCGACCTGGCGGCCATTGCGCAGGCAGAAGCTGCACCGCTTGCGCGTCGCCTACGCCGCCTGCGCCGCCTTCGTCGCGGAGTAGCTTTCCTTGTCGTCCACGTCGAGCCAATCAAACAGCGTCGTCGTCGCCGGATCGAGCTTGTAGACGGAGACTTGTTCGACAAACCAATCCCGCTTTTCCGGATTGTCGTAGGGATTTGCCGCCATCATGCCGTCCCTCCAGGTTTTCACTTCCGCGGCCGACATCTTATTTCCGTGATTCCCCATCCATTGCACCATCTCTTCGTCGCTGGCGCCTTTCTCTACCTCAGCCTTGAAGTCGTCGCCCTTGATGCCCATCGGACCAAAAAGCATATTATCGAGCGGACAATCGAAGTGGTACTCGCCGATATTGCCCCAGAGGAGGGCGCGGCATTTATCCAGCGTGCGCGCCAGGATCACATAATCGCCCAGACGCGTTTTTGGGCTGCGCGGGGCTTCCTTGGTTAAATCCTTGCCTGTGCGGTTGTTAGTCATGCTCCCAAGTTACGGCCGCGCTCCTGCAGTCGCAAGCTTGCGCGGGAAATCGCGCCCCGGAAACACGCGTTTCGCTGCGACATGCGTATTGCTTGTATGAGTCAAAACAAAGAAGTCATCTCCACGCTCAACAGCGTGATCGAAACGCTGAAGGACGGGCAGGAAGGTTTTCGTCAGGCCTCGGAAGCGGTCAAGGATTCGCAGCTGAAGTCGCTCTTCAGCGAGTTCTCCCTCCAGCGCTCGAAATTTGCCGGCGAGCTGCAGAATCACATCATTCAGATGGGTGATTCCGATCCCGAAGATTCCAGCAGCACCGCCGGGGCGCTCCATCGCGCGTGGATCAACATGAAGTCTGCGATTTCGAGCCAGGATGACCACGCCATTCTTGCGGAGTGCGAGCGCGGCGAAGATTCCGCGGTCGCGGAATACAAGAAGGCCATGGAAAAGGAGCTGCCGTCGCCGGCGCGCGACATCCTCTCAACGCAATATACGGACATCAAAGCGGCGCACGACCGTGTGAGAGCCCTGCGCGACGCGTCGAAGAATCCTTCGTAAGCGTAGACCGTCTTCGAACCTGGCAGGTGGATCGTGCGAAAGCGCGATCCGCCTGTTCTGCGTCCGCCTCTGGCCCGCGCTTCCCGTGACACGAAGCAGACTGCGCGTGATAGTCCGCGCATGGTCAACATTTCCATCCGCTACACGGGCGGTCTTCATTGCGCCGCCGTGCACGAGCCCTCCAAGGGCGAACTCGCGACCGACGCGCCGGTCGACAATAACGGCAAAGGCGAATCGTTCTCGCCCACCGATCTGGTGGCGACGGCGCTCGGCACCTGCATGTCCACCATCCTCGCGATGGCAGCGGAGAAGAACGGTCTCGACGTCAAAGGGATGACGGTGAAGGTCAGCAAAGAAATGTCGAAGGATACCCCGCGCCGGATCGTCGGTCTTCCCTCCGAAGTGTACATCCCATTACCCGCCAGCACGCCGCAGCGCGAAATTCTCGAAAACGCTGCGCTCAACTGTCCGGTGCACAAAAGCCTGCCGCCGGAAATTGATCGCCCGACGCGTTTCTTCTGGGAAGGCTAGGGCTGGCCGTCGGCGTCGATCTTTCCTATTGCCCGAGCACCCAGGCGAAGATCAAGGGTGCGCATATCGTGGCGTCGCTTTCGACCACGAACTTCGGCGTCGAGGGCGCGAGCTTGCCCCACGTGATTTTTTCGTTCGGCACTGCGCCAGAATAGCTTCCGTAGCTCGTCGTCGAATCGCTGATCTGACAGAAATAACCCCAGAGCGGCACCCCGGTGCGCTCGAGATCCTGGTGCAGCATCGGGACGACGCAGATCGGGAAATCGCCGGCAATGCCGCCGCCGATCTGGAAGAACCCGATCGAGCCCTCCCGGTTGCGCAGCCGCTTCGAGTTTTTCGTGTAGTAATCCGCGAGCCAGGTCATGTACTCGATGCCGGTGCGCACGGTGTGCACGTTCTTCACGTCACCGCGGATCACCGCCGCCGCATACATGTTACCGAGTGTCGCATCCTCCCAGCCCGGCACGACGATGGGCAGATTCTTTTCGCAGGCCGCCACCATCCAGGAATTTTTCGGGTCGATCTGGTAGCTCTTCTTCAGCTTCCCGCTGCGAAGAATCTTGTAGATGAACTCATGTGGGAAATAATGCTCTCCGGCGCGGTCGGCTGCGACCCACTCTGCGAGGACCGCCTTCTCGATCCGCCTCATCGCCTCCATCTCCGGAATGCAGGTGTCGGTCACGCGATTCATGTGCCGCGAGAGCAGTTGCTCCTCGTCCCCTGGGGTGAGTTGCCGGTAGTGCGGCACGCGCTCGTAATGGTCGTGCGCCACGAGATTGAAAATATCTTCTTCCAGGTTTGCCCCGGTACAGACGATCAGGTGCACCTTGTCGCGGCGGATCATCTCCGCGAGCGAAATGCCGAGTTCGGCGGTCGACATCGCGCCCGCCAGCGTCAGCAACATCTTGCCGCCGGCGGCGAGGTGTTGCTCATAGCCCTTGGCGGCGTCGAGTAACGCGGCGGCGTTAAAGTGGCGATAATTCCGGGCGATAAATTTCGAGACCGGGCCTTTCTTTGCCGCGAGCGCGGCGTTGGTCTCTTCGGGGCTGTTTGAGCGTCGTTTGGCTTTCATTGCTTGGGAAACTTGGCGGGATACAGCCAGCGCATGTAATCGGCTACCCCCGCCTCCAGCGGATAGCGCGGCTCGTATTGCAGCGCGGCGCGCACGGCCGACAAATCCGCCTGCGTGAAGTTCTGGTAATGTGCGTGTGGGTTCTCGATGTATTCCGGCTCGAAGCTCGTGCCTAACGAGCGGTTGAGGATCTGGACCAGCTCATTGAAGGAACGCGCCTCGCCCGAGCCGAGATTGTAGATGCCGCTCTTCAGCGCCTCGAAGGCACGGAGGCAGCCCTGCACGATATCCTGCACGTAAACGAAATCGCGCTGCTGCTCGCCGTGTTTAAAGATGCGTGGACGCTGCCCGGCGCTCATTTGCCGCGCGAGATGGTAGATCATGCTCGCGGGCACGCCTTTGTGCGCCTCGCGCGGGCCATAGACGTTGAAAAATCGCAGGCCGACGATCACCCAATCCTTGTCTTCCGCGGTTGCGCGGCGCGCGAGGTTGTCCATGATCGCCTTCGAAAAGGCGTAGACATTGGAGGGCGCGGCGTCGCTCGTCTCGGCACTCGCGCGGTCCGCGTTGCCGTAGGTAGCGGCGGAGGACGCATAAACGACGCGCGTTTTGTCCCGGCGCGCGAAGTCCAGCAAACGGCGAAAACTTTCGACGTTGTCGTGCGTCTGCACGAATTGGTCGTGATTCGTCGTGTCGGTGATGGACGCCATGTGAAAAATGCCGTCGAATTTTGATCTCTGGAATTGCTCATTCCAATCGAGGCGCACCAGATCCTGCGCGACGAAATCGCCACCGTAGCCGACGAGATTCTTGAAGTCACCCGAGCGAAAATCGTCGATCACGGTCAGCCGGGACCGCGGAAATTCCTCCTGCAGGGCGAGAACCAGGTTCGAGCCAATAAAGCCGGCGCCGCCGGTGACGAGGAGGTTCAGAGCGGAGGGGGAAGGCATCGCGGGAAGCGTGCGGTCAATCGGCCGCGAGGGACAAATAAATCTTGAGCCATTAAGCGCAAGCCGCTACTTCTCGCGCGGTTCTTTGCGAGTTTGATCAGTGGATCGGCGCGAGAAATCCCGTGAGTAATCGGGAGCAGTAGCGCTGCTGTAACTGGATACGACTTCCCACTAGCCAATCGCCGGCGCATGCCGGCGGTGAAGGCGGGAAGAAGGTGCGTCCCGCAAGGCGGGGCCGAAAGCCAGGAGCCAGAATATTTGCCCGCTCCACCTCATTCGTGCCGTCTCGGCAGCGGCCCCGAAAGCATTTGGGGCCGGCCTTTCTGCCGCCGCGGCGCGACAAAACTTCTTCGCAAAAAAGAAGAATGAGAGCAGTGGGCTGCCGCGTGTCTGTATAGGACATCTCGCGGTTCGTCCGCCTCTCAAACAGAGGAGACGAAAATGCGGAAATGCTCACGTTGGTTGAGTCACATCGTGGCCGTCGGGATGGCGGCCGCGCCTATTATTTGCCACGCACAAGACGCGGCGACATCACGGCTTCGCAACGACGAAGCGCCAGCCGAGAGTGAAACTGAGGAGATTGTCGTCACGGCGACACGGCTCCCGATCGCGGAGGATCAATCCCCCTCCAGCGTGACTGTGGTCGGCTCAGAGGAAATTGCGCAACGCCAACTCCGGCGGGTGGCGGATGCGTTGCGCGAAGTGCCGGGGTTGGCGGTCGTGCAAACAGGCGCGCCCGGGCAGCTCACCTCCGTTTTCACCCGCGGCTTGCGCAGCGAGCACACACAGGTGCTGCTCGATGGCATCCCGATTAACCAGGGTCTCGCCGGGCTGTTTAATTTCGCCGATCTCACGATCGACGACGTCGACCGGATCGAGGTCGCGCGCGGGCCGCAGAGCACGCTCTATGGGCCGCGCGCGCTGGCTGGCGCGATTCAGATTTTCACGAAACGCGGGAGCGGCGTTCCCACCGGCACCGTCTCCGCGGAAGCGGGCTCGTTCGGGACATTTCGCGAAGCGTTCAGCAGCTCGGGAAGCTGGAAGCAATTCGATTACTCCGTCGGCCTCAGCCGGCTCGACACGGATAATGAGCGGCCGAACAACCAGTATCGCCTCAGCAGCGGAGTCGCGAACGTCGGCTGGTCGCCTAACGAGCAGTTACGCATCGGCACTCTCTTCACCTATTCGTTAGCCGATACCGGCAACCCGAACTCGATCTTCGATCCGAAGCCGCTCGACAATTTCCTGACGGAACGCTGGCTGGTCGCGCCGCGGATCGACTTTACCCCGGTGGAATGGTGGCGGCACCAGTTGATCGTGAGCTACGACCACGAGCGGCAGGTGAACGACCCGAACGACGACGGGTTCGTCGGGCCTACCCGCGCGCTCTTCAAACGGCTGACGCTGGATTACCAGAACGACCTGAAGCCGGCGAAGTGGCTCACGCTGACGACCGGCGCGTTTTACAGTCACGTCGACGCCGGGCAGGAACGGCCGTTCGTTTCGCAGCTCTTCGGGCCGCAGCCGACCTTCATCGGCGATGAGACGGAGCAGACGTCGGTTTTTTTACAAGCAAGCGTGACTCCGGTGACGGGACTGAACCTCGTCGCCGGTGGTCGTTACGACCACTTCAATCAGTTCGGCGACATCTGGACCTATCGCTTCGCGGGCAGCTATTTGATTGCGCAGACCGACACGACACTGCACTCCAGCTACGCGACCGGGTTCAGCCCGCCGAGCAGCCAGGATAAGATTTTCGGAATGAACTTTGGCTTGGAGCCGGAGCGCAACCGCGGCTTCGACGCGGGGATCGAGCAGCGCCTCTGGAATGGGCGCGTGGAGCTCGGTGGCACCTACTTTCATAACCGGCTTTCGAACGTGATCGGGTTTAACGGGCAGTTCGAGACGTTAAACCTGGGCGCGGCGCGGACGCAGGGGTTGGAAGCGGAGCTGAAGGTGCGCCCGCTGAAGGATCTCAGCTTTATCGCGACTTACACCTATCTCGACGCGGAGAAGACATCGGCAGCCGACATCAACCAGCCGCAGGGGTCGCGTTTACCGCGACGCCCACGGAACGAGGTCTACCTTTCCGGCAGCTATCTCTGGTTTGGAAAGCTGCGGATGACAGCGGAAGCGAAGTTTGTGAATGCGCGCGAAGAGCTGAGCTTTCCGCCGCCGGATTTTCTCCCGAGGAACGTAGACATCGAAGACTACGCCTTCGTGAACTTCGCCGCGGAATACGAGATCAACCGCCATCTTGCGATTTATGGCCGGATCAACAACCTGACCGACGAGCGCTATTCGGAAGTGTTCGGTTTCCCGGCGCTCGGACGTGGCGCGTCTGCTGGCGTGCGCGTCTCGTTTTAATTAACCACAGGCCCAGAGCGAAGGCGTGGAAGCGAAATTGGAGGCCGGCACCGGAATCTGCTTCTTGAAGTCGTCGCTGAAAAGTCCGTCGACGCGCATACTGATGGCGAGCTCGCCGGTGGCGTCGCCGCCGTGGAACTGATTCACGCTATCGAACCACGCGCTGTGTGATTCGACATACTGTTTCTCCCCCGTCGTCTCGTTCAGCATATAGAACGGCTTCCGCAGATTCGTGCGAAACCAGATGAACTCGTGGCAAAGATCGTAGCTAACATGGTCGCGGTGCGCGGTGACCGCACGACCTTCCGGATCGTACATAATCAACATCCGCGCCGTCGCTTTGAACGGGAGCGTGCGGATGAATTCCATCAGTTCCGAGAATTCTCTCGCGCCTTCCGCCGGTTTCCACGCGTCGGGATTATCGAGGTCGTAATAGTTGTCCTCGCCCTTGGGTTGGGAGAGATAGACCATCTTCGAGCCAGGCTTCACCGGCGCTTTCTCGCTCATCGTGAACGGGCCGGTGTAGAACGGGATATCCTTCTCGGCCGCGAGACGCTTCTCGATCCGTTCGCTGACGTAGCCGTCGAGCGACTTCAACCACGCGACGTCGATGAACTCGTCGAACGACTTGTAAGACGGGTACGTGATCCGCGGGTCGACGCTTTGGGCCGCCTCGGCGCTCATGTGACCGCCGCTGGCTCCGTCGCTTTCTTCGCACGACTCGCCCGTTTTCGTGCTGCCTTGGCAGGTTTCTCCTTCGCGAAGTCAGCCTGAGCGCGCTCGACCTTGTGCCACGTATTCGCCGGGATGCGATGCTCGCCCCAAGAGAAGGTGTCCGATGTCTCGGATTGGGTGTCGACGACGCGGACAGCCAGCAATCCCGCATAGCCGCCGAACTGCTTCGGGTTGATCCACCAAGTGGCAGTCGCGTCCCAGAGCTTGATCTCGTTTTCGTTCACTGCGACGGCGCAGCCTTCGTGATAGATGAGTCCTTCGCTGATCCAGGGCGCGCAGCTCCCCGCCGCACCCCAGGTCTCGCTCCAGTGCCGCGTGGAGACGTCATTGAACTCGAGGATGAATTGCGCCGGGAAACTCCGGACGCCGCGCGCGAGGTAAAGCTCATGCGATAAGGCGCCGAGCGCCCCGCAATCGAGCGTCTTCTCCTGCACCGCTTCGCACCAATGCATTGGCCACTTCGACGGGCCCCACTTGAAGAGCTTGCGCAGCCAGCGCGGGCCGGTGAGCGGATGTCCCGCGTTGAGCTGCGAGAAATCCATCCCGGTGATCCACTCGCGCGCGATCGCGCAGCACGCTGTGCCGTGGTGCGAAATGTAAGAAGCCGGGAAGTTCTCCCAGTTCGCAATGCCCGCCGCAACGTCGACGCCGTTGGTTTCTTCCAGATCGATCACGATATTTTTACCCTCTCCCAAATACATAAGACATGCTTCTGTCGTAGCCACCCGCGTCGCAGAAGATCAAAACATCGCCCGGCTGCGTGCCTTCCGGCAGCTCGACGTTGGAGGCGACTTCATCGTGCTCCATGCAAAGCCGGCCCATCAGCCGCGTCTTGCCCCGTTTCAAGGGCTGAAGCTCACCGGTCGTCGTGTCGCGCCGCAGAATACGGTGTGGATAGAAGAAATACATCGGCAACTCCGCGATCGAACCATCCACGACTGCTTCCGTTGTCTCATCGCTGATCTCCTGAATCTCGAGCACCCGCATGGCCAGCGCCATGGACGGCTGGGCCATCGCTTTGCCGGGCTCGGAAATAATCTGCCGAATGTGCGGAAGAGTCGCCTGCGCGTGCTTCACCGCCTTCGTGAAATCATCTTCGCGGCCCTCATGCCAATCATCCGGGAACCAGCCCCCGCCGATGTCGAGCACCTCGATCTGGCGACCGGTGAGCTTCTCGATCGAGCGACACCAGCGCAGCATCGACATGTACAGATGCCACCACTGGCGGACGCCGATGTTGCTGCTCGCCATATGGAAGTGAATGCCGAAGACGGAGTCGCGCGGCAGCAAGGCGACGGAGTCGATCAGCGCGCGAAATTCTTCCGGCGTATTCAACGGGATGCCGAAGCGTGAGGTGATGTGCGGCGTGCGCAGACGAACACCAAAAACCTTCGCTTGAAGCTCGCCCGTCGCGGCAGCGGCGGTGACGCGGTTGAGGTCGGCGATCGAGTCGCAGAAGACGGCGTGCAGCGGTTGCTGCGGGAGCAATCCAGCGGGCCACCATTTTCCGGGGCCGTTCAAGATCACCTCCTCGGGTTTGAAGCCAACTTCGAGCGCCTTCTGCACTTCGAGCAAGCTGATCGCCTCGGCATAAAAGCCAGAGTCGAGCGCGAGCTTGATCAGGCGTGCGTCAGGATTCGTCTTGATGCTGTAGCCGTTAATCACTTCGGTCTCCGGCGTGCTGACGCGCTCTACCAGCTTTGCGGCGTGATTGAAAAGTTCAGCCGCCGTCGTGTCCATGAACAGGAACGAAGGCGTCTGCAGTTTCTCGTAGTCCTGCGCCGCGAGATCGCGCAGGAACGATGGCGGAAGCGCGGCCACACCGTTGGGCGGCGGGGAGCCGTTCGAGCTGCGCGCGCTCATCAGGTGCGGATGCAATTTGTGCAGACGCTCGGCCAGCGCCGGCATGCCCGACGGATGTTTCATCGAATGCCCAATGCCGCCCGCATAAGGCTCCGGCAACGGCGGCAGCGGATAGCCCGCGCGCACCGGCACTTCGAGCACGACCCGCGTGAATTCTTCGGATTGTGCGGTCGTTTTTTCTGCCGGGATTCCGGTCGCAGCTTCGACGAGCATGGCCGGGAGATTACAGCCAGCGATGGTCGCGCCGTGCACCCACGCGGGGAAACGCGGGTTCCACTCGAGCAGCCAGCATTGACCTTCCGGATCGCGAATCATTTCCAGCTCGGCGCCTCCGCTCCAGTGCAGCGAGCGGATGATTTCGCGCAGCGGCGTCGCGAATTTTCCCGGCACCTCCGTCACGTCGCCGGCCCACGTCTTGCCATCTTCGGTCAGCTCGCGTTTGCGCATGCTGACGCAGCCGAGCAACTCGCCCTGGTAAGCTGCGAGCATGATGGATTCTTCGTAACCGGAAACGTGCGCCTGGAGGAAGAGCCGTTGCGTTGCCCAAACCTTTGCGAGCGCGGCCCGAACCGCCTCGAACTGGTCCCACGATCTGGTGCGCACCGCTTCGTAGTAGGGACCTTTCAACCAGACGCGCCAATCATGTTTGCGGCAGAACGCGTGCAGATCCCAATCGGAATGATCCGTCGAAACGAAGGGCGGAATCTGGAGCGGCAAGCCCCGGTGTGCTTCGACCCCGGGCTTTGTGATGCGGCTCAATCCGACCGCTGGCGGACCCAAGAGATTCGCGTGCCCGTCAGGGAAGACCGACGCCAGCCAAAGCGCTTCAAGATCGGTTCCCGAAATCCAAAGTGCGCCACCATCGAGCAACTCCGCGATCAGCTCACCATACGCCGACAGATCAAGCTCTTCCCAGGGCCGCTGCAGCCAAAGCTCATCGAAGCCTAACCAGTGAATTCCGGAGCTGCGATTCGAGTACTCCACCCCGACGATCGTCGCGCCGGGATACGCGATTCGAAGTGAGCGCGAGAGCCCGATGCCGGGCTGCGGGCTAGCGCCGGAGTAGAGCCCGCTGAGGTAGATCTTCATGTTTGCGCTGTGTAGCGGGCCAGGAAAGCTTCCGCTGTCTCGGCGAAAATAAATCTTGCTCCTGGGCTGCAAGTTCCAATCGCGCGGCGTCTTACGATGGGCTGTGCGGACTTTATATTTTTTATGCGCGCGGCGTTTACCCCCTGCCTCGCTTGAAGTTGCAGCGCCGTTCTGGTACTCGCTAGCAATGACACCTGCGATGTATCTCGCGCTCGGCGCCTTCATCGGTTTCGCGGTCGCGGGGGTCGTCTTCCTTCTCCTGCGTCGGCGCTCCGCGGGGGACGACGAAGTGGTCCGCCGGCTCGCAGAGCTCGAGCAGGCGCAGGAGCGCGAGGAGCGGATGTTTCGCGATGAGTTCGCGCGCAGCCGCGAAGAAACTTCGCACGCGGCCAAGGCGCAACGCGAGGAGCTGAGCGGCGCGTTGCAGCGGCTGAACGAGACGACGGTGAAATCGATCTCGGAGGTCGGAGCGATGTTGCAAGCGCCGATCGAGAACGTCGTGAGCCAAACCGGCAAGCTGAGCGAGTCGAACGAACAACGGCTGGAGGCATTGCGCTCGATCGTGGATACGCGACTCCAGCAACTGCAGGCGGATAACTCGAAGCAACTCGACCTCATGCGCCTGACCGTCGATGAAAAGCTGCAAGGCACGCTCGAGAAGCGACTGGGCGATTCGTTCAAGCTCGTGAGCGAGCGTCTTGAGCAGGTGCACCAGGGCCTCGGCGCGATGCAGCAACTCGCGAGCGACGTGGGCGGCTTGCAGAAGGTCCTCACCAATGTGAAGACGCGCGGCAGCTGGGGCGAAGTCCAGCTGGGCAACCTGCTCGACCAGGTGCTCATGCCCGAGCAGTTCGCGCGCAATGTGCAGACGCGGGAGGAGACGGCGGAGCGGGTCGATTACGCGGTGCGTTTGCCGGGCGATCAAAACGGCGCGCCGGTCTGGCTGCCGATCGACGCGAAGTTTCCGGTCGAGGATTACCAGCGCCTGGTCGCTGCCCAGGAGCAGGGGGATCTGCGCGCGATTGAGGACTCGATGAAGGCGCTCGAAACACAGCTGCGCAAAGCCGCCAAAGACATCTGCGGCAAATACATCAACCCGCCGCACACGACCGATTTCGGGATCATGTTTCTGCCGACGGAAGGGCTTTACGCGGAAGCGATCCGCCGCATTGGGTTAAGTGAACAAGTGCAGCGCGAATGCCGCGTCATCTTTGCGGGGCCGACCACGCTGGCGGCGTTGCTCAACAGTTTGCAGATGGGATTTCGCACCCTCGCGATTCAGAAAAGCTCGAGCGAAGTCTGGAATTTGCTCGCCGGGGTGAAGAGCGAGTTCCAGAAGTTCGGCGGCGCGCTCTCCGCGGTGAAAGACAAGCTCGAGCAAGCCGCGCGAAAGATCGAAGATGTCGAGGTACGCTCGCGCGCCATCACGAAAAAGCTGCAGAAGGTCGAGGAACTGCCGTCGAATCCGCAGCCGCTCTTGCCGGAATTGTTGGGTGGCGGCAACGAGGAAGGGGACGAGTGAAGAACACGAGCTGCACTCAGTTCTATGAAGCACTGCGCCGCTGCAAGGGGCCAAGGCTCGTGTTTTTCCTGGGACTGGCCTGTTCCCCTCTCGTGGCGCACGCCGCCGCACCGGAGCTGGCAGCCAACGCGCCCTTCCACGGCCGGCCGGACCTCACTCTGCCGGCGGTGAGCCAGGCCACGGGGTTGACCGTCGCCGACGTGAATGCGGACGGCTCCCCGGACATCGTTCTCCTCTCCGGCGAAACGGCCTCCGTTTTCATCCTGCTCGCGCAAACCGGCTCGGAGTTTACTGTCGCGAACCCGATCGAAGTGCCGGCCGGGGCCAGCGCCAGCGGCGTCGCACTCGGCGATCTGAACGAAGATGGCAATCTTGATATCGCGGTCTCACATCATGATACCGACGAGATCTGGATCTTCTTGGGCGAGGGTGACGGCACATTTGCGACTCCAGATAAAGTGCGCGTGCCGGTCACGAAGGCCCATTGCCACGCGATCGCAGCGAGCGACCTCAATCGCGACCAGCATCTCGATCTCGTCCTGGCCGAGTCGAACGACAACTGCGTCTGGGTCCTTCTCGGAGACGGCAAGGGGAAATTCGCCAGGGCCTCGAACTCACCGATTTCCACCGATCGCCATCCGTACGTGGTGGCTGTGGCCGACTTCGATCGCGACCAAAATCCGGACATCGCGACGCCCAACTGGTTTGGCAAGTCGGTCGGCGTGCTCTTGGGCGATGGCAAAGGAGGCTTCCACGCGGCACCCGCCAGTCCGTTTCATGGACCGAAGGATCCGACGGCGCTGGCGGCGGGCGATCTCACCGGCGACGGTAGCCCGGACCTGATCGTGGGCAACAACGGCTCACGCGGATTGCAGCTCTTCATCGGCGACGGGAAGGGGAGTTTCCGCGCAGGAGCGGAGCTCAAACCGGCTGAGGCGTGCTACGGCCCGACAATCGCGGATTTGAACGGCGACGGAAAGCTGGACGTGATCAGCACCTCCACGGGCGACGCCCGAAGCCTGAGCTATTGGATCAATCGCGGCGGCGGCGAGTTCAGTCCCGCCTTCAGCGTGCCCTGCCCGAACGGCGCGAATACCCTTGGCGTAGCTGACGTCAATCGCGACCAGCTCCCCGATCTCCTCGTTGGGCCATGGGAGCGTGGACCGGTTCTCGTCTGGCTGGGGCGGAAGTAACACCAATACCCGGTCGCAGGTGCGCGTTCATAGGTCGATGCAAATTCGGTCGATTGACATCAAAACAGAAAACGCATCATGGCGCTCTACCTTGAGCCTGGATGACGATAGTCTTGAAATTGCCCGCCGTTTCGCGAAGGGCCGCCAAATTTCACTGGGGAAGGCGGTCAGGCCGCCGTTAGAGCACGGCGTCCCAGCTCGCCTTCTCTTTCAGCATGATCTCGCGCAACAGGCGAATCGGTGGCATCCCGTGTTTCAGCATCTCGTCGTGGAATTTTTTGAGCGAGAATTTGTCGCCTTCCTGCGCCTTGTAATCTTCGCGAAGTTTCAGAATCTGAAGTTTGCCCAGGGTGTAGCTCAGGTAACCCGGATCGTAGGTGCCGCGCATCGCTTCGGAATGCGACGGCTTCGCTTCGTAGTAGCAGTTTTCCTGGAAGAATCGCGCGCCCTCTTCGACGCTCATGCCCTGGGTGTGCATCTTGAGCGAGACGATGAGGCGGCAGAGGCGGAGGAGCGCTTCGTCCGATTGTGCCATGCGGAACTTCGCGGCGCGCTGCACCTCCTCCTCGCTCGGCGTGGCGCCGGTGGCAGCGCCAAACCCTTCATCGAGCATCATCTTTTCGGTGTAATGCGCCCAGCCCTCGACGAAGGCGTAGCTGCTGAAAATCTTCGCCGCCTTTGAGGCCTGGGAAGCGTTCAGGTGCAGGAATTGCGTGTAATGGCCGGGATAAACCTCGTGGATCGAGACGACGTCGGTGGTAAAGTAGTTGAACGCCGTCAGCCATTCTTCCTTCTGCGCGTCGGTCCATTCGTTCTCCGTGGGCGTCACGTAGTAGTAAGCTTCGGCCGCCTTTTTCTCGAAAGGCCCGGGGCTGTCCATCGACGCGAAGGAAGTGGCGCGCGCGAACTGCGGCGTTTCCTTCACCTCGGCGCGCGCCTTTGACGGGATGCTGACGATCTCCCGATCGATCACAAATTTGCGGATGGCCTCGAGATTCTTCGCGGTGTCGGCCAGCAAACCCTCGGGTGTGGGATGTTCCTTCTGAATCGCTTTGAAGACTTCGATCGCCGGTTTGCTCGGGTCGAGGATCTTCCCAGCTTCCGCGAATGCCTCCTGCTCGCGCTTCAGCTCCGCCAGCCCAATCTCCAGGACTTGCGCCGGCGCCATTTCGACCATCTCGCCTTCCCTGAGCATGCGACGGTATTTGTCCTCACCCAGCGCCCATTCATCGTTCGCCTTCGGGAGTTTCTCCTTTTCCAGCCAATTGGCATAATCCGTCAGGGCAGTAACGGCTTTGCGATTCGCGAGTTGGAAGCCCGCCAGCAGCCGCTGGTCTTTGACGGTCTTCACCGCTTCGACCAGTTCCTTTTTCAGGAAATCGGCGGAACCGCGGGCAATTTCGATCGCGAGTTCGACGTAAGGCCGCGGCAGGACCGGGACGAGGTTCGTCTTCGCGGCGATGACCATATTCGGGGCCTGGTTTTCGATCGCGATGATGCTGCGGAGCCGATCCTCGAGCGGGCTAAAGTTGCGTTTGATGTAGACGTTCACGTCGAGCGCCTGCGCATAGGTCATGGGATTTTTTTCGAAGTAGCCCATGTCCAGGATCTCGAAAAGATCGCGCCGGATGGCAGCCTGCAGATTGCGCAGGTCGATCGCGCCCTGCGCACTGAGTTTTCCGGGGTCGAAGTGTTTCAACCGCTCGTCGAAACGACGGAGCCGGGAGAGCTCCGCGTCGATCGCGAGCCGGGTGAAGTCATTGATCCGCCCGTCATATTCATGGAACCCGAGCGAAGTGGCCATGATCGGGTGCGAGGAGAGCCAGCCTTTGATGTATTCCTCGCTCACCTTCTCGAGGTCGGCGTCGGGTCCTGATTCAGCGGCGCGCGATGGGAGGGAGATGAGAGAGAGGATGGCGAAGAGGACGCAGCGAAGAAGTTTCATGCGAGGTGCAGGCGACGGGCGCCAAGCTTACCCGCCGTTTGAGGATTGCCAAAATTTTGCGGTGAGCGATGCTCGGCTTCCTTGAACTTCGCTGCCTCGCGATGAAGCGCCGTCTTCTCATCAGCACGATCGGCTGCTTGCTGTTTGTGAATCTCCTGGTCGGTTTCCGGCTCTCCGCCGCGCAAGGCGCGACCGCGGAAGAGGAGACGGGCTACGCGCAGATCTCGGTCTTCGCGCGCGCCGTCCAGTTGATCCGGCAGGATTACGTGGATGGGAAGAAGACCAGCTATCACGATCTGATTTACGCCGCCATGAAGGGCATGCTCGCTTCGCTCGATCCGCATTCGCAGTTCATGGATCCGGACGACTTCAAGGACATGCAGGACGACACGCGGAGCCGCTTCAACGGGCTCGGCATCGAAGTCTCGGTGAAAGGCGGACTGCTGACCGTGATCACTCCGATGGAAGACACCCCGGCGGCGAAGGCGGGCATCCTCTCGGGCGACCAGATTCTCCGGATCAACGGCAACTCGACCGAAAGGATGGAGCTGCAGGACGCGGTCAATGTCTTGCGCGGCGTGCCGGGTCAGAAGGTGACGCTCACGATCATGCGGCCGGCAACAAAAGAGGTGCGGGATTACGCGCTGGAGCGAGCGGAGATCAAGGTGCAGAGCGTGAAAGGCGCGCGGCTGCTCGACCCGGATCTCGCTGGCGCTTTCAAGATCGGTTACGTGCGGTTGATCCAATTCAATGAGCCGACCGCGGCCGAGCTGGCGAAGGCGCTCGATGAACTGCAGAAGCAGGGGATGCAGGCGCTGGTGCTCGATTTGCGCAACAATCCCGGCGGGCTGCTGAATAGCGCAGTCGATGTCTGCGCGCAGTTTCTGCCGCCGAACACCACCGTGGTTTCGACGCAGGGGCGCGTCCCGTCGCAGCAGAGCGACTACGCCACCGTCAGCACGAGCAAGCCGCGGCCGCGTTTTCCAATGACGGTGCTGGTGAACGAAGGGAGCGCGAGCGGAGCGGAAATCGTGGCCGGCGCTTTGAAGGATTTGAAGCGCGCGATTCTGGTGGGCGAAACGACGTTCGGCAAAGGCTCGGTGCAAAACGTGATGCAATTGCCGGACGGATCCGCTGTGCGTTTCACGACCGCAAAATATTACACGCCCAGCAAACAGGTGATCCACGCCCAGGGCGTGACGCCGAACATCCGGGTGCCGCTGAGCGCGGAACAGGAGAGAACGCTCTTCATGGCACGCAGCAGGGAGAACTTGAAGCCGGAGGAAGAGAAGGACCTCATCCGCACGAAGGATCCACAGATGATGCGGGCGATCGATGCGCTGAAAGGCATCATGATCTACGCGCAGGACGCGTCGCCGAAAGTCGACGCGGTGAAGAAGTGAAGTTGCGAGCGACGGGTGGAGTAGTGGAGTAGTGGAGTAGTGGAGTAGTGGAGTATCGGTGAACATCCCTCCATTACTCCACCACTCCATTCCTCCCCGACCCCACCCGCTCATCCTCGCGCTCGAGACCTCGTGCGACGAAACCGCGGTCGCGGTGCTTCACGGGCGCGACCTGTTGGCGAGCGAGGTCGCGTCGCAGACTGCGGCGCACCAACCCTACGGCGGAGTGGTGCCGGAGGTGGCCTCGCGGCATCATCTGCTCCATGCGCCCGGACTACTGCAACGCGCGATCGCCACTGCGGGCATCTCGCTCGCGCAGGTCGATGCGTTTGCCGCCACGAGCGGTCCGGGCCTGGCGTCGTCGTTGATGATTGGTGCATCCATCGCGAAGGGACTCGCGCTCGGCTGTGGCCGGCCCTACCTGGCCGTAAATCATCTGGAGGGCCATCTGCTCTCGCCATTTTTCGACCGCGCCGGCGATGTGGAACCGAATGTCGCGCTGGTGGTGAGCGGCGGCCACACTCTCCTCGTGCAGGTGCGCGGCGCAGGCGATTATCGCATCCTCGGTCGCACGGTCGACGACGCGGCGGGAGAAGCGTTCGACAAAGTGGCAAAGATGCTGGGCCTGGGATATCCCGGTGGGCCGGAGATCGAGCGGCGCGCGACCACGGGCGACCCGCGGCGGTTCGATTTCCCCCGGAGCATGCTCGATTCGCGGGGGAGCGATTTCAGCTTCAGCGGTTTGAAAACGGCGGTGCGCTATACGCTGGCGAAACTCGACTCGTTAGGCGAGGCGCAGCTCGTGGCCGACCTCGCGGCCTCTTTCCAGGCAGCCGTGATTGATGTGCTGGTCCGGAAGACGATCGCCGCCGCGCGCAACTGCGGCGCAAGACGCGTGACGCTGAGCGGGGGAGTGAGCTGCAATCGCGCCTTGCGCGGCGAGATGGAGCGGGCCTGCGCGAAAGCGGGGCTGCAGTTCTTGCCGGTCGCGAGTTCGCTCTCGACGGATAACGCAGCGATGATCGGGTTCGCGGCCCTGCTGCGATTCAAGGCCGGTCACACCTCGAAACTTTCGGAGGAAATTAATCCCAATCTTGCGCTCAAGGGCTTTCTGTAATCGCGGTCGAGCGCTCTCCGCCGCAGGCTTTCGCGGCAGCCAGGCGCAGATGAAAATTTCGTCCGTGCTGCGCAACGCAAAAGAGCAGCCGCACGCCGCCCGCCAGGGCGAACGCTTGACGACGATGCTCTACCTCAAGTCCGCCTAACGAGTGCGCGGCGCTGATAAAGAGCGAGCCCAAATCCGCCGACCACCACCAGCGCCCACGTTCCCGGTTCCGGCACGGCGCCAGCCGGCTGAAAGTCCGTAATCGTCAGGCTGTTGCCGTTGTAATCCACGCGGAAAGAGCCGACGACATCACCGGTGCCGCCCGTCTCCGTATCCTGCGTTGCGTCCAGTCGCCCGCCGCTCAACACGTTCGCGAACGAGCCGGTGATTGGGCCATCGGTCAGGATCAAGGTCAGACTGTCGGTGCTCGTGAGCAGGCTGGGATCGAACAACACCAGCTCAAGAATTCCATCGAACGCAGCGAGCCCATTCACTCGCATCGAGGCGGTAATGGTCGGATCGAAAATCTCGAAGTAGACGTCGCTGTTCGAGGTGAGGGAGAGATTCCCATTTACGGTCACGAGCGTGGTGAGTGCGCCGTCCGGAGCGGGATCGAATCCCGGCACGCCGCCGATGTGAAGATAGTCATCGAACGGGAGGACCCCAAGAAAGCCGTCATTGCTCAGGCCGCCGCCGATAGTGACGTTGGCTCCGCCGAGGAAAGCTAAGACACCGCTATTGGCCAATGCGCCGGAGGTCGATCGCGTCTGTCGCGAGATGAGCAGGAAGCCGCTGTTCGAGGCGATGTTACGCATGCCGTCGAGGCCGTTCTGGTCGAGAATCTGCGAGTTCGGTCCGGTCAAAACGATTGAAGCCGCGTTGTTGATGATGTTCGCATTATTGAAGCGCAGCGTGGCGGTGGCGGTCCCGTTGGAAAGCATCGAGTACTGACCGCCGGTGAGAGTGTCGCCGGCCGCGTTCACGTTGGTGAAGCTTCCGTTCACGGCGACCGCCCCATTTCCTTGGGTGAAGCTCGGGCCCGAGCTTGTTCCGAAGATTTCGATTAACCCGGAGTCAGGCGCGCCGGTCTCGGTGGCAGTGAAGCTGCCGTTGAACGTGGCGGTGCTGCCCGGGCGCACAACCATGTAGCCTTGATTTTCGAAGTTATTCGACGTGGTGAAATTGTAGCCGCTGCCGAACCGGATGAATCCGGTGTCGGTATTCGTGGTCAGGTTGGCGAGCGCGTTGTTGCCATTCTGATCGATGATCGAAGCACCCGCGCCGATGAGTCCGATCCGCGCGGAGTTCGTGACGATGTTCGCGCCGTTGAACTGGAGCTGAGAAGTGGTGCCAGTCGCCGCGGTGACGAAATACCCGCCGGAGTTGAGCGTCGTGCCGGAGAAGTTCGCGAGGTTATTCAGGTTGAACTTCACCGCGGCGGCACTGCTCGAAACGACATCGAGACGATTGCCGGCACCCATACTCGTGGTGCCGGTCATGGTTAGATTGTGATCCGTGCCGAAGACGCGGCCAGAGCTAGCTCCGAGCGTGAGATTGTTAATCGTCACGTCGATATCCAACCGCGCGATCACATCCTGACCGACCGTGACGTTGTACAAATTCCCACCGCCGTTATTTGGGACACTGTTCGGCGACCAATTCGCCGCGTTGCTCCAAACGCCGTTATTAGGTCCTACAAAACTGGATTCGAAGGTCACGGCGCTCGCCGAGTGAAGCAGCGCGAGCACTGCGCAAGCCGCCGGGAATGTTCTGCCGAGGAGGAGTGATTTTTTCATAGGAAGTGAGATGTCTCTTCCTCTCCTCTGGAAAAACGCGGCCAAACGTTTCGCTTTATTTTCGTCGTCGCGAAAATAATTACGCGGCGGACGATCTGCGCTATCGCTTCACCAGCGGGTGATTGGCAGGGAAAACTACGTCAGCTTGTGCGGCCAGCTTCTGGAAGCGCAGGTCGTCGCGGATCGGATCCCAGCGTGGGCTGACTCGCAGTTCCCGCGCAAAACAAAACGAACGAATCGAGAGCAAGTGCTGGAGAAGCGGCGTCGCGTGCTCGGCGTCGCCGAGCATCGCGTAAATCTCGGCCACGCGATGGACGGTCGAGAAGTCCAGACGCTTGGCCTCCACGGGCTTCAGTTCCGCCAGCGCCTGTGCGTTCAAACCGAGCCCTGCGTAAAGCTGCGCCTGGAGCAAATGGCGCGAGTCTCCCGGCGGATATTCCTGCGTCGTCTTCTCGATCGCTGAACGTGCCGTCTCGAAGAACGCACTCGCAGCCGTTGTGTCGCCGGCCATGAACGAAACCATCCCGAGAAGGAAAATTTTCGGGACAACCTGCTCGCCTGCCGGCAGATTTTCGTGCGGATCCTGGCGCAGGATTTCCGCCGCTTCGTCGAATTGACGGAGACAGAGTTTGGCCTTCACGAAGCTCCATGTCTGCACGCCGTCCGGGTCGTTAGGCGGCGGCGGCAGATTCTTCATTTCACTCAAATCCCCTTTCCAGAAGAGCTGCAGAAAGGCGCGATGTTGCATGAAGGGCCAGGGATTCGGCGCTAGCGCAATCGCGCGCTCCAGCGCCTGCGCCGCGGCCGGAAAATCTCTGCAGTGTTCATATGTGGCAAAGAGGCGGTGCCAGCGCTCCGGCGTGTTCGGATCGAGCGAAGCCGCCCTTTCCAGATGCGTGATCGCTTCGTCCCATTTCCCTTCGTCGCGATCGATGCGGCCGAGCGCGCTCTCAATTTCCGCGTCGTTCGGCAGGCTGCGTTTCGCGAATTCGAATTCGCGCCGCGCCATCTCGTAATCACTTCCGTCGGGTGCCTTTTTCCCCTGCCAGTAGTAACGACCGAGCGCCATGTGCGCCTCGGCCAAATCCGGCTGCAAACGAACTGCCTCGTCGGCCATTGCTTTCGCTTTCACGAGCCGCGCCGGCCCTTGGTCATACATATCGTGGAAAATCGTCTCGACCTGTGAGAGCTGCGCAAAAGCCATCGCAAAAGATGGGTCCAGCTCGATCGCCCCTCGAAAAACTGCTCCGCTTTCTCCAGATTCGGCCTCAACTTTCCATAGTCGCGGAAGAGATCGTTCCCCTGCAGGTAGAGGAGATAAGCTTCCCCGCTTTGCGTCGGTTTTCGTTGCAGGCGCGCGGTCTCACCGGGCGAGAGCTTCGCTTGCAAAGCGGACGCGATTCTCAACGCCACTTCGCTTTCGATCGAGAAGGTGTCGGTGATTTCGCGATCGAAGTTTTCCGCCCAAATCTGCTGATTATCCGCCGCATTAATGAGCGCCACGTTAATGCGCGCGCGATTGCCGGCGCGCCGCACGCTCCCTTCGAGCACCGCGTTCACCCCGAGCGCGTTCGCGATTGCGCGCAGATCGTGCGGCTTGTTTTTGTAGGGCAAAACCGAGGCGCGTGAAATGACTTTTAGTTCGCCGATGCGGGAAAGATTCACGAGCACAGCCTCCTGGATGCCACTGGCGAGGAATGCGTTTGCGGGATCGTCACTCAAGTTTTCGAACGGCAACACGGCGAGTGACGTCGTCAGCGGCGCACGCTCGTCTTTACGGAGAAGGTTGGCGAGAAGTGCGATGAACAAAGCGGCTGCCATGAGGGCGAGCGCCGCGCCGATTGGATTGCGGTGAATGAATTTTGCGAACTGCACCGCCGGATTCGCGCGGCGTGCGAGGACGCTGCGCGCGGAGAGGAATCGGTCGAGATCATCAGCCAGCTCGCTGGCGGAACGGTAGCGCGCACGCGGATCTTTCTGCAGACACTTCAGGCAGATCGTCTCGAGATCGCGCGGAATACCCGGGCTAATGCTGCGCGGTCGCGGCGGCGCCTGCTCCGCGGCTTTCCGCAAAACTTCCACCGTGTTCTCGCCCTGGAACGGAACGCGTCCGGTCAACAGATGAAAAAGAATCGCGCCGAGACCATAGATATCCGCGGCGGCGGTGACGGAGCGCGCGCCGGAAATTTGCTCCGGCGCCATGTAAAACGGCGTGCCGAGAATCGCCACGTTCTGGGTGAGATCACCGCCGCGCTCGGTCCATTTCGCGAGGCCGAAATCGCTCACGAACGATTTGCCGGCCGCGTCGAAAAGCACGTTCCCCGGTTTCAAATCGCGATGGAGAATGCCGTGCGCATGCGCATGCGCGACGGCCCGCGCGAGGTCCGCGACAAGCGCCGCACTCGCACGCGGCGCGTCGCGAAATTGTTCCAGCCGCGCCGCGAGGTTCCCGCCTTCCGCGAACTTCATGCTGTAAAAGGGCGCGCCATCTTTCTCGCCCACCGCGTAGATCGGCAGGATGCCCGCGTGATCGAGACTCGCGGCCGCTTCCGTTTCCATGCGGAAACGCGCGACTGCACCGGCGGACTCGAGATGCGCCGGAAGAATCATCTTCAAAGCGACGATGCGCGAAGGGGCGAGTTGGCGCGCTCGATACACGATCCCCATGCCGCCGCGCGCCACTTCGTTGATGATCTCGTAATCGTCGATCCGCGTGCCGCCGGAATTGTCGCTGCCTTCCTCGAGAGCGGTGGTCAAGAGGCACGCCGCGCAGCCATCGCCGGGCGCTGCGAAGGCGAGCGTCGAGCCGCATGTCTCGCAAGTCGTTTCTAAGACGGGAGACGCCATCTTCGTTAGGCAGCCTGCCGCTCGCGCACGCGCGCGAAAGCCGCACGCAAGCGGCGCAGCTCGTCGTCAACTTCGTGCGGGGCGCTCACGGTCCGCATGATTTCGCGCCGCACGGCGGTCGCGAATTGCCGGCGTATCCGGTGGATCATCATGCGGACAGCAGCCACACTGAGCCCGAGACTCGCCGCCGCTTCCGCGTAGGAGACTTCGCCTTTCGCGCCGCCGAGGAACGGAGCGAGCACATCGAAGGTCGCCGCTTTACCTTCCCCTGAAAACTCTGCGCGCACCGCGGCGATCACTCGGTCGAGCAGGACTCCGGCCCAGCGGGCGTCCAGCAACTCATCGGCGCCAGGGCTTTGTGCGAGCTGCTGATGACGGAGCTCCTCGCTCTCAATTCATCGAGCGAAATGAAATCGACCGCGCCGCCTCGTTTAAGCGCATGGGTGCGTCTGTATTCCTGCGCGAGGAACAGCTTGAGCGCGCCCACCAGAAAGCTGCGGAAACGTCCCTTCTCACGCGCGGCGCGGCGAAGCGTTTGGTTCTCGAGCAGGTGCTGAAAAAAAGTCTGCGTCAGATCCTGCGCGTCATGCATTTCGTGGCCGCGGCGTCGGAGGTAAGCATAAATAGGCGGCCAATAAATCCGGCACAACTCCGCAAGGGCCGCGTCGGCCCGCGGCGTGGACGTTGCGCCCGCGGCGAGGACAATACTCCAGGGCGTCTCGGCAAAACGCTCACCCGGAACCAACGAATTTTCCCTCGCGCGCACGTCGCCGATCATCGCAAACAGGAGCGGCCAGGCAAGCCGGGAGTGGGCGCTGCCGTTCGGATGGGAGCGCGACTTACAAACCGCCTGGAAGAAAACAGCGAACTGACTGTTCGCGGCCAACTCGCGCCCCGTCTGGCGACTTGGCTGATGATCGGTGCGTCCATCACGAAGGGACTCGCCCTCGCATCTGACACGCCCTACCTCGGCGTCACTCTCCCTCTACCTCTTAATCTGCTCTCGTCTTCTGCCGATGGCGAGGTGGAGGTTCAGACAAGGAGGAAGAGCTCAGTAATCCCGATCGAGCAGGTAATTCGCGAGATCGTGCAGCTGATCGGCTCTGGAGCCGAGTGGAGCGATTGCGGCGTGCGCTTTTTTTGTCAGGCGCGAGGCTTCGCGGCGCGATTTCTCCAGGCCGATCACCGCCGGATAAGTCGCTTTTTGCGTCGCGAGATCTTTGCCTGCGCTCTTGCCTAGCTTCTCGGACGTCTGCGTCAGGTCGAGGATGTCGTCGATTACCTGAAAGGCCAGTCCCAGCGCGGCGCCAAATTCCGTGAGGGCCGCGAGCTGCTTTTCCGACGCGTTCGCACTCATGGCGCCGAGCCGCACCGAGGCGATCAGCATTGCGGCGGTTTTGTTTTCGTGGATGTAGCGCAAATCCCGGCGCGTGACCGGCTGCCCCTCCGCCTCCAAGTCCGCCACCTGGCCGGCGATCAGTTTCCGGCTGCCGGCTGCGACCGCCAATTCGGTGATCAGCTGCTTTAGATGAAAACGGCGAGTGGGCTGCGTACTCGCCGCGATCTCAAAGGCGATCGTGAGCAGCGCGTCACCCGCCAGGATCGCAATTCCGTCGCCGAAGACCTTGTGACAGGTGGGACGCCCGCGGCGGAGATCGTCGTTGTCCATGCTGGGGAGGTCGTCGTGGATCAGCGAGTAGGTGTGAATACACTCCACCGCGCAGGCGTGCGGCATGGCTGCGCCACGCGCTCCACCGCACGCTTCGGCGGCGGCCAGGCATAGGATCGGGCGCAGCCGCTTCCCGCCGGCAAAGAGGCTGTAGCGCATCGCCTTGTGCAGGGTGGCGGGGCGCGCTTTTTCTTTCGGCAGAAAAGTGTCGAGCGCGCGATCCACCTCTCTGGCGCGGGCGGCAAGGTAGGCAGTCAGATCCATCGCAGCCGGAACTGTGGAAACTTCGTCCGCGCTGCGCAACGCAAAAGAGCGATTCCGTTGCGTCTGGGGAAAGGTCGCGCTGGCGCAGCGCGCTGCCTTGCCGTATCACGTTGGGATTAAGCAGTTTCGTGCGTTGCCTGCAATCGCCAAGCAGGCGAAATGCGATACGAATCAGGAGAGTAGACCATTATGTTATCGAAACGAATCACCACAATCCTTGCCACCTCGTGCCTTTGCCTAGCGCTGACCCCGGCGGTCTTCGCGCAGAAGAAGAAGGGCGGTGGAGAAGGCGGCGGGAGCGCGAAGCACGCGCAGGAGCTGGCGCAGGCCGGAGCGATGGATGACGCCATCGCGGAGTATACCAAAGCCATCGCGGCCTCGCCGAAGGAGGCGGCCCTCTACAATCAGCGGGGCGGAGTCTATCTGGGGGTGAAGAAATTCGCGGAAGCGTCGGCTGATTTCACGAAGGCGATCGAGCTGGTGCCGAAGGATTTCGCAGCCTATTCGAATCGCGGCGCGGCCTTGAACGAGCAAAACCAGATGGATGCCGCGCTGGCCGATCTGAACAAGGCGCTCGAAATCAAAGCGAACGATCAACGGACCCTCGAGCGGCGCGGTTTGGTTTACTATAAGCAAAAAAACTACGACGCTGCCCTCGCGGATTTCAATGCGGCGCTCGCCGCAAATCCCAGTAGCACGCTCGCGCTGAACCGCCGCGCCGATGTCTATGTCGCGATGGGGCGCTACGCGGATGCGCAGCCTGATCTCGAGAAAGCTCTGCAGCTCAAGCCGGACGACTTTGCAGCGGAGGATCGGCTGCGGTTCGTGCGCGCGAAGCTCGCCCCGCCCCCTGCGCCGGTGCAGCCCAAAGCGGCCACGCCGGTCCCGACTCCGCGCCCGACGCCGCCCACGAAGCTGCTGACGCGCGAGAATGTCGTGATCGGGCTCGGCGTGTTGGTTGTGCTGGGCATCGTGATTCTGGTCATCGCAAAGCGGTCGATGGCCACGCGCGACTAGAGGCCGCGCCGCGATTGGAAGGGGAGGGGCGATGCGGACCCGGCCTGCGATTTTTCTTCACACTTATGAGCACAAAAAATGTACTTTTGACGGCGGGTCTCGCCCTGTTTTTTGTCGGCACCATGCCGATGGCGAGGGTTTACGCGGAGGATGAGGCCGAAGCGACGCGCCGGGGGGTGGCCCTGGCGAAGAAAGGCGATTACAACGGAGCGGCGGAGGAGTTTACGAAAGCGATCAAAGCGAATCCGAAGAGCGAAGTCGCCTATGGAAATCGCGGCCGGGCCTATCGTGCTGCCGGCAAATTCTCCGCGGCGGAGGGCGATTTCGACAAACTGATCGAGCTCGACTCCGATAATGCCGATGCCTACAGCGAACGTGGGATGGCGAAGGTGTCGCAGAAGAAATACGACGAAGGAATCGCCGACCTGGACAAGGCGCTAAAGCTGAAAGAAGACGATATCGATACCCTGCGGATGCGAGCGTTCGCCTACGTCTCGAAGCAGGATTTCACGAAGGCGATCGAGGACTGCACCACGATCGTGGACAAAAAGCCAAAGGACGTCGAGGCGCACCGCCGCCGCGGATACGCCTATGCGTCGCAGGGGAATGCCGAAAAAGCAGCGGCCGATTTCGAGACGGTCTTGCAGCTGAAGCCGAACGATCCCGATGCGACGAACCGGCTCAAAGCGTTACACCGGAAGACCGCCGCTCCGGGCGCGTCGCCTGCTCCGGCCGCGACCCCCGCGGCGAGCCGGTAGAGGCGTGCGGTCTTTCCGGGCAAGTTGCGGCGTCCATCCGGGAAACGGCCTCTGTCGAGCCGGAAATTACTTTGACACCGGAGTGGCCGCTGTTACTTTGCCGACGCTTTTTGCTGGAACGAAAAGGTCCCAAGGTCGTTCAAATTGCGAAATTTGAGGCGGCTTGGGACTTTTATCTCTCTGGTGGTGAGCAACCGGTCCGACGCACCGCTCCCTTGGGAGATCGCGCGGGCAGTGAGATGACGAACAGCGGCCCACATAGCTCAGTTGGTAGAGCACGTCCTTGGTAAGGACGAGGTCACCGGTTCAATCCCGGTTGTGGGCTCCAGACGGCGCTCGCGACCAGAGGCAGATACCAACACCCAAACGAAGTTTAGATCAGTAACAAACACAGGAGAATCAGATGGCTAAGGACAAATTCGAACGCAGCAAGCCGCACGTGAACGTCGGCACCATTGGACACGTCGATCACGGCAAGACCACGCTCACGGCTGCAATCACGACCGTGCTTTCGAAGAAGGGCTTCGCCCAGGCGCGCGCCTACGATTCAATCGACGCGGCGCCCGAGGAGAAAGAGCGCGGCATCACTATTTCCACCGCTCACGTCGAGTATCAAAGCGACAAGCGCCACTACGCGCACGTCGATTGCCCCGGCCACGCCGATTACGTGAAGAACATGATCACGGGCGCGGCGCAGATGGACGGTGCGATCCTCGTCGTCTCGGCGGCGGACGGCCCGATGCCGCAAACCCGTGAGCACATTCTGCTCGCGCGTCAGGTCGGCGTGCCGTCAGTCGTCGTCTTCCTGAACAAAGTCGACATGGTGGACGATCCCGAGCTCCTCGATCTCGTCGAGATGGAAGTGCGCGATCTGCTCACGCAATATGAATTCCCCGGCGACGCCATCCCGATCGTCAAAGGCAGCGCGCTCAAGGCGCTGAACGGCGACGCGGACCAGGAAGCGAACATCCTCGCGCTCATCGCGGCAGTGGACGACTACATTCCAATCCCGGAGCGTGCGATCGATCAACCGTTCCTGATGCCGGTGGAAGATGTGTTCAACATCGAAGGCCGCGGCACAGTCGCGACCGGTCGTGTGGAGCGCGGCATTCTGAAAAAGATGGATGAAGTGGAGATCGTTGGAATCAACGATACCGCGAAGACGACCTGCACGGACATCGAGATGTTCCGCAAGCTTTTGGACGAAGCGCGCGCCGGCGACAACGTCGGTCTGCTGCTGCGCGGCGTGAAGAAGGAAGACGTGATGCGCGGTCAGGTGATCGCGAAACCGGGCTCGATCAAGCCGCACAAGAAATTTAAGGCGGAGGTCTATGTCCTGAGCAAGGACGAAGGCGGCCGTCACACTCCTTTCTTCACGAATTACCGCCCGCAGTTCTACTTCCGCACCACGGACGTGACCGGCACGGTCAAGCTGCCGGAAGGGGTCGAAATGGTCATGCCCGGGGACAATGTTTCGGTCGAAGTCGAATTGATCACTCCGATCGCGATGGAGAAGACGATTCGCTTCGCCATTCGCGAAGGTGGAAAAACCGTCGGCGCGGGTCGCGTAGGCGACATTTTAGACTAATCTGATCTCGTGCTCGTGATCGTGCTCCTTCTCGAAACTGGACGCGATCACGAGCACGATTAAGAGCACGAGCAGGAGTATTTTAGGTCAGTAGCTCAATTGGTAGAGTTGCGGTCTCCAAAACCGTCGGTTGGGGGTTCGAGTCCCTCCTGGCCTGTTCGCTGATCTCGTTCCGTCCTTTCAAATTTTCCATCCCATGATCCCCAAGACAAAAAGCTTCCTCAACGAAGTCAGGGTAGAGCTGCTGAAAGCGTCCTGGCCCTGGGAGCCGAAGGAAAAGGGCGTCAAGCGCTACAAGGAGCTGACCGATTCCACGCTCGTGGTGATCATCGCGATGCTTTTGCTCGGCGGTTATGTCGCTCTCTTCGACTTCATCCTCGTGAACGTGCTTCATTTCTTCACCCGCCTCTAAGCATGCCCGCCGTTCTCGCACCCAAGGATCAGTGGTTCGTCGTGCACGTGCTCTCCGGTCAGGAGAACAAAGTGCGCGACAATATCGCCAAGCGCGTGAAGACCGAGGAGATGAGCGACGTTGTCTTTGAAGTACTTGTCCCGACCGAGCGCGTCTCGGAAATCAAGCGGGGCAAAAAGAGCGAGACCACCCGCAAATTCTTCCCCGGTTACCTGATCGCGAACATGCACCTCCTCGACGAGGACAACCAACTCGTCGGCCGCACCTGGTATTTCATCCGTGACACCCCCGGGGTGATCGGATTCGCCGGTACGAAAGACAAGCCGATCCCGATGCGGGCCTCGGAAGTCGAAAGCATGCTTGCGCAGATGAGGGAGCGCGAAGAAAGCGTCAAACCAAAGGTCAGCTTCGAAGTCGGTGAGACTGTGAAGGTCGCTGATGGCCCCTTCCAAAACCAGAATGGCATCGTCGAAGAGATCGATCCGGCGCGCGGCAAGCTGCGTGTCTCGGTCACGATTTTCGGCCGCGCCACGCCGGTCGAACTCGAATACTGGCAGGTCGAACGCGGCTAAAAAAAAGTATGAAGGAAGAAGGCAGAATGAAGAAATTTCGCCGTCTCCTTCGCTCTGCCTCTGGTTCTTAATTCATCCTTCATCATTCTTACTTCTCTTCACCATGGCTAAAGAAATCGTCGCTCACATCAAACTGCAGATCCCGGCTGGACAAGCCAACCCGGCGCCTCCCGTCGGCACCGCGCTCGGACCGCGCGGCGTCAACATCATGGCGTTCTGCAAGGAATTCAATGCCGCCACCCAGAAGCAGGCGGGGGACATCCTCCCGGTCGTCATCACCGTCTTTAAGGACAAGTCATTCACCTTCATCACGAAGAGCCCGCCCGCCGCGATCCTCTTGAAAAAGGCCGCGAACATCGCCGCCGGATCGAAAGAGCCGAACAAGACCAAAGTCGGCAAAGTCACGCGCAAGCAGATCATGGACATCGTGAAGACGAAGGGTAAAGACCTGAACTCGCGCACCGACGAAGCTGGCTTCCGCATCATCGCCGGCACCGCCCGCCAGATGGGCCTCGAAGTCGTCGATTAAGCCGCGTTGCTCCGCGATTTTCGAATTCGTTAGGCTCCGCGGTCGCGTTGCGGCCTCAGTTTGCTCGCACTCATGGCGAGATCCCCCCGCCAAGGAAGAGTGAAGATTTGCTCCCCGCCACGTGGAGGAAGTCGCACTTCGCCAGCCCCTGAGCGAAAGTCGCGCGTTCGCGGCGGAAGAGGACGCGTCAGATTGCGGCCGGGCATCGGTCGATCGTGAGGGCGGCAGCTTTGGAACGAAGCAGGAAAGGCATTTGGCGCCGGCTGACGCGGCAGCGGTACCAATGCCACCAGAGTGTGTCGTAGCGCGCACCAAAATCTTTATAGCGATTTGCGGCCTGAAGCGCGTAGGACACGTGCGGTTGATCGGCCGCGTCCGCAAACGGGTCTTTCGAATTCAGTCCTAGTCCTGGCGAAGTGCCCTTGCGGGCGCGCCATTAGGCGTAAACGCTTTCCAGGAACTCTGCCTGTTCGTGCGGGATCACGAGTACTCCTGTGTTGATGATTTCGGGATTGGCGAGCGGTTGTGATTGGTCGACGCCACTCCTTGTAATAACGAGAAATGAAATCGGGAGTCCATTCCGCCTGGGTGCTTTCCGGCGTCCCGCCGATCAACGGCGAATCCCAGTCCTCAAGCAACGGACCCGCCTTGGGATTGATGAAGACATCATTGTCGAGAAAGAGCAGGCGTTTTGCGTGCTTCAACTCCCGCACCCAGTAAAGTAGGTGCTTGTTCCAGTAGAAATCTCCGCCCGCGTG
>JBPCMX010000038.1:0-14915 GCA_051001855.1 Chthoniobacterales bacterium
AGCGAAACCATCGCGCTGATGTCGCCGTAGAGATTGGGAAACTCCAACAGCATGTCCGTCCAATCGCCGAAGTAGTCGGTGTCGCGCGGGCCGCTTCTGGTGGCGCAATGCGCCGCGATCACCGTTACGCCGCACGCGAGCGGCAGCCGCAAAAGTTTCGGGTCCGCCCAGGCGGGATTGACCTCCGGCACGGTGTGTTCGCCCCCGGTATGCGCGAGCAAAGGCAGTCGCGCTTCCGCCATTCGCTCCCAGAAGCTGCGGTAGCGCACATCCGATGGATTGATGTTCTGACAATTCGGCAGGCACTTCATCAAGACCGCGCCACGCTCGAGACATCGCTCCAATTCTGCGATCGCATCAGGGCGCGCTGGGTGGATCGAAACCCCGGCGAGAAACTCCGGATGCGCTGCGGCGAGGTCGAGCACCACCTCATTAGGCACATACATCGAGCCAAGATCGTCTCGCGGCGTGCCATCGGCGTCGTGCACCCGTTCGTGCGCCAGCAGCACCACCGCATCGAGCGAAGAGGAGCGGACCAGATCGAGCAGGTGTCGTGAGTAGACTCCTTCGAGATCGCCCTCGAGCACCGCCGCGGGGAAGCCAAGCTGTTTAATCATGAAGCCGGCCAGGAGCCGGTGCCAGCCGCCGAGGCGCAGCCACCCGCCCGAACCAGCCACGCCGTTGCCGACCATGTGGCAGTGCATGTCGATGCGGCGCGGGCTGTTCTGACTCTTGCTCGTGCTCATGATCGTGCTCGTGATCGAAACTCTTCCCACGGGCGATTACGAGCACGATCACGAGTAGGAGCGCGAGTGGGAGGGAAACCCGGATGCGTTGCTTTTGAATGCGCGCGAGGCCATCATCTTCGTAGCCATGAGTTTTGATTATGACGTCGTGATTATCGGTGGCGCGTTTTCTGGCGCGGCGACGGCACTCGTCCTCAAACGCAAACATCCCGCGGCGCGGGTGCTCATCATCGAAAAGACGGAGGCGTTCGATCGCAAAGTGGGCGAGTCGACGACCGAGATCAGCAGCGCTTATATGACGCGGATTCTGGGGCTGACGAATTACCTCGGGCATCACCAACTCGTGAAGCAGGGCCTGCGGATGTGGTTTACGAACGATCCGCAGCAGCGTTTTGACGATTGTGTGGAGATCGGTGCACGCTATCAGGCGCGGCTGCCCGCGTTCCAGGTGGATCGCTCGACCCTGGATGCCCACATGCTGGAGGTGGCGGTCGCGGCGGGTTGCGAGCTGGCGCGGCCGGCGAAGGTGACGCGGCTGGAGTTCGAGGGCGGGGCTGGGCAGCAAGTGTCGTATGAGACCCGTGCGACGCATGCGACGGTGCGCGCGCGCTGGGTGGTGGACGCGAGCGGACGCGCCGCAGTGCTCGGCCGTAAGCTTGGCCACTTTCGCCCAAATACAGCGCATCCGATCAACGCCGTCTGGGCTCGCTTCGCGGGCGTGAAAGATTGGGACAGCTATGACTGGCGCGAGCGCTTTCCGGATTACGCGAATGCCTGCCGGACGGCACGGTCCTGGGCCACGAACCATCTCATGGGCCACGGCTGGTGGTGCTGGATCATTCCGCTCAAAGGCGGCGACGTGAGCGCGGGGCTGGTCTACGACTCGCGCATCTTCAAGCTGGCGGAAGGCGCGAGTCTGGGTGAACGCCTCCGCACTCATCTTCTTTTGCACCCGGTGGGCCGCGAGATTTTCGCCGAGGCGAAAATTGTCGAAGGAGACGTCCACGCCTTTTCGGCTTTGCCGTATGTGAATGATCAGGTCTGCGGCGACGGCTGGGCGATGGTAGGCGACGCGGCGGGATTCATCGATCCGCTCTACAGTCCGGGCCTCGATTTTTGTGCCTACACGACTTACACCGTGGCCGGTCTGCTGGCGGGGAATCTCGGGGGCGAGGACGTTTCCGCCGGCCTGGCCTACTACAACGAGCAATACGCGAGCACGTATCGGCTTTGGTTCGAGACGCTCTACCGGGACAAGTATTTCTACATGGGCGACGCCGAGCTGATGTCCGCCGCGCTCCTGCTCGATGTGGGCTCCTATTTCGCGGGCCTCGTCACCCCAGTTTACAAGAACCCGGAGCATGAGTTCGCGCGCCTGCCCTTCGAGGGAATGACGGGCCGCGCGGTCGCGGCGATCATGAGCCTTTACAATCGGAGACTCGTGGTGCTGGCGAAGCGCCGCCTGGCCACCGGCACCTATGGCGCACAGAACGCCGGCTGGCGGGAGCTATACGATGGCTTCGTGCCCGATGGGCGGGTGTGGAAACTGATCCGGAAAGGGGTTTTCCGATGGTGGCGCGCCGAACTGCGGGATCTGCCGTTGCTGTTCCGCGGTAAGGCGGCCTCGGCCCCTCCCACCATGGCGTCGCCGGCATCCGAGGGTTTCGCGAGCGCGGTCGTGTTGGGGAATCGGAATACCTAGGCGTGAATCACACCCCGGCGCTGAGGTGGAAACCCAGGGCCGGAGCGCTAAGCGCTTCCCGGAAGAGTGCGAGACGATAATCGCTCCGGCGGGCGAGATGCTGTAAGGGATGAGCCGCATTCCGCGATGACACTTCTGCTCCGCTTTTTTCGCCGCTTCGCTGTGCAAGGCGTCCTCTGGCGGCATTATCTGGATTGGGCGGTGGTGCACGTCCCAGTTTATCTGCAGCCGGTGCTGATCGGTTTTTGCACGATCTTCTTTTTCTTCTTCGCGGCCTGGACGCGGCGGGCCGTGGTCAGGAACCTGCGTTTCGTGCTGCCAGGTTCGAGCCGGCTGGTGAATTACCTGCGCGCCTGGCGGACAATCTGGAACTTCTCGTGGACGATCAGCGAGACGGCGACCTACAAGCTGCGCCGCCCAGCCTTCGCCTACGAAATCGAAGGCGCGGAGTTCCTGGAGCAGCTCGGCTCGTGCAAAGGCGCGATCATCCTGACCGCGCACATGGGCAGCTACGATCTGGGCGCGGCGCTCTTTGCGCAGAAATTCCAGCGCGAAATTCGAATGGTGCGTGCCCCGGAGCCGGATAGCCGCACCGCCCATCATGTGACACGCTCGGTCGAGCAAACGGGCGCGGGCGCGGTCAAGATCGATTACAGTGTGGACGGGTCGATGCTATCCTTCGACTTGTTAGGCGCGCTGCGCGCGGGCGAGATTGTTTCCATCCAGGGAGACCGCGCGATCGCGGGGGTAGCAGAAACGGAGGGGCGGCTCTTCGGCCAGCGCGTGCGGTTGCCGGCCGGGCCGTTTACGCTGGCGCTCGTGGCGCAGGCGCCGATCTATCCGCTCTTCATCGCGCGGGCCGGGTATCGACGTTACCGCGTGATCGTGCACCCGCCGATTCGGGTGCAGCGGACGGAGTCGTGCTCCCGGGACCAAGCTGTGGCTGGCGCGGTCCACACCTGGTGCCAGGTGTTGGAAGAGGTGGTCGCGGGGCATTGGGCGCAGTGGTTTGCGTTTGCGCCGCCTTTCGTGTCCGATGCAAACGCCTGAAGCACGCGCGGTGGGGCGGTTTTATTTCGCGCTGCCACGCTTGATCTCGCGTCTCAGCGGGGGCTCAGGCGTGCGGTGCGAGCAGAATTGGGTCGAAATGAACGCGGTCGGTGGAGCGATTCATCTCATCGCCTTCCTGTTTGCCGCGCGCTTGTTGCTCGCTGGAATGATGTGGTGGACGCAGGTTCTCTGGGCGATACCGGTGGCGTTCCTCGTCTGGTTCGCCTGGATGCTGCTGTTTTATGCAAACTGGTTGCTGATTCGGCTGCTGCGGATCTGCGGATTGCTGCGCCGACTGCCGAACGATCGTGCGCAGGGACTGCTGATTGCGACTGAGATCACGGCCTGCGCGTGTGCGTTCGTCCAGAGCGGGTCGTGGCTGCAACCAGTGGGATTTGGATGGATTGCGCTGCTGGGGCTCAACCTGGCGGCTGCGCTCGCGCTCACCCTCCTGGGGAAACGAAACGGATGAGGTGGATGCGTTTCCTGCTGCTCGGGTTTGCGCTGGTGGCGCCGTGCATTTCGCTGGCGCTGCTCGGCAGCCCCATCTGCCTGGTGCTGGCACCGATCTTCGCATCGCACCTCCTGTGGCTCTACGCCACCCTGGTGCCGAAGTCGCAATGGTGGGGGCCGGTGGTGACGTCGTTCGCGACGAGTGAGCAGGAAGTCTGGCTCACGCTCGACGATGGGCCTTCGCCAGCGCACACCCTGCAGCTGCTCGACCTGCTTGAGCGCTTCGACGCGCGCGCGACTTTCTTCGTCATCGGCAGGCAGGCGGAGAAGCATCCGCATTTGATCACCGAAATCCTGGCGCGCGGTCATCAGCTGGCCAACCACACCTCCACCCACCCGGTGGCCTCCTTCTGGTGCGCCGGTCCGCGAATGGTGGCGCGGGAGATCGATCAGGGCGCGGCGCCGTTGCGGGCCACGCCCGAGCGGCCGGTGCGATACTTTCGCGCACCGGCAGGATTGAAGAGTCCCTTTCTGCATCCAGCACTGGAGCGACGCGGGTTGCGCTTGATCGGATGGACGGTGCGCGGGTTGGATACCGCGCTGAGCGATGCGGTGCGGGTGGCGGCTCGAATCGAGCAGCAGGCACGGCCGGGTGCGATCATTTTGCTGCACGAAGCGCGCCGGGTAGAGAACGCTCCCACCTTCAGCCCGCGTTGTCTTGAACTGACGCTGCAACGCCTGACCGAGCGCGGCTATCGCTTTGTGATTCCGCAGCCGGAGCAGTTGCGAACGCGCGGCGGCGGAAGATAAAGAGCCGGTTATTAAATGGCGTGGCGCCCCAGGCGGGCCGTTCTTCGCGCGTGAATTCGTGGTCCGCGAAGGATGCGTAGATGGTTTCGCGCGTGGGAAAATGCAGCGGCACACGCAGATTCCACGAGATGGTCTGCGCAAAGACCTCGCCCGCGTAGGTCATCCAAAAACGGGCGGAACCGTCGCGCGGCGCGTCGCGCAGAAGCAGTGCGCCCGCGCTTGGGACGCAGCCCGCCAGATTTGCGAGCAGCGTCCGCTGGCTGGAAGGCTCGAGATAGTGCACCAGGTCGAGCAGCGCGACATTCCCGCGGAAGGAAGGCAGCGGCTGGCGAACGTCGTGCTCGATAAATTCGACGCCGTGGTCGTGAGCGGCGGCGGCACGAGCGCGCGCCACCTTCCGGCCGTCGGTATCAACTCCCAGAATCGGCTGCTGAAAACCGCGCTCGCGCAAATAGAACCCGAGCAATCCAAGACCGCAGCCCACATCGAGGAGCGGCTCATTGGAGTGCAGCAACAGATCGCACGCAGCGGGAAAGACCGGATCGGAGCGAAGTTTGCTCGCAACGTAATGCCGCAGCCACCCCGGGGGAAAACGGGCCGCGACGCGCCGGCCGGCCTCTGCGTGGGAAGAAGATGCGCTCACGGCTGCACCGAGCGCAGATACCGCGCGAGCAGGCTCTCGCCGAAGAACATCCAGCCGAGCGCGCCCCCTGCGAGGTAGGGGCCGAACGGCAGCTTCGCCGACCAGACCCGTTTCCCGAGCAGGATCGTGCCAAGACCTACGACGGAGCCGAGGAGTGAACCCGCGAAAACGCTGAAGAGCACCGCGCGCCAGCCGAGAAACGCGCCGATGCAGGCGAGGAACTTCAGATCGCCGCGGCCCATCGCTTCGCGCGGAATCTCGAGCGCGCGCGCGACGCCGCGGATGGTTTGCAAGGCGTCGAGCTGCAGTTCTTCTCCGCCGACCTGCACCCGATCGTAGTGGAAGCGGAGCGTGGTCGGGCCGAGCTCGCGCCCGTCGATCACCGCGGCGTCGCAGTGCAGCAGCAGTTGATCTTTTTCGCGCGCGAAGTTGTCGCTCCAGAGGCCGCGCTCTTCGCCCACTGCGAAGTCGGCATCGTCGCCGTTACGCGTCCAGGTGAACGGGGTGGGCGCGTCCAGTGCGATCCGTTTTTTGCCGAAGGCGAGCTTGCCCCCTTCCAGAACGAGCCAGAGGAGCGCATAACCCAACGCGGCAGACAGGACGGATGTGACCAATGCGACCCATCGCTGGTCGGTCCGCATGAGGTCCGGCACAAGGAAGCTGGCCGCCACGCCCGCCGCGGTGCCGCCGAGCGTGATCTGGTCGGGGATAATGAAATGCTCGAAGTCGATGAAGGTGGCCGCAAGCAAGAGCGACACAAAAACCCAGGAGGCGAGCGCCACGTCGGGCGGGAAGCTGCGCCAGACCGCGAAGAAAAACAGGGCGGTGAGCAGTTCCACGGCGAAGTAGCGGAAGGCGATCCGGGCGCCGCAGTGGGCGCAGCGGCCGCGCAAAAAGAGCCAGCTGAAGAGCGGCAGATTCTGGTGCCACGGGATCTGCTTCTTGCAGGAGGGGCAGAAGGAACGCTTCGGTTCGTTCACGGAAAGGTCGAGGGGCAGCCGGTAGATGCAGACGTTCAAGAACGAGCCGACGACGGCGCCGAGCACGAACGCAAGCACGCTGAAGAACAGTTCGTGGCCTGCCACGGAGCGTTTAGGTTGCGCGCCGCCGGGCGCGGCGTTCCATCAGCCACGCGATCCAGATGCAGCTCTCGTAGAGCAGATACATCGGCGTCGCCATCGCCACGAGGGTCAGGATATCCGGGGTGGGCGTGATGACAGCGGCCAGGACGAAGATCAAGACCACGGCGTAGGGCCGAGTCCGCTGCATGAAGGCGAAGGTGACCAGGCCGAAACGGACCAGAGCGAGGACCACCACCGGCAGTTCGAAGGCAAGGCCGAACCCGATCGTGAAGCGAGTCACAAACGAGTAGTACTCCCGCACGGTCCAGGCAGGCACCCAGCCCATGTGTTGGGCATCGTTGAAGAAGAAGAGGATCGTCTTCGGCAGGAGCCAAAAGTAGCAGACGACCACGCCGATGAGGAAGAGCCCAAAGCTGGCGCCGATCGCCGGCAGCATCATCCGCTTTTCGATCGCAGTCAGCGCCGGCAGCACGAACTCTGCAAGGAAATAGAGGAGAATCGGGAAGGAGATAATGATCCCGGCGTAAAACGCGAGCTGGAATGAGATCGTGATCGAGTCGGTAATCCCGAGCGCCTGCAGGGTGCGGACCCGCTCGTCCATCTGCTCGAGCGGCCGTTGCATCAAGTGGGTCAACTGGCCGCGAAACGCGAAACAAATGATCATCGCGGAGACGAGCGTGATCGCCATTTTCACGACGGTCCAGCGCAGGTCCTCAAGGTGTTCGAGGAACGGCTTCGCGCTGGCACTCTCGGGCAGTTCCCGAAATTTGAAAAAGTTCCGCAAGGCCATCGGCGCTGATTTAGAGAGGGAGCGAGAGGAAGCCCCGCGTCAGCAGCTTCGCACAGATGGAGAGCGTATTCGCGTCCTGGATTTCGTCGCGGCGAATCATGGCGGAAACTTCCCGCGGCGAAAAAGGACGGCAATCGAGAATGGATTCGGATGCCTGATGCGAGTGACCGGTCGCGGACGGCTGGACGCCGCGCGCGAGGAAAAGGGAGGCGCGTTCGTCCGTAAAACCTGGCGAAGAATAAAAGGCGCCAAGCTCGACCAGCTCGCCCCCCGGGCTGAGTTCGTAGCCGGTTTCCTCGCGGAGTTCGCGCAAGGCGACGGTCCGTTCATCTTCTCCGACGGCATCAATCTGACCGGCAGGCACTTCCCAGAGCGTGGCGCGGACCGCAATTCTCTCCTGCCGTAGCAGCACGAGCCTGCCGTCGGCGGTCAACGGAGCAATCACGACCGCTCGGTTGCGGTGCACCACCGTCCAACTGCGCGCGTGCTGACTCTGCGGCGTGCGCACTTGCGCGACGGTGACCTGGAGATGCGCGTCCGCATACACCGTCTCGCGCGCGACGGTGCTCCAGCCGGCCGAATCCGCGCGATCGCTGCCGAGGTGCACGGCGGAAAAGTAGGAGACGCGCGGCGAAAAGCGAGTGCTTAGCGCAGGACGGAGACGGCCACGTAGCGGGTGTCTGGGAGAATGAATTTGCGCACCTCCACCCGAATCCCTGCGATCGGAAAAGCGGCGAGCAGGTGCGCAGCCAGGTCGTTCGCGAGGGTCTCGATCAACTTGAAAGCGCGGCTGCCTGTGAACTCTCGGGTTGCCGCACAGACCGCCGCGTAATCGATCGTGCGGGCGAGGTCGTCGCCAAGCTGGCGAAAATCAGTCCGCGGGCGGAGCTGGAGGGAAATGAGAAGACGTTGCGGCTGCGCCCGCTCTTCATCTGGCACGCCGACGTGGGCAAACACCTCCAGCTCTTCGATTTGAATTTGATCCGCCCCGTTTTCGTTCATCCGCTGCTCGTCGGTTGAAGGAGAGCGAGAACCTAGCCGACGCGGAAGCGCAGATCGCGAATGATCCTGGCGCCGAAACGCTGTTTTAGCTTCCGCAGAATCTCCGCCTTGGAGATCGTCTCGAACTGGTAGTGCAGGGCGGGCTGCAGCACCCGCACAGAAAGCACGCCCGCGCGCAGGCTGACCGGCGTGGAATGCGCCGCAATGAAGCCCCCGACGATCATCTCCCACGCCGCGATCACTTCATTTTCGCGCAGCCGCTCGCTTAACCCGAGCTGCTGCATCAGCTTCGGCAGCAGATCGCCCGGCGCCTGCCAGCGATCCGGCCTCGGCTTGGGATTCGGCAGCCCGCGCCACTCGCGCAGGGCGGCTTCACGCAACGAGGGAGTCATGAGAAGAAAGGATGCGAGGGGTGAATGGATCCGTTCACCAGTCGCAATTCACGATTCACTAGTACTTCCGCCGCATGTTGCTCGGCAGGATGTTCAATTCCGTCCGATATTTGGCAACCGTCCGGCGGGCGATCGGAATGCCGCGCTGGCCGAGGATTTCCACAACTTCCTTGTCGCTCAAGGGCGCGCTGCCGTTTTCATTCTTCACCAGCTCGTCGATCGCCTCTTTCACGCTCGTATTGCTCATCGCCTGTCCGCTGGAGGTCTGATAGCCGGGGGTGAAGAAATACTTCATCTCGAAAACCCCCTGGGGCGTGGACATGTATTTGCCTGAAATCGCGCGGCTTACGGTGGTCTCGTGCACGCCCACGACGTCGGCAATTTGCACCATCGTCATCGGTTTCAGGTGGGCGCTGCCGTGGTCCAGAAACTCGCGCTGCCGCTGCACGATCTCGTGCGCGATGTTCGAGATCGTCTGCTGCCGCTGGTGGATCGATTTGATCAGGAATTTTCCGCTCCGGATTTTATCGCGGATGTAATCCTTCACCTCGCTGCCGTTGCCGTCCTGCGACATGATGTCCTTGTAGGTGTTGCTGATCCGCAGGTGCGGAATCTGTTCGCCGTTGAGGATGATCTGATAATCGCCGTCGATTTTTTCGACGGTCACGTCTGGCAGCACGTAATTCTGGGGCGACTCGGCGAAAATCTGCCCGGGGCGCGGGTCGAGTTGTGCGATGTTGTGGGCGCACTTCTGCACCTGCTCTGCGCTGAGCCCGATCTTGCGCGCGATCTCCGGGAAGCGGCGCTTGCCGAGATCCTGCATGTGTTCGCTGATGATTTTGTACTCGAGGCTGCTCTGTTTTCCCTCGCGCTTCAGCTGGATGAGCAGGCACTCGCGCAAATCGCGGGCCCCGACACCCGGCGGGTAGAAGCATTGGACCAGCGTGAGCATGAGCTCGAATTCTTCCTGCGGAATGCCGGTGTTCATCGACATGTCTTCCGGGGTCGATTGGAGGAAGCCGCTGTCGTCGATGTTGCCAATGATTACCTCCGCCGTCTTGCGATCGTTCGCGTCCAGCGCGGTCTGATTCAACTGGCCCATCAGGTGCTGTTGCAGCGTCTCCTGGGTGGCGATGGAGTCGAAAAAGAACTGCCGCTTTTCGTCTTCATCCACGGCGCGGGCACTGAAGCTGCCCGACTGCGCCATATAATCGCGCCATTCGTCGTCCAGTTTGGCGAGCTGATCGAACTCCTGCTTGAAATCCTCTTCAGCGGCCGTCTTGGCATCCTCCGCCGTCTCCGACCCCACCTCCGTCTGGAGTTCCTCCAGCACCGGATTTGTTTCCATTTCCTGCTGCACGAGATTGCGCAACTCGAGAAGTGGCGCCTGGAGGATCAACAAGCTCTGCAGGAGCTGCGGGGCAAGAACCTGTTGAAGCGAGAGGTTCTGCGATTGATACATGCCAGGCCCTGCCATTGCAGGGAGGCTACTGGGCTGTGCCGGTCGATAGCAAGCAATTTCCGCGCCGCGCGGGCCTGGACCGGGAAGTCGGTGACCCTTCCGCCTGCGGAAGCGGAAGTGAATTGCTTACAGGAATCCCGTCCTCGCCTCCCTGAAAACAATCTCGTCGGTCATCGGCTCCGCGACTAGCGCAGAATGCCGTTAACCATGGACCACATCGTTCTTCCTCTGAAATCCAGCACCGCCTCCAGCAATTCGCGGCGGGACTGCGCGCATGGTACTGCGATGAGATCGCCGAGGAAACCCGCTCGAATGCGCCCAAGTGTGTCGTCGTGACCCAGCGCGACGGCCGCATTCACGGTCACGGTTTCGAGGACTTCTTGCGCTGCGAGCCATGGCTCGTTGCGCCTCAGTGCGCGCATTTCCGCAAAGAGACTTAGGTCGCCGTTGCTGGCGAGGCTGTCGGTGCCGAGAGCGATGTTGAACCCGAGCTTACGGAGCGCCGAAAAGGCGAAGGGCGCATGGCCAAAGTAAGCATGACTGCGCGGACAATGCGCGAGGTGGAACCTGGGCGCCGACTTCAAGAGCTGAAAATCTCCCTCGGTCAGCTCATTCAGATGCACAACAATCCAGCGGGCGTCCAACGTCCCGCGCTCCAGCATCAAAGCGAGCGGCGTCTGCCGGCCGCAATCTTCCATCGGCCGCCCAAGGCTTTGCATAAACTCGAAAAGCGGGCCGCAGCCGTCGCGGAACATTTGCATCTCCTCATGCGATTCAGCCAGATGCGTCGAGTGCGGCAGATCGTGTTCTGCCGCCTGCTGGTAAAGGTGCGCCGAAGCGGTGAACGGCGCATGCGGGGCAAGCCCCGCGTGCGCGAGTGGCGCGAGGCGGCTGCGGAGGACTTCGAGTTGGCGCGACACATGGATAGGCGCTCGCAGATCGAGCATCTCGGCAAACCACCAGGTCCGCATCGGAGGATTCGAGATGCGCCCCACCAGTTCCGGGAAGGCCTCGAAGTTTGCGATCGCGGTCGTGCCGAAGCTGGCCGCTTCGGCGAAGCCGCTCTCGATCGAGCGGACGTAATCGCCGGGCGCCAGCGTCGCCTTGCGCGCATTGATCGCGCGAATCCACTCGGTGAATTGCCGCTGCGACGGGATGGCGTCGCGGAGGCAGGTGTAATCGAGATGGCAATGCGCGTTGATCAGCCCCGGCAGGAGCGCGCACTCGCCGAGGTCGACAACATCGCCACCGTTCGTGCGGCGCAGCTCGCACCAGCGGCCCACCTGCGCGATCCTGTTTCCTTGCACCTCGACCGCGCCGTCTTCCAGCGGCGCGCCATCCATCGTGACGACGAAGCGCGCCCGGACAATCATGTGGTCGGCGCGCGTTTCACCGCGGCGCGCGTCTCCGCGATCAGCAAGGCGCAGGCCTCCTGGCAGAGCAACGGCAACGCTGGTTCGCCCCGCCCGGTCTGGTCGAACGCCGGCTCGGATTTTTGCGCCGGGAGCAGCATGGAAGCCGGCGCGCCCGCAGCATCACGCGCCCACAAAATTGTGCGCAAGCAGCCGCCGTCCGATCGACAAACCCCCGCCACGACTTCGTCAGCAGCTGCGTCGCCGATCTTGACCGCGATGCGGTACATTCCCGTCTGCCGCTCGAGTGCGCTGCGAAATGGAGTTGCGATCAGCCGTTCCTCGCGCCACGCCGCATACGCAGCCAGCCGGCCAGGGTAGAAGAGGTCGAGCGCCTCTCGGACTGCCGCGATCCCCGAGAGCCGGAGACGCCAGCCGCGTCTGAGATTCGGCGCTGTCTTCAGCGGCCGGTAACGCCCCGCATCGTCAAAACGGCTGATCTCCGCCGCATCGTCAGGCGAGCTGTAGGAAATAAGCTCACGCTTGTGCGCATCGTCGCGATGGCAGAGCACAAACTCGTCGTCGCGCAGTCGCTCGCCATCGATCTCGCCAATCCAAAATGGGGCCGCCGCGATCCAATCCGCAACCCAATCCTGCCGCGGCCCGGGCGGCGCAGAATCGTTCACTTAAAGGAGTGGCCCATGAGCAGGGCGACCCGCTCGAGCACCTCACGATCCTCTTTGCTGAACGCTTTTAGCTTCTCGCTTTCAGCCGCGATCACACCGACCACGCGATCGGATTGGCCGATGATTGGCACCACGATTTCGGAGAGCGTGCTGTGGAAGGTCGGTAGGTAACGGTCATCTTTGCGCACGTCATGCACGACGATCGTCTCCCGTGATTCCACCGCTGCGCCGCAGAGGCCATGCGTCGCGGGAAATTTTCTGTAGCAGGGCGGCTCCTCATCGCTCCCGGCGATGAACTCCAGCTCGTCGCGCTTCAGTTTATAAACTCCCACCCAACGCCAGCCGCGGGCGCCGCAGATCATCCCGGCCATCTGCTTCACGTCTTTCACGCCGGTGGCGCCGGCCAAAATAAAGGCGCCCAACTCCTGCAGCATTTTGATCGTAGCGTCGTCTTTCAAGAAAGGACCTCTCGCGCAGGTTCTAACGTGAGCGAACCCTCGGCCCGGTCAAATGCTTCCGCCTGCTCCACAATGAGGTCGGCGAACTGCGGATCGGTCCCGATGGAGTTCGCATAATAGAGCCAGCGCTCCTGCAGACGATGCGGGTTTTGGCGAAAGACATCGCCCGCCCGCTGCCGTTCCGATGCCGAACCAGACGGCGCCGCCTCAATCCCGAGCAAGACCGGAATATCTTCGTAACTGTGCAGGCCGTCCGCGATAAAAAACGGCACGACCACCACATGCGGAGTGTCGGTCAGCGCGGCCCAATCCGCGATCAGGGGCGCTTCTTCCAGATAGGTGTTGAGCACGGCCGCGTAGCGCTGGAGCTCGCGGATCGCTTCCACCTCGCGCTTCGCCGCGACCGCGCTGTTGTCATTCAGGCTCGTCCCGTGGCCGACGATCAGGAGGCTCGTCTCGTTTTCCGGCACGCCGCCCGCCACCTCCCGGGCGCGCCCCAGCAAGAGCGCCGTCATCGCGGGATGATTCCCTACCGGCTCGCAATATTTCCAGGTCTGTCCGCTGCTCCGCGCCGTTCTCCGCCCCTGCAGCTCCAGCTCGCGCGGGATGACAATCTGCGTGAAATACCCTTCGCTGATGAAATTTGGCACCACATAAACGTCGGTGATTCCGCCTTCCTGAAAGAGCAGGAGCGCATCGCGCAGACTCGGCTCCTCCTTCCAGAAACAGCACTGCACTTCCGCAAAAACGCCGCGCCTTCGAATCGCGGCCGCATGCGCCAAAGTCGGCCGGCTGGAATCCGCGTTCGTGGTCGAACCGTGGCCGACGATCAGCAGAGCGGAGGTGTCGGGGGAGATCATCGGCGAATCGAAAGCTCCATCGCAGCGGAGTTACATTCAACGCGCAAGTGCGGTTGATCTTGAATGCGGCACTCGGCGCCGTACGCTGTTTTCATGCGTTTCCGCACCTATAAAAATACGGACCTGGAAGTCAGCGAAGTCGGTTTCGGTCTCTGGACAATCTCGACCGGCTGGTGGGGGAATTTCACCGAAGGGGAAGCGATCGCGCTCATGCACAAGGCGTTCGATCTGGGGATCACCTTGTTTGACGCAGCCGACACCTACGGCAATGGCCTGAGCGAGGAGCTGATCGCGAAAGCTTTCCCGAAACAGCGCGACGAGATCGTGATCGCGACCAAGGTCGGATACGACTTTGTCACCCACGGGGAATCGCGCGGCCGCGGGCAGCGCGAAATCCCGCAGGATTTTTCCCCGGAGGCAATCACCCGCGCCACGGACGCCGCGCTCAAGCGTCTGAAGACGGATCGGATCGATCTTCTCCAGCTGCACAACATCCGGATGGACCAGATCGCGGACGACGCGCTTTGGGCCACGCTCGATCGACTCAAGCAGAGCGGAAAAATCCGCTACCACGGGATCGCCCTCGGGCCGGCGATCGGGTGGATGTATGAAGGCATCGACTGCATCCGGGAGCGGGAGACCACCAGCGTGCAGCACATCTATAACATCCTCGAGCAACACCCGGGCCGCGCCATGCACGAAGCGGCCACGGAAGCTGGGAAGGACACGATGTTCCTCATTCGGGTGACGCATTCCTCGGGAATGCTCGAAGGGAAATATACCCCCGAGACTGTTTTCCCCCCGAACGATCATCGCAACCATCGCCCGCGCAGTTGGCTGCTGAACGGCGTGAAGAAAATCGATCGCCTCCGTTTCCTGGAAAACAGTGACCGCTCCATGGGTCAGGCTGCGCTCCAGTGGCTGCTCGCCGACGACCGCGTAGCCTCGACCCTGCCGAACATTTACGAAGAAGCGCAGCTGATCGAATTTGCGAAAGCCCCGGAATGCCCGCCTTTGACGACGGACGAGGTCGCGAAAATCCAGGACCTCTACGACGAAAATTTCGGGGTGGAGCGGGAAGAGCCGAAGTACAAAGGCACCATGCACGAGGGCGCGGAGACAGCGGCCGCGGCAGGGTAACTGTGGTCAGGTTCCCGGCGGCCCGCCGCGGCCTGCACCGGCGGCGCGATCTTCTCTGCGTTCAATCCGCTATGCGAAGGAACAATTTCTCAAAAAAGCGAGAATCTTTCTCGCAGACTACGCTCTGGGAGTACCATCGGGTCGGCAACTTAACCGGGTCCGGGCAAAAGGGGTCGGTCTCATAATCTCGGCGAAACAAGCTCGACCGGTGCAGCGATCGTCTGGCAGAATCTCTGCCATGCCGCGCAAGGGGAGGGTGGAGTTTTCTGGAGCACGGAAGCGGAGTG
>JBPCMX010000039.1:0-150686 GCA_051001855.1 Chthoniobacterales bacterium
GTTTCTTCCCACCGGCCCGATGAGCTTTGATCGCCTGAAACGCCCCCAAAACGAGCGTTCACCTGGCTATAAGCTAAAGCCATCGCGGCCATTTTCTAAAACTCAAGCACCACCCACCTCAATGAAAACAGCCTACTACCTCGGCCTCGATGTCGCCAAACACAAAGTGCGCGCCGCCCTCCGCGGCCCCGACAGTCGCTTCCTCTTTGAGCGAGATCTCCCCGTCAATGCCGCCGGCCGCAACGAACTGCTCGTCCTCTTGGCAGCGCACCTCCCCGCGCCCGACCAGGTGCTCGCGCTCCTCGAAGCGACCGGCGTGCTCCACCTCCACTGGGCAGCCGCACTCAGCCGGGCCGGCTATCCCGTACTGGTCCTCAACCCGCTCCTGGCCCGCCGCCTTTACACCGTGAAAAACTCCATCCGCGAGAACAAAACCGATCCGGTCGACGCCCGCGGCCTCTGCGCGATCGGCGCACTCCATGGCGAAGAACTGCGCGCGAAATACCGTTTCGTGCCTCATCCGGAAAAACTCACCCTGCAACGGCTCCAAAGTGTGCGCAAAGCACTGCGCCAGGCGCTGACCAATCTGAAAAAGACCTACGGCAGCCTTCGACCTGAGCTTCCCGGAACTGGGCGGCCTCATGGAAATGGACGGGATCGGTCTGCGCGCACTCCTGGCCGAAACGCCCACGCCGGCCGCTCTGGCGCGCGAGCGCGTCGCCACCTTGGAAAAAGACTGGAGGCTGCGACCCAAAGCGGCCCAGCTCTACGCTCTGGCCAGCGCTTCCATCGCCGATCCAGACCTGGCCCAAGCCAGCGCCCCGCCCTCCAGGCCATCCTCCGCTCCCTCGCCACCCTCGAGACCCAACTCCGCGCCCTCGACCAACAGATCGACCAATGCACGCTCGAGCACGCCGCTCCGGCGCGCCTCGCCCTCCTCCAGACCATCCCCGGGGTCGGCCCGCTCCTGGCCGCCAAAGTCAGCGCCTACCTCCCCGAAGAACTCCTCCAGGCCGGCAACCGCCGCACCGCCGCCACCCGCCTCCAGGCCTTCATGGGGAACGACCCACGGCTCCAGGAAAGCGGCCAATGGCAGGGCCACGTCAAAATGAGCAAGCGCGGCGTCGAAACCCTCCGCACCGCCTTCTTCCAAGCCGCCTTCAGCGCCTCCCAGCACGACCCGGAGTTACACGCCTTCTACCAGCGCAAACGGAGCGAAGGCAAAAAACACGAAGTCGCCTTAAGCCACCTCATGCGCATCCTGACCCGGCGACTGGTCGCAGTCCTCCGTTCCCAGCAACCCTATAAACCAAAGGAAGTGTTCTTTGAAAAAGCCGCCTAAAACCATTGACACCAGTCATAGCCTGTCTGCATCGCCTGGTTAGGCGCTTCGCGTGTAGAGTATATCGTAATAACTTCCGACTCCTGGCTTAGCGGCAAAACATTCTTTGTGGCGAATGCTAAAGCCTCTTTCTTTCAACGCTTGCGACAGCGTCGTTACCGTGCAAGCGCCACGGTAAGACTCGAAATCTGATGCTTCCGCCTTGATAAAACGCAACGAGTCCAAGACTTGTCCAGCACCTTGTATAACCAGCAATTCAGCCCCCTGCACATCAAGAATTAATGCGTCAAAGTCGACTGGAGAACTCCCTGCGTCACGGAGAAGCGTTGGAAGAGTTGTGCTGCTCAGCCGAATTGTCTTTATAAAGGTGACGTCTGGCCACAGCTGCTCATGATCCCCAAATTCGTAAATGGAGCTTGATTCTCCAGAGTTGTTACTAATGTGAAACTCGTATGTTTCACCGTCTTTATCAGTGACGAGAGCTCTAATGGCTCGTTGCTTGGGGTAGCCGTCCAGATTGTTTTTGAGCGTCTGAAATACATCTGGCAATGCCTCCACCCAGAGGACCGTGAGTCCGTGACGAGCATACAAGTTGCGTTCTCCGCCATCGTTTGCACCGATGTGGATGACGGCCCGGCACTCTCTGAGAAATTGATTTTTGTCGGGAGTTAATGCGTGTTTCACACGCCGTAAAACGCCACGAACGATGCTTGTTGCTGTATATCTAGGCATAAGCGTGCCGAGTCAACGCGCCTAACGAGATTTAGACTGCGCGAAATTCATTGGGCTGGATGTTTTCTTGTGCACGGGGGGTTTGGATTTGTGGCTGGCCATGAGGCGGTTGGGTTTGTAGGAGGGATTATGCCGCGTCCCAAAGCGCATTATTCTGTGCTCCTTAAGAACCATGAGACGGGAGAGCAACTCAAGCTCGAATTGATCGATCTGCCGTTTGCCTCCGCGCGCACTTTCCGGCTGCGGGTGAGTGGGCAGTGGGCGCGGAAGCTGCCGGTGGCGAGTAAGACCACGGTGCTCCGGCAGTTGCGCGCATGGTGGGTGGCGCACTAGCCGGTGCGAAGGAGCCAGCGCGGGGGAGCCGACGTGAACCGGCGGGAGCGGGCTGGGCTTTTCCCCGCCGGCTTCCAGTGAGACTGCTCGCCGTGAGCCGGTGAAGCGTCGGCCGGCAGGGAGTTTGGAAGAGGACGCGGGAGCCGGCGCTGAGCGGGTCGGACCAGGGGAAGGCGCCGTCGGCGCGTGCTCGACTTCGTGTCCGCCTTGAGCTTGAGCGTATGACCCGCCGAAACGGTGATTCTGCCCTCGGATTGCAACAAGAATTCCTTCGGCGTCCGCCGGCTACTTCAGGCGGAGCACGGGAGTCGCACCCGTAGAGCCTCCTCCCGGTAAGCCTACTTTGCCAAGGCGGCCTGCGCCGCGGCGAGACGCGCGATTGGCACGCGGTAGGGGCTGCAGCTCACGTAGTCGAGCGCGAGGCGGTGGCAGAACTTCACGCTTTCCGGGTCGCCACCGTGTTCGCCGCAGATGCCGAGCTTGATCTTTGGCCGCGTCTGCCGCCCTTTCTCGACCGCGATCTGCATCAGCTGCCCGACGCCGGTTTGATCGAGCGTGGCGAACGGGTTCTTTTTGAAGATGTCGTTTTCGGTGTACGGCATCAGGAAATTGCCCATGTCATCGCGGCTGATGCCGAGCGCCATCTGCGTGAGGTCGTTCGTGCCGAAGCTGAAAAACTCGGCCGTCTCCGCGATTTCGTCGGCGGTCAGGGCGCCGCGCGGCACCTCGATCATGGTGCCGACGAGATACTCGAATTTTACCTTCTTCTCCGCCATCACCTCGGCCGCGACGCGCCGGATGATTTCCGTCTGGAGGTCGATCTCTCTTTTGAAGCCGGCGAGCGGGATCATGATCTCTGGTTTGACCTTGATCTTCCGCTTCGTCACCTCGGCGGCGGCTTCGAAGATGGCGCGCGCCTGCATCTCGGTGATCTCCGGATAGGCAATCCCGAGCCGGCAGCCGCGATGGCCGAGCATCGGGTTAAACTCATGCAACTGCGCGACGCGGTGCGCGATTTTCGCGGCGGGAACGCCGAGTTTTATCGCGAGATCGCCCTGCGATCTGGCGTCGTGCGGGAGGAATTCATGCAGCGGCGGGTCGAGCAGGCGGATGGTGGCGGGAAAACCTTTCAGCGCCTCGAAAATGCCGGTGAAATCTTCGCGTTGATATGGGAGCAGCTTGGCGAGCGCCGCTTTCCGATCGTCGACGTTGTCGGCCAGAATCATCTCGCGCATCACGTCGATGCGATCGCCTTCGAAGAACATGTGCTCGGTGCGGGCGAGGCCGATCCCCACGGCGCCAAAGGCGAGTGCGTTCCGCGTCTGCTCGGGGTTGTCCGCATTGCAGCGGACGTCGAGCCGGGCGGCGTCGCCGCACCACTTCATGAGCTGGTTGAACGCCTTGAACTTCTCCGTTTTCTGCGCGGCTTTGTCGCCCTGCAGCGTGCCGGCGATAATCTCGCTCGCCGCAGTCGCGAGCTGTCCCGCGTAGACCGTCCCGGCGGTGCCATCGATCGAAAGGTAATCGCCTTCCTTGAACGTTTGTTTCCCGGCGCGCACCGTCTTTTTTGCGTAATCGATCTGCAACGTCGACGCGCCGCAGATGCAGACTTTGCCCATCTGGCGCGCGACCAGCGCGGCGTGGGAGGAGACGCCGCCTTTCGCGGTCAGGATGCCTTCCGCGGCGATCATTCCGCGCAAATCTTCGGGGCTGGTTTCGTTGCGCACGAGCAACACCTGCTCGCCTTTTTCGGCCGCGGCCGCCGCGCGATCGGCGTTCAGATAGATCTTGCCGGAGGCGGCGCCCGGTCCGGCCGGCAGCCCGGTTGCGATCACCGTGGCCTTCTTCATTTCGGCCGGGTCGAAGATCGGCGCGAGCAGTTGATCGAGTTGATCGGCGGGATTGCGCAGGACCGCGGTTTTCCAATCGATCAGCTTCTCCTTGAACATGTCCATCGAGAACTTGAGCGCGGCCGCGGCGGTGCGCTTGCCGTTGCGCGTCTGGAGCATGAAGAGCTTCCGATCCTGGATCGTGAACTCGACGTCCTGCACGTCCTTGAAATGTTGCTCGAGCCGCGCGCGCACTTTCAGCAACTCCGCGTAGGCCTGTGGCATGAGCTTCTTTAACTCGAGCACCGGCTGCGGCGTGCGCACGCCCGCTACGACATCCTCGCCCTGAGCATTGATCAGGAACTCGCCGTAGAATTCGTTCGTGCCGTTCGCTGGATTGCGGGTGAAGGCGACGCCGGAGCCGGAGTTCTCGCCCGTGTTTCCGTAAACCATCGCCTGCACGTTCACGGCCGTGCCCCACTCCTGCGGGATGTTGTATTTGCGGCGGTAAACGATCGCGCGGTCGTTCATCCAGGATCCGAAGACGGCGGAGGTCGCGCCGCGGAGTTGGTCCCAGGGATCGTTTGGGAATTGCTTTCCGGTGCGCTCTTTCACCAGCATTTTGAAACGCGCCACCAGCTCCCGCAGGTCGGCGACGTTGAGTTTCGTGTCCTCGATCTCGGAGCCGTGCCGCTCGTGTTTCAACTCGTCAATCACGGTCTCGAACGGCTCGTGATCTTCCTCCGGCCGCTTTTGCACGCCCATCACGACGTCGCCATACATCTGGATGAAACGGCGGTAGCAATCCCAGGCGAAGCGTTCGTTCTTCGTGGCCTCCGCGAGCGCGACCACGCTCTCGTCGTTCAGCCCGAGATTCAGGATCGTGTCCATCATGCCGGGCATCGAGTCGCGCGCCCCGGAGCGCACCGCCACGAGCAGTGGCATGGCTTTGGTGTCGCCGAATTTCGTGCCCATGATCCGCTCCATCCGGCGGATGCCGTCCTCGATCTGCGCTTCCATCGCGGTCGGATAGGTGCGCTTGTGCGCGTAGTAGTAGGTGCAGACTTCGGTCGTGATCGTGAACCCCGGCGGCACCGGCAATCCGGTGCGGCTCATCTCGGCGAGGTTTGCGCCTTTGCCGCCGAGGAGCGGCTTCATCCGCCCGTCGCCATCGGCTTTGCCGTTGCCGAAGTGGTAGACGTATTTCGATTTTGCGGCGGTGGATTTTTTCATGGCTACAGGGCGGGAGGGACGACGGGCCGGAGACGTTTTTTTAGCCATGGGAAAGCGAGAGGAATCGTGCCGCGCGTGCGGCGCAGGGCAAACTGTTCCGCGGGGCGGAAAGTGTCAACGCGCCAGCCGCGTCGGCGTGGGCCTTTACCGCGGCCTATTCCCGGTCGTGCCCTTTGACCGTCTCGGTGATCGCGGCCGTGAAGTCGGCAATGCCAGTGCTGGGAATGATGATGGTGTTGCGCCGGCCGTGAGCTTCCTCCGTGATGCGAAGGAACTGCCCGCGTTCGTTTTCCCGCATCTCCAAATGGAAGGTCTTGCGCTCCACCTGCACGTGCCGGGTTTCGATGACGTTCTCCACGGGAGCGGAGCGTAGCGGAATTGCCACCGCGATTGAAAGGGAATTTGGTTCTTCGGGGAAGTTTGTGCTGACCCTTCGGACCATCGTGCGTGGAAGGCGCGATCCAACATCAGGCTGGGCCGACGCCCCAGGGAAACCGCGTTAGCGATTCGGCGGAGCACCAGGCCAGGGCGGGCACGGCCACGCCCGCCCGCTCCGCGAGACGACTCGTTAGGCACGAGCGCCAACCGCGCCCGCGCTTTGCTTTTCCCCAGCCGTCAGCCTGGCCAGCACGAGCGCGCCAGCGCGAAGCTCCCTCGGCCAACCTGCGCCGCCGCCTTCGGGTCTCTTTCCCCCGGAGCCCTCTAGCGCGCCGGCTCAGGAGGGCCGTTCCAATTTAATGCAGCAACGCTGCGCTGACTTCGTCTCTCGGGCATGATCGCAGCCTTGGGCGATGACGCCATTTGTGTCGTTACTGGGCTCTGACCCCTAACGCTTCCACGCGCGGTCGCATCCGCGATATCCCTGCCGGGGGCAAAGCTCCGATGGCCATAACCGTTCGCGTTCGTCACCGCCCTGACTCCGTCCCTGAAGTGTTCGATCTCGCCGCCGCGACTTAGACGGGCTCGGTGCTGCGCGTGACGCGAAGCCCTATCGTTCCAGTGAACCGTAACGGAAAGCTGATTCTCGAAACCGGAGACGTTACCGTTTTGCTGACGCGCTGCTGGATTCACTTCCCACTCGGTCACAGCGGTTTGCCCCTTCTGAAAGGCATGATCACCGCCATGTGTCTCAGTATACTTGATCTTCCACTTGGCATCGTCACCTCCTGCTCTCGATACGTTGATTCTGCGCTCCGCATGTTGATCTCTTCCTGGATTTTCGAGTTTGAGATAAGCTCTGCTTCACGATAAGTGATCCCGTCCGCGCTAGCGATCCAGTCGCCGCCGCCAGTAATCGTCAGTGCCGTGTCCGTTAACCCCATTGGATCCACCCGGTTGACCGGATCACCGTTGCAATAGCGGAAGAGATTGCGATCCCCGGCGGCGAAGCTTTTTGGGTCTTCGCTCATGAAGCGGCCGAGGGTGGGGTTGTAGGCGCGGTTGCGGTATTCGTAGAAGCCGTAGCGCGCCACCCATTCCCGGCCGGTGAAGAGGAAGCGGTTGTTCACCAGCGTGCCGGGGATTTGCGTCCCCAGCCGATTTTGCGCCGTGGGGGCACTGAAGAAGGAGGGTTGCCCGAACGCATCGTAACGGTAGCTCTCCGTCACCACTCCGAGCTCATCGGTGATGGCGCTCGTGTTCCCCAGCCGGTCCTGCTGCAGGAATTGTTGCAGCCCGTTGTTGTAGCGGGAGATGATTTCGTCGAGCCCGATCCCGTAAACGCTGGAAGCCAGGCGGTCTCCCGCCGCGTTCAGCTCCTGCAGCGGGCGCTCCCCATCGTAGCCGTAGTAAACGCTCGTCTGGCCGTCCGTGGTGCGCCGGACGCAGCGCCCCAGCGCATCGTAGGCCAGTTCATAGCGGCCGGCCCCTGAGCTGACGCTCCGCAAGCGCGTATCGCCGATGTACTGGTAGCTCACGCCGTCGTAGGCTGCGATCTCGTGCTGGGAATTGTTTGCCACTATCTGGCTATGCGCCTGCGTGTATTCATTCAATACGTTCGGCACGTAAGTGTAAGGCATGATCATCCCGTTCGCGTCATGCACTTCCACGCCAGACACCCCGTCGCGGTTCCCCGCTTTGTCCAGGGTGTAGTTGACCACCCTGGCGGCACTCGCGGGAAGTTCACCGTTCATCTGGGCGGTGCAGGAGACGCTTGCAGTCTGCTGTGTGATCGCTGAATTAGTCCACCCCGGCCTGGTCGACATCGCACTAAAGTAACGTGTCCGTCCGCAGTCGATCACAACCGGCAGGGTATACACGTCATCGGCCTCCGTCGGTGTGATATAACCGCTATTTCCGACGGTGAAGTGAATCGTCGCCTCGGCGGTGGCACAATTCATCACCATAGAGAAAGTGTCGCCGTCTTGCTCCACCGAAAACGTGACTGAAGCGACTTGTTGAGCGGGAGTTGGTGTCGGGGTAGCGGTCGGTGATGCAGTTGCGGTCGGTGATGCAGTTGCGGTTGGCGAAGGTGTGGCCGTAGGAGTCGGCGTCGGTGCGGGCGCGCCGTAGGCATCCGTGGTGAGTTCGCCGGCGTCGTTGTAGAAAAACGCATCGTATTGGCCATCTTCATCTCGCGTCGTCGAGGCGAGACGGTCGATCGGATCATAGAGATAACGCTCGCGGGAGAAGGTGTAGGGCGCCCGATAGCCGTTGATCCTCCGCTCGCTTCGGGAATTTACGCGCGGCCTCTCCGGGGCGCGCGAGCGCGCGACGGCGGCGTGCGATTCTCTGCCACGATCGCGAAATCCACCTGACGCTTGAAAACGTCCACGCGCGCGACGTAGACGCGGAGCTCGTCGCCGACCGAAAAACGGCGGCGCGATTGCCGGCCGATGAGCTGACGCTGCGGTGCGTTGTAGGTGTAGAAGTCGTCCGTCAGCGAAGAGATGTGGATCATGCCGGTGAGGATCACATCGGGCAGTTCGACGAGGAGGCCGAAGTTGCGAACTTCGAGCACGGCAGCGCGAAAGACTTGCGGATCTTTGGCATCCAGTTGCCGCTGGAAGAATTCCAGTTTCTTCAGCTTTACGGCTTCGATTTCTGCTTCCGCCGCGGTCCGCTCCGTGGTGGAGATATGCTCTGCGATCGACGCGACGGTGCCGGCTTCGATCCGGGTGCCGCGCGGGTGCTCGCGGGAGGCGAGGGCGCGATGCACCACGAGGTCGGCGTAGCGCCGGATCGGGCTGGTGAAGTGGGTATAGTTGTTTTTCGAAAGACCGTAGTGGCCGAGCGGTTGGATGGCGTAACGCGCGCGCTTCAGGCTTTTCAGCAGACCGACTTTTAACGCCTGTTCTTCCGGTTTGCCGCGGAACGAGGCGAGCAACTTCTGCAACTCGGCGCGCTGCGTCAGGTCGCCCGCCTTGTGGTTGTAACTCAGGACCAGCTCGCGGTATTCGGCGAGCCGGTCCGGCTCCGGTTTCTCGTGGACGCGATAGACGGTGGGGATGAGGCGGTTCTTCAGCTCGCGCGCGACGGCTTCGTTCGCGGCCAGCATGAACTCCTCGATCAACTGGTGGGACTCGTCGTTCTCGATTCGCTCGAGCGCGATCGGCTTCCCGTCGCCATCGAGCCGCACTTTCACCTCCGGGAAATCGAGATCGAGCGAGCCTTGCTCGAAGCGGCGGCGTCGCAGGAGCGCGGCCAGTTCCCACGCGACGTGGAGACGTTCGCTGAGTGGATCGTGCGGCGCCGCCTGCAGGAGCGCGTAGGCTTCTTTATAACTGAGCCGGCGCGCGCTGCGGATGACGGTGCGCGCAAAGCGGGCGTTCCGCGGTCGAGCGTCGCGGCCGAACTGGATGAAAACGGAATGGGTGAGGCGGTCGACGTTTGGCCGCAGGCTGCAAAAGCCGTTGCTGAGGCGCTCCGGCAACATCGGGATGACGCGGTCCGGCAGGTAGACGCTGTTGCCGCGCTTCAGCGCTTCGCGATCGAGCGCGCTGCCGGGTGCCACGTAGGCCGCGACGTCCGCGATGTGCACCCCAAGACTCCAACCGCCGCCGGGTAAACGCTCGACCTGGATGGCGTCGTCGAAATCTTTTGCGTCGTCGGGATCGATCGTGACGATGAATTGCTCGCGCAGATCTTCCCGGCCTTCGATCAGCCGTGGGTCGACGGTCTCCGGGATCTGCTCGGCTTCGCGCGTGACCTCGGCCGGAAATTCCGTGGGCAAGTGGAACTTCCGGATGATCGACAGCATGTCGACGCCCGGCGCGGAGCCGGGTCCAAGATTCTCGACAATCTCGCCTTCGGGATTGACGTGGCGCGACTCCCAGGTTTCGAGCCGCACGACGACCTTGTCGCCGCGCGCGGGTGTGCGCGGCAAGGGTGTGGGTGGCGGGACCTGCACGTAAACGTTGTGCACCATCCGCGGATCGTCGGGCACGACGTAGAAGAAGTTTTTCGAGTGCTGCAGGGTGCCGACGATGGTGTCGTGCGCCCGTTTCAGGATGCGGATGATGCGCCCTTCCGGCCGCGAGCTGCCGCCTCTGGCGCGCTCGTATTTCTCATCGCGCGTGATCCGTGCCACGACGCGATCGCCGTGCAGCGCGGTGCCGGTGGCCTCCGCGGGAATGAAGAGGTCCTGCTCGTCTGGTTTATCTTCGTTCGAGAGAAAGGCGTAGCCGGCCTGGTGCACGTGCAGCGTGCCGGTGACGAGGTCCGCTTCGGACGGCAGCACGTAGCGATTCTTGCGGATGCGGGCGATTTCGCCGGAGTGTTCGAGTTCCTTGAGCGTCTGGTTCAGGTCCATCCGCTCGCCGCTCTTCCGTCCCAGGAGCTTGCCGAGTTCGAGTTTATCGAGGGGCCGGTACTTTGGCGCGCCGAGGATGCGGAGAATCTGTTGCTGGAGCGGGTCGGATTTTTGTTTCACGAGCAGGGGAACGGGACTGTAGCGTGTGCTCTCTCCCTGCACCAGCGCGGCGCGCCGGGGCGAGCCGCCTCGAATAAAGGAATGCTTGTGTTAGTCTGAACTCACATGGCTGCCGCGACCTGGAAGATTGCCGGCCAGACGCTCGCGCCTGCTGATCGCGCGGTGATCATGGGTGTGCTGAATGTCACGCCCGATTCGTTCTCGGATGGCGGGCGGTTCTTCGATGCCGACGTCGCGTTGTCGCACGCGCTGCAGATGGTCTCGGAGGGAGCGCAGATCATCGACATTGGTGGGGAATCGACCCGGCCGGGCGCGGAAGAGGTGCCCGTCGCGGAGGAGTTGCGGCGGGTGCTGCCGGTCATCTCGCGCCTCGCCGGGCGGAGCGACGTGATCATCTCGATCGACACCACCAAGACCGCGGTGGCCCGGGCAGCGCTGGATGCAGGTGCATGTGTGATCAACGACATCAGCGGAGGGCGCGCCGACGCCGGGATGATGGCGCTGGCGGCGGAACGGGGCGCGGGGTTCATCATCATGCACATGCAAGGAACGCCGCGTACGATGCAAAAGAATCCGACCTACGGAGATGTGGTCGCGGAAGTCCGTGAATTTTTTCGACAACAATATGCCTGCGCCCTAAAGTCAGGCATCGACCTGACCGCGATTGCATTCGATCCCGGGATCGGATTTGGAAAAACGCTGGAGCATAATCTGGCGCTGCTCCGCGCTCTGCCGGAGCTGCGGATCGAAGACCGGCCGCTGGTGGTCGGTGTTTCGCACAAGTCGGTCCTTGGCAAGATCATCGGGTCGTCCGAACCGGAGGATCGAGTCGCGGCGACGGTTGCCTGCACCGCTCTGCTGCGGGAGCGCGGCGCGGACGTCATCCGGGTGCATGACGTCAAGCCGAACGTAGCCGGATTGCGCGCGGCCGAGGCTCTCCTGGGAACGACCGCTCCATGATCCAGCAACTATTCCAGCTCTGGCTTGATAAATGGCGCGGCCTCTTCGAAATCCTGCTGCTCAGCGTCGGGATTTACTACGGCTATCTCTACTTCCGCGGCACCCGTGGCGCCAAGGTGCTGACCGGTCTGGCGATTGTTTTTCTCACCCTCACGCTGATTTCGCAGCTCTTGAACCTCACCGTGATCGGCTGGATCATCCGCAGTTTTTCTGTCTTCCTGGCGGTGGCGTTGGTCGTGATTTTCCAGCCTGAGCTGCGCCGTGGTCTGGCGGAACTGGGCGGGCATCCGATCTTCTCCCTCACAAGCGAGAAACGCGAGACGGTGCACGACCTCGCGGAAGCCGTCATGCAGCTCGCGAACAAGCAATTCGGCGCCTTGATCGCGATCGAACGCGATACTTCGATCCGCGTCTACGAAGAGACGGGCGTCGAGTTGGATTCCGTCTTTTCCATCGAACTGATGCTCACGCTTTTTCAGCCGAAGAGCGCTTTGCACGATGGCGGGGTCGTGATGCGGAACGGCCGCATCGCCGCGGCGGCCTGCATTTTCCCCGTGAGCCAACGCGAGACGCTCGACCGCAGCCTCGGGCTGCGGCACCGTGCCGGGCTCGGCATCACGGAAGAATCCGACGCGATCGCGGTCGTCGTCTCCGAGGAGACCGGCGGCATTTCAATCTGCCATCGCCGGCGGATCGAGCGAAACTTTACCCCGGAGACCTTCCAGAAACGACTGGGCGAACTCCTCCTGCACGGCACTTATGAAGAAACTGATTCTGGCCAATTGGCGCGCGAAGTTGATCTCCCTCCTGCTCGCGACAACGCTTTGGTACCTCATCAAAAAGAACGTAGCAACGACACCCTCGCTGTCTGACCGGCCGCTCGGTTATCCGGCGGCGGAACGGCGGTAAGGAGAGGTCGCGCGCGAGCCCCGGTCAGCGCAGAAAGCGCGCGAGGTTTTCTTCCTCCCAGCGCCGGGCCCGCCGGTATCCGGGGAACTCGCGCTCGCGCCGGTAGAATTCCACCGTGTGGACGCAACGCCGGCCGCTGGGAGTGTATTCCTCCGGCACCACGGAATGCAGCATTTCGTGATAGAGGACGTATTCCAAAAACCAGAGCGGCACGAAGCGCTGATCGAGCCAGGGATTGATCCGGATGATCCGGTCTTCTTCCTGGATGGTGCCAAAGACGAAGTATTCCTTCGGACGCTCTTTGCGCCGCCGGCCCCAAACGACTTTGTAACCCCGGAGCCGATGGCGGAAATAGCGCGCATTCAGCCGGTCGAAAATCTCGCGCAGGTCGAAGTATCTGCCGCCTTCTTCCAGACTCAGCTGCCGCTGCATCGGCAGTCGGGTCTGAGCGAGCTTGCGCTTTGTTTTCTTGGTCATGCGATCTGGAAGCAGAACTCTCGCAAGAAGTTTAAGGCTGTTCCCGAGGCTGACAAGAAGGCGGCCAATTTTGATCCAAAATATCCTCAAACCTCTTGAAATGAGACGCTTCCCTAACGGGATAAACCGCGTGTATGCGACATTGTGGCTCTATTTTTCTCTCAAATCGACAACGCCGTTTACGGAAGATCGATTGTGTGATTAACTTTCGCCGCAGTTCCTGCGCCTTGCGCTCACCCCGGCAAGTGACGGACTAAACCATGACTCCCTTCTTCCGAAAGCTGCTCGGCCTCAATTGGCTCATCCTCGTCAACATGCTTGCGCTCGCGATTTTCGGCGTGATCGCGGTCTACAGCGCGACCTACATGCGCCAGGACCCGGTCGCCGCCGAATTCTGGCGGAAGCAGGCAAACTGGGTCGCCTTTGGCACAGTCGCGTTTCTCCTCACCAGCCTGATCGACTACCGCTGGATTCGCTGGGGCGCGCTCCCGATGTATCTGGCAGGATTGATCTTCCTGATTCTCACGCGCTTCATCGGCACGAAGGTTTATGGCGCCCGCAGTTGGCTGCATCTCGGCCCGATCAATTTCCAGCCGGCGCAGCTTTCCGTGATTGCCGGCATCATGGTCCTGGCGCTCTTCCTCAGCCAATTCCGCGACATGCACCCGATGCTGCGCCTGGCTCTGGCGGGAGCAATCGTCGGCGCGCCTTGTCTCTTGATCCTGCTCCAGCCGGATCTCGGGATGGTGATTATCTGGGGACCCGTCCTGATGGCGCTGCTCTTCGTCGCTGGAATTCCGCTGCGCTATCTCATCTGCATCATCTTGCTCGTGGTCGCGTGCATGCCGGTCGCGATCAATCTCGGGCTCAAGCCCTACCAGAAGGAGCGCATCACTGCCTTCATCAATCCCGACGTGGACCGGCAGGGGTCCGCCTGGGCGATCAATCAATCAATGATCGCGATCGGCTCCGGCGGCTGGTCGGGCAAAGGCTTCAAGGCTCCGAACACGCAGATCGAACTGGGATTTCTCCCCGCGACCGCGGTGCACAACGACTACATTTTCTCTGCCATCGGGGAGCAATGGGGGTTTGTGGGGGGCGCATTTTTGCTCGGCGCCTTCACGCTGCTCCTCCTCACCTGCCTGTTCGTCGCTTTCTGTGCGGCGGACCAGTTCGGCCTCCTGCTGGTGGTGGGAATCAGTACTCTGATTTTCACCCACATCTTCCAGAATATCGGGATGACCATCTCGATGCTGCCCATCACGGGCGTGCCGCTGCCGTTGATCAGTTACAGCGGCTCGTTTGTGCTCATGATAATGTTTGGCCTCGGAATTGTGAACAGCGTCTGGGTGCACCGCAAGGTGGTGCCGGCATAGACGCCGGAGCGAATTTGGACCGCAGATTGCGTCACTTTCGCGGCTAACATTTCACCTCTGCATGGAAACGGATTACAAGGTGAAGCTCGAGATTTTCGAGGGACCGCTCGATCTCCTGCTCTACCTGATCAAGCGCGACGAACTCGACATCTACGAGATCTCGCTCGAGCGAATCACGCGCCAATACCTCGAATACCTCCAGGCGTTCAAAGAGCTGAACATCGACGTCGCCGGCGAGTTCGTGGTGATGGCGGCGAATTTGATCTACCTGAAAAGTCGCAGCCTTCTGCCCGTCGAGCAGCAACCGCCGGAAGAAGATGCAGAGGAGGACGATCCGCGGTGGGATTTGATCCGGCAGCTGATCGAATACAAGAAATTCAAGGAAGCCGCTGCGCAGCTGCAGGTACGCCAACTGGAACAGGAAGGAATTTTCGTCCGCCAAAATAGCGGCGAAGGACCAGCCGCGATGGAGCCGTTGCGGCTCGGCGAAGTCGGAATTTTCCAGCTCATCAACGCCTTCCAGAACGTGCTCCGACGGGTCGAGGCGCGGGAAGATCTCGGCGAAATCTTTGGTGAGCACTACACCGTCTCCGACAAAATCGAGTGGATCCTGCGCCGCGTGGCGGACGGTGTGCCGCTCCGCTTTTCCGAGCTCTTCGCCACGATGGCTTCGCGCGTTGAGATCGTGGTGACCTTCCTTGCGATGCTGGAGTTGATTCGCCTGCGCCAGATTCGCGCGACGCAAGCCAGTCCCTTCGCCGAGATCGAAATCGCGGCCGCCGTGCCCTAGCACCTGCAGCCGATGGCGCGCATTTTGATCGCCGGCTGCGGCTACGTCGGCGCTGCCACCGCGGAGTTGTTGCACGGTCGTGGTTGGGAGGTGGAAGGCTGGACGGCCTCCGCCGATTCCGCCGCGCAGCTCGCGCAAATCGCGGCTTACCCGGTGCGCGCCGTCGATCTGACGGATGCCAGTGCGGTCGAAGACGCCGGCGGCGAGTTCGATGTCATCATCCAATCCGCCAGCTCGCGTGGTGGCGGGGCGGAAGATTACCGGCGGATTTACTTCGAGAGCGCTTCTCATCTCACGCGCACGTTCCCTCGGGCGGTCCTTCTCTTCGTCAGCAGCACGAGCGTTTATGCGCAGACGAATGGCGAATGGGTCACCGAAGAAGCACCGGCCGCGCCGGAACGTGCGACCGCCCGCCTCTTGCGCGAAACAGAAGAACTGGTGCTCGCGCGCGCGGGAATGGTTGCTCGGCTCGCCGGAATCTACGGGCCGGGGCGCTCCGCCTTGTTGCGGAAATTCCTCGAAGGCTCGGCGCGGCTCGGGCCGGACAGTGACCGCTTTGTGAACCAGGTGCATCGGGATGACGTGGCGACGGCGTTGTGTCTCCTCGCAGAAAGCGCGCTGCAACCCGCCGCCGCCGATCTGCCTCGGATTTACAACGTGAGCGACAATCACCCGCTGTCGCAGCGCGCCTGTTACGAATGGCTCGCGGCGCACTTCCAGCGGCCGCTGCCGATGTTGAGCGACGCAGCGCCGACTCGCAAGCGGGGCAACAGCAACAAAAGAGTGAGCAGCGACAAGCTGCAGGCGCTCGGCTGGTCGCCGCGCTATCCGTCGTTCGCCGAAGGCATGGTCGCCAGCGTTCTGCCGGGCTGGACGCAGACGGCGCGGGATCGCTGACCCGCGCCCGCGCTGTTAGACCGCCGCGCCATTGTGCGCTGCTTCCGCCGCCGCAGCGTTCAAGGTCGAGCGTTCGCCAAAGAGCTGCCGGATCACTTCTTCGACCGGAAGCTCCTGCACATTGATGTCCGTCACCTGGCAGTTTTCCAGCAGTTGCCGGCAGGTTTCCGTCACCTGCGCCCGTGGCACTTTCAGCTGCACCGAGGAGGGTGTCTGCTTGATCACCGTTCCGTAACGGGAAAACTTGCGCTCCGCCTGGTCCGCGAAGGTCAGACTGAGAATCTTGTAACCGGAGAACCGGTCGATGATGTCGTCCAGCGGGCCGTCGAAGAAAATCCTGCCGTGATCGATGATGATGACGCGGTCGCAGAGCGCCTCGATATCCTGCATGTAATGGCTCGTCAGCATCGTCACGATGCGATGCTCGGAGTTATAGACGCGCAGAAACTCGCGCACCCGCTGCTGGCTGGTCACATCGAGGCCGATCGTGGGCTCATCCAGGAAAAGCACGCGCGGTTCGTGGATCAGCGCCGAGATCAGCTCCATCTTCATGCGCTCGCCGAGCGAGAGCTCGCGCACCATCACATTCATCTTGTCGGTCACCTCGAGCAGCTCGCTCAGCCCCCCGACGACTTTACGGAACCGCGCCCGGTCGATCCCATAGATCGCACGGTTCAGCTCGAGCGATTCCTGCGCGGGAAGATCCCACCAGAGCGCATTCTTCTGCCCCATGAGCAGGCTGAATTGCCGCTTCATCTCGTTGCGCCGTTCCCAGGGCACAAAGCCGAGCACACGCGCCTCGCCGCTGCTCGGGTTGAGCAAACCCGAGAGCATCTTCAGCACGGTTGTCTTGCCAGCCCCGTTGGGCCCCAGAAAACCGACCAGCTCTCCCTCCTCGATCGTGAACGAAACGTCGTCCGCCGCGCGCGTCTCCTCGTATTTCCGCCGGACCAGACCCTTGATCGAGCCGCGCAGGCCGCTCTCCTTTTTGTAGGTGCGGTAGACCTTCGTCAGCCCGCGTGCTTCGATCGCGCTCATGCGCTATGGTAGAGTGCGCGGCAGACAATGAAAACTGGTGAGGTATCCTGGCGACGGATGGAGGAGGGAAACGAAAAGGTGCGGCGGCGCCTTCTACGCGCGGCCGAAGCCCTGCGCGCGGCCGGATTGACCTATGCCGTCGTGGGCGGGAATGCGGTCGCCGCCTGGGTCTCGCGCGTGGATGAAGCGGCGGTGCGAAACACCCGCGATGTCGATATCCTCGTTCGCCGCGAGGATTTCGCCCGGATCCGCGACACCCTCGAAGGCGCCGGGTTTGTGTATCGACGTTTGAGCGGGCTCGGACGCCCGGGGATGATGGATGTGTTTCTCGAAAGCGGCAGCGCGAAAGTGCGCGACGCGCTCCACCTTCTTTGGGCGGCGGAGAAAATCACGCCCGAAAGTCCGGAACCGGCGCCCGACCCGCCGGCTCCGAGGAGAGCGGGGGCTTTGCCTTGATCGCACTGGAAGGTCTGGTGCGGATGAAGCTGTCCGCCTTTTGCGACAAGGACCGGGTGCACTTGCGAGACTTGCTCGAGGTTGGCTTGATCGATCAATCATGGCCGGAAAGGCTGCCGGCGGCGCTGGCTGAGCGTCTCCGCGTGATTCTGGCAGATCCGTTCGGATAACGAACGGTCCGTTAGGCCGCGTTGTTTTGAGCCCGCCCGGACTTTCTCGGAAAGAGCGGCAAAACTTTCCCAAGATGATCCGCAACAAGTTCACCTTTCACTATTGACGCTGCGGAAACGTTGCCGAATTCTTCGAGCACAGCGCCGGTCGCGTGGGCCTTCTGATCCGGCGAGAAGGAATGGCTACGCGGCGCTCGGCTGCGGTTTACGGGCTTTGCCTTTCTGGAGCAGGGGCAGAACCTTCTCGACCAGCGCCTCAGCGGTGATCCCGTGCTTCTTCCGCAGGATCGGGATGGTGCCGTGCTCGATGAATTGGTCGGGCCAGCCGATCCGGACGACGGGCGTGTGGATCATCTGGGTGTGGAGGTGCTCCATCACGGCGCAGCCGAAGCCGTTGTGCAGGACGTGATCCTCGAGTGTGCAAATGACTTCTGTGCCGCGGGCGAAAAATTCGAGCGTGCCGGTGTCGAGCGGCTTGATCCAGCGCGGGTTGATGAGGGCGACGGAATAGCCCTGCGCCTCGAGCAGGCGGGCGGCTTCGACCCCGACTTCGAACATGTTGCCGAGACCGAAAATGGCGACGTCGCGCCCGTGTTGCACGACTTCGGCTTTGCCGATCTCGAGCAGTTTCGGCGTGGCTTTGGGCACCGCGCCGGTGCCTGCGCCACGCGGGTAGCGGACGGCGATGGGGCCGGAGGTGTGGTTCGCCATCGTCCAGAGCATGTCGACGAATTCGTCTTCATCCTTCGGCTGCATGTGGACGATATTCGGGATGTGCCGCAGGTAGCCGATGTCGAAAAGCCCATGGTGCGTCGGACCGTCATCGCCACTGAGACCGGCGCGATCCATGCAGAGCGCGACGTTCAGGTTCTGCAACGCAATGTCGTGAATGATCATGTCGTAGGCGCGCTGCATGAAGGTGGAGTAGATCGTGAGGAACGGCTTCAGCCCCTGCGTCGCGAGCCCGCAGGCGAAGAGCGCGGCGTGTTCCTCCGCGATCCCGACATCGAAGTATCGCTCCGGGTGCGCGGCCTGGAAAAAGCCGAGGCCGGTGCCGGTGGGCATGGCCGCGGTGATGGCGACGATGTTTTTGTTCGAGTCGGCGAACTTCCCGAGCGTTCTGCCTAACAACTCCGAGTAAGTCGGGGTGCCGGCGGCGACGGTTTCTCCCGTGTCGGCGGCGAATTTGCCCAGCCCGTGAAACTTATCCGGCTTCGCGATCGCGGGTTCGTAACCTTTGCCTTTTTTCGTCAGAATGTGGAGCAGCACCGGCTCGTCCTGCGTTTTCAGGAACTCGAAGGTCTTCGTGAGCAGCGGGATGTCGTGGCCATCGATCGGCCCGTAATAACGCATCCCCAACTCCTCGAAGATGACGCTCGGGACAAGCAGACCCTTGACCCCTTCTTCCACCCGGTGCGCGAACTGCACCGCCGATTTGCCGGCGATCGACTCGACAAACCGTCGCGCCTTGTCATGCAAACCGGCATAGGTCGGATTTGCGACGAGACCGTTCAGGTAGGAGGCAATCGCGCCCACGTTCTTCGCGATCGACCATTCATTGTCGTTCAGCACGACGATGAAACGCTTGGTCTGCGACTTCGCGTTGTTCAGTGCTTCGTAGCTGATGCCGCAGGTGAAAGCAGCGTCGCCCGCTACCGCGATAACGTGCTCATTTCCGCCGCGCAGATCACGGCCTACCGCCATCCCGAGCGCCGCCGAGAGAGCCGTCCCCGCATGGCCCGCGCCGTAGGAGTCGTGTTCGCTCTCGGTCCGCAAGAGAAAGCCATTCAAGCCCTCGTACTGCCGCATGGTCGCGATCCGATCGAGCCGGCCGGTAAACATCTTGTGCACGTAGCCCTGATGGCTCACGTCGAAGACAAACTTGTCCTTCGGCGTCTCGAAGACGCGGTGCAGCGCAATCGTCAGCTCCACTACGCCCAGATTGGGTCCGAGGTGCCCGCCGGTTTGCGAGAGCACACTGATCAGCTGCTCGCGCACTTCCTGGGCGAGCTGCGGCAGGTCCTGCTCGCGCAGCGCCTTGATGTCCGCCGGGCTGCGGATGCCTTGCAGGAACGAAGAGCCGTCCGGTGTTTTAGAAGAGTCTGACTTCGTCATTTTCGCTTTCTCTGGTTTCCGATGCGGGCGCGGAAGTCGATCGCGGCGGCTCGGCTACGACGTCAAAAGGCTGCACCACTGGCTGGCCCGCGTGATTGCGGGTGATAATCTCTATACGTTGCTCGGCGCTCGCCAGCCGTTCCTGACAGGTTTTTACCAGCTTCATTCCTTCTTCGTAGCGCACGAGCAGCTCCTCCAGCATCATCTTGCCGGATTCCATCTGTTCGACGATCTCCTCGAGGCGATCCATGGCGGCTTCGAAGTTCAGCTCGACGCCGAGCTTTTTGGCGGGACCGGGCATACGAAAGGTGGGGAATAGTTAAGCACAGGGGAGGCGATTAAAAAGCGCGACTTCTCGGCCGATAGCGGGTTCAATCGAGCGTGCAGACGCCTGGAAGCTTCCGGTGTGGAATGGGGTGGCGCTGGTTCGCTTCCTGCTCCAGATTGGGGTTGATCGCCTCGCAGGCCCGGCGCACGCTCGGGCCGGTAGCGACTGTTTGACCGATGAACTTTGCCCTCCACCGCGCGGCGTTACCAGCCTTCGCTGCGCTCCTGCTCGGTCTCGGTGCCGGCTCGGCCGAGGCCATCTCGAACGTCGCGAATATCTCCACCCGTATGGTCGTCGAAACCGGCGACAACGTCCTGATCAGCGGATTCATTATCAACGGCTTCGGCCCCAAGCAGGTCATGCTGCGCGCGATTGGCCCTTCGCTGCCGGTGCCCGGCGCGTTGAGTGATCCCCTGCTCGAGCTGCATGACGGCAGCGGGCGCACGATCGCGACGAACGACAATTGGCGCAGCACCCAGGAGGCCGCGATCGTCGCAGCCGGTCTGGCGCCGGGGAACGAGAAGGATTCCGCGATCCTCGCGACGCTCAATCCGGGCAGCTATACCGCGGTAGTCCGCGGCGTGAACAACGTCACCGGCGTTGGCCTGGTGGAAGTTTACGATCTTGACGGCGCCGCCCCGGCCGCGCGGCTCGCGAATATTTCCGCGCGGGGCCATGTGCTCGGTGGCGACAGCGTCATGATCGGCGGATTCATCGTCCACGGCGACGTGCCGAAAAGAATGATCGCGCGCGTGGGCGGCCCGACTTTGAGCTTGAATGGCACGCCGATCTCCGGCCGGTTGCAAGATCCGACGCTCGAATTGTACGACGGCAACGGGACGCTCCTCTCGCAAAACGACAACTGGCGCAGCACTCAGGCCGCCGAGATCTCGGCAAGCACGCTTGCGCCTTCGGATGATCGCGAGCCTGCGCTGATCGCAACGCTCGCGCCCGGCAACTATACCGCCGTCGTGCGCGGGCAAAACAGCACCACCGGGATCGCGTTGATCGAGCTGTACGATCTGGACCAGCCGCCCCAGGCCGATGGGTCCACGCTTTATCTGGCGCAGTTGCGCCCGGCGACGGGCGTGGCCACAGGCGGGTCCGGCACCTCCACTTTGCGGCTGGCGCAAAACGAGACCTCGGCCGTGGTGCACTTCGAATTCTCGAACCTCTCCTCGCCGGTCACGGGCGTCGCGATCTACAGCCTTGGGAGTGGTGGACAACTGGGCCAGCTGCTCTTCGACGTCTCGGCTTCTTTTGCGCGGCCGGATGGCTCCTACACCTGGGTCTTCGCACCGCGCGGCACATTCTCGGTGGCGGATATTCTCGCGGCGATCCATGCCGGTCAGGTCGCTTTCGTGATTCAAACTTCCGGCCATCCGGCGGGCGAGCTGATCGGTTCTTATCTGCTCTCGACCGGTGGCCAGGTCGCTCCGGTGCCCACGCCACCTCCGCCGCTTGCGTCCGGCACGCCGACTCCGGCCGACGCGGGTCGATTCCTCTCGCAGTCGACCTTCGGCGCGACGGATGCCTCCCTCGCGCAAGTCCGGAGCTACGACTTCTCTGCTTTCCTCGCCCAACAGTTCGCCGCGCCCGCTTCCTCGCACCAGGCCTACGTCGACGCCACCGGGGTGAACCCACCCACCATCTTGCAGACGACGGATGCCTGGTGGACCTACGCGGTCACGGCGCCCGATCAGTTGCGGCAGCGGGTCGCGTTTGCCTTGAGCGAGCTCTTTGTCGTGGGCAACACCACCGGCAACCTCGGCAACCAACCCGGAGCTTTGCCGAGCTACATGGACGTGCTGGCGCGCGACGCCTTCGGCAATTTCCGCCAGCTGCTCGAGGACGTGACCCTGAATCCCGCGATGGGCCGCTACCTCAACATGTTGAAGAATGACAAGGCAAACCCCGCCATCGGCACGTTGCCGAACGAGAATTACGCGCGCGAACTGATGCAGCTCTTCTCCATCGGACTCTACGATTTAAATCTCGACGGCAGCCTCACGCTGAACTCGAGCGGGGCGCCGATTCCCACCTATAACCAGGATGCGATTCTCGGGATGGCGTCGGTCCTGACCGGCTGGACGTTTTACCAAACCGGCACGCCAGTTTTCAATGGCCCCGCCAACTGGCTGAACCCGATGGTGAACGTGGCGAGCCATCATTCCACTGGCGCGAAACTGATTCTGAACGGCGTCACGCTCCCTGCCGGGCAGACTGCCGCGCAAGACCTCGCCGGAGCGCTCGACACTATCTTCCAGCATCCGAATGTCGGCCCCTTCGTGGCGCAACGACTGATCCAACGTCTCGTCACGAGCAACCCGGGCCCCGGCTATGTCTATCGCGTGGCCTCGGTTTTCAACGACAACGGCTCCGGCGTCCGAGGCGATTTGCGCGCGGTCGTGCAAGCGATCTTGATGGATTACGACGCGCGCGGCGAAGCTCGCAGCGCCCAGGGCGCGGGCAAGGAGCGCGAGCCGGTCCTGCGCGTCACGAATCTGTTGCGCGCTTTCGGCGCCACCACCCCGGACGGCAAATTCCAGGTGCGCGGAGCAAACACCGCCCTCGGGCAGGAGGAATTCCGCTCGCCGACCGTGTTTAACTTCTTCTCCCCGGATTACTCGGCGCCAGGGCCGATCGCCGCCGCCGGTTTGAAGAGTCCGGAATTCGAGATCACGACCGAGACGACCGTGATTACGACCGCAAATTTCCTGCGCACCGCCATCTACGGCAATCTCGGTCCGGCGGGCGACAAGATTACCCTCAATCTCGCCAACGAGCAGGCACTCGCCGCCAATCCCGCGCAGCTGATCGATCATCTCAACATCCTGCTCATGGCCGACAGCATGTCCGCCGCCATGTACAGCACCCTCGTGAATGCCGTCACGCAGATTCCCGCCAGCAACCCCCTTGAGCGGGTGCGGACGGCTCTCTACCTGGTCGTAACCTCGCCCGAGTTCGTGATCGAGAAGTAATATGTATTCGCCTACCCGCCGCACTTTTCTCCGGCAGACCGCCTGCGCCGCTCTCGGCACCAGTGGGTTGCTCAGCACGATCTTCGATCTGCGGAAACTAAGCGCCGCCACGATGGTCGATCCCGGCGATTACAAGGCGCTCGTTTGCCTCTTTCTCTACGGCGGGAACGACGCCAACAATCTGATCGTGCCGAGCGATGCCAGCGGTTACGCCTCCTACGCCGCCGCGCGCGGAAATCTCGCCCTCGCGCTATCCAGCCTCTTGCCACTAACTCTGCAGAATGGCGACGGGCGCTCGTTTGGTTTCCATCCGAATCTGGGCGAACTCCAGGCGCTCTTTAACCAGGGCAAACTTGGCCTCGTGAGCAACGTCGGCACGCTCGTGGCCCCGGTCACGCGCGCGCAGTATCTCGCGGGGGGCGCGGCCGTTCCGCCGCAGCTCTTTTCCCATGCCGATCAATCGGTGCAATGGCAAACCTCCGTGCCCGATCAGCCGCCGCGCACCGGCTGGGGAGGCCGCGCCGCCGATCTCCTGCAATCGCTCAACACCGGGTCGCACGTCTCCCTTTCGATTTCGATCGCGGGCACGAACACCTTCGAGGTCGGCAACACCGTGATCCCTTACCAGGTCTCACCGGATGGGAGTATCGGCCTCACTGGATTCGACGGCAGCGCCAACGCCAACGTGCGGCTGCAGGCGTTTCGCGACCTCATGAATGCACCGCAGCAGAATCTTTTTGCGCAGGCGTATGCCGACACCGTCACGCGTTCGATGGCGAACAATGACCTCCTGACCAGCGCTCTCGCCAATTCCACCCCGCTGCAAACCGTCTTCCCCGCGACGACTCTCGGCAAACAGCTGAACATGGTGGCGAGGCTTATTTCGGCTCGGAATTCGCTCAGCATGCGGCGGCAGATTTTCTTTTGTGCGGTCCAGGGCTACGACACGCACGGCGATCAATTAACTGCGCAGGCGGATCTCTTCGCCGAGCTGAGCCAGGGACTAAGCGCTTTCTACGCTGCCACGGCCGAGATGGCTGTCGCGGACCAGGTCACCAGCTTCACTGCCTCTGACTTCGGCCGCACCTTTCCTACGAACGGCGACGGCTCCGATCACGGCTGGGGCAGCCACCAGTTTGTGCTCGGCGGAGCGGTCCGCGGCGGCCGGCTCTTCGGTACGTTCCCGACCCTGGCGGTCAATGGTCCCGATGATACCGGCCGCGGCCGGTGGATTCCGACGACTTCGGTAGACGAATTTTCCGCCACTCTCGCCTCGTGGTTCGGCGTCAGCGCTTCGGACATGACGACCGTGCTTCCAAATATCGGCCGCTTCGCAAATCCGAATCTGGGCTTCTTCGCGTAAACGCGACGCGCGTCCATGTGCGATCTGACGGACCGGCGGAGACTCCGGCAAAGAGCTCACTGACCCATCAGTCCGAGAGTTGCTCCTTTGCGACAATCCCGCAGAGCGCGCCGGCCACGGTGAGAAGTCCGAGCGCCAGCCAGCCGCGATTCTTATTCGCCCAAAGCTGAAAGCTTGAACTGCTCGCGCGCGCATCAAAGCTGCCGTGCGCGCCGTGGTCGCGCACATCGTCGACCGGTTGCCAAAGATTGTCCCGGCGATCGGGTGAGACCAGCTCGTCGGTTTGTTGGCCCTCGTAGCCCGTTGCGCCGAGATAATGATCCAGCAGCGCCGGCGCAATCTTGTTGCCGACCACCGCTTCCACGGTTGGCATCCCGACGTAGATTTCGCGCCGGTTGCTGTGCGCGGCGTAGAAGATTGCGTCGGCTGCGACCTCGGGTTGGAAGATCGGCGGGACCGGTTGTGGCTCGCGCGGCAGACGGCTTTTCACCCAGCTGAATTGCGGCGTGTTGAGTGCGGGCATCTGCACCATCACGACGCGCACCTTGCTTTTGTCGTGCAAGAGTTCGCAGCGCAGTGAATCGCAGAAGCCCTGGATCGCGTGCTTGGCTCCGCAATAAGCGGCCTGGAGTGGAATGCCGCGATACGCGAGCGCGGAACCGACTTGCACAATGACGCCGCGATCGCGCGGCAACATCCGCTTGAGCGCGGCTAACGAGCCGTAAACAACGCCGAGATATGTCACCTCGGTGACGCGCTTGAATTCCTCGCCCGTCATCTCCTTGCTTGGTGAAAAGACCGAGCACATCGCGTTGTTCACCCAAACGTCGATCGGGCCGAATGTTTCCTCCACCTGCGCGGCGGCGGCTTCGAGCGCGGCCGCATCCGCCACATCGAGCGGGAGAGTGAGCGCTTCGCCGCCGAGCCGTTCGACGTCGCGCTTTGCTCCCTCCAAACCGGCGGTGCCGCGCGCGATCAGGCCGATGCGCGCACCTTCGCGCGCAAAAGCCTGCGCCGTCGCGCGTCCGACCCCCGCCGATGCGCCGGTGATGACAACCACTTCGCTTCGTTTCCCGTTTTTCATCCTCTCCTTCTATTCGTTTCTCAGCTGACGGGAACGTTGCCGAAACCTTACAAGCTGACCATCTCATGGCAGAGCGTGAGACGGGAGCGGTGATAAGGAACAGCAGCTCGTCCGCTCCCACTTCCCACCTTTCGCAATGTCGGAACGACGAGCGCGGGCGCAATACGATCGAGGCCGTGCAACGCGCCTGCGTAACGATCTCGGCCTGCTCTCCGAAGAATACAATCCGGTCGCGAAACGCCAGGTCGGAAATTCTCCGCAGGCTTTCTCCCACGTCGCGCTGGTAAACAGCGCGCAGATGCTCGGCGGATCGGCGACGGATAATTGCCCGCGCAATCAGCAACACTCGCCGCGAAAACGCGCAAAAGCGTGATTCCACGGGGGCGTCGGCCAGAAGTAAGCCTCGACTCGCGACGCAAAGCCCTATCTACGGGGCCAGTTTCATTGAGATACCGCGAATGGCGATGATCAGCGCTAAGACGCGCAGCGGCTTGGGCCCACTGCTTATTTCCGCTCAGATGCCTCGGCAAATGCGATTCCTTGGTATGCTCTATACAATTGCGGTGATCCTCGTTGTTCTCTGGCTGGTTGGCTGGCTGGGCTTCCATCTCATGGGCGGCTTGATCCACATCCTTTTGGTGCTCGCCGTGATTGCGATCATCGTCGCGGTCGTCAAGCGGGTTTAATTCCGCTTTTTTGCAAAGCATTCAGCTTTGCGAGCAAGACGTCGCGGCAGTCTCGGATCGCCCTCCAGATCAGCGTTGCGAGCAGGTGGGCGATCTACGAGGCCGCTGGTAAGTGTGCTTAGCTTCACCTTTCAGCGAACCTCGTGCTTACCCGATCGGACGCAGGGATTGCGTTCCTTTGCCGCCCACAGCTAGTTCTTGAGAGAAATCTTGTTTTCCACGGACTGTACACCGGGCACACCTTTAGCGAGGCTCTCCGCCGCTTGCTTTTGATCATCGGACACCACAAAGCCGCTGAGCTGGAGAGTTCCCCTGAAGGCGGCGACCTGGACATCCGGAAATTTAAAGCTCGGCGAAGTGGCAAAAGCCGCCTTCACCTGCTCGGCCAATTTCTGATCCTCCTGATGTTCGGCGGGCGTACGTTCCACCGGCTCTTTTTTGCAGCCGAGGACCGAGCTGGCGATCAGGAGTGCAGCAATTGCGACGAATACTGATCGATAAACTGTTTTCACCACGTTCATTTCGTTTCGCATCTCCAGCTAGGAAGCTTTCCTGGCTGCGGCCTTCTTTCCTTGCGTATCGCTGAGCATCGGCTGCATTCGCGTATTCTTCTTGGTGGACCCCGCGACTCTGGTTGTGGGCCGGTTAGCCGATTCGGGGTTCGCCTTCCGGGCCTTTGCGTGAACGGTCATTTTCTTCGCAGGCATAACACCGGTACTCGCACGCTCTCGCCCGTTTGCCACTGAAAAAGCCGAAGTTTCTGCGTGCAAAAGTCACGGGATGTTCGATTTGCTGGTATGGGATTCGAGCAATATCACGAGCCGCCAAACGAACTTCCGCAAGAGACCCGGACGTTTGCGCGGATGATCAGTTCTGTCGTCGAGGAAGCACAGGCTATCGACTGGTACGAGCAACGGATGGCGGTCGAAAAGGACGAAGCCGCGAAAGCGATCATGAAGGATGCACAGAAGGAGGAGTTCAAGCACTTCGGCATGGACTTGGAATTTCTCCTGCGGAAGAAGCCCGTGTGGCGAGAAATCCTGCAAGGAATTCTCTTCACCTCTGGCGACATCGTTCAAAAGGGCGAAAAAGCAGAAAAGAAGGCTGACTAGCGCGTGTCATGAACTTCCAGTTACAGCGAACCACGGAGACACGGAGGCCACAAAGGGACCGGGAGCCAAGCGCTTCCATTCTTCCCGGTGTCCTCTGTGTCTCTGTGGTTTAATGGACGATAAGCGCGTGACAGGCTCTAACCGGGCGCCGGCACCACGAGCTATTCGGCAGGTGGGCATCCGCTTCCGATCCAACGCTTCAGCCTCCCTGCGCTAGGCACTGGGGAGCGGAGTGCCGCTTCTACTCCTTTGGGTCACGCCTCCTTCGTTAAACGACATCTCATTAGGGCGGCGCCAGACCTGCGCGCGCGCGAGCAATTCCGCAAACGCGAACGGCTTCGGCAGATAGTCATCCCCGCCCGTCTGCAATCCTGTCACGCGATCGTCCACGCTCGCTTTCGCGCTCAGGATCAAGACCGGCACGCGCGAATGTTGCCCTCCGCAATTCCTGCGCGAGGCCGAGACCATTCAAACCGGGCAGCATGATGTCGATTACCGACGCGTCGTGCGAGCCACCTTGCCACCACCAACGGCGCGGGGAGCCGACGCTTTTTTTCTGGATTACCGCTCCTCGGTTTTTTTGGTCAGGACAAAGGCGCAGCGAGAATGTGGTCCGTGCGTTTCCACTCTGCTGGGCCAAGCCGGGTGGCTCGCTCGGCAGCCTCGATTTTGTCCGCGGAAACCCGGCGCAGACTGCGGACGAATCGGAGCTTCGCCAACGTCCAGATAATCCATTTCGTGGGATCCAGCTGCCATGGTTTCACTCCGTTGCGGTAATCATGCTGAAATTCGTGGTGATAATTGTGATAGCCTTCACCGAAGGTGAAGCAGGCGAGCAGAAGCGAATCACGCGCACTGCACTTGGTGGAGTAAGGCTGCCTGCCGATCGTGTGGCAGGCGCTGTTGATGAGGAAAGTGCAGTGCTGGAGGACGACAATGCGCGCCACCCCGGCGATCAGGAACGCGCCCAGGGAGCCACGCCATCCATTCCAGAGGAAGCCGAGCGCGGCTGGTAAGACAAAACTGACGACGACCGCAATCCATTGCACGTGGCGATCCTGCCAGCAGACCAGTGGGTCTTTCTGCAGATCGGAGACGTTGTCGTAGGGCTCGTCGTTATCCAGTTTGAAGAGGAGCCAGCCGATATGCGCGAAGAAGAAGCCCTTCGCGATGCAGTAGGGATCGTCGTCATGATCGACATGCTTGTGATGGCGCCGGTGTTCGCTCGCCCACATGAGAACCGAATTCTCGAAAGCGCCCGCGCCGAAGACGAGGGTGAACAACCGGACGGGCCAACTGGCTTGAAAGGCGAGGTGGGAAAACAACCGATGATAGCCTAACGAGACGCTGAAGCCGCACGCGGCTAACATGACGAAGAAGAGAACGATCTGAAACCAATCGAGGCCGAAGCACCAGAGATAAGCAGGAACTGCCGTGAGCGTGAGAGTCAGCGTCCCGATAAGGAAGGAGCTCGTGATCCAGTTGATCCGATCGAAAGGCAGCCGGAAGAACTGCCGGGGAGAGGGCGGCTTTTCTTCGGTCGGAGGCGCGAGGTCGAGATCGGCGGTTTTCATTGGTTGAGGCTCGCCGTCATACCGAAGGTGGCGTTGGGCATGGGCGCAATGGGGCACATCGTCTTGGCGGAGAGGGCGGGATCCATAAAAGCGGCTCGCGCGACCTCGGGCAGTATCCAAGTCACGATCCAGCCGGCGGCGGAATCTTGCAAGTGCCGGGGTCGCTCCCTTCGTTTCGGGCCAAGACGGAGAATTGCAAATACCTTCTTGCGGGGATTATCGAGGCTTGACGGCGATGGCTCTTCTTTGCGACAAACAGCCAAACAATACCCCTATGAAACATAAATCCTATCTCATCGTTACCGCCTGTCTCGCGTCGCTTAGCCTTTCCATTCTCCCGGCTTCTGCGTCGCCCAAAAGCTCACCCTCGCCCAGCGCTGCGCCGGCGGCGAGTGCCAAGGCAAGCGCCAGCAGCACGACCTCCAGCAGCAGCAGCACGACGAGCCACGGACGTGCGCTTCCCTTCCACGGCACGGCTTCCGCGGTGGATCAATCGGCGAAGACCTTTACGATCGCCGGGAAGAAGACCTCGCGCGTGTTTAAGATGACCGACCAGACGACGATCGCGAAGGATGGCAGTCCTGCCACCATGAGTGATTTGACCGACGGGGCCAAGGTGAGGGGCTCTTACTGGAAACACGAGGATGGTTCCCTGGAAGCGAAGAGCGTGAAGATCAACACCGGCACCGCCAGCTCCGAGAAAGCCGCGACCCCGAAGAAGTCGAAGAAGAGCGGAACTGACGCAGCGGGCATGGACGCCTCGCCGTCGCCTTCACCGGCCAAGAAGTAGCTTACGCTCCAGCGAAGAGTTTGTGAGGCCTGCGCGAAGTTCCGCGCAGGCTTTACTTTTCCCCCCCGGCCGGCGTGGGAGCGCGCTGGTGCCGGCGGATGAACTCATCGGCGAGCGCGCGATAGGCGAGCGCGCCGACGCCGCTCCCGTCGTACTCGAGGATGGATTTCCCGAAGCTGGGCGCTTCGCTCAAGCGGACCGTGCGCGGGATCACCGTGTCGTAAACCTGCTCGGGGAAGTGTTGCCGCACTTCCGCCACCACTTGTGCGCTGAGCTTGGTGCGGCTGTCGAACATCGTCATCACGATGCCGCCCAGCTCAAGGCCGTCATTGGCCCCGGAGCTGCGGATCTGCTGAACCACGTGCACGATTTTTACCAGTCCCTCGAGGGCGAAAAACTCGCACTGGATCGGAGTGAGCAACTCGTCCGCGGCCGCGAGAGCATTCGTCATCAGGATGCCCAACGAGGGTGGGCAATCGAGCAGGACGTAATCGAAGGTCCCATCGACCCGGAGAGGCGCGATCGTTTTCGTGAGGCGCGTGAGGTGACCATCCATGCGCGCGATCTCGATTTCCGCGCCCGCGAGGTCGAGATCGGCCGGGATGATGAACATCCCCTCGAGCCGCGTCGGGAGGACATGAGCGGCAATCTCGGCGGCGCCGAGCAGCGGCTGGTAGAGACTCGCGCCTTCCAGTTCCTGCATTCCGAGCGCGCTGGTGGCATTGGCCTGCGGATCGAGGTCGATGAGTAAAATGCGCTGACCCAGCTGCGCGAGCGCGGCGCCCAGATTCACTGCGGTGGTCGTTTTGCCGACCCCGCCTTTCTGGTTTGCGACCGCGACGACTTTCATGTTCGCGGACCGATTAAAGTGCGCAGTTCGAACGGGCGGCGGCCATCCTCCTCCTGCCAGCAAAGGTGCTCCGCATCGGGTAGCATCTCCGTTATCTCCAGCTCGCCGGCCTTCACGAGCCAGCGCTGAAAGATTTCGAGCGAAAGGTAGCTTTCGAGATCGATGAACCCCGGCTTGGTGTCTTTATCGCGGCCTTCAGCGCCGCTCCGGCGGAGCGCCTGCTCAATCGGCCGGATGTAAACGTGCCGCGGCCAGCCCTTCGCGGCGCGCACAAATGTGGATGCGAGGTCCGCCTCGCGTACGGCCGACGGTCGCCACACTTCGACGTCGCGCACCAGTTGGACGAAGGCGCGGACATCGTCCGCCGCTCGCTCCCGCGCGGAGGGCCGCTCGATCAGTTCACGGGCGGTGCTGCAGGATTTCCGGGTCGCAAGTCGGACCAACGGCTCGAATGGCACCCCCGCAAGGCGGATCAAAAAGAGGGGGGCAACGGCGTAGCCGGACACTGAGTCACAAGAACGGAAGTGACACGTGGTGACAAGTGAAACCGGCCCGAAAACGGCAAGCGTGGTGACAGTGCAGGACAACGGCCGGGGAATCGATCTGGATTTGCGCGACAAGCTTTTCTCGCCCTTCTGCACCGCGAAAGCACGCGGCATGGGCCTCGGCTGCCCATCGTGAAAGCACGGTCTTCGACCACAACAGGCGAGTAGATGTCGAATCGAATCCGCACGGTACTTCCGTGAGCGTGATCCTGCCCGGGGCACTGAATCCGCGCGACCTGCTGAATCCGGGTGACCCGCTCGCCGGGAGCTGAGCGTTTTCTGATTGGAAATCGCGGCGGCCAACCTACGTTGGCATCGCCGCTTCCGTCCCAAATCGACCTATGATCGTAACCACCAGCCAGCTCTACAAAGTCGCCTACAAAAAGTTCGCCGTCGGCGCTTACAACATCAATAACCTCGAGCAGTCGATGGGCCTTTTCCGCGGCTGCATGCAGAGCAAGGCGCCCTTCATCATTCAGCTCTCAAAAGGCGCCCGCAATTACACGGACAAGCGGATGCTGGAAGCGATCATCCGCACGGCGGGCGAGATTTTCCCGGAGGCAATTTTCGCCGTCCATCTCGATCACGGAGACGAGGCGACCTGCTACGACTGCATTGATTCCGGGTTCTACAGCTCCGTCATGATCGATGCGAGCCACGAGAGCTTTGACGAGAACATCGCCATCACCCGGCGGGTCGCCGATCGCGCGCACGCCAAAGGAATCAGCGTGGAAGCGGAGCTCGGGATGCTCGGAGGCGTTGAGGAAGACATCAAAGTCGATGAAGGGCACGCTTGCCTGACCAACCCGGAGGAAGCAGTGGAATTTGTGGAGCGCTCCGGCTGCGACTCGCTCGCCGCGGCGATCGGCACCAGCCATGGCGCCTACAAGTTCAAAGGACAGCAGTCGCTTCGTTTCGACGTGATCGAGGCGATCTCGCAAAAGGTGCCCGGGATGCCGATCGTGATGCACGGCAGTTCCAGCGTGCCAGTGGAAGAGGTGGAGCGCATCAACGCCGCCGGCGGCAAGCTCGACCCGAGCGCGCGCGGCGTGAACGAAAACGAATATCTGCCCGCCGCGAAGCTCGGGGTCACCAAAGTAAACATCGATACCGATGGCCGTCTGGTTTGGACACGGGTGCATCGCGAGTTCTTTCGCGACAAGCCCGCGGAGTTCGATTTCCGTCCGCCCGGCAAGATTTTCATGCAGGCTTACGCGGATTTCATCGCGCACAAAAACGAGAAGCTCGGCTCCGCCGGCCAACTCGACGCAGTGTCTGCCACCCTGTAATTCCGGCGTGTGACCTTCACGCTCCAAGAACTCGCCGCAGCGTGCGGCGGCGAGCTGTTGGGCGATGGCTCGCTGGCGATAACCGGGGCCGCTTCGCTGGCGGAAGCGACTGCCGGCGAGGTTTCGTTCTTTAATAATCCCAGATACGCGGCGCTGCTGCGGACGACCCGCGCCTCGGCCATTTTCGTGCCGGCCGATTTCCGGGAAACCATCGCATCCGCGCAAATTCGCGTACTGGATCCGGCCGGCGCTTTCCAGCAAGTGGTGCTGAAGCTCGCGCCGGAACCGATTCGTTTCACGCCGATGGTTCACCCCTCCGCCGTCCTCGCGCCGGACGTGAAGCTCGGCGAGCGCGTCTCGATTCAACCGGGCGCGGTGCTGGAAGCTGGCGTGACGGTCGATGACGAAACCGTCATTGGCGCGAACAGCTATCTCGGCCACGGGGTGACGATTGGAAGGCGCTGCCTCATCTACCCGAATGTGTCGATCCGAGAGCGGACGTTGATTGGATCCGGCGTCATCATCCACAGCGGCGCGGTGATCGGTGCTGATGGTTTTGGTTTTGAGATCGTGGAGGGGCGACACCGCAAGATTCCGCAGCTCGGAATCGTGCAAATCGACGACGACGTGGAAATCGGCGCCAACACCACGATTGATCGGGCGCGCTTTGGGCGCACGTGGATCAAGGAAGGGGCGAAGATCGACAATCTCGTCCAGATCGCGCACAACGTCGTGATCGGGAAACACTCGGCGATCGCGGGGCAGGCGGGACTCGCCGGCAGCTCGCGCGTCGGTGATTACGTTTTAATTGCGGGGCAGGCGGGGATTACCGGGCACGTCGAGATTGGCGACCGCAACATCATCGGAGCGAAGACCGGCGTATCCAAAAACCTGCCGAACGATAGCGGGATCTGGTGGGGCACGCCTGCGCTGCCGTTGCGCGAGGCGCAGGAGCAGCTCGCGTGGATTCGGCGGCTTGGAAAGTTTTTCGCCCGGGTCAAAGAGCTGGAAAAGAAGCTCGGAGCGTAGGTGCGGGGAGAGCGCTTCCGACGCTCTCCGGTGGCCATTTCGTCCCTACCGCGGGGGGGCGCGATGCGGCTTCTGGCTTCCCATTCCGCGACGCTTCCGCGCGGATGCACTCCGCTTTGCGCAGTCGCTGGCGCCGCCTAACGAATCAGGCGCGCCCGCGCTCGAGCAGCCCACGGAGGGCTTCCGCCGAAATGTATTCCGCACCGCAGGCGGAGACGGTCTCCTGTTCGAGGTAGTCGTTGGTCGCGACGAGCAGTTGAAACTGCGAGCCATACTTGCTGGCGAGCCGCTCCACGATCGAGTCGGCCGTCTGTCCAGCCCGCGAGTAGAAAATTTGGATCTCTCCGGGATCGGCGCTGGCATCCACCGCGGCGCCGCGACCGTCGAAAACGGCGATCGTGCGCACGCCCGTCCAATCTTGAAAATCGCGCAGTTGCCGCACGAGGGCGTCACGCGCCAAAGAGGTGCGGCGTTCGTGCAGCGCGCGCAATTCCGGCCAGGCGAAGATCACGCTGTGGCCATCCACGATCAGGAAGTCGGGGCGCACGCCCATCTATAGGAGCGTGCCGCCGTGAAGCAAGGAAGTGCCCCCGCGAAAGGAGGCGGGAGCGAACGATCAACCGGCGGCGGCGGCGGCGGCGGCCTGCTTCTTGCCCTTGGCCTTCGGAGCGGCCGCGCGTTTCGCCGGAGCCGCTGCCTTGGCCTTCGCTTTCTTGCGCTCGAGGTAGGCCTCGCGGCGGCGGCGCTTCACGGTTCGTCGATGTTGCTGGCCCATGCAGCGTTTCCTATAGGATGGAAGCTCCGGCCGCGCAACGTGAAACAGCATGCATGGTGAATCCCGAAACAGGTCGGATGCACGATCTGGATTGCGTCCCGGAGCCCGTTCCGATAGAAAGGGCGCGCGCTTCGAATCCCTGCTCCTCCATGTCGAAGATATTGATCATCCTCTCCGTCCTGTTCCTGACGCTTTCCGCGGGGTTCGGTGTCTTGAACACGAACAAAGCACGCGAACTGCGAAGTGTGGCCGAACGGAGCAGAATCGCGCAGCTGGAGGCGGAGCAGATCCGGGTGGCGAAAGAGAAAGACATGAAAGCGCGCGACGCGGCGGCCGCGGCCAAAGTGGCGGAGACCGAGAGCAAAATGGCGAGCGCCGAAGCAGATCTGGTGAAGACCCAGTCCGAACGCGGGGAACTGGTGGCGAAGGTGCAAGCCGGCGAAACGGAGATCGCGGAGTTGCAACGCCGACTCGAAGAAGCGGCGCCCAAACCGCTGATGCCGGATGCGCTGCCCATGCCGGGCGCAGGGGACTTGCAATCCCAACTCGAAGAAACCCGGCGCCAGCTCGACAATGCCGAGCGCGAGAAGCAATTACTCGCGGGGCGCATTCGGAGTGCGGGGCCGAACGCGGCGGACGCCGGCCCGAAGCGGCGCGCCGCCTCGCATCCGGGGGTGCGCGGGACTGTCCTGGCCGTGAACCAGGCGTACAACTTTGTTGTCCTGAACCTCGGGGGCCGGCAAGGGGTTGAAGCGAACGCGGAGATGCTCGTTCTTCGTGGCGGTACCCCGATTGGGAAAATCAGGGTTTCATCGGTTGAACCCGCCACTGCGATCGGCGATATCATCACCAGTAGCCTGCCGCGTGGCGTGCAGGTCCAACCTGGTGATATCGTGATCTATGCTGGCTCCTGAATTTTCCTTCCGAAACGGCTTCCGATTTTTCGTGCTCGTCGCCCTGGCTGCTGCGCTTTCCTCCTGCGCGACGAGGCCGGAGCCGCAGCTCGTCTCGGACGGCAGCGGGCGCGAGTCCTCGCTACCCTGGAATGAGCAGCAGAAGTGGGAGAGCGGAGGCCAGTTCGGTGCCATGGCCGATCGCCTGCAGAGCAGATAAGCTCGGTGCGCACCGGCTCATGTGAGCCTGCGCGGTGCATGGCAGACCCTGGTTTGCGGCCCGCTGGCCGACCGCAGAATCTCGGGACCGAATTCTTCTTCCCTGCTTTCCGTTCCGCGGCAAGTTCGCTATCTGTGTGATGAGTGGTCCACATCCTTCCCATCTTCGCGGCCAGCGGTCTTCTCTTTGCGTTTGAGCACGCCACGATCGCGGGCAAGCTGATTCTTTCGGTCTTGCTCGTCGGCTCCATCTTCAGCTGGTCGGTCATGATCACGAAATTGCGCGTCGTGCAATTCGCGAAGAAGCAGACGGCGCAGTTTCGGAAAGCTTTTCGCGTCGATCGGCAACCGCTCCGTTTGTTCGAGAGCAACGCACGTTTTTTCGGCTCACCGCTTTTCGACGTATATCGCGCGGGGTGCGAGGAGATGACGTTCCATTTGTTAGGCTCGACGGAAGTGGACGAAACCTTTCGCGCCCGGCTCGACCAGGCGGAGAAGATTTCGGCTGCCCAGATGGGGGCCGTGCAGGCGGCGATGGAACGCGCGATCGGCGAAACGGCGCTGGGCCTGGAGTCGCAGATGATCCTGCTCGCCAGCGCGGTGAGCGGGGCGCCGTTCCTTGGGTTGCTCGGGACGGTCTGGGGAGTGATGGACACCTTCACCGATGTCGCGGTCGCGGGGTCGCCGAATCTCGCCACGATGGCGCCGGGCGTCTCCGGCGCGCTCATTACCACGGTGATGTCGCTCTGCGTCGCGATCCCCGCGATGTTCGGCTACAACTTTCTCGTCACCAGCATTCGCAGCCTGATTGTGCAGACGGACAACTTCGCCGCCGAGCTGGCGTCTGAGTTCGAGCACAAGTACGTCGATCACCACGCGACGGTTTCTGGATTTAACCGCTGACCAAAAGAGATGCGCCGCTACTCCCAACGCCATCATCTCTCCACCCTGTCGGAGATCAACGTGACGCCGCTGCTCGATCTCGCTTTCGTGCTCCTGATCATTTTCATCATCACCACGCCGTTGATTGAGAACAGTCTCAGCCTGGCGATTCCCTCGAGCAGCGCGGCCCACGCGGCCGTTGATTCCGCAAAGGTGCAAACGGTCTCGATCGATCGCGACGAGGTAATCAAGTTTAACAATGAGACCGTCGATCCGGAGACGCTCACGAGCCGGCTCGTGGCGCTGAAGCAGGCAAATCCCGAGATCGCGGTCGTGATCCGGCCGGATCGTGAGCTGCCGGTGCAGAAATTGATCGCACTGATGGATGCGGTGCAGCGGGCGCAGATCACGAAAGTCGGGATCGCCACGAAGTCCGAAGCGCCGTAGTAGCGCATGAAACAGGAAGCCCGCTTCTGGCGCAATGTGGTTGCGATCGGAGCCGTGCACCTTGTGGTCTTCTTCGGTCTGGCGCGCTGGAGCAGCGGGACCAAGCAAGAAGCGCGCTCTGAAATCCTGTGGCTGGAAGGTGCAGCGCCAGCGGTCGGACGACCGTCCGCGGAGGAGGCATCGCCCGTCGCGGTAGAAGAGCCGCCGCCGACTGCCGCTCCCGAAGAAGCGCCGTCCCCGCCCGCGGAAAGCGAGATCCCAATCCCTTCTCCGACGGCCACTCCTACGCCAACCGCTAAGGCGACTCCCACACCAACGCCGACACCGGTTGCGAGAGCCACGCCCAAGCCGACTCCGAAACCAACTCCGAAACCCAAGCCGACGCCCAAGCCGAAGGCATCGCCAACACCCCGAAAGAAGGCATCGCCCCCCGCGGAGACGCCGCGGCCGTCCGTGGCACCCGCAGATTCCCCCGCCGCAGCTGGGTCGCCGGGTCCGGATCACTCGCCCGGCACCGGCACCGCGAACTCGAGCGGCACAGGGGCCGGAACCGGGCGCGCCTCGCAGTTCGGCTCCTACGCGCGCATGTTGCACGACCGGTTTTTCAGCCAGTGGGTGCAACCCACCTCCGTGGTGCCGTCGGGCTCGAGGATGTCCGCGCTTGTCAAATTGCGAATCGAACGCGACGGCCGAGTCTCCGCGTTCAAGATTATCCGCTCGTCGGGCAACGTCATCGTCGACGAATCTGTGGGGGCGGTGGCCCAGCGTGTCACGCAGGTCGATCCTCTGCCGAGCGGATTGGGCGGCGCGTTCTACGAAGTAAACATCAACTTCGAATTGAAGGCAGAACCATGACCCGCAGCCTCCCAGTTTCCGATCGGGAGCGGCGACGGCGCCTCGGCTATAACGCGGCTCCGAGCAGCGCGAGCGATTTGCCTTCGCGCCCCTGCACCTGATCGAGGGTGCATTGACGCGGCGCTTTGTCCTCTCGCCAGCGAACGATTTTCGTGCCGTGCCGGAAGCGCCCCCCGGTGAAGTGGTCGTACGTGACCTCGACCACGACTTTCGGGTCGACCGGTTCCCATTCACTGCTCCGCTCCGTGCTCCAACGGCTCGGCCCGCCAGGGGCGTTGCCGGTGAATCCCGGTGCTTTCTTCAAGACTTCAAATTTCCTGGTGAGCTCCTGCTTTTCCGACGCTTTGAAGGCAGAAGTAAACCCGACGTGGTGCAGCAACCCCTCGTCGTATAAACCGAGCAGCAACGAACCAAGCAGGCGCGCCCCGCTGCCGTAGCGGAACCCGCCGACCACGCAATCCACGGTGTGAATCTGCTTCACCTTAACCATCGCGGTGCGTTCGCCCGAGGCGTAGGGAACGTCGAGCTGCTTCGCGATCACGCCATCGAGATCGCCACCCACCTGGTCAAACCAACGCTGCGCCTGCTTCAGATCGGTCGTCGCCGGCGAGAGGCGAATTGACTCGCCGCCGTCGAGGAATTTGCTCGCGAAGCGCTCCAGCGCCTGACGCCGCTCGCGCAGCGGGACCGCCAGGAGCGACTGGCCGGAGATGTCGCTGAGCAGGTCGAACACCACCATCGTCGCAGGATGCGCGGCAGCCAGTTTCTGGACCCGACTGGCGGCAGGATGCAGCCGCAGCTGCAACTCATCGAACGAAAGCGCGCCCTGCACCGGGATGACCAGTTCGCCATCGAGGACAAACTGCTTCGCCTTCAGTTCCGCCAGCGATGCGACTACGTCCGGAAAATAACGGGCGAGCGGCTGACCGGCTTTGGATTGCAGGTAAATCTCATCCCTATCGCGAAAGGCCAGGCAACGGAACCCGTCCCATTTTGGCTCGTATTGCCACTCGCCGGCCACTGGAATTTCATCGGCCGTGCGAGCTTCCATCGGCGGCAGAGGGGGATGTAATTCGAGCTTCACTTCTTCTCTCGTCGCGGCTCCAGCTTCGGTGGCCGTTTGCCTTTTCGGATCGCGCCAAGCACCGGGATGTAGTCCAGCTCACAACCATCGGCCGCACACCGCAGGAGAAGCCCGCCGCGGCTCATGTCGCCGCGGCCCACGAAGTTCGCCGGGAACAATAAGCGCTCACCGAAGTTTTCCACGAGGATGTCGACGTACTTGCCGGTCGCGATGCTGCCGAGGAGGATCAGCTCCGTCTCCGGGGAGAGAGATTCGGCAAGCTTCCGAACGTCGCGGACGAGCGGCTGGCGGTAGCGGGGCTCGTCCCGGTCGATATTGACTTCCGCAAAGGCGCGCAAGTCCGCCAAACCGATCGGCACATCGACCGGCAGGAGGCCGCGATTCGGCGTAATGACCAGGGTTCCCGCTCCCTGCGGCAGGGTTGGCGCGAAGGCCTTGGCGTAGGCAAGTTTTCCCCGAAAATAAAGCCCGCTGAGGAACGCAAAAACCTCCCCGAGCGTCGGCGGATCCTCGCTGCGCAGCCGCTGGGCGAGATCGAACTGCGCCCGCTCGCTCATAATCATGCGGGCACGCTGACCACCGGCGAAAGCAGGCGAGAGCAGGAAAACGCGGGGCATGATGCAAGGTATGCGTGGCCGTCGTGCTGCGCGCGCGGAATCAGCGCCTGCGTGGCATACTGCCAGCTTGTGTTTTGCGCAGCCGTGTCTCAATCTCGCTGCGATGTTCCCGCATACCTCGTGAAAATACTCGTCGTCGGCAGCGGCGGACGGGAGCACGCGCTTGCCTGGAAATTGCGCCAGTCGCCGCGGGTTGCGCAAGTTTTCTGTGCTCCGGGCAACGCCGGCACCTCGCAGGTGGCGGAAAATGTCGCGACGGCGGCGAACGATCTGCCGGGGCTGGCGCGCTTCGCGAGGGAAAACCGCATTCATCTGACGGTCATCGGACCTGACGACGCGCTCGCGACCGGGGTGGCGGATCTCTTCGAGAGCGAAGGTCTGCGCGTTTTCGGACCCAGGAAGTCCGCTGCGCAACTCGAGTCATCCAAGATTTTCGCGAAACAGCTGATGCGCAAAGCGCAGATTCCCACCGCGCTCGCCGGCGCTTTTAAGAGAAGCGATGAAGCGGTGCGTTTTTGCGAACGCCTGCAGTATCCGATCGTGCTCAAGGCGGACGGACTCGCCCTCGGGAAAGGCGTCATCATCGCTGCGAGCAAGGTAGAAGCTGAGGCGGCGATCGAAGAAATGATGAATGCGGGCCGCTTCGGCGACGCCGGGAGGAGCATTGTGGTGGAGGAATTTCTCCGCGGCACCGAATGTTCCGTGCATGCACTCGTCAGCGGGAAGGAATACCGGGTGCTGGCAACCGCTCGCGATCATAAGCGCGCCTTCGACGGAGACTGCGGCCCGAATACCGGCGGGATGGGTGCGGTGAGTCCGGCGGATAACTGGACCGCGGAGGTAGAGAGCGCGTTTGAAACCAGCGTGATGCGCAGGTTGATGCCCGCCTTGGCCGATTTTCGCGGGCTGCTCTTCCCGGGGTTGATGCTGACGGCCGCGGGCCTGCAGGTGCTCGAGTTCAATTGCCGGTTTGGCGACCCGGAGACGCAGGCCATTCTCCCGCGGTTGCGTTCGGACTTGCTCGACTTGTTAGACGCGACCGTGGATGGAACGCTGGGAGAGGTTGAGATCGAATGGGACGAGCGCCCGACCGTCACAGTGGTCATGGTCTCGGGCGGCTATCCGGAGAAGTATGAGACGGGGAAGGTCATCACGGGGCTGCAGGAGTGTGGCGAACTCCCCGGCGTGCAGATTTTCCACGCCGGGACCAGGCGCGACGGCGATCGGATCGTCACCTCCGGCGGGCGCGTGCTTGCTGTGACCGCGCGGGGTGAATCCGTGGCAGCCGCGCGCAGCCGGGCCTACGCCGCGGTCGATCGGATTCATTTCGAAGGCGCGCATTTCCGCGGGGATATTGCCCTTCCGCCGGTTGGCGCTACCGTCGCAGCCGATTGATGTTGCGGCTCGCCTTATCGCTCCTCTTGGGCGCGCTCACGTCCACGCCGGGCGTGGCCGCGCAAACCCCCACACCGACTCTCTCCGCCACGCCTGCCGAAGCGGCGTCACCACAGAACAGCGGCGCCATCATCAACGCGATGGGCTCGCCGGATTTACAACAGGCGATCCAGCTTTTGAAGAGCAATTACATCAACCCCGACGCGCTGAGCGAGACCGAGTTGAACCGCAGCATGCTCGCCGGAGTGCTCGCTCGACTCGGGCGGGGCGTGATGCTGCTGCCCGAGCGCGCCGCGGATGCAGCGCAAACGAACAGCCCGTTCTTCAGTGAGATTCTAAATGGACACATCGGCTACCTGCGGCTCGGCGGGATCACCTCGCCGAACCTGCAGGCGATGGACGCTGCGCTCCAGACCTTCCCGGGAAAGAAAATCGACGCCGTCGTGCTGGATCTGCGGGCGAGCACCTCGACGAACGACTTCGCGGTCGCCGCCGAATTTGCCAACCGGTTTTGTGCGAAGGGGAAGCCGCTTTTCACCCTGCGGAAAGCGGGCGGGCGCCAGGAGCGAGCATTTACTTCCGACCGCGAGTCGGCTTACCAGGGGCTCATGATCGTGCTGGCGGACGGCGACACCGCCGGCCCGGCGGAGGCGATCGCCGCCGTGCTCCGGCTGCATAATAAAGCGCTCCTGATCGGGCAACCGACCGCGGGCCGGGCGGTCGAGTATTCCGACTTCCCGCTCAATAACGGGCGCATCCTGCGCGTCGCGGTCGCGGAAGCTTTCCTGCCCGGAGCGCGTTCATTGTTTCCGGGCGGCTTGAAGCCCGATCTTCCAGTGGAGATGCCGACGGCGGACAAGCGGACGATTTTTCAGCAGAGCGTCGAAAAGGGGATGAGCTCCTTTGTCTTTGAAAACGAACGGCCGCACCTGAACGAAGCGGCTCTCCTGGCCGGGCGGAACCCTGAGATCGATGCGACCGACGCCGCCCACCGCAACCACAGCAGCGACAAACCGACCCCGCGCGACCTGGTCGTGCAGCGCGCAGTCGATCTTGTGACTTCGCTCTCGATTTACCAGCAACGTTGAAGACAGGGGAAGTCGGCACCGAGAGGCGCTTGCTCGCAAACCGTGGCTGGAGTTAAGATCGCACGCTCGTGAACCCGCTCGAAGAACGCATCGGCCATAAGTTTCGCAATTCGCTCCTGCTCGCGGAAGCGCTGACGCATCCCAGCCTTGGGCACGAGACGCAGCGCCATCATTTCGATAACCAGCGGCTCGAATTCCTCGGCGATGCCGTCTTGCAGCTCCTCATCACCGAGCATCTCTACGGCCTGTTTCCGCGCGCCGCGGAAGGCAAGCTGACGAAGCTGCGCTCCCGTCTGGTCTCGCGCGAAGCATTGCGCGGGCATGCCCAGCGCCTCGAGCTCGGGCAGTACCTGATGATGGGTCGCGGCGAGGAGGCGAGCGGTGGAAGGCAGCGGACCTCCACGCTGGCCGACGCGTTTGAAGCACTGCTCGGTGCCATTTATCTCGATACCGATCTCGAGACAGCGCGCCGCTTTGTCCTCACCCTTGCGGCGGAGGATCTCGCGCAGCTGGAAGTGGAACCGATGGATGTAAATCCCAAGGGTAATCTGCAGGAGCTGCTGCAGGCGATCTCGCCGCGCAGCCCCGCCTACGAGCTGCTCTCCGAATGCGGGCCGGAGCATGAGAAGACTTTCGTCGTGCGCGTGCTCTGGGAAGGAACCGTGCTGGGGGAAGGCTCTGGCCGCAGCAAGAAGCAGGCGGAAACCGCCGCCGCCCTCGCCGCGATGCAGCAACGCCGCTGGGAGCAGAAGGCGACTTTCGAATGCGTGCAGGCGAACCAGGCCGCCAGCTCGGCCGAGGCGACCGCTCGTTAGGCCGGGAGCGACGGCGGAGCACACGCGCTGTGATTTAGCGCGTGCAGCGGAGCGTGCTCCGGTTTTTCCCAGCTAAAATGCCGCTCGATCGCCCTGCTCACGAACTCCTTGGCGCGCTGCACCGCCGCTTCCAGCGGAAGATCCGCCGCCAGGCCCGCGGCGATGCCCGCTGAGTAGGTGCAACCGGTGCCATGCGTTTGCACGCCGTGCGTGAACGGCGCCGCGAACTCCGCCACGCCGGCCCTGGTGCAGAGCAGATCGATCGCAGAGGTGCCCCCGAGATGTCCCCCCTTCACCAGCACCGGGACGCCATAGCGTTCGCACAATCGCTGACCTGCGGACCGCATCTCTCCGAGGTCGTGAATCGGTTCGCCCAGGAGCGTGGCCGCCTCGTCCAGATTCGGTGTAATCACGTCTGCGAGCGGAAACAGTTCCCGCTCATAAATCGCGATCGCTTCCTTCTGCAAAAGCAGATCCCCGCTGGTGGCGACCATCACAGGGTCGACAACCAAAGGCGCGCTTGTCTGTCGCAGGACTGCGGCAACCCGCGCGACAATTTCGGCCGAGTACAACATCCCGGTCTTGATCGCGCGGACCGGGAATTGTTCGAGGAGAAGTTCGACCTGCGCGAGGACCATCGCCGTCTCCACGGGAGCGATGCGCTGCACCTTGCCGGGGGTTTCTGCGACAACGCAGGTAATCGCCGTCAGGCCGTAAACACCGAGAGCGCTGAACGTCTTCAGGTCCGCCTGCACGCCGGCCCCGGCGCTGCTGTCGGAGCCCGCGATCGTGAGCGCGACTGGAATTTGCGCGCTCACCGGTGGATCGCCCGCCGCGCTTGCGCCCGGGCTCGTTAGGCCGCGGCGCCGTCCGCGCCGATCGCTTCCACGGGGCAACCTTCCATCGCCTCTTTGCAGAGCGCTTCTTCTTCCGGACTGCCCGGCTGCTTGTAAACGAAGGAATGGCCGCCGTCGTCGTTCCGCTTGAAGTTTGCCGGCGCGGTTTCGCGGCAAAGATCACAGTCGATGCACTGGTCGTCCACGTAGAAACCGCCGTCCACGTTCTCGGAGTATTTGTTCGCTGCGTCAGCCATGTTTTCCCTGGGAATTAGATCGGCAAGGTTAGGAAGAATCACCCTTGGCGCAATGGTTTTTATGGTCGCCGCTTTCCCGGGCGTGGCACCAGCGTGTCGATCCCTCCGGCCGGCGCGCGCATCAGGGCCTCGCCGATCAGGACCGCGTCGATGCCACACGCTTTGACCCGCGCAACATCTGCGGCAGTCTTCAATCCGCTTTCGCTCACGAGCACGATTTCCGCGGGAACTTCCTCGCTCAGCTGCTCAGTCACAGCGAGGTCGACTTCAAACGTCGCCAGGTTGCGGTTGTTGATCCCGATCATCGTCGCGTCAGTTGCGAGGGCGCGGTCCAGCTCCGCCAGGTTGTGCACTTCGACCAGCGTCTCCATTTGAAAGAGCGCGGCTGCTTCCAGCAGACGGCGGAGTTGCTCGTCGTCGAGCGCGGCCACGATCAACAAAAGCGCGTCCGCGCCCGCCGCCGCCGCTTCCGCGATTTGCACCTCATCAAGGACGAAGTCTTTGCGTAAGAGCGGCACTGTCACCGCCGCGCGGATCTGTTGCAGGTATTCGAGGCGTCCGTGGAAAAACTGCTCGTCCGTCAGCACGGAAATCGCCTCCGCGCCGGCCCGCGCGTAGTTTTCCGCAATCTTCACCGGGTCGAACGACTCCGCGATCACGCCTGCGGAGGGCGACGCCTTCTTCACCTCCGCAATCAACGCGAGCTCGCCGTCGTCGCGCTGCAGCGCGGCCCGCAGGCTGCGGAAATCGTTCCGCGCCAACGCGTCGCGCCGCAGCTCTTCGCCACGCGGCCGCAGCTGTGCGACCTCCTGCCGTTTCACCCGCAGAATCTCTTCGAGCCGGCTCATTCTCGTCCCAGTAGCCCATGTGCCGTGCGATTTCATTGATTCTCTCGAGTCGCCGGGCGTCACTCGCGCGTATGCTATTGGATGTCCGAAACATTAACCGCGCCACTCTACCCCCGGAGGCCGATGCGGCCGTGGTACTCGCACCTGGCGCGCGAATGGACGGTGGATAGCCGCCGCACGATGCGGCCCGCCCCGATGCGCCCGGAGCCATCCCGCTGGAGCGATGCAACGATCACCGCCGCCTGGCTCGGCCATGCCACTGTCCTGATCAATTTTTTCGGGATCAATATCATCACCGATCCGGTGCTCTTCCCGCGCTGCGGCATTCGCCTGCCGGGGATGACGATCGGCCCAAAGCGGCTTACCGCCCCCGCATTGCGCGTGTCCGAGCTGCCGCGAATCGATCTCGTGCTGTTGTCGCACGCCCACTTCGATCACTTCGACCTGCGCACGCTCCACCACCTCTCACGCCACGCGGATGTGATCACCGCGGCGCGGACGCGCGACCTGCTGCGCTGGACGCTCTTTCGCAGCAAGACGGAGCTACGCTGGGGCGCCTCTACGATTATCGAACGGCCGAATGGCAGTCTCCGCATCCGCGCGTTTCCGGTGCGCCATTGGGGCGCGCGACTGCAGCACGATAATTACCGCGGCTACAACGGCTACATCATTCAGCGCAACCACCATCGCCTCATCTTCGCCGGCGATACTGCCTCTACCGATAATTTTGCCGATCTGCGCCGACGGCGGCCGTATGATCTCGCGATCATGCCAATCGGCGCCTACGATCCGTGGATCCGCTCCCACGCCACGCCGGAGGAGGCGGTGGCGATGGCGGACGCGGCCGGAGCGGAGCACATCATGCCGATTCATCACCAGACCTTCCGCCTCAGCGCCGAGCCGTTTCTCGAACCGAGCGAACGCTTTGCCGCCGCCTTGGCGCGCGAACCGGAGCGTGTCGCGCTGCGGGAGATCGGTGAGACGTTCACCCTGTGATGAGGCGGGAGACGCGCCGCTGGGTGCGGGTGTTGCTGCTCATGGCAGCGGTGTTTTGCTGCAGCGCCTCGCTTCTGGTCTGGATAAGCGCGCCGACCGCGGCGCTCTGGGTCTTCGCAATCGTCGTTGGTGAGTGGGGCCATTTTGCCGCTCTCGCGGCGGTGATTCTCGCCGCCGTGGCGTGGCGACTCGGCCCGCGGCCGGCGGCAGCGCTCGCGCTTGTGGCGGCGGTGAATTTTCTTTCGCCCACGCTGCAGGCGATGTGGATTGCAAGGACGTTGCCGGCTCGGTGCACCGCTGCCTTTTCCACTTCGACGGGGCCGCCAAGTGGGCGCGTCAAGCCGTTCAGCCTGCCCGCCTTGTTTCTCGGCGTTCCGTTGCCGGAGGTGGAAATTTCGGAGCTCACCTACGGAATGGACGGTCGGAAGCCGTTGAAGTTGGATCTATATCAGCCGGTCCATCCATCCGCGCCGTTGCCGCTCATTGTGATGGTGCACGGCGGCTCCTGGAATGTCGGCAACAAAGAGCAGCTGTCGGCCATCAACCGCTATCTCGCTGGCGAAAATTATACGGTGGCTGCGATCAACTATCGCCACGCGCCCAAAGAGCCGTTTCCCAGTGCCGTGGAGGATGTGTTTCGCGCAATCGACTTCCTGAAAGGTCACGCGGTCGAAGCACACCTCGATACGACAAGGATCGTGCTGATGGGCCGTTCCGCCGGGGGGCAGATTGCGCTTTCCGCCGCGTATTCCGGCAAGGTACCCGAGGTGCGCGGCGTGGTGGCGCTCTATGCGCCCGCCGACCTCGTGCTCGGCTATGAGAAGCCGAGCCGGCGCTGGGTCCTGGATTCAAAGAAAGTGCTCGAGGATTACCTCGGTGGCACCCGGACGGAAAAACCACAGACCTATGCCGCGGCCTCACCGATCAATTTCGTCGGAGCAGGCACGCCCTCGACATTGCTCATCCACGGCAGCCTCGACCCCATCGTCTGGCCGCTGCAGAGCGAAAACCTCGCGGCGCGCCTGCAAGAAGCCGGCCGGCCGCACCTCTATCTCCCCCTGCCCTGGGCGACACATGGCTGCGACGCGAATCTGAGCGGGCCCAGCGGACAGCTGACGCTCTATGCCATCGATCGTCTGCTCGCCGCGGCATTTGCCCCGGCTTCCGCGGAGCCGTAGGCGCGCCACACCTTCCGCTTGCCCCTCCGGCACGCGGATGTCATCTTCCGCTCCCGCTCAACGCCGAAGTAGCTCAGTTGGTAGAGCAGCTGATTCGTAATCAGCAGGTCACGGGTTCGAGTCCCGTCTTCGGCTCTGCTCTCCCGCTGCCCGACGTAGCGGCTACCGCGATGCCGCATTCCTATGAGGAGGGGACGATTTCAATCGTCGTGCCGACCTTGAATGAAGCGGAAAACATCGAGCCGCTCGTGCGTCAACTGCTCGCGGCCGTGCCGCACTGCCGCGAGATCATCATCGTGGATGATGGCTCGCGCGACGGGACCCGCGAACGGGTGCAGGCAATGGCGGCAACCGGTCCGGTGCGACTGCTGTCCCGCGACCAGCCGACGCTCGGGCTGGCGGGCGCGGTGCTCGCTGGAGCGCGCGCGGCGGTGGGCGATCTCGTCGTGGTCTTGGATGCGGACCTGAGCCATCCGCCAGACGAGATCCGGAATCTCGTGCAGCCACTGCTCGAAAACCGTGCCGATATGGTGATCGGAAGCCGCTATGTGAAAGGCGGCACCACCCCGGGCTGGCCGCTTTATCGCAAGCTGATGTCGCGGGTCGCAGCCGGCATGGCCTATCCGCTCACCGGGGTGCACGATTCGATGTGCGGCTTCTTTGCCATGAAGCGCGAACGGCTCCTCGCGCTGGCGCGGGCCGCCACCGGGTTCAAAATCGCGTTTGAAGCGATCGTAAGCGGTGGTCGCGAACTGCGGGTGCTCGAGGTGCCGATTGCGTTCCGCGATCGCGCCCGCGGAACATCGAAGATGAACCTGCGGGTGGCGCTCGTCTTTTCCTTCCGCTGGTTCGCCGCGGCCGCCCGGCTGCTCACGCGGCAACGGGCGCGCGTTTCCGCTCCCACAGCTCGAGAGCGAGCCCGATGAAGAGCACCAGAGTTGCGAGGAAGGTATTGCCGTAAGTCTGCGCGCCGCGCTGCAGCGGAAGAGTGAGTGCGAGCAGGAAGACCGCAAGTGAGCCGCAGATCAGCATCCTTCGGGTTGGTCGCGTCAGCAATCGCTGGACGACGACGGCGAAGGGATAGAGCAGACAGGCAAAGAGGTAGCCAAACGCGAGCGGGGTAAACATCAGCAGGAGCAGGATGAAGAGCGCAAATTCGATCGCATCCGTCTCGGGTGTGCGTCGGTTGCGCCGCGGAATTACGCCCAGGTAAACCAGCCCGAGCGCCACCCCCAAGCCAGCGATGATCGCGTTCACCGCCTGGAAGCTGAGATCGGCGAAATTCGCATAGACCGGCCTGTGCGGGCCGAATTGCTCGTCCGCGTCGATGTGGCGCAGGGTGCGATTCGCCACGCCGAAGAACGACTGGTTTTTCCAGGAATTGCTCCGCCCGGGACGCTGCGCGAGCCCCTTGTCGTCATACTTGAGCAACATCCCCTCCGTCCAGCGCTGGAGATCGTCCTTCGCCTGCGTGAGACCCCGGAATGGAGCCGGCAGCGCGACGAGCAGAAAGGCGAGCGCCAGGAGAAGCGCTGCAGTCGCGACCCAGTAACGGCGATAAACCAGATAGACCAAAACAACGACCGGAAAGGCTTTGATCGACGCCGCGAGGGCAAGCAATGAGCCCGCCAGCACCTGCCGCTTCTGCTGCAGGGCGACAAACCCGCCGAGCAGGAGCGCCAGCAGAAGCAGACTGGGCTGGCCGAGATGGAAATTGCTCCACGCGTAAACCGCGATCAAAGCGTTCGGCACGAAATAGACCAGCAGGTGTTGCCGCTGCCACGAACCCGCCGCGAGGCGCACCGCCAGCAGGATGCAGGCGATCCACGCCGCCGTATTCACCAGGAGGAGCGTGATCACCACGCCCGTCTTCCCGAGCAGACTGATCGGCGCGAGGAACACCGCCGCCGTGGGCGGGTACATGAACGGAAACTTGTGGAAACGCTCGGGGTAAATCGGTTCGCCATGCAGCACCTGCTGCCCTATGTCATGCCACAGTTCGTAATCTTTGATGCTCAATCCGAGGACCGCATTCCCGATCGGCACGGCGATATAAGCGAGCAGCACCGCGACGTATAGTGCGCCCGCCAAGCGCCAGGCGAGGGAGCTGTTCAACCGCGCCAGCCAACCTGTTGAAGCGCGCTCAATCACGTTCGCAGGCATCCCGGCAAGTCAGCGGCCCGCGCGCATCCGGATGCGGCTCTAGAAGCGCAAATGGCTGATCAGCCAGAGGACGGCGGCGGCCAGCGCGATCACCAGCACCAGGAAGACAATACGCCCTTCGCGTTGTTCTTTGCGCAAAGAAACCCGCCGCACACTCGGGCGGCTCGTATCGGCGTGGCGCATGTCGCGCAACCCGATCCCCACGTCGAGGCGGTTGCCGCCGTTGCTCGCCCGCGCCAGCAAATCCTCGCGCTGCTGCCGCGTCCTGGCCTCCGCCACGCGCGGCGCTTCCTCGATCATCCGCTCCAGTTTCTGCATCTGTGCCCGCAGCTGATCTTCCCGCTGCGCCAGCTCCTGCTGCTTCTCCGTCAGCGGCGAGGCCGATTTCGATGGGCGACGGCGCATCGAGTGTTACTGGGTGCGAGCAGCCATCCAGAGGAAGATAACCAGCGCCAGAAAACCGAAGACGATCAACGGCAGCGTGACCGCAAACCCAATCTGCAGCCATTGCAGGAAGCTGTTGCTCCCGCCGAGCCCCACGTCAGGCCCGGCCTCTGGCAGACCCACTTCACCCGCCTCGTCGACACTGGCGGAGAGCCGGCTGCGCTGCTGACTGAATTCCGCGCGCGCATCGTCGACCGTGCTCAACGAGCGGCTCAGTTCCTTGTGCAAATCGGCCGGGTTCCAGCTTTTCGGATCGATCGCCTCCAGCAGGGCGAGGTGCTGCTCGAAGCTTTCCCGCGTGGCGCGAATCTGTTCCAGCTTTTTTTGCGAATCGTAAGCCTCGCGTTCCAAAATCACGAGCGAACGGGTGAGCTTGTCGCCCATCTCCGCGCGGCCGCGCTCCAGTTCTTCCTGGCGCCGGCTCAGCTCTTCCAGCTCCCGTTTTTGTTTCTCGATCTGCTCCTGCTGCCGCTTGAGCGCGATCAGCTGTTCCTGCGCTTTCTGGACCTGGGAATCGAGATGCTCGGTCGAGTTCGCCTCTTCTTCGTTTAATTCCAGCATCTGTTCGATCGGGCGAATTCGTTCAGCCATGGCAAAGGTTTGTCGCGCGGCGACGACCCGAAGCGCGGGTCGGCCTGCTTGTGCAGGGATATAAGACTGTCGCTTCGGGAATTCCAGATTTTTCCCGCGGAAACTTTCAGGAAACGCGCGCGCGCCAGCTGACCGAGAGCTACTGAGCTTCGCACAGCAGTTCTTCGAACAGGTCGCAAAGTTCTTCATAAGCGCCGCCGGTCAGGAATTTCAGCTCCGAATAGTGCGAGTCGATGTTCGGTCGCTGAAATGGTTTGGGTCCATGGAAGTGGAGGATCTTTGCCGCGGTGTAATCGCCCCAATACGGCTTCCAATTTAGCTCCGGGGAAAGCGTCTCCCAGAGAGGCGCGCCCGCGGCTGAGCGATAGAAATTGCGGTACGCGCCCTGGTCCCAGCTGATCGCCGGCAGCGCATCCACGTTGTCGCGCAGATAGCGCCGAAACTCCGCGTCGCGCGCGCGCATCGCTGGCAGGTGCATCCACATCACGCCGGTGTTCACGTCCTCCGGCAGTTTCGGATCGGACTCGGCCGCGACCGCGAAGTATCGGCACTCGTTAGGCGAGAGCACGTTCGCCACTTCCTGCCGGAAAATAACGTCGCAATCCGTGTAGAGCACCCGATCGTCCAGCCCGAACCGCTCCTGCAGCGCGGGCAGTTCCGCCCGCAGAAAAACGCCGCGGGTGGCCGAAAGCAGGTCAACATTTCCGCGGCGGACGCCGAGCTGCGCCAGTTCCTCGAGCAAAAAGGTGCGCGCGGGGATGACGCGCACGGCCCGGCGCCGAAGCCAGGCGGTGAAATCGTTCTCCCCGCCATCGTAGATGCAATGTGGGACGAGCGAGGTGTGTTGCAGCGCGGTGTGAATGGCCACCTTCGCCATGTCGGCATACTGCTTCCAGGCGGGGCAGCCCTCGTTGATGCCGATGAACCACTGCATGCCGTGGAAAGAAACGCTACTCGGGGGTGGCGGGCGTGAGCTGTGCGAAGTCGAGCGCCCGCAGTTCGGCGGAGGTTCTCATCGGCCCGGCATCATCTCGAGCAGCACGCCTTTGAAGTATTCCGTTTCCGGCAAGGTCGGCAGGACCGGATGATCGAGCGCCTGCTCGAACCGGCGCAGTCTGCGCGCAGAACGGCGCGCATCGACCAGCGCATCGGCGATCGTCTGTGCGAACGCCGTTTCAGTGACGTGATGCGAACAGGAGAAGGTGGCGAGCAGCCCTTCCTTCGAGAGCAGCTTGAACGCGCGCACGTGCAACTCGCGGTAGCCGCGCATGGCGTTGTGCAAGCCACCCTTCGTCTTCGTGAAAGACGGCGGGTCGAGAATGATCAGGTCGTACTGCGCTTCCGCCTTCTCGGCGCTCCGCAGGAAGTCGAACACGTCCTGCTCGATCCAGTTTACCTTCAGCGCATTGCGCGCAGCGTTCTGTCGCGCCGCCGCCAGGCTCTCAGCGCTCCCTTCCACGGCGATCACTGTCTCCGCGCCGGCGCGCGCACATGCCAGCGCGAACGCGCCTTGGCTGGTGAAACAATCGAGAACGCGTTTCCCTGCCGCGAAACTCGCAACCGTGCCATAATGGTGCACTTGATCGAGGTAGAACCCGGTCTTCTGCGCGTTCACCAAATCCAGTTCGAACTGCAGCGGCGGAGCGCCCGCCACGGCTTCGATCGCGATCGTCACGGCCGCGGTTGGCGCGTGTCCATTAAGCACACCGCTCTGTGTTTCCATGCCTTCGGCCCGACGCACCGGGGCGTCGTTGCGTTCGATCACGGTGACTTTGCCCAGAATGGTAATAAGAGCATCGACGATCAACGCTTTCCGTATATCCATCGCAAGCGTCAGAGTTTGTAAAACCACGTGGTCGCCATAGCGGTCGACGATTACGCCCGGCAATCCGTCGCTCTCGCTCCACACCAGCCGACAAAGCCGCGGGTCGACCGCTCGCCGGGCGCGATAATCCGCGGCTTGTTTGATCCGCCGCTCGAAAAAGTCAGCGTCAAGATCCTGCCGGCGGCGCGAGAAGCGGCGCGCCACGATCTGCGATCGACTGTTGTAAATCGCGCTCCCGAGCAGCTGATCGCGCCCATCTTTCAGCGAGATCACGTCGCCGTCGAGCGGATCCCCAAACGCCTTCAGCACTTCGCCGGAGAAGACCCAGTCGTGTCCGTGCAAAATGCGCGCGCGGGGTTTGATCACGAGACCGGCCATGGGGAGAAGGTGAATGGTGATCGGTGAGAAGTGAATCGTGAAAAGCGCCGGGCTTGCTTCTATTCACCAGTCACGGATCACTATTCACATGTCCGCGCCGCCCCTCACCACGCTCGATCTCCCAATCCTGAAACTTCGCAGCGGCAAAGTGCGCGAAGTTTTTGATCTCGGCGAGACGCTGCTCTTTGTCGTGACCGACCGCCTCTCCGCCTTCGATTGCATCCTGCCCGATCCGATTCCCAACAAAGGCGCCGTGCTGAACCAGCTCTCCGCCTTCTGGTTTCGGCGCTTCACCTTCACGCGCAATCACATGGTCGCGCCGCAGCCGGAACTGCCCGCGACGCTTCAGCCCTTCCGCGAGCAGCTCGCCAGTCGCTCGATGATTGTGCGGAAAACCGAGCCGCTGCCGGTGGAATGTGTGGTGCGTGGTTACCTCGCCGGCTCTGGCTGGAAGGAATACCAGGAGCGAGGCAGTGTCTGCGGACAACAATTGCCGCCCGGTCTCGAACTCGCTTCGCGACTGCCGGAGCCGATCTTTACCCCGTCGACCAAAAGCGAGCACGGCCACGATGAGAATATCGATTGGGAGCAGTGCTGCCGTTTGTTAGGCAAAGAGGTCGCGGAGAAGGTGCGTGCGCTTAGCCTGCAAATCTACCAGGCCGGACGGGAGCACGCCGCCGCCTGCGGGATCATCGTCGCCGACACCAAGTTCGAGTTCGGCACGCTCAACGGCGAGCTGCTCCTGATCGACGAATGTTTGACGCCGGATTCCTCCCGCTTCTGGCCGGCCGATCAATACGTCACCGGCCAGAGCCCCCCGAGCTACGACAAGCAATTCGTTCGCGACTACCTGGAGACACTCGACTGGAACAAAACGCCACCCGCACCGTCTCTGCCGGCAGAGGTGATCGCGAAGACTTCCGCGAAATACCGCGAAGCTTTCACCCGCCTGACGGGCGCGGATTTGGTGAGCTGAGGAACATCCGACGAGAGGCCCGGCGCGTAATGCGGGTAGTGAGCGAAAATCAGGGAGAGAGTGGGATGGCTGCGCGTTTCACGCAGGCGAGCGTCGCTGTAGCCGGGGACGCTGTCCCCCGCCAGCTCTGTGTATGCGCAACGCGGAGGGCTACTACTCAGGCCTTCGGGAGCAGTTCGTGGACAAGCCCGCGTTCTTCTTCGAGTTCCGCCACGGAAGCGTCCACCTTCGAGCGGCTGAACTCATTCAGCTCCACGCCCTGCACGATCTTCCATTTTCCCTCCTTCACCCGGATCGGGAACGACGAGATCAACCCCTCCGCCACGCCGTAGCTGCCATCGGAGCAGACGGCCACGCTCGTCCAGTCGTTCGCCGGGGTGTCGTTCGTTAGACTGCGCACGGTGTCGATGATGGCGTTCGCGGCCGAACCCGCAGAGGACAATCCCCGCGCCTTGATGATCGCCGCGCCCCGCTTTTGCACCTCCGGAATGAACGTTTCCTTCAGCCAGCTCTCGTCGCCGATCACTTCCGCCGCTGACTTGCCATTGATTTTTGCGTTGTAGAAATCCGGATACTGCGTGGCGGAGTGATTGCCCCAGATCGTCATATTGGTCACATCCGTCACATCGACCCCTGCCTTCTGCGCCAACTGCGCCTTGCCGCGGTTCTCGTCCAGCCGCGTCATCGCAAACCAGCGATCGCGCGGCAGCGAGGGCGCGTTATTCATCGCAATCAGGCAATTCGTGTTGCACGGATTTCCGATCACCAGGATGCGGACATCCTGCGCCGCATTCGTTTCGATCGCCTGCCCCTGGCCAATGAAAATCTTGCCGTTGATCCCCAGCAGATCGCCGCGTTCCATTCCCGCCTTGCGCGGCACGCTGCCGACGAGCAAAGCCCAGTTCACGTCCGCGAATCCCTCGTTCAGGTCCGCCGTTGCCACCACCTTCTTCAGCAAAGGAAACGCGCAGTCATCCAGCTCCATCACCACGCCTTTCAGGGCGTCAAGCACGGGCGGGATTTCGATCAAGTTCAGCTGCACCGGCTGATCGGGGCCAAACATGGCGCCGGAAGCGACGCGGAAGAGCAGCGCGTAACCGATTTGTCCAGCAGCGCCGGTGATCGCGACTTTGATCGGAGAATTCATTCATCTCCTTTAGCGAAGGTGAGCCGCGGATAAAGCACGGATTTTTTCTGGCGATTGCTACAGGCGGTTCGTTTCGAGGAGGAGCGAATGCACCAGCCTCATCCGCTGCTTTACCGCGCGGCTCTTGCCGAGGCGCTGCACCGTCAGGTTTAGACGGCGGCTCCAGTTCGAATCCGCCGCCGTCCCGGGAACGTTGAACCGGTTTTTCCGCGCGAGCAGATCGGTGATCATGACGATCGCCACCCAGGCTTCGCTTTGAAAAAGCGCGCGCAGCGCAGGCGCGTAGAAATCGCGGTCGAAATCGCTGCCGTCCGGCAGGCGATCGAGCCCGGCAAACTGCGCGATTTTGTCGAAGTCTTCGCGCGCCTGCTCGCGCGTCGCGCTCTCGTGTCCGAATGCTTCATCCCACATCGCGCGCAGCGGCTTGTGATCGTGCGTCGCGTAGGTGGTGACAGAGAGCCGCTGGTATTCGGCCCCGGGAATCACCCGCCCCGCCGGCGTCGTCTCCCATTGCGGAATCTTGAACCCGGCGATGCCTAACGATTGCAGGCTCGGCCGCACGTAATTCGGCACCGTGCCGAGATCTTCACCCACCAGGCGTGTGCTCTCCGCCGCGCCGAGCGCCATTCGCAGGTAATCCTCTCCCTCGTGCCGGTTCGCCACCGCGTTTTCGTGGCTCTCGTCATCCCGCGGCGCGAATTGCGGCCATCGCCCGCCGGTCCGCTGCAGCATCTCCTCCCACGAGAGCGGGAGAAATTCCGCGTTCCGCTGCGGCCGCCAGGGGAAGGCATAGATTCGGTAAAACCCGAGCACGTGGTCGATGCGGAAGACGTGGAAAATGCGGCGCACACCGCGCACGCGTTGCCGCCACCAATCGAAATCACGCGCGCGCATGGCGTTCCAGTTGTAGAGCGGAATGCCCCAGTTTTGCCCCCATTTCTGCGTGAAGGCGTCCTCCTTGAAGTAAGGTTCCGGCGGCGCGCCGCCCGACCAATTGAGCAGAAACAGATCGGGCCGCGCAAAGACATCCGCGCTGTAGTAGCTGACGCCGAACGGGATGTCGCCCATCAGCGCCACGCCGCGTTCCTCCGCGTAGGTTTTCGCGGCCATCCATTGCGCGTAGGCGATCCATTGCACGTAGCGAAAGAACTGCTCGTGCCGCGCCACTCGCGGCCGCACTTCGTCGTCTTGCGCCAGGTGCCACTCGCGCGCGCTGCCGGGCGACTGCTGCTCCGGCGGCCAGTGATCCCACGCTTCGTTCCCGCCGTTTTCCTCCATCAAGGCGCGAAAAAATGCGTAGTCTTCGAGCCACGATTTCTCCTCCTCCACAAAGGCCGCAAACGCGGCATTGTTGCCCCCGCGCGCCTGGAAACGCGCGAAAGCTTTCGCGAGCAACGCGCGCTTCAGCTTTCGCACCTGCGGATAGTGCACCGTGCCGGCCCGCAGTTTCTTCAGGTTCGCCGAGGCGACAACCGCATCAAAATCTTCCTCCGTTAGATCCTCGGGTGAGCCCGGCGCGAGATGCAGCGTCGTCGGCTCGAGCGCCATCGCGCTGATCGCATTGTAGGGGCTGTTGTCGCCGCCCGTCTCGTTGATCGGCAAGAGTTGCACCAACTTGAACCCCACGCTCGCCGCCCAGTCGATAAACTCCCGCAGCGTCGTCAGATCGCCGACCCCGAGATCATCGTCGCGACGCAGCGCAAACAGTGGCGCCAGCACACCGGCGATTCGCTTTTTCGGGTCGAGGTCCATCACGCTCGTTCGCGCCAATAACCCGGCTGCCGATGCAGGTGCATAACGGCGAGAACCTGGATGGAATCGGTCTGCTCCCGAAAGATCACCGCATACGGGAATCGCCTCACCCGGCACTTGCGGATATCTGCTTCCACAATGCGGTAAACCGACGGCTGCCGGCAGACGCGCGTAACCGTTTCTTCCACCGCGATCGCAAAACGACGGCCGAGGCCGCGTTGCTCACGCTCGTAGTAAACCGCGGCGGCCTGGAGCTCAGCGTGCGCGGCCGACGCAAAGGCGGCCGGTTTCATCCAAGCCGCTGATGCAGAGCCGTGAAGACAGCATCAGAGGCAATCGTCGTGGCCGATCCGGCGTCCAGTTCGGCGCAACGCCGGCGAATCTCCTCCCGCCACTCGACGCTGATTTCGAAATCGGCCGCGGCGTCGAGGCTCTCGAGCAACTTCTCCGCGAGAAAGGCGCGCGTCGACTCAGGCAACGAGAGCATTTCATCCATCAATTGCTGAACCGGAGCCGCCATTCCGAAAGCTAAGTCAATGACGGGCAACCTGCCAATCCTCCAGCAGCCCCGCCGGAATCTCCTTCAGGAAGCGCGAAGGGCGCTGGAACATATCGCCGTAGCCGGCATTCAAACGCGTGTGCGGGTAGGTGAAGTAGAGTTCATCGCGCGCCCGCGTGATCGCCACGTAAAACAGCCGGCGCTCCTCCTCGATCGTTTCCCGCGTCTCGAGTGAGCGCGTGCTCGGAAACATCCCGTCCGTCAGCCAGATCACGAAGACGGTGTGATACTCGAGCCCCTTCGCCTGGTGCACGGAGGAGAGGTTCACCGATTCCGTGTCGGCCCCCTGGTTTGGCGCCGCCTCTGCATCGACATTGCTGATTAACGCTAGTTGCGAGAGAAATTCGTCCACGCTTTGGAACTGGCGCGCGAACGCCGCGAGCTGGTTCAGGTCTTCCCTCCGCAGCTCGTAATTCGTGAAGTTCGCCTTCGCGTATTCGTCGTAGATCGCCTCCACGATCGACGTGATCATTTCAGAGGGCCGATTCGGTTTTCCGCCCGGAGCGATTTCATCCAGCGTGTAGGCGAGCTGCTCCCAGGACTTCTTCGACTTCGCGCCCACCGCCATTGCGCGCAGCCGATCGCCCCAGCTCGTAATCTCCCCATTCGCATCGAGCGAAGACTCCCACGCGCGCCACAGGCTATCCGCGCTCTTGTTCCCGATGCCCGGCAGCAGCTTCACCATGCGCTTGAACGCTACCTCATCGCGCGGGTTCGCCACGAAGCGGATGAATGCCGCCACGTCCTTGATGTGCGCCTGTTCGAAAAATCGGACACCGCTCGTGATCTGGTAGGGAATTCCCCGACGCGAGAGTTCCAGCTGCAGCTCCACCGCGTGATAGTGAGCGCGGTAAAGAATTGCGATCTCGTCCAGCTCGATCCCTTCGTCGCGCAGCTCGAGGATGCGTTGCGCAACGAATTGCGCCTGCTCGCTTCCATCCTGCAGCGCCACCACCGCCGGCTTCAATTCCTTCGTCTCGCGGGTGGCGGCGAGTTCTTTTTTGAACTGCTCCACGTTGGGCGCGATCGCCGCATTCGCGACCGACAGGATCTCCGGGACGCTTCGGTAGTTCAGTTCGATCTTGAAGACCTGCGCGTCCGGGTAGCGTTCGGGAAAGGCGAGGATGTTTTTGAAATTCGCCCCGCGCCAGGAGTAGATCGACTGCGCGTCATCGCCCACCACCATCACATTGCGATGCTCGGCCGCGAGGGTGTCGATCAGGTCCGCCTGGATTTTGTTCGTATCCTGATACTCGTCCACGAGGATGAACTGAAATTTCCGCCGGTAGAAATCCGCCACCTCCTCGTGCTCCTTCAGCATCCGGAGCGTCTTCTCGAGCAGATCGTCGAAGTCCATTGAGTTCGTCGCCTTCTTCTTCCGCTCGTAGCGCGCGTGCACGTCTTTGATCTGCTCGATCAACGGCAGGAAATAGGGATATTTTTCTGCCAGCATCGCCTCCATCGTCCGCTCGGTGTTGACCGTGAAACTGAAGATCTCCGCCAGCACATCGCCTTTGGGAAACCGGATCTCCTTCGGGTTAATCCCCGCCGCCGCCACCACCGTATCGATCAAATCCTTCTGGTCTTCGCGATCGAGAATCGTGAACGCACTCGAGTAACCGAGCACCTTCCCATGCCGCCGCAGCATCCGGTTGCCGATCGAGTGAAACGTCCCGCCCCAAAGCCCGCTCGAATCGACCGGGAGCAAATTCGCCACCCGATCGAGCATCTGCCGCGCGGCCTTGTTCGTGAAAGTGAGCAGCAAAATGTTGCGCGGATCCACCCCGTTCTCGAGCAGGTAAGCCACGCGATAGGTCAGCGTCCGCGTCTTGCCGGAACCGGCGCCGGCGATCACGAGCAACGGCCCCGGCGGCGCCGTCACCGCGGCGAGCTGCTGCGCATTTAATTCCCCTGCGTAATCGATGCTGATCCCCGCCGCGGAAGGCGCGCGTTGCAGGATATACTGGCGGGCCATGCGAGCCGTACCAGTAGCGGCGGTCTACCACCGTCGCAATTCAGCGGGATTTTGCTCGACCGAACGCTCGACCGCGTCGGCTGTCGATTCCGCGCGATGCGGCTGGCGCGTCAGCGCAGGGTAATCGCGCGGGAACCGGAGCGGCCGTGATCGTCGAGCGCGGTGAGTTGGTAGACGCCGGGGGCGGCTTTCCAGCAGAAGACTTCCTTCGCATCACACGCGCCCAGAAAAGACTTGTCGGCGAACCAGTAGATGCGCCGCACACCGGTTTCCGTTTCGGCGCGCAACGGAACTCCGGGGCCGCCAGACACGTCGGCAAGGGGGAAATCCGACGTTGGTGATGTGATCCTCGGGACGTGTCCTTCGCGCGCGAGAAATTCATTCGCGCTGTCCGGCGCGAACGGCGGCGGGATTCGCCGCGGGATCCCAGCCTGCTCGAATAACGCGAGCAGATCCGAAGGCCAGAATTCATAAACTTCCCGGCGCAGCGAGGTCCTGCCGTCGTCGCGCGGAACGCGCAGACCGGTCGCCGCGTCGACTAAAACCTCGCGATGCACCTCGCAGGTTTTGATCGGCGAAATGCCGGGAACGAACCAGCCTTCGATGCGATGCGGGCACCATGTGCCCGGCAAATCGCCGGAGACGGAACAGAATTCGACCCGTTTCAGATTCGCGCCCGGCGGCGGCAAATGCGGCTCCGCGCGCACTGCTTCGCGCGCGCGCAGGGCGTCGATCATTTGGAAGAGCAACGGCGCCGCCGCAGTTCGTCCGATGAAAGCTGGATTGCGCCGTCCATTGAAGTTCCCGATCCAGACCGCGAGCACATAACGGTCGAAAATCGCGATCGACCACGCATCGCGGAAGCCGTGGGAGGTGCCGGTTTTCCAAAAGACCGGCCTTTGCGCCGTGTCCGTCTCCCTCATTCCCGGGCGAGGAGTTTGTCCGAGCATCTCGAGAGTCAGGAACGCCGATTCCGGACTAACGAGTCGTCGAGAAACGGAAGGAACGTCAGCCCGCACGCGACCCAGCGGCTGCATCCGCCCATCGTTTGCCAGCATGGCATAGAGTCCAACGAGATTTTCCATGGTGACTTCCGCGCCGCCCAGTGGGAGCGACAACCCGTAGAATCGCTCCGGCCGCGGTAACGCCACGCCTGCGCTCCGGAGGAATTCGTAGAGCGTCGGATGCGCCAACTCCGAAGCGAGCGCGACTGCCGGGACGTTGCGGCTGCGCGCGAGCGCGTCGGCCGCGCGAATCGGACCGACGAAGTCACGGTCGTAGTTCTCGGGATTGTAATCGCCGAAGGTGCGCGGCGCGTCCTTCAGCATGGTCAAGGGATGAATCCGTCCCTGCTCGAGCGCGAGCGCATAGACAAACGGCTTCAAGGTCGAGCCGGGCGATCGCGGGCGTTGGCTTCCGTCCACTTGTCCTTCAATGGCCGCGTCCGTGAAATCAGCCGAGCCGACTTGTGCGAGCACTTCCATCGCTTGGAAATCGAGCAACAGCACCGCGCCATTCTCGATGCCGCGTTTCCGATTCTCCGCGATGTAGTTCGTTAGGCGACGCTCCAGAAGTTGCTGACGCGGAAGGTCGAGCGTGCTCACGATTTCGCGCTCGCGCGGATGGGCCGCAAGAACTCGCCGCACAAAATGTGGCGCGAGTATGCGCGGTCGCGGCCTCGCCTCCGCGCGGAACGGCGCACCCGACAGCGCTTCGGAACTCTTCGCGGGGCGGCGCTGATACCAGCGCGCTTGCGCCGCGATTTGCGCATCGTTCTCGCGCCCGGCGCGGAGGGCGCGCCGGGTCGGGCTTTGCGGAATCACGCTCAAGGCGATTCCTTCCGCAGCGCTCAAGCGCGCGGCACTTTTGCCGAAGTAGATTTCACTCGCAGCGCCGGCGCCTTCGAGATTGCGACCGTAAGGCGCGAGGTTCAGATAGGCTTCGAGAATTTCGTCCTTCCGGTAATGACGCTCGAGTTCAAGCGCGCGGACGATTTGCTCGGCTTTGCCGCGGAGCGTGCGGGTTTGGAGATGAAAACGGAGCCGCGCGACCTGCATCGTGATCGTGGATGCGCCGGCGGTGTTGCGGCCGCGTCGGAGGAAGCGGAGCGCGGAACGCAGCAGGGCGATTGGATTTACTCCGGGATGCTGCGCGAAATGTTTGTCCTCATATTGCAGCGTCGCGTCGATGAAGGCTGGTGAGATCTCGCGCAGGGGCGTGCGAATTCGGAATTTCTCATCGCTCGTTAGGCAGACCCGCAGGAGAGTGCCGTGACGATCGCGCGCACAGGTGGAGAAATCGACACCGTCGAGCAGACGGGGTTTCGGAAGTACGAACCAAACAATGACGAGCGCGCTCGCGATGAGCGCGAGAATCAGAACTCCGGCAAGCGCCCGCCGGGAGCGCGCTGGCGAATTTTGCACGTCACTTTCCCCCTTCCGTCACAGTGATCTTCCCGCTCACACCCTGTGCTCTCACGGCGCGATCGTACATCGATTCGGCGAACGCCGGCGCGACGGTAAACTCGCCACGATTGGTCGATTTGATCTGGTATTTGATCTCCAGCGCTTCCGGCAGGGCGGTCAGGTAGAAGACCGCGCGATCTTCCCGCACCTCGACGAAGTCGACGCCGTTGATCGACGACGCGCCCGATCGTAGCGAGCCGCCAACCACTTCAAAGCCGCCGGGCAAAAGATCAACCACGGCCACATTGGTGATCGCGCTTGGCCGCAAACTGCGGACGCGCAGGCGCACATTGATTGGTTCGCCGAGTTGTGTGCGCGTGACCGGCTTACCGTCCGCGTCGAGCAGTTCGCGATATATTTCCAGACCATCAGCGACCGCCTTCGACGGCAACTGTCGATCGTAACCGGCTTCGATCACCTGATAGAAAGCGCCGAGTGGCCCGATCGGTCCGCCATTGTGGAAGCGCAAGGCGGCCGCGGTCTCAGAGAAGTCCGCGTGCTGTAGCAACTGCTTTCCGCTCGTGAGGCGTTTCTCCCGCTTTTGCTGATCAATTTCGGCGATCGATAGCTCCGGCGGCTGCGCGGCGAGCGCGTGCGAGTAGGCTTTCAGCGCCAGGACCGCGTAGGCGGCGGAGAGGGTATTGAAATCGCCGTCGCCGATCGGTTTGACGATGTGCTCGAATTCCGTCGGCGAAATCTTCTTCAAGCGCGCCGGAAATTCCCGCGCGAGCACCGAGAGATACTGCGCGTCCGCTCCGAGCGGCTGGTAGAAGTCGTTCCGCCGCACCGCGTCATGTTCGCCGATGCGATACTTCGCGATCAGCTTCCCGGCCTCGTCGTCCTTGTGCAGAATCTGCAGCGCGCCCGCGAGATAAACGCCAGTCGTGTCGGCCGGCCATTCTTTCGCGAAATTCTTCTCCAGATAATCGCGCAGGTTGATGATATAATTCGTGGTGAGGACACCTTCGCGAGTAAGCAAATAGATCGCGTAGGCGACGGTGCGCGCCTCATCGAGATCAGTCGGGTCCTGCGCCACCATGGTCTGCAAATAACGCAGGCCGCTGGCGAACATTTCCGCCGGCGGCGCGAACCCAGCGGCTTTCGCCTCGATCAGGAAATGCATCGCGTAGGCGGGCATGAAATGAATCCGCTCCTCGGTCTCCACCGTCCAATACCCGAAATCGCCTTTGTCGTTTTGCCGTCGCCGCAGGATAGAAAACGCCTTTTCCAACTGCGCGCTCACTTCCGCACGGTTCAATCCGAAATCGACTTCATCGGCTAACGCGAGGCGACAGAAAGCAGCGCTCGCGATCTGTTCGCTGCAGCCGTGCGGAAATTCTTTCAGGTAAACTTCGAGCCCGCGGGCGAGGCCAAGCGGGAGCGCGGAGAGCGAGGCGGAGAGCTGACGATGTTCCGCATACAGCTGACGTGTCACGGCCACATCAGCGTTCGACTTGGAGAGTTGTCCGCTCCGCACCTGGGTCATGAAGGGTGCCGGCGGACGGATGCTGATGGTCGAACGCAGCTTCGTTTCTTTGCCGCCGGCGCCAGCGATGAATGTGAGCGAACCGGAGCCGAGCTGGTCGTTCGCGCGCACGGTGAAGACAACGGTTTCTTCGCGGCCTTCCGCGATCGCCATCGGTTGCGTCGGCGTCTGCACGATTTGTAGATGCTCGGAAGGGTCGGCGCGAAGCTGCACGGCCGCGTTTGGCCCCGAGCCTTCGACATTGTTGGCTATGGTCACGCCGACTTCGAATTGATCGCCCGGCGCCGCCAGCACCGGCACGCTCGGCGTGATCACGAACGGGCCTCTCACGAGTGCATCGCGTTGCGCGGCGCCGGTGGCGTCATCTGAAACTGCCACCGCCATGACCGTGAGTGTGCCGCTAAAATAGTCCGGCACGTCATACACAACTTCGCGCCGATCGACTCCGGCATCGACGATCCCCGACCAGAAGACGACCGGTTTTTCGGTCACGCGCTTGAAGGGATTCAATTCCTTGTTCGCTTCGCCATCGCCGCCGAAGGCCGAGAGCGAACGAAGCACGGAAAACTCCGGCATGATCAAATCCACGATCTGCGATGTCTCCACCCCGAGCGCCGATTTGCGGAAAAAGAAACCGAGCGGATCGGGCAGTTTGTAATCGCTTACTTGCAGAATGCCTTGGTCGACCGCGAAGACGACGATCTTGCACGCTCGGTCCGCCTGATAGCCGATGTGCAAAGGCTCTCCCGGCTTCGCGATTGCGACGGTTTGCAGATCGATCTTCAGTCGCCGCTTCTCTTTGTTTGCGGTGAACGGGACGACGCCATAGCTCAACGGGCTCGTGAAAATTTCCTTTGAATCGAGCGGACGAATGAGCGCGACGTTGATATAGCCGCTGCCTTCGAATCCTTCCGGCACGCGGATCTTTTGCACGCTGCTGGCGGCGTCGGCTTTGAACCAGCGCTGCGCGTAAACCTTGTCGCGCTCGATCGTAATCACGCCGCTGCCCGCATACGGCGCCGTGATGCTGATCGCGACCTCGTCGCCGGTGTTGTATTGCGCGCGATCGAGCTTCACCTGGAGCTCGGAATTCTTATCGAGCGCACCTTTGCCCGGGCCGCGACCGACAACGGAAAAACGAATCTTGCTCAACAGACGATCGCCTTCGCCGCGCAGTTCGATGACGTAATCGCCCGGCTCGGCAGTTGGCAGTTGGTAATGCAAACCGTCCGGCGTGATCGCGATGGCTTCTGTCTTTGCGACGCGTTCCTTCAAAACCGATTGATACGCGTAGCTGCCATTTTCCTTTTTCGTAACGGCGGAGACGTATTCCTGCACGATCACTTTGAGGGTCACGTCGGCGAGCGGAATGCGTTGCAGTTGCGGATCGATCGCGAGCAAATCGACCGCACGCGGCGTGTCGGCGTTGATGTAATTCAGAGCGCCATCGGCTTTGTAACCGACCACGGAGGGGAGCGCCGAAACAAGCGTCGACGCCTGGCCGGTGACGCTGCGCCCGCCGTCCGCTTCAAACGCTTCCGCGAAGAACTGCATCGCGTAGGTGGCGTCGGCGAAGCGCTCTAGTTGCAGATCCATTTCGGCGTGGCCCGCATCATCCGTTTTTTGTTCGCCGAGATCGACGGTCTCTTCCTGCCGATTCTTTTTTGCGTCGAGGAGCGAATCGTAAAACGTGTAGTCGGGAAATTCCGCGAAGGAAAATTCCGCGGGCGAAAGCTTCAGATGGCTCTTCACCCGCCGCGCCGTCGCGGGTGTGCCGTAAAGGTTCGCCAACGCGATCGAGGCGCGCATTTCCTTCGGATCGACCCAGCCATGCGCGGAACTTTTCGAGAGCTGCGCCTCGATCTTCATCCGATCGGGGAGGAACTCTTTCACGTTCACACTGACCGAGCCGAGCAGGGTCGAACGCTTCGCGTTCTTCACCAGATAGACATTGATCCGATATTCGCCGCTCGGTGATTCGTAGGCGGTCTGGTAGCTCAGCTCAGCGAATCCAGAGGCGGGCAAGGCAAGCTTCTTCGTCTGCACTTTCAGATCCCGCGCATCGACCACTTCCGTCTCGACGGGCAGGCCGGTGAGTTTCCCCTGCCAGTTTTTCTGCTTCACCACCACGCCGATGTGGATCTCGTCGCCCGGCCGATAGACGCCCCGCTCGGTGAAGACGAACGCTTCGAGGTTTTCCGGCGAGAAATGAGTTACGCCGTCGATATCGAAACGTGAGAAATTCAGCAGCCGATCGTCGCGCTCGTAGGGAATAAAGCTGAGGTCGTCGCCGAGCCGCACGACATACGCGACCGGCTTCTTTTCGGGCGCGTTCTTCTCGACTGCCGGCAACGTCGCCCGGCCGTCAGGATTCGTTAGGCCAGTCGCGATCGCAATTCCATTTTTGCCGAGCAACTCTACCGTCGCTCCAAAGACCGGCGTGCCCGTCTTGATCGAAGCGACAAAGACATCGCTGGTGTGATCGGCATTCTTCTTCACCAGCAAACCGAGATTGCTCACGAGCACGAAACGCGAGGCCGCCGCGCCTTTGATATTCTTTTTAGTGGCGGGATCAAAGCCGTTGGCGTGCAGGAAGAAGAGGCCGCGTTCGCTCCCTCCGTCGGCCGGCTTCTGCAGGTAACTCGTGAAATCGAATGCGGAATAATTCGCCGCCCATCGGTTGGTTACATTGATCGGCTGATCCTCGTGAGCGATTCGCGAGATGTTCTCTTCGTCGAAGGAGCCATGGAGAAACTCCGGCGTCTGAAATGTCCCTTCGGTTTGACTAACGAGATGATTGATCTGGCTGGCGGCGACGCGATCGATCTCGAATTTGATTAACGGAACGCCGCGAGATTTGATCGATAGGTTGCGTTCGCCGCTGAGCGCGAGCAGTCCGCCGTCGCCCTGGATTTCCACTTCCTGCGGCAACTCCGGCGCGGTCAGGAGAGATGTGTAATCCTCCGCCAGCTCATAACCGCTGACACCGCGCGTGCCCTTGTCGACGCGCACGTAGAGCTGCCCGTCGCCTTCCAGCTTGAATTTGAAATGATGATCACGCGCCTGATCGCGACCCGAAGGAATAGTCGTGAACTGCACCGGGGTCGCGGACCGCAGAACTTCCGCGGTCACTTCGCCGGCATTGGCCCAGGTCGCTCCGGTCGACGAGGTCTCCTTTTCCTCATCGCCATCAGCACCTTCGTCACTCTTTGAGCTCTCCTCTGTGCTCTCTTCTTCCGCCGTCGTCTCCTCGTTAGGCGATTCCGCTGCGGTTTCCTCGGTCTTCTCGGACGGGCGTTTCGGTAGGAGAAAAATGTGGAGCGATTGGGCGACCGCGTTGGTGTCGATATCGCCGGTGGTTTCGAGATTGAGAATCTGCTCCGGTTCGCCCGCTTTGTTGCGCACGATACCGCCGTCGACGCTGCCGATTTGAAACGCGGTCGCGCCGCTCGGGATTTTGGTTTTTTCCTCGGTCGGATCTGATGTAGTCGCGCCGCCTTGCGTCGTGCTCAGTCCCTTCTCGATCACAACCCGCATCCAGTCTTCCTCCTTCGGCAGCGTGATCGGTGCACTCCGCAGGAACGCCTGGCGGTTGTGCAATCCGTAGTTGATCGTGAAATGCGGCCTCGGGTCGTTAGGCGGAAAGACGTCCGATTCGCCAAGCATGGCGAGCGTCGCGTGCTTTTCGAGTTCGCCGGGCTCGACGCTATGCGTCAGTGCGACCTCGGCGAGCATTCGCTGGACGCCCGGCTCCTTCACGTCCTCGGAAAGGGTGAAGCTCTTGATCTCCACGCGGAACGGCGGCGTTGCGACTTCGTATTGCAGGCGCTCCATCCGCACCTGCGGCGCGAACAATTCCTTCGCGAAGACGATTTGGAATTTGCGATCCGCTGGCCAATCTTCGCTCGGCTCGAAGACCAGTTTGCGATCATCGATCCATTTCCAGTCACCGGGTTGGCTGGGCTCAAGTCGCACTCGATCGAGCTTCGGTTTGCGCAGGTCTTCCAAGCGCGCGGCCGGTTCGGAGAAAGTGACCGTCAGCGGTGGGAATTTTAATTCCTTTTCCAGCGGAGTCACCGAAATCGACGAGACGCTGGCCGAAACGGTGTGCGGTTTCGGTTGCCGTTGATACCAGCGCCACGTCCCGATCGAGCCGCCGGCGAGGAGCAACGCGAGGATGATTCCCGCCGCGAGAATGCGTGGATGCGCGCGTCGAAAAAAATGGACGCGCCGCGTAAGGCTTTGATGCCAGGGCGGCGGCGTCCAGGCGAACTGACCGAAGAGTGCGCGGTCGATTCGCTTCAGTATCCGCGTCAGCAGGACGACTGGGCGGAAGAGTAGCCAGAAAAATCTAAACATGGGGCGCGCCGGGACGAGCCGGCGCAGTCACGAGATGAAGTGGCAGGTTCGTTTCCGATGTCCTTACACATCCGACGATTCCGAGGGAAGGATAATGCGCTGGCGCGCCGGCGTTTGCATGGATTTATCCTCCTACGGCCATCGCTACACTGGTCCGCGCGGAAACCAGATCGCGCACGCGTGCTCGTAAATTCCCCGGCCGGCGATTGCGAAAACTGGATCGCGCCGGCACCGTGCGCACCATGAAAAACTATCCAAAGAGTGTGAAGGAAACCGCCGGCGGGCTGGCCTATCTCCCGCGCATGATCGATAAAATCCGCCTGCAGGCCGACGGCAGGCTGGGAGCGGATTACCAGGAGAATTTCGGTAAACCGCGCAGCGGCGACGGCCTCTGCTGCAATCTTCTCCGGGTCGATCACGCCGTCCTGGCCGAGCGCGTGCGAGCCGGCGGCAGCGACGAAGAAATCCTGGAGTGGTGCTACGCCACCGGCCGCCGTTTGAACGAAGGTGACGTGAGAGTCTGGAACGGGTTTATCTCGAAGCTCGGCTGGAACGATTTTGCCACGCTTAGCCTGGAGGAATCGAAGCAGAAAGCAGGGCTGGCGGATCGTGCCGACATCCTGACCATCCCTGACCTCCTCGATCTCGAGGAAGGGCGGATCAGCTAGGCTGGCGTTGCGGTTGACGATTGAACGGCGCGGCAGCGCTTCTAAGCTCTGGACGATGCGTGTGCTCGCGATCGATTGCTCGCTCCGCTGTAGCGGCGTGGCAATCGTGGACGCAAACGGGGGTAAACCGCGTGCACTCTACTTTGGCATCATCCAAAACAAGGCGGCGTTGCGGCCGTCGGGGTGTCTCCTGGCCATCCGCGAGCAGATTGCGGATTTGATCCGCGAACACGAGCCGGATTGCTGCGCGTTGGAGAGCGTGATCTACGTGCAAAGCTACAAGACGGCGATCGCGCTCGGCGCCGCGCGCGGGGCGGCCATCCTGGCCGCGGCAGAGCGCGGCCTGCCGATTTATGAGTACGCCCCCCGCCGGATCAAGCAGGCCACGGTCGGTCGCGGTGGCGCCGAGAAAGGTCAGGTGGCGTTTATGATCCGGGTGCTCCTCGGGTTAACCGAAACCCCGCAGAGCGATGCGGCGGATGCGCTCGCGATCGGGCTGACGCACCTGCGCGCGGCGGAGGCGGTGCGGGCCGGGCTGCCGGCGGGGGCGCAGATTTGAATCCACCGTTGCAGACGCGCTGGCTGGGGCGCATCAGCTATGGCGACGCGCTTGCGCTGCAGGACGAAATGGTAGCGCGTCGGCGCGTCGACCACTCGTTAGGCGACGAATTGCTGCTCCTCGAGCACGAGCCGGTTTACACCATCGGACGGACGCCGGATCGATCCAGTTTGCGCGATGCGGCGCAGTTACCGCATCCGCTCTTCCCGATTAACCGGGGCGGACAGGCGACGTATCACGGGCCCGGGCAGCTCGTTGGTTATCCGGTCATCGACCTGCGACAGCACGCTCCCGATCTGCATCGCTATCTGCGGTGGATCGAAGAGGTGTTGATCGAGCTGCTGGCCGGCTACGAAATCTCCGCGCAGACGCGGGCGGGACTGACTGGCGTCTGGGTGGAGGATCGCAAGATCGCGTCGATCGGTGTGGGCGTGCGGCAATGGATCACGATGCACGGATTTGCACTCAATGTGAGCGGCGATCTCTCGGCTTTCGATCAAATCGTGCCGTGCGGGATCGCAAACGTCTCGATGACTTCGATCGAAAAGGAGTCCGACCGGTCGTGGACAGTCGAACAAGTAGCGGAGCGCGCGGGCGAGCTGTTCGGCCGCCGGCTCCATGAACTCGGGGCCGCGCCTGCTTCAGCCTAACGACATGATCCCACTCGAAGATACATCCGCCGACATCATCGGCAAAGCGCAGCGCGGGCTTGCGATTTCCGACAGCGAACTGGCGAAGAAAAGCGGTCTCACAACCGGGGAGGTCCGGCAGCTGCGCGAAGGAGAGTCGGACGAGCGAGCCCTCCGCGCAGTCTCGATGCCGCTGGGATTGGAGGCGGAAGCGCTCGTGAACCTGGCCCAAGGCCGCTGGACTCCAGAGATCTTGCCGGAGCTGGACGGACTAGCGCTATTCAACACCACCTACGGCGAGATGACGGTGAACGCGTATCTCGTCTGGGATCCAAAGGCGCGAATCGCAGTGGCGTTCGATACCGGCGCGGATTGCGCGCCGATGCTCGCGCGGATCAAACAGGAGAATCTTGAAGTGAAGTTCATTCTCCTGACGCACGCTCACCCGGACCACCTGGCGGATCTCGTCCGGCTGCGGCGCGAGACGGGTGCGCCGGTTTTTATCTCCACGCACGAGCCCACCCGCGACGCCCGTGCGATCGCGGAGGGCGAGGTTTTCAAGGCCGGCAGCCTGACGATTCGGGCGCTGCTCACGACGGGACATTCGCGGGGCGGAATGACATTTTTTGTCGAAGGCCTGGCGCGGCCGGTGGCGATCGTGGGTGATTCCCTTTTTGCCGCTTCCATGGGAGGCGGCGCGGTTTCCTACGCGGACGCGCTGCGGAACAATCGTGAAAAGATTCTGACGCTGCCGGAGGAGACGATCGTGTGCCCGGGGCATGGCCCACTCACCACGGTGGGCAAAGAGAGGCGCGAGAACCCGTTCTTCGCCGCGAGCCGCTGAGATGAACATCGGATTCGTCGGCGTGGGACGAATGGGCGCGAACATGGCGCGCCGGCTGCAGGAACGCGAGTTTCGCGTCACCAGTTTATTCGATGCGAACCGCTCGGTGGTGACGGCTTTGGCTGCCGAAATCGGTGCCACCGCGTGTGTGACGTTGGGCGATGTTACCGCGGGCGCGGACGTAATTTTCACGGTCGTGTCCGACGACGCGGCGACGCTGGAGATCTTTCACGGCGAAGATAGCTTGCTCGTGAACGCCGGCGGCACGCTCTTCATTAATTGCGCCACCGTCTCGCCGCGGGTGCACGAAGAGGTGGAGCAACGCGCGCGCGCCGCTGGTGCCGAAACACTCGAGGCCTGTATGGCTTCGAGCATCACGCAGGCGCGCGAAGGTTCGCTTTACCTGATGTGCGGCGGGAGCGAGGCGGCATTCCGCCGGGCTGAGCCGATCCTGCAGGAGCTGAGCAGCTCGCTGCGCTTCGTGGGCAAAACAGGCGAGGCCGCCAAGGTGAAAGCGCTCGTGAACATGGTGATGAACATCAACACCGCCGGCCTGGCGGAGGGGCTGGCGTTGGGCGACGCGCTGGGACTGGATCTCACGATGTTGCGCGAGGTGTTCTCGCAGACGGGTGCCGCCTCGCGCGTCCTCCAGACGGACGGCGAGGACATGCAGAATCGCGACCATTCTGTGTTCTTCTCTGCCGCGCACGCGGCCAAGGATAGCGGGATTGCGCTCGCCCTGGCGCAAGCGGCGGAGCTCGATCTGCCGCTTGCCCGTGCGACCAAAATGCAATACGAGCGGATGATTGCGAACGGGCTGGGCGAGCTCGACAAATCGGGCATCGCTGAGTTGACGTTCAAAGATCGCCGCAGGCAGAGCACGTGAGGCGGTGGAAGGACGATGCGCGATCTGCGGTCGCGAGGAGACGCTGACCCGCCATCACCTGATCCCGCGGACAAGACATCACAACAAGCGCGAGTTCGAGCGCGCGGGTAAGCCGCCGGCTCGAGTCGTCCGCGTCCGAAATTCGCGATTCCCTCCGCCCCGCGCGATATTGCGGACCGAACATGTCTACGACCTGGCGCGTCTTTGTTTACCTGAAACGTTACCCGCTGCTCGCGGCGGGCACGCTGCTTTGCGCAATCCTCGGCACGTTGATGGTCGCCGTGTTCCCGACCGTGACAAAGCTCGTGATCGACGAGGTGCTGGGGCATCATCGGCCGGAACTCCTCACCCCCATCATCTTGACGGCGGCCCTCGCGCTGCTCTTGCAGCAGGGACTTGATGCGCTGCGGATCGTCCTGAACAACACCTTCGAGCAGAAGGTGATCTTCGATTTGCGGAGCGATCTCTATTCGCACATTCAGCTCTTGCCGCTGCGCTGGTTCGACAACCGCGCCACGGGCGACCTGATGACACGCATCCTGGAGGATGTGAATTCCGTCGAGCGCATGCTGATCGACGGCGTGGAGCAGGGGCTCGTGGCGGTGCTGCAGGTGGTGATCGTGCTGGGGATGATGTTCTACGTCAGCGTCTCTCTCGCCCTCGTCGGATTGGCGCCGCTACCCCTGCTCGCGGGAGGCGCTCTCTGGTACACGCTCACGGCGCACCGGCGCTATCGCCTGCAGCGGACCGCGTCTTCCGCGATGAATTCTCTATTGCACGATAACCTCGCCGGGATTCGCCAGATCAAGAGCTTCGTGCGCGAGGGGGAAGAGCATGCCCGGTTCAACAAAGTGAGCGGCAAACTGCGGCAGGCGACTCTGATCGTGATGAAGATCTGGGGAGTCTATCATCCGTCGATGGTGTTAATCGGCTCGCTCGGGATCGTCGTCACCGTTTGGTTCGGGGCGCGGCAGGTTTTGAACGGCACGATGCAGCAAGGCGATCTGCTCGCGTTTCTGATGCTGACGGGATTTCTCTACGAACCGATCAATAAACTGCACCAGCTCAATCAACTGGTGCAGGCGGGGCGGGCAGCGGGCGAGCGGGTCTTCGAGATCATCGACGAACCGATCGAACCCGGCTGGCAGATCCAGGCGCCGGTCGTGGAGGTGGCAGGCGATGTGCGCTTCAACGACGTCGGCTTTAGTTACAGCGCGGACGGTCCGCCGGCGGTGCAGCACATCACTTTTCACGCCGCGCCGGGTGAGACGATTGCTCTGGTCGGCACCACGGGCGCGGGAAAGTCGACGCTCGTGAACCTGCTCAGCCGCTTTTACGAATACGGTTCCGGTGAAATTCTGGTCGATGGGAAACCGATCCGCGAGTTTGGTCTGCAGCGCTTGCGCGAGATGGTGGGAGTGGTGACGCAGGAGAGCTTTCTCTTTAACGGCACGATCCGCGAGAACCTCCTCATGGGGCGTCCGGACGCCTCGGATGAGGAAGTGCTACGGGCGGCGGAGGCGGCGAACGCGCGCCCCTTTATCGACCGGCTGCCGGACGGGCTGAGCAGCATCGTCGGAGAACGCGGCGTGAAGTTGAGTGTCGGTGAGAAACAGCGCGTCTCGATCGCGCGGGCTCTGTTGAAAGATCCGCCGATCCTGGTTCTGGATGAGGCGACCGCGAGCGTCGATACCACGACGGAGCGGCTAATCCAGGAAGCGCTCGAGCATCTCATGTCGCACCGCACCTGCTTCGTGATTGCGCACCGCCTTTCGACGATTCTTCGAGCCGACCAGATCCTGGTGCTGGAGCGCGGCCGGATCATCGAACGCGGCACTCATGCGGAGCTGCTGGAGCTGGGCGGCAAGTACGCGCGGCTCTGGGAACAGAGCTTTCTAGAGACCGTGACGGGAGAGCCCACGAACTCGGCTGCGTCAGTCGCCGCTGCTGGGGTGTGAAACGGCCGGCGCGTCGAGCAGCGCGCTGTGCGTCGCCTCCAAAGCGCGGTAACGAGCCTCGGCTTCCGCGAGGGCGCGGCGCTCTTCGCGCAAGGCCTGCTCGAGTTCGCGAATCCGATCCTGCACCGCGATTGACATCCCGACGGAAACCGGCGCATGCGCCCCTTCCTCCTCCGGCGAGGGCATTATTCCACCTGCAGCAAGATCCAGCAGTGGCATAATTTCGCGGATTTGCTGTCGCGTGGCGTCGCACGAATTGATGATCCACGAGTCTTCATCGATCTCGCCCAGGCGCATGAATTCGCGGATCGCACCGAGGGTGGTTGGTCCGTAAAGCCGCTCGCTGGTCACCTCCACAATCCAATCCATCCCGAGCTCCGGAAGCATCGGGGCCTTGATCCAGTTTTCCTGGTCGGTCGAGATGTAATCGTGCGGCGCGACTTGCGCGGAACCGGCCCAGCGCGCGAGCTGCTCGAAGCTGAGAGGTCCAAAGATGCTGCCGTCCTCGTGTTTCCGCAGAAACCACGGATGGGCGGCCGGCGTCTCCATTACTCGTTAGGCGAAGGGGCGGGAGTGGGGGAGCTGGCCGGGCCCGGGATCATGATCGTCTGCCCGATCTGAATCGCGCGGTCGTTCTCGATATGATTAAATTTCTGCAGCTCGCTCACGCTCACTTTATAGACCTTCCCGATCGAAGTCAGGGTTTCGCCTTTCGCAATCACGTGCGCGTTGCCGCTGGCAGTGGAAGTCGCCGCCGCGGTGGGTGCGGTTGCGGTGGTAGGTACGGGCGTGCTTTCGCCAATCATTACGCCCGGCCGGGTATTCGCGATCTGCTGTTCAAGCTTGAGCAACTGCTGCGAGAGCGCGTCGATCTTGGTGCTTTGCTCATCGATCTTCTTTGTGAGTGTGGCGAGCTGTTCCTGGGCATTGTCGCCGCCGCTGGCGAAGGTCTGGGCGTGGAGTACACCACCGGCGAAGGCAAAGACAAGGGCGAGGGCGAAAATTTGGAGGACCTTCATTGGGCGCATCCTGACATCGGCCTTCGTGGCTGGCAAGCTTTGCTCGGGGGTCGAGCGGCTGCTTGCGTTGCGCGGTTTTTCTCCTTAGCTTTTTTCTCATGCCTGAGCGCTTGCAGAAACCGCCGGTGCCATGGGGGCCGCAGCAGGGAGGCGATGAGGGTGGGCCCAAGGCGCCCGATGTCTCCCGGCCAGACACGCAGGATCTGCTGAAGAAAATGCGCAAGGTGGATCCGGACCAGTCGAAGCGTTATCGGCAGCGCACGGGCCAGTGATGGAACCGCCCCTCGTGGCGCTCGGCCACACACCGGCGGACGATTTTCCGGCTTTGCTGCGGCGGAAGGGCTTGCTCGCGGCGCCCCCGGCGAGCGTGTCTGGAACGAATACCGCTGCGGGCGTGCTTGAGGGGCAGACCCAGGCGACCACGATCCTGGCATTCAAGTTCCGCGCCGGCGTGCTGGTGGCGGGCGATCGCCGCGCCACTGCCGGGAACACGGTCGTTTACGATCGGGCGGACAAGGTCCTGGAGATTGACCATCATTCCATTATGGCGATCGCGGGTGTGCCCGCCACGGCGTGGGAAATGGCGCGCGTGCTCGAGCATTCGCTCCAGTTTTTCAGGCGGACGCAGCTGCAGGAGATGAGCGTGGACGGCAAAGTGCGCGCTCTTTCCAAACTGCTGCGCGACAACTTCGGATTCGTCATGCAAGGCGTCGGCGTGGTGGTGCCGATCTTTGCGACCTACGATGCAAGCGGCTCCGAGCCGGGTGCGCGGCTTTATTTTTACGATGCGATGGGCGCGAACTTCGAAGTGACCGAATATGCGGCCACGGGCTCAGGTTCGCCCGCCGTGCGCGCGATTCTGCATTACGAGAATCAATGGGGGAAACGGCCGCTGGCGAAACTGAACGAGGCGGACGCGATAGCGATCGCGCTGCGGGCGCTCGACACGGCAGCGGAATCCGACACCGCGACCGGCGGTGTCGATCGTTCCGCAAAGATTTTCCCGGTGATGAAGGTGGTGTCGAGCGCCGGCATCACCACGCTCGGCGACAAACAGATTGCGGCGTCTTTCCAGCGGAACGTGGCGTAACGGAATGACGGACGAGCCATATCGCTGGGTCGAGGCGATCGCGAATCGGCGCGAGTACCTCGAGACGCAACTGGCCAGCGGCAGCCCGATTGTCGCGCTCAGCTGCCGGGAAGGGATCGTCTTTCTGACGGTCGGGCGGACCCGGCAGAAGGTATTCGAGATCTACGATCGAATCGCGATGGGCGCGATCGGTCACCCGGGCGACATCGAGCGGCTGCGGCTGGCGGCGATCGAACTGGCGAGCACGGAGGGGTTCACGCGCTCGGCTGCGGATGTTTCCTTGCGGCGGCTGGCTTACTATTCGCTCAGTCCACTGCTGAAGACAGCCTTCGAGCAGATCTACGGCGCGCCCTACCTGGCGCGGATGCTCTTCGCGGAGATCGGAGCGACGGCGGCGGACGATTTGTTCCTGCGGGTGGAATACGACGGCGCGATCGACGTGCATGGGAATGACTCGTTAGGCGAGATGCGACAGCCTTTTTGCGTGCTGAGTGGGACGCGGGCCGCGACAGAGTTGATGGAATCGTTTCTACAAGAGAAGCACGCCGCAAACGCCACTTTAGAGCGCGCGCTTTCGACCGCGCAGGATGCGTGGACGATCGGGATACTGGCGCAGGCCGAGGATGGCATCCGCGCCCTTCCGGCGCCGGAAGCGCTCGCGGCTGAACGAACGAAGCATCTCGCGGCGCGCGGGGTGGAGGCGGCGATCCTCGATCGGAATTCGAAATCGGCGGTGCGTTATCGCCCGCTCTCGTTGGATGAGCTTGGCCCGCTGACTGCTGCGTAGGGCGCTGCCATGCCGCGAATCGAAGTGACGCGGCGATCGTTCCAAAATGGGATCGCCTGGATCGGGCTGGCCCTCGTCGCAATCTCGATCGCGTGGCTGGGTGTGCTCCCGTGGCACGGGCCGGGCACGGGAGCACCTCCCCTGCGCGAAGCCCGCCCGCCGGGTGCGATCAAGTGCGTCATCATCGACGCGGGCCATGGCGGGCAGGACTCGGGCGCGATCCAGGCCGGGGTGCAGGAGAAGGATCTCACGCTCGACGTCGCCCGGCGAGTGGAGTGGCTGCTCCGCGCGCAAGGGCTCCGGACCGTCCTGACCCGCGAGGGGGACGAAGCGGTGTCGCTCGCGCAACGCGCGACTCTCGCAAATCGGCAACGCGACGGCGTGTTCGTCAGCATCCACTTCAATGAAGGCGGACGTTCGGCCGCAATGGGCGTGCAGACATTCTACGCGACCCGGCAGTTGTCGAACCTGGGACTGGTGGCAACATGGCTGCCGTTCCTGCAGCAGATTTCCACCGCTCCGGCCAATCTCGAAAGCCAGAGTCTGGCAGCGTTCGTGCAGAAATCGCTCGTCGGGCGGACGCAGGCGTTTGATCGCGGGACACATGCCGAGCAGTTTTATGTGGTCGCCCATGTGCGACATCCGGCGGTTCTGGTGGAAGGCGGCTTTCTTTCAAATCGGGAAGAGATGGCGAAGCTCGTGACGGAGGGCTATCGGCAGCAGTTGGCTGAGGCCATCAGCGAAGGGGTGATGCGCTACCGCGACGTTGCCGGCCAGCAGTCGGCTGTGGCAGGGCCAGAGGAACCGCGGACCTGAATACGCGGGCGGAGGCGGCGTCAAAATCAAACTACGTATGAAGCGGTTCTTGATCCTTCTGGGGGTGCTCACTTTCGCGGGAACGGTGCAGGCGCAGGGAGATGCGTCGATCCGCACGGCGCAGCAGACGCTGAAAGACCAGGGGTTTTATTACGGGGAAATCACCGGCCGGACCGATGCCGACACGACCGCAGCGATCCGGCGTTACCAAATCCGGAATGGGCTGCAGATCACGGGCGAGCTGAATGCGCAAACGCAGAAATCGCTCGGCGTGCGAGCAAGTGCGGCGCCGCAGCCTGTGGCGCCCGCGCGATCCGCGACTCCGCGGGCGATGGCTCCAGCTCCGCGCGCGCAGGAAAGCTCCGAGTTGCAGGATGATTCTTCTCCGCAGCGAGAGCCGTCCGGCGGTGAACCTTGGTCTCGTCCCGTTCCACCCTCGCCGGGTTACGCGACGGCTCCCGGTGGGGCGGCCCCAGCGCTTCGTGGAGTGTTCGAGGGAACGCCATTCGAAGGTGCTCCGCCGGATGTGCAACGGCGGGTCATCGTGGGTGCGCAATCGTTGCTGATGCGGGAGGGGATTTATCGAAGCGGGATTGACGGAATTTATGGACCGGGGACGCAATACGCGTTGCGCGCTTTCCAGTCGCGCTATGGGCTGGAGCCCAACGGTCTGCTGGACATGGAGACGATGAATGCGCTGGGCTTGCTGCCTGGGCAGCAAACGCGCGGTTTTGAGCGCCGGCGGACCTGGCGGGGCCAGCAGATATTACGCACCCCGGGAGGCGAGCGGATTTTCATCCCGCGCGGATGAGGAGCCTCGCGCTCTGAAGAGCGGAACGCGGTGCCAGCTACGGCTTCCCGTTCTCGAACTGCGCGGATTGCAGTTCGGCGAAGACGGTGCCGATGAAGATCTGCGCTTCGATGCGCAAGGGAAGGCGGTCGGGATCGTTCGAAAGCCAGACCGTCGCTCTTTTGAATTTCTTGTGCGGCTGCAGCGCGCGGCCTTTGTCGATTTTGCTGAGCTGCAAATCCAGCTTGATCGCATCGTAACTGCCGGTCGGCACGGTGATCTGCTCGTGCCCGAGGCTGGTGATCGTGCAGAGATAGGCGGAAGTGGCAGGATAGACTACGATTCTCTGCACGGCACCTCGCGGAAACGGGTGCGTGCGGAGCAGGAGCAAAGCGGAGTTGATGCTGAGCACGTTTGGGAAGTCAAAGTGCCGGGTCTTGGTTTTGACCCTTGCGCCTTTTCGCTCCTCCTGCTGGCTTGTCACATCGTCGGGGGTGAAGGTGAGCTCGGTCGTGAGCTGTCGTTGCCGGTCGCTTTCGTGTTCTTTCACCTCCAGCGGTCGCAGCGTCTGTGCCTCCGAGATCGCAGTATGATTGATTTGGTAGTCCCAAAGTTTCCTGGCCAGGCCCGTTGTTTCCCCCGTCGCTTCAAATCGGAGCCGGCCGTCGGCTTTGCTGAAGCGCAAGGTGGCGGTCGCCGCGGGGAAGCCGTTCCACCCGAAAATGTATTGTACTTTGACAGGCCGCGGCTCGGGGAATGAGCCGGGTTGGTATGGACTTACGGTGCTTTCCCACGGTTGTGGTGTCGGGGCGGCTGGCAAAAGCGGAGCGATCCAGCCGCACGCCAGGAAGACGGTGCAAAGAAGAGAACGGCGGGTGGACATATCGTGGGAGCCGCCGGGGCGAAGAAAGCACCGGCAAGAAGAGTTCAAGCGACGGAGGCAGTGCGGCTGCTGGCCCCCAAAAAGAAACGCACGCGGGATCTCCGCGTGCGCTCCTGGTTAAAGGTAGAGAATGTTTACGGTTTCGGCGTGGGCTTGGCAGCACTGGCGGAAGCGGCCGGGCTCGCAGCGGTCGTCACGTCTGCCGAGCTGGCACGACCTGGCTTGTTCAACGCGGTCACGATGTCGTTGGTGAACTCCACCGCGTCACGCGAATATAGGAGGAGCGGGACACCGTTCAAGCTCATGCCGGATTTGTCGAAGACGAGATCGAGGTTGTTGGCCTTGACGCGTTCCATCACCACATCGGTGATTTCCTTCACGATTCCTTCGCGCATGCGGAGCGCCTGCTCCTGGAGCTGGCGCTCGCGGGTTTGGCGGAATTCATTGATCTCGCGCTCCATGTTCTTGATGTTCGCGATCTTGTCGTCGCGCTCCTTGGCCTTGGCGGTCTTGGCGTCGGCACTTAGCGCGGGCGCTTCGAGCTGCTGATTGAGCTTGTTGATCTCATCGAGAGCTTTTTTGTAGCCGTCGGCGCGCTCATCGTACTCCTTCTTCGCGGCGTTCTTGGCCTCATTGATCTTCGTCTCCGCGTCCTTCGTCTTGCTGTACTCCTTGAAGGCCCGGTTCATGTCGACGGTGCCGACTTTGAGCGTGCCTTGGGCAAAGGTGGCGAGAGGGAATGCAATGGAAGCGATGAGTGCGGCGGATAGGATCTTTTTCATAAGCGGGTGTAAAACAGAGAGGTTATAGACTACACGAGGCGGCGTTCGTTCAAAATTGATAGCCGACGTTGAAATTAAATTTGCCCGAGCTGCTGTTGTTTCCCCCGGTTTGAATGGGGAAACCGTAATCGAGGCGGATGGGACCGACCGGCAAATCGAGGCGCAGACCGATGCCCGCATCGGAGGCGAGCCGCCCGCCGAAGTTAAACGCATTTGGCTCCACAAAGCCGGCGTCGTAGAAAACCGCGCCGCGCACTTTGTCGATGATCGGGAAGGTGAGTTCGACAGTCCCACGCACTGCAGTTTTGCCGCCGAGCGGTTCGCCATTCTGATCTTTCGGCCCGACATCGCGGAAGTTGAAACCGCGGAGATCGTTGGCCCCGCCCAGAAAGAGGCGATCAAAAATCGGCACGCGATCGCCATTGCCCCAAGTATCGACGCTGCGGAACTGCCCGTTGAAGAGCAGGATCAAATCGGCGGGCAAATGGAAGTACTGCGAGCCTTCGATATCGATGCCGAAGAGCTGCGTGTTGCCCCCCAGGAAACCGCCGGAGACATACGGGGTGAAGACGAAGCGCTGCCCTTTGTGGGTGAGAAATGGATTATCGCGCGAGTCGTAAACGAAGCTCGGGGTAATCTGGCTTTTAACGCGGGAACCATTCTCGAGCGCGATCTGGCTCGAGACCGCACGCGAGACGTTGAAGATATCCACTTCCTCGAGACGATATTGCACGCTCGTGTAGAAGAACCGTCCGAGCGCTTTCCGGGCTTCCAGCGAAAATCCGTAGTTCCGCTGATCATAGACAGAACTCAAGAAGTCGGCTTCCCGGTAATACAGCTCACCGCCGAGAGACAACTGCCGATCGAGGAAATACGGCTCCGTCAGCGACATGATGAAATCCTTCCGCTGCGCGCCGTATTGGACGCGGGTGCGGAATTTCTGGCCACCGCCGGTGAAGTTCGGCCAGTTCAACAGATCGAAGTTTCCCTGCGTCAGTTCCACGAATCCAACAACGCTGTCGACGGTGCTGAAGCCGGCTCCGAAATTCAATGAGCCGGTGCGCTTCTCTTCCACCTGGACGGTCAGATCTTTGCGCCCGGGCACGCCCGTCTCATCGGGAAAAGTTTCGACGCGCGAGAAGTAGCCCAGATTATCGAGGCGCTTCTTCGTCACATCCACGCGCGTTGTGCTGTAGATATCGCCCGGAGCGATCAGCACTTCACGGCGGATGACCTTGTCTTTCGTGCGGGTGTTGCCGACGATGTTGATGCGCTGGACGAAAGAACGTTGGCCCTCTTCGATCGTGTAGTTGATGTCAATGCGATTGGGACCACTGGGGACCCCCTGGGGCGAGACGACAAGGTCGACGTAGCCGCCGGCGCCATAGGCATCAGCAATTCGCTTCGCATCTTCGCGGATCGCCTTCGGCGAATAGAGATCGCCCGGCTTCATCTTGAGGAGGAGGCGGATCTTCTCCTCGGTCGTGTTCTTGAAGCCTTTCGCCGAGATTTTGCCGACCGTGTACTTCTGGCCTTCGACAATCGGGATGACCAGAACCATGCGTCCGTCGCTGCGCTCGCGGCGCAGCTCGTTCAGTTCCACATCGATGTAGCCGTGATTCTGGTACCACTCGCGGACGGCGTCCGTATCCTGCTTGAGCTGCGCTTCATCGAGACGGCCCGATTTGTCGAGAAACGAGATCAGCGTTTTCGGCTTCGTCTTCATCTGCTTGCGCAGCACGCGATCACTGAACTTCGTGTTCCCCTCGAAGCGGATCCGGCTGATCGCGCCCTTGAGCCCCTCGTTGATCGTGTAAATCACACGGGAAGTGCCGCGGTTCTGATCGGCCTCGACGCGATACTGCACATCGATGTCGTTGTAGCCTTTGCCCCGATACGCCTCCATGATGTCCTGCTTCGCCTCGCCGAGGGCGTCTTCGTTCAGCGGCTTGTTGATCTTGAGCTTGATCCGCTTCCGCAAAGCCTTCGCCGAGATGCGGCTGTTTCCGTTGATTTCAATCTCGTTAACGACGGAGCGCGTCTGGACCGCGACGATCACCTTGACGCCGTCGCCCTGCGCCTGGCCGTAGATGCGGACGTTCTGGAGCAGGCCCGTCTGGTAAAGGCTGCGCACATCCTGCTCCACGATCCCGTCGGTGTAGTTCTGCCCGACCTTCGTCCGCATCTGCGCGAGGATGCGCTCGCGGCTGATCGTTTCGGGCCCGGTGTACTGCACTTCGATGGCGCGGATTTTCACCGCCTCCTGCTGAGCGTGCGCGGGGATGCACATGAGCAGCACGAATGCGAGAACGCCCGGAAGCGTGCAGAGCGCACGGCGGAGATAACCAACAGAGTGTTTCATAGAGAAGAGATTCCCGTCGGCTGCGGGCGCTGGCGGGATGCAGGCGGTATTAGTTGGTAAGGAGCAGGGGATCGTCAAGGCGGGATTTCACCGCACGCCGCCGCTGGGGCGGGAGAATTACGCGCAGGCGGGCGCTAATTCAAGAGTTGATACCAATTATTCCGGCGGCGCGGCTCGTAGCCGGCCTCCCGGATGAGGCCCTCGATTTGCACAGCGTTGAGGTGAAAAGTAGTCCCGGCGCTGCTCACCACGTTCTCCTCCATCATGACCGAGCCGAAATCATTCGCGCCGTAGCGCAGCGCCACCTGGCCGATCTCCGGGCCCTGCGTCACCCAGGAGCTCTGGACGTTCGAGATGTTGTCGAGGAAGATGCGGGCGAGCGCCTGCATCCGGAGATATTCCACCACGCCGGCGCGCGCTTTGATCTTCAGGACGGTGTTCTCCGGCTGGAACGTCCAGCAGATGAACGCGGTGAAGCCGCCGCTCGCGTCCTGTTGATCCCGCAGCCGTTGCAGATGCTCGATCCGATCTTCCACCGTCTCGACGTGACCGAACATCATGGTCGCGCTCGAGTTCAACCCCTCTTCGTGCGCGATCTGCATCACCTCAAGCCAGGCGTCGGAATTGCACTTCAACGGCGAGATCCGCTGGCGCACCCGGTCGACCAGGATCTCGCCGCCGCCTCCTGGAATCGAGCCGAGCCCCGCGGCTTTGAATTGCGAGATAATCTCGCGCAACGGCATTCCGAAAACCTCCGCGAAATGCTGGAACTCCGGGGGACTAAAGCCGTGGATATTGATATGCGGGTATTTCGCCCGGATGTGGTGCAGCAGATCGAGATACCACTGGAACTGCAGCTTCGGATGATGTCCGCCCTGCATCAGGATTTGCACTCCGCCGGCGGCGGTCAGCTCATCCAGCTTCTCGTCCAGCTGTTCGAAGCTGAGCACATAGTGATCGGCATCTTTTTCCGTGCGGTAGAAGGCGCAGAATTTGCAGTAAACGTTGCAAACGTTCGTGTAGTTGATGTTGCGGTCGACGATGTAGGTGACCACGTCGCCGCCGCGACCGCCAAAACTGTCGCGCTTCACCAGATGACGCCGGGCGTTCGCGAGCGCGCCAAGTTCCGGCAACGGCAGCCGGTAGAGTTGTAGCGCGTCGTCGGCTGAAATGCGTTCCCCGGCGAGGATTCTATCGCTCAGCGTTGCGGCCATGTCGGCAACCATCGTGCCGGAGTATAAACGAATCCCGCCACGGTTGCACGCGCGCTTGCCAAAGCGGCGCTGGGATGCCCCTCCGCGGCAACCGCCGCTGGCGGGCTACGTCAGCGCGACCGCCTTGAAAGAGCTGACCACGTCGTCCGGCCCCTTTTCCATGAAGAAGCACTCGTAGAAGCCGGGTCCCAGCTCCCACATGTCGCCCTTATAATAATCGTCCCGGAAGAATTGCCAGACCCCGCTCACGATGATGAGCGAGCTGATCCGATCGTTCCAGAAATCGCCCAGATAAAGGAAGCTCAGGTTGGTCCGCGCATACGCGCCGCGAAAGCCGGCGTGATCGTAGACGATGATCTCCGGCATCGGCGGCGTCTCGCGCAGCGTCGGCTCATCGTCGAGTCCCGCGGCGCAGGCGTGATACTTCAAAGGCGCGACGTTCCATTTCGTATCGATGACACAGCCATTGTCTGGCGACAGCTCGGTTTTGGGGATTTCTCTCATAGCGGTTGCAGCGGATTTCAGCAGAGCGGCGGAAAATTGTCGAGGAGAGTATTTCGACGGGTCCAGAATTCGATTCGGGCTCCTTAACGGGAGGAGGGTGCCTCGCGCCGGCGGAAGTGATCCATCTCCACCTCATGCAATTGCCGGATGCTGGAGATCGGAGTGGTGAGCGCGTAGCGCACCTTCAGTTTCGCGAGGCCGAGAATTTCGCCGGGGGCGATGAGTTCGTATTGAATCGAGAGATCCTTGAGGACCGCAAAGATCCAGAAGAGCTGAAACGGCTTCCGCAGCGTGAGGTCGAACTTGACCAGCTTCCCTTCGTCTTCGCTCACCCAAACCGTGCCGTTGATCGTGTCGAGAAAGCGATCGGCCGTGTTCTTCTCCGGCTGGTTCGGCCGTGGCGAGAAAGCAATCCGGCGCGCGGACCGGCCGGCGACCTCCTCCGTCCCAGTGGCGGTAAATTCAAAGCGCTCCGCGATCCGATGCTCGCGCGCAAATTCCTGCAGCGTGACTTCCTTTTCGTCATCTTCCTTCGCTTCCTTTTTGTCGTCCGGCAGCCGCACCTTGCCTTCCACTTCGCGCGACAAAAACGTGATCGGCCGCACATCGCCCGGTCGCATGATCGCGCGTGCTTTCGCCGTCCCACGCCAGCGGCCGCGGCCGTCCCACTCCTGCACGCGCATCGTGGCTTCGTATTGCGCCGTTTGCAGCTCTTTGCGGAACGTCTCCGCGTTGGCCACCGCCCGTTCCAGCATCCGGCCGATCTCCGGGTCCGGCGGCTCCGCGGCGCAGAGTTGGGTGAACGCCAGTGCGCAGGTGACTGCGAGCGCGGCGCTAAAGCGTATGCTCGCGATTGTCAGACCGCAGCCGGATCGTCTTGTTCTGCAGATCATGTGAGGCGCGGATGAAGCGCACCGTCTTGCTCTTCGCCCGCATCAGGATCGAATGCGTGATCGTGTTTGGACCTTCCACTTTCACGCCGGGCAGCAGCGCGCTGTCGCTGATCCCCGTTGCGCAAAAGATGATATTCTTCCCGTGCGCCAGATCGTCCGCATAGAACACACGCTCCAAATCGTCGCCGTAACCTTCCGCAACCAACGCCGCGCGCTCCTTGGCGTCCCGCGGCCACATCTTGCATTGCAGATCGCCGCCCAGGCACTTGATCGCCGCCGCCGCCAACACCGCCTCGGGCGAGCCGCCGATGCCGAGATAGACGTCGATCCCGCTATTCTGGATCGCCGGCCCGATCGCCGCCGCGATATCCCCGTCGCTGATCATCCGCAGCGAAGCGCCGACGCGCCGGATTTCCGCTACCATTTCTTTGTGACGCGGCCGGTCCAGCAGCATCACCACCACGTCCTGCACCCGTTTCTTTAACGCCTGCGCGATCGTGATCAGAATCTCCTCGATCGGGCTCTCCAGCTTCAGCGTCTCCAATCCCGCGATTTGCATGCTCCGCACCACCTGCGGCCCATACGCCAGCTTCATCATATAGAAGGCCGGGATATCCCGCAGTGCCACCTTCACCCCTGCCTCCGGGCTCGCGGCCGCGATGCAGGCGATCGAATTCGGCATCCCCTTCGAGATGTTCGTCGTCCCGTCGATCGGATCGAGCGCAATGTTAAATGGCGGCGCACCCGGCACCCACGTCCCCAGATGCTCGCCCTTGAAAATGCCCGGCGCGTCATCCTTGATGCCCTCGCCGATCACCACCTCGCCGCAGATGTTCATCAGGTCGAACATCCCGCGGATCGCATCGCAGGCCGCCGCGTCGGCCAGTTCTTTCTCGCCGCGTCCGAGCCATTGGAGCGAATTGAGAGCCGCCGCTTCCGTCGCGCGGACGAAATCAAATTCGATGATGCGCTCGATATCCTGGTAGCTCTGCCGGGGCAATCTCATTGCTGGCAAACTGGCCAGGCTCCACCGGAAAAACAAGCTGGCACTGCAAGGACGCTCAAGGGCCGCCCGGGATTTGCTCCGGGGCGATGCTGCCAGAGGTGACGCCTTCCGGCGGAACCACCGGCTCAGGAAGTTCGGCTGGGCCGCTGCTGGTTGCGCCTGGCCGCCGCTTGATCCGAGTCGAGAGAATCATCGCCGTAAAGAGCAGCGCGGAAGCAAGAAACCACGGCGCGCCTGGCAGGTGCCATGAGCGTCCGGGATTGATCGAAAAAGCGAAGGTGAAGGTGAAAAGCGCCGGCCCCATCAACACTGCCACGGAGCGCAGGCTGCTCAGCGCGCCTTGCAGCTCCCCTTGCTCCCGCTCGCTCACGCGGTGGGTCATCATGCCTTGCGCGGCCGGTCCGGAGATGCCCCAGAGCGAGATCACCGGGATCGAGCCCATATAAAAAGCTCCCGTGCGCGCGAGCCCCGCACAAAGCATCCCGATACCCCCGAACAACTGCCCGAGGTAGAGCGTGCGCCGTTCGCCGATCCGCGGCACGATCGCCCCCACGAGCCAGCCCGACACAATGATCGACATTACGCCCACCAGCGCGAGCGACGCGCCCACATTCCCCGGCGTCCAGGCATAACGATAGATCGCGTAGAGGGCCCACACTTCGAAAATCTCGTGCGCCAGGTAACCGAGAAACTGAATCGTGGTGAGCTGGAAAAGTTCCGGGTGCGAACGCAGCAGGACGAGCGCGCCCACGGGGTTGGCGCGGCGGAGCGTAAAAGGCTGGCGTCGCTCGGGTGGAAGCGATTCCGGGACGAAGAGATAACCGTAAAGTGCATTCGTTAGGCTGAGGCCGCCGGCGATCCAGAATGGCAGCCGAGGATCGAAATCCCCCAGCAAACCCCCGAGCGCCGGCCCCAGCACAAATCCAACGCCGAAGGCCGCTCCGATCAGCCCAAACGCGCCGGCTCGTTTCTCCGGCACGACCACATCCGAGATGTAAGCCATCGCCGTGCTGATGCTGGCCGCGGTGATTCCGGCAATCACGCGTCCGAGAAAAAACCAACCGAGAGAAGGCGCCAACGCCATCACGAAATAGTCGAGGCCGAGCCCGAAGTTGGAAGCGAGAATGATCGGGCGCCGTCCGAAGCGATCGGATAACACACCGAGCACCGGGGAGAAGATGAACTGCATCAGAGCGAAGACCGTCCCGAAAATGCCGAACCAGATCGCCGCGCTGGTCGCTTTGCCGCCGAGGAAATTCAGGACCAGCTTCGGCAACACGGGCGCAATTAAGCCGAGCGCCAGCATGTCGAGTGTCACGGTCACGAGAATGAAAGCGACCGCGGCTTTGCGTGTTTTCATCAGCGGCCACTGTCACGCGCACCTGCGGGGCCGCGCAATCGCGAGGTGACATTTCGAGTGGCGCTTCGCCGCAGCCGATTCATGGTTCTGAAAGATGGCTGCCGCGAAATCAGAAGCGGATTACGTCCTCGGCACGCACGACGAAGAAATTGCGCGCCTTGGACTGCAGCACCGCGTCTGGCGCCCGGTCGTGACGGAGTGCTGGCAGCGAATCGGGATTACGCATGGCTGGCGGGTGATCGACATCGGCGCAGGCCCGGGTTACGCCACCGCCGACTTGGCGGAAATGGTCGGGCCGACCGGCGCCGTGCTCGCGGTGGAACGTTCGACGCGCTTTCTCGAAGCAGCGCGCGAACGCTGCCGGCGCCGCGGAGTGTCGAATGTAGATTTTCGCGAAGCCGACCTCATGGACTACTCGTTAGGCGAGTTGAACTTCGACGCGGCCTGGTGCCGCTGGGTCGCTTCGTTCGTCAGTTCGCCGGAGAAGTTGATCGCGAACATCGCCGGCGCGTTACGGCCGGGCGGGCTCGCCATTTTTCACGAATACAGCGACTACGAAACGTTCTGCTTCATGCCGGCGAAGCCGAATCTCCAGCGCTTCATTCAGGAGGTCATGGCCAGTTGGCGCGCGGCCGGTGGCGAACCGAACATCGCGCGGCAGTTGCCGGAACTTCTCCGCGCCGCTGGTCTGCGCGCCCTGGAAATCAACCCGCGCCTGCGCTGTGTTTCGCAGCGCGATTACACCTGGCAATGGCCGAAGAGTTTCATTGAAATCAATGTTCGCCGTTTGCAGGAGCTCGGCCGGATTTCCGATGAGCTCGCAGGCGATATCCTGCGCGAGTTCCGCGAAGCGGAGGCCGACCCGAACTCCTGGTTTACGACGCCGCTGTTTCTCGAGATTGTCGCGCGGAAAGAACCGTCTTGAATTCGGTATGATCTCTCCTCGCTCGTTCTCTTCTGCACTTCTGCTTGTTTTTCTCGGCCTGGGGGAGCCGCCGTACGGGCGGACCATCGGATGGTGACACGAGCTGCGAGGGTTGCGCTCAGCCTTTGCTTCGCGGTGGTCGCAAGCGCGCTAGCGGAACAGTCGGTCTTGCTTCACCCCGCAGCCGTTTTCGATGGCGAGGAAATGCACTGGGGTTGGTCCGTGCTGGTGACGGGCGACAAAATCGCCGCCGCCGGTCCGGATGTCACCGCGCCGCCAGGTGCGCGGACGATCGAGTTGCCTAACGATACCTTGCTGCCCGGGATGATCGAAGGCCATGCGCACATGTTCCTGCATCCCTATAACGAGACGCCGTGGAATGATCAGATCCTCAACGAGTCGTTAGCCGAACGCGTCGCCCGGGCGACGGTCCATGCGCGCAAGACGCTCGAGGCCGGGTTCACGACGGCGCGCGATCTCGGGACGGAAGGCGCCGGTTACGCCGACGTCGGCTTAAAGCACGCGATCGACAGCGGGATCATTCCCGGCCCGCGTCTTTTGATCGCCACGCGCGCCATCGTCGCCAGTGGGAGCTACGGTCCGAAGTTGTCGGCGGGTGTCGAGGTGCCGCAAGGCGCAGAGGAAGCGAGCGGCGTCGACGAATGCATCCGCGTCGCGCGCGGGCAGATCGGCAAAGGCGCTGATCTCGTGAAAGTGTATGCGGATTATCGCTGGGGAGCGGGCGAACCGTCGCGGCCGACCTTTTCGCAGGATGAACTGAACGCAATCGTGCAGACCGCGCGCTCGGCTGGGCGGCCCACCGTGGCGCACGCCACCTCGCCCGAAGGCATGCGGCGCGCGATCAATGCCGGGGTCGAGACGATCGAACACGGGGACGAAGGTACGCCGGAAATTTTTCAGCTCATGCAACAGAAAGGCGTCGCACTTTGCCCGACGGTGGCGGCGGGAGACGCAGTCTCGCGTTATCGCGGTTGGAAGAAAGGAAGCGAGCTGGCGCCGCCGCGGATCGTGCAAAAACGCGCGAGTATGAAAGCGGCGCGGGCGGCCGGCGTGACCTTCGCCATGGGCGGCGACGTGGGCGTTTTCACGCACGGCGAAAACGCGCTCGAGATGGAGCTGCTCGTTAGGGAATACGGCTTTACGCCGCTGGAAGTTTTGCGACAGGCGACGAGCGGCAACGCGTCCATCTTCCATCTCGATGATCGCGGCCGCATCGCGCCGGGTTTGCTGGCCGATTTGGTCGCGCTCGAAGGCGATCCCACCAGGGACATCGCGGCCGTGCGCCGGATCAAGCTGGTGATGAAAGGCGGCGTCGCGCTGCCGTAAGCGCTACGGCGCGAACTTTCGCTCGTGCTCCAGCAGCCAGCGCTTCCGCCAGAGTCCGCCGCCGTAACCGCAGAGCGTCCCATCCGCGCGGATCACGCGATGACACGGAATGATCAGGCAAAGCATGTTGGTGCCGTTGGCGCGGCCGACGGCGCGCTGGGCGCCGGGCACTTTAAGTTGTTCCGCCATCCATCCGTAGGAGCGGGTTTCGCTCGGTGGAATGGTGCGCAGCGTCTGCCACGTCTTCACTTGAAATTCCGACCCGATCGGCGCGACCGGCACGGTGAAATCCAAACGGTCGCCGGCAAAATACTCCGCCAGCTCTTTTCGAATCTGCCTCAGATGGCGGTGTTCGCCCGGAACGACGGAGGCGTGCAATCGCTTCCGCAAAATCCCGATTTCCCGTTCGAGGGCACGCCGGCTGGCGAATTCGAGCAGACGCAAACCTTCGTCATCCGCGATCGCCACCATCATGCCGAGCGGCGTCTCGATTCGCTCCGCGTATAAACAAGCGCGCTCTTTCGCCGCGGTCGGCGGATCGCCAAACATGCGCGTGAACGCTTCGCGAAATCCGCTCGCGGAATCGAACCCGCTCTCGAGCTGCGTGTCATCCACCCGCGCGCCTTTGCGCACATTCCGCAGCGCGAGGCCCATGCGGCGGGCGCGATGATAAGCCTGGAACGTCATCCCATAATGCCGCTTGAACTGCCGCCGCGCGGTCGAAGGATCGATCGCGAGCGCATGCAATTCTTTGTCCGTAATGCGACCGCCGGGCGCCTTCTCCACTTCCGCCCGCAGGCGCTCGATCAACTCCGGCGGGCGCTGCGTAGGATCCATCGGCGTGCAACGGAGGCAGGGCCGGTAACCGCCGAGCAGCGCCTCGTTCGGGGTGGCGAAAAACTCGACGTTTTGCGGCGCCGGCTTCTTTGCGCTGCAGGTTGGCCGGCAGAAAATGCCGGTCGTGCGCACGCCCGCGATGAAGATGCCCTCGAAGCTGGAATCGCGGGCACAGAGCGCGCGGTACATCGTCGGTGCCGGGGGGAGAAGTTCCATCTCAGGCGCGCTCCACTTTCATGGTGTAACAGCCATAGGTGAGGCTGCGGACATGCAAGAACGAAATATCGGGATCTTGCAGCATTGCTTCAAGCACCGGCTCCGCGTCACCTGTCGCGGCTTCGCCCGCGATGATCTCGCATTGTGTATTGTAGCCGCGAATGACGCGCGCGGTCGAAAATGCTGCGGGATACGTCTCGGTCGCCGCATATCTTTGACACGCTTCCTGGTGCACGAAAATCGGACCGCTCTCCGCATAGGGGCGGTCGGTGGGAATGCTTTGATACGGAAAAAGAATCATCGTTTCGCCCGAATCTGCCCAGCGTAAACAGTGACGGCACGGCGCCGACTTCGGCCCGTCCGCAATCACCACCTGATGGTCGGGTTGGCCCAGCGCAGCCGTTCGTCGCGCCTGTTCCGCGAGCGCTGTCGGAAGCGGGACGATTCGGAATGTTTTTTTCATGCGTGCACCCTACAGCGCCGACGCAGCCGGCCGCATCAACGAAGAACGGGCAGTGAATTCCTTCCCAGACGACGGTCGCGTAAACGGGTGCGCCGAGAAGAACGCCCCGGGTTTCTCGGCTGGCGCTTAGCGATGAAGCTCTGTCTAACGACTAGGAACGATAGTGCCCCGACCTGTAGGGCTCTCGATCTCCTGCCCAAGCGCTTTGACTTTATCCCCGATCCCGAGCAGGCGCGTGTCGCACCGTCCTCCAGGGTCGCAGGACGATTCGCACAAACGGCAGAGAGAGCGAACGGGTTCCAACCGCTCAGCGTTTGGCATAAGCTGGTGAGGCGGCGCACGGTGGCGTTCCTAACAACAAAAACGCCGCTGGATTTCTCCAGCGGCGCTTTGGGTCCATTTTCGTCTAACGACTAATAACGATAGTGCTCGGACTTGTAGGGGCCTTCCACCGGCACACCAAGATATTCGGACTGCTTTTTCGTGAGCGTCGTCAGCTTGACGCCGATTTTCTCGAGGTGCAGGCGGGCCACTTCTTCGTCGAGTTTCTTTGGCAGGATGTAGACGCCCGGCTTGTATTTGTCTTTGCCGGCCCAGAGATCGATCTGCGCGAGGACCTGGTTGCTGAAGCTGTTCGACATCACGAACGATGGATGGCCGGCGGCGCAACCGAGGTTCACGAGGCGGCCTTCGGCAAGCATGAAAATCTCGTGACCATCTTCGAAGGTATACTTGTCGACCTGCGGTTTGATGTTCGTCCGCTTCACCCCCTTTGTGGTGTTGAGGAGGTCGACCTGAATCTCGTTGTCGAAGTGGCCGATGTTACAAACGACTGCCTGGTTCTTCATCTTCGACATGTGATCGAAGGTGATGATGTCCACGTTCCCAGTGGTGGTGACGTAGATATCGCCGCGGCCGAGCGTGTCTTCGATCGTGGTGACTTCGTAGCCTTCCATCGCGGCCTGCAGCGCGTTGATCGGATCAATCTCGGTGACGATGACGCGCGCGCCCTGGCCGCGGAGCGATTGGGCGCAGCCTTTGCCAACATCGCCGTAGCCGCAGACGACCGCGACTTTCCCGGAGATCATGACGTCGAGCGCGCGGTTCAAGCCGTCGACCAGGGAGTGGCGGCATCCGTAGAGGTTGTCGAACTTCGACTTCGTGGCGGTGTCGTTCACGTTAATCGCGGGAACGAGGAGCTTGCCTGCGTTGAGCATCTGATAGAGGCGATGAACGCCAGTCGTCGTCTCTTCGGAGACGCCGCGCCAATCCTTCACCACTTCATGCCAGCGGAAGGGGTTCTGCGCTTTGATCTCGCGAAGCGAGTCCTTGATCACTTTCTCTTCCGCGCTGCTCGCTTCGGTCTCGATCCAGTCGCTGCCCTCTTCGAGTTCGTAGCCTTTATGAATGAACAAGGTCACGTCGCCGCCGTCATCGACCACCATCTCGGGACCTTTGCCGCCGGGGAAGGAGAGCGCCTGGTCGGTGCACCACCAATATTCTTCGAGGCTCTCGCCCTTCCAGGCGAAAACCGGGACGCCAGCTTTTGCGATCGCGGCGGCAGCGTGGTCCTGCGTCGAGAAAATATTGCACGAGCACCAGCGCACATCGGCGCCGAGGTCGACCAGCGTCTCGATCAAGACCGCGGTCTGGATTGTCATGTGCAGCGAGCCAGTCACGCGCACACCATTCAGCGGCTTGGCGGCGGCGTGCTTTTTGCGGATGGACATGAGACCGGGCATTTCCTGCTCGGCGATGTCGATTTCGCGCCGGCCGTAATCGGCCAGGGAAATGTCGGCGACTTTGTAGTCGTTAGTCTTAATTTTGGTGGGGACTGCGGTGGTGGTGGGCATGGTTTATTGCGCTGCTTTCTTCAGCGCGGCAGCTTTGTCGGTGCGCTCCCAGGTAATGTCGGGATCGTCTTTGCCGAAGTGGCCGTAGTTGGTCGTCTTGGAGTAGATCGGACGCAGCAGATCAAGTTGCTGAACGATGTCGGCCGGTTTGAAGCTGAAGACCGTCTTGACCGCTCTTTCGATCGCCTCTTCGTCGACCGTGTTCGTCAGGAAAGTGTTGACGTGCACGCTGACCGGCTGCGGATGCCCAATTGCGTAGGCAAACTGAATCTCGCAGCGCGTCGCAAGACCGGCCGCGACGACATTCTTTGCGACGTAACGCGCCATGTAAGCGGCTGAGCGATCGACTTTACTCGGATCCTTGCCAGAAAAAGCGCCGCCGCCATGCCTTCCCATCCCGCCGTAGCTATCGACGATGATCTTGCGCCCGGTCAGGCCGGTGTCCCCTTGCGGTCCTCCGATGACGAAGCTGCCCGTCGGGTTGATGAGGAATTCGGTCGAGTCGGAAATCAGGTCGGCCGGCAAAGTTTTGCGGATGATTTCCTCGATGCAGAAGCTGCGGATTTCGGAGTGCTTCACGTCGGCGGAGTGCTGAGTCGAAATAACCACGTTGGAAATGCCGACCGGCTTGTTGTCTTCGTAGACGACGGAAACCTGCGACTTGGCGTCCGGACGCAGCCAGCGGATCTTGCCTTCCTTGCGGATCCGGGTGAGTTCGCGGCCGAGGCGATGGGCGAACATGATCGGCGCGGGCATTAGCTCCGGCGTCTCGTCGCAGGCAAAGCCAAACATGAGACCTTGATCGCCAGCACCCTGCTCGCCGTGGCCTTTGCCTTCCGCTTCGGCGGCGTTCACGCCTTGTGCGATATCGGCGCTTTGGTTCGTGATGATGTTCTGAATGTCGATGCGGTCGGCATGGAAAACGTCGTCGTCATTCACATAGCCGATTTCGCGCACAGCATCGCGCACGATCTGGCTGATCGGAATCACGCTCTCCAGCGCGACGTCGTGCTCGAGATTCGGAATCGTAATCTCACCGCCGACGATGACGGTGTGGCTCTTGGCGAAAGTCTCGCAAGCCACGCGCGCGTTCTTGTCCTGCGTCAGGCAGGCATCGAGGACGGCATCGGAAATGGTGTCGCAAACTTTATCGGGGTGACCTTCTCCGACGGATTCAGAGGAAAAAATAAAACGGCGAGCCATGGCGAAGCAGTGGAGAGTTATTGGTTGAGAGTTGAGAGACGGAAGACGGATCGCGATTGGACATATTGACCGATCATGATGCGTAGATGTATCGTGGCGCTGCGAAATGTCGTCAACTTTAAATTTTCTGCGCCTGATCGCTGATCCCACCCGGCTCCGGCTGATTCTGCTGCTCGAAGAGGAGGAGCTTTCCGTGGCGGAATTGCAGGAAATCATGCGGATGGGCCAGTCGCGCATCTCGAGCCATCTGGCGCAGCTGAAGCGCGCCGGGGTGGTGAGGGATCGCCGCGCGGGCAAGAACGTCTACTACGGCTTGAGCGAGGTCGCGCCGGACGCGACCCGCGCGAAGGTGAATGAACTCACGCGCACCCTCGCCCGCGAGCTGCCGGAGGCGGCGACCGATCGGAGCGCCTTGAAGGTGGCGCTGCGAAAGCGGCAGGATAAAACCCGGGCGTATTTCGATGAGCTGGCGGGGAAATTTGGACGCAGTTATGTGCCGGGTCGGTCCTGGCAGGCGCTCGCGCATACATTGATCACGCTCCTGCCGGCGCAACGCGTAGCGGATCTCGGAGCGGGTGAGGGGACGCTCTCACAGCTCCTCGCGAAGACGGCGAAGAACGTGATCGCGATCGATAACGCGCCAAAGATGGTCGAGTTCGGCGCGAAGCTGGCGGCGCAGCATGGCCTTTCAAATCTCGAATACCGGCTGGGGGACATTGAAGATCCGCCGATCGCGAAAGGCGCAGTCGACCTTGCGATCCTGAGCCAGGCGCTGCATCACGCGATCCATCCGGAGCGCGCCGTGGCTAGCGCCCACCGCATTCTGAAACGCGGCGGCCGCCTCGTGATTCTCGATTTATTGAGTCATCAATTCGAGCGGGCGCGCGAGCTCTATGCGGATCATTGGCTCGGCTTCAGCGAGGTGCAGCTGCAGCAGTGGCTGGAGGCGGCCGGTTTCCAAAAGATCGAGGTCACGGTCGTGGCCCGCGAGAAAGAAATGCCACATTTCCAGACCATTTTTGCCACCGGTGTGCGATAGATTCCTGCGACCTTCGGGACGGCGAAATGAACGCGCGGCTGCACGGCTTTTTTGTGAATTGCGACGCCGGAAGATGTATCGCGTGGCGGTCGGCTACGCGATCGTCGGCTGGCTTCTGGTTCAATCCATTGAACGATCGCGCTTCGCGCAGATGATCCCGCAATTCGATGCGAAGTTTTAACACCCTGCTTGTCCTGCTTCTCGCGCTGGCGAGCGCCCGCGGCGAGTGGGCGGTCGAGTCGACCCAGGCAGATCTCTCGCGCGGAGGGCTGGTCGAGCATCGACGCCTCGTGCTGCGCGAGGGCGAGGCACGCGCCACGGTCGACCTCGCGATTTTCTCGCCGCAGGAGGCGACGCTGCGCGTGATCGACAATGCGAACGGCAGCGACTCGCTCGCGGATGCGATGCAACGCGGAGACTGCATCGCGGGTGTGAATGGCGGTTATTTCGATCCGGCCGATGCGCCGATCGGATTAATGATCAGCGATGGCCGCTTGGTCGCGCCCCAGCAAAAGGCGCGATTGCTCGGCGGCGTCGTCACGGTGCTGGACGGGCGGGTGCAGATTCGCCGGAGCGCGGAATTTACGATGGACAAGAGACTCCGCGCGGCGCGCCAGTGCGGGCCGTTCCTGGTCGACGGTGGAAAGGCGGTGGCGGGGTTGAACGACACTCGCGCGGCGCGGCGCACATTTGTCGCCACGAGTGGAAAGCAGCACGCGCTGATTGGATTTTGCTCGGCCGTCACGCTCGCGCAATTGGGCGATTTGCTGGCCGCGGTCGAGCTCGCGCCGCAGACCAAGATTCAGCGCGCGCTGAATCTTGACGGCGGCTCCTCGAGCGGCTTTTGGTTTGCCGGCGCGCATGACATCTTTTCGGTGCGCGAACGCAAAACCGTGCGCGACTTTGTCGCGATCGTCGCGCTCCCGCCGCGTCCGTAAAGGGTCCGCTCTTCACCGCTTGCGCGCGGCAACGACTTCTGAAAAGCAGCGACGATCGGTCGCTGGCCCGCGTTGCGGAATGGGCTTGCGAACTCGTGAAAATTGCAGGCGCAGCGGAATATCGTTGCCTCGCTCACATCCCAAGGGGAGCGATGATGCGAACTACTTGTGAGTCCATCTGGACACAACGAATGGAGATTGCGAAAAGTTTTTGCTCGACTCGCCGTTCGACCATTGGGGATAACTGCACCTCGAATCACCACAACACCGGCCTGGTCAACAATTCCTCGCCTCAACTTATGAAAACACTGCTCACCGTCACCCTCTGCTCTGCCACGATTGCGCTGACTTCGTTCGGCCAAACGCCAACTCCGCCTCCTCCTGCTGCCGGCAGCACGCCTGCCACGACTACCGTCCCTGCAGCCAGTGCAGCCCCGGCGGCTCCCGGTCTTGCGCCCACCGCTCCGGCCGCCGCACCCAATACGCCCGGCGTGGTGGCACCTCCCGGAGCGACTCCATCGGCCGCGGCCGGAATCCGCCCTCCCGCCGCCGCTGCCTCCCCCGCTGCAGCGGGCGTGCCGGGCAACGGCCGCGTCGAGACAGGAAATTTCTTCATCGACAATTTCTACAAGGGCGGCCCGATCATGTGGCCCATCCTGCTCGTTTCCATCACCGCAATCGCTGTCGTTTTGGAGCGCGTCTTCTGGTGGCTGTTCCGTTGGATGCGACGCGACCCGAAACGGATCGAGAAGGTCTTCACCGCGATCGAAAACGGCGATGTGGCCGAGGCTTCACGCCTGTCGCGTGGTTCGCGCGATCCAATCCTTCGTATGATGTGGAACGGTCTAAACCATCAGCACGCCTCGCTCCAGGGTGCGTTGCAAGTTGCCGCCGGGATCGAGATCAAGCGCGCCGGTCGGTTCCTCGTGGTGATGGACACGCTGGTGACGCTCGCCCCGTTGCTCGGTCTTTTGGGCACGATCACTGGTCTGATGAAATCATTTAGCTTCCTCGGCAACGAAGAACTCGCCGTGCAGGCCGTCACCGGTGGTATCGCAGAAGCGCTCATCGCCACCGCATGCGGTCTCGGGATCGCGATTTTTGCGCTGATTCCCTTCAACTTTTTCACTTCCCGAGTGTCTAATTTGGAGTTCGAATTGCAGACTGCGGCGACCAACCTCGAGGTCATGCTCGAGGCGCAGAACAAAGCGCGCGACCTGGATGTGACGGCGATGACGAAGTAGGGTTCACCCCATGGAAGTCGCCTCCCCCATACCCAAAAAGCACGCGCGGATTGAGATCATTCCGTTGATCGACATCATGTTTTTTCTGCTCGCGAGCTTCATGATGGTGAGCCTGAGTCAGACCACGATGAAGGGGATGAAAGTGGATCTGCCGACCGGTAGCTCCGGGCAGACGCAGTCGAAGAAAGATTACGTCAGCTTCTCGGTCGATCGCGACGGATATATCTACTGGGATAAAGAACGAATCGAGTATGGGGATGTGCCGCAGAAGTTACGCGGCCTCTACCAGACCAATCCCGAAGCCAAGATCTTCATTCGCGCCGATCGGGAAGCTCTTCACGGGAACGTCACCCGTTTGCTGGATCAAATCCGCTCGACCGGGTTCACAAAAATCGCATTCGAAATCAAGAGCCAGGCGGCGGCTGGCGTCCCTGCACCTGGGAAGAAATAATTCGTATGGCAGGTCCATTACTGTATCGCGGCGCGCCAAAGTGGCAGATCTTTGCCGCCTTTGGCGCAGCTTTCGCGGTCCACGCTCTGGCGGTTGGAATCGCGGCGCTTAAGCCGGAGCCTCCGCCGGTCGACGTAATGCCGGATCTGGAACAGATCGCAGAGGTGACATTCGAACCAGCGCCGCCCGTGCCGCCGGAGCCGACTCCGCCACCGGAAGAAGAACCGGAACCCCTCGAAGCTCCCCCGGAGCCGGTCACGCCGCCAGAATTCGTCGAAGAGAAGCCGACGCCGCCGCCGAAACCAAGGTCGGAGAAGCCGAAGCCGGTCGCGCCAATTGCGCGCCCGCGCCCGCAGGCGCAGGCAGGATCGCCGGGCCCGATGTCGATGTCCTCGGCAAAAGCGGTCGCGATCAGCGCGCCACGCCCGGAGTATCCTTACGAAGCACGGCGCTCCAAGCTGACCGGCAGCGGGGTTTGCGTGATGACGGTGGATACTGGCAGCGGCGCAGTCACGAGCGCAGAGATGGCCACGAGTACCGGCAACGCGATTTTGGATAACGCTGCCACCAGTGCCTTCCGCCGCTGGAGGTTTAAGCCGGGCACGGTGTCCAAGGTGCGAACGCCGATCACCTTTACCATGACAGGCGCGCAGTTTTAGCGCGTCGCAGAAGGAACTATCCCGATGAGAATGCGTTCCCCGCTTCCGAAGAAACACGCCCGGATCGAGATCATCCCGCTGATCGACATCATGTTTTTCTTGCTCGCCAGCTTCATGATGGTGAGCCTCAGCCAGACTCACATGAAGGGTATTCGGGTGAATCTCCCGAGCCCGAATTCGCAACCGCAGCCGCCGAATCAGAATAAGGATTATGTTTCAATCCGGGTCACGGAAGGAAATCTCATCTACTTCGATAACGCGCCGGTGGCCGACGAACAGATTCTCCCGCGGCTCTACGAGCTTTTCCAAGCGAACAAAGACGTGAAAGTTTCGTTGAGTGCCGAGCAGAATGCGTTGCATGGCGATGTCATGACGCTTCTCGATCGAGTGCGTTCCGCTGGCATCACAAAGATCGGGTATCAGATCAAGACCGCGCCGCCGACGGGCTCGGCGGGTACCATCCCGCCTCCGTAAGGGTAGTCCTGAAAGGGCGTGGCGAGACGCGCCTCGCGTGGGGTCGTGATCGTGGAACAGTGACGTCGCGCAGTGAGTTCTTTTTGGACCAGCAGGGCCACTATGGAACGTGCCGCTGGAGGCGAAATCTTAATCCGCTCGCGCAAACTGTTCCTGGCACGGGATGCGTCGTTCGCCGCGATTCAGGCGTCGGCTCCGTTTGCGGCGATCGGTTCTGCATCGAGCAACTGCTGAATCACCTGTTCTAAACGTTCGAAGTTGATTGGTTTGGTAAGGTGTTCGGCAAAGCCCGAGGCGTGCGCTCGGCTCACGTCGTTTTCCATCCCGAAACCGCTCACCGCGATCCCGCGGAGACCTTTCGTCGAGTGCAGCTCGTGCATCAGGTCGTAACCGGAACGATCTGGCAGGCCGATATCGCTGACGAGCAGGTCGAACTCACCGCCGTTCGCTTTTTCCACCGCTTCATCCGCGGAATGAGCGATCGTCACGAGGTAGCCGCGCCGTTCCAGGATCATCTTCATGCCCATGCAGGTATCGGCATGGTCGTCCACCACCAGCAGCCTGGGCCGCTGCCGGCGCTGGGCGATCGGGATGGCGGCAGCGCGAGGCCCTGCAGGATCGGCACCGGTCGCGCCGAAAGCCTGCACCGTTGCCGCGACTGTCTGGAGTGTGACGATGAAGGTGGCGCCGCGATCGTGCCCCGCGCTCTCCGCTGCGATCGTCCCGCCATGGGCCGCGACCATTGCCTTCGAAATTGCGAGACCGAGACCGAGCCCGCCAAAGCGGCGCGTAATGGAGCTCTGCCCCTGCTCGAAGGCGTTGAAGATCTTCAGGATCTTCTCCCGCTCGATCCCGATGCCGGTATCGACGGTTCGAATCTCGATCTGTTCCGGGGTGGGATTGAACGTCTCGATCGTGATCCGGCCGCGGGAGGGCGTAAACTTCACGCTGTTCTTGATCAAGTTCCAAAACACCTGCTGGAGACGCGCCGGGTCGCCCTCTACATGGACGGACTCGGCCCGGAGGCGAAATTCGATCTGCAGGCTCTTGGCGAGGATATCCTCCCGGCAGATTTCGTAGGCGCGCTGCAGAATCTCGTGCACGCTCACCGTCTCGGTACTGAGCTGCAGTTTGCCTTTCGCGATCCGGGTCACATCGAGCAGGTCGTCGATCAGGCGCGCCTCGAGTTCGACGTTGCGGCGAATCACCTCGAGCGCGTGGCGGACTTCGGGCGTATCGGGGGCGCTCGATTCCAGCTCGGACACCATGGAAATGACGGGGGAAAGAGGATTGCGCAGTTCGTGTGAGAGCAAGGCGAGGAACTGATCTTTCGCCGCATTCGCTCCGATCAACTCCTGCCGCAGCGTGACATCGCGCGTTTTGTCTTCCACCAGGTAGAGAACGCCCTGGATGCGCTGCTCGGCGCCCTGCATCCGCAGGAGGTTCACGTTCACAAAATGCGTGCCGCCCGCGGCATCGGTGAACGGTTGCTCGACCATCTGGAACGGAACGCCGAACGCGAGCACTTTCTCGATCGCTTCCGCAGGCGCGATCCTGACCGCTTCATAGCCTGCTGCGTAGACATCCTGCGTCTCGCCGAGCCCACCGAACTGCTTCGCCATAACGACGAAGGCATCGTTCGCCTGGAGGAAATTGCGGGAGCCAGGGTCCACCAGCGCGATGCCGCTCGGCATGTTGGCGAGGATTTTCTCGTTGAAAATGATCTCGCGCTCGATCCGCCGCGCGGCCTCGGCCTGGCGACGATTAAACCGGCCGGCGAGAACCGCACCGACCGCGGTGAGCAGAATCAGCCAGATGGCAGGGAAGGTGATCTTGGCCAGAAGATCCTTCACCGGCCGGTACGCCACGGCTTTAGGCTGCGAGATGATCGTCACCCAGCCGGTCGCCTCGACCGGACTGAACGAGTATAGATTCTCGAACCGATCGAAGTGGCCGGTTTTTCTTTTGTGGATGTCGTCGACCAACGCCTGAACCTCGGGCGTGAACGCGGCCGGGTTCGGCTGAAAATTCGGGCCGAAGAGGCCGATCCCATTCTGGTCGATGACCTGGCACATCGATTGGTCGGCGAACTCGATCGATTTCAAGCGGCGGCCCATCCGCTCCACCAGCACGGCGACGCCGATATACCCACGAACGACGCCATCGGGCGAGCGAACGGCGCCCACGATATCGGTGGTCATGCGCCGATCGGAAACGCGCGGGTGGACGGCGGAGACATAGGCGGCGGGGGCAGCGTTCGCGGCCGTCAGCCAGGCCGAGGAGTCGAATTCGCCCGCCTCTTCCGGCGCAACCAGCGGGATCGACGAAATCAGTCTGCCATCGGCCCCTGCGATGAACATTCCATCTATGCGCGGGTGCGAGTAGAAGGTTCGGGTGAGCCATTCCGCCGCGGCGCCGTTTGGAGCAGGGCTGGTGAGAATCTGGACGAGTTCCGGCTGGGTCTGGTAGTATTCGATGATGCCGCTGGTGCGGCTGAAGTCATCGCCAATCAGGTGGGCGATCAGCTGCACAAACGTCTGGCGGTCGCGCAGAATCTTCGATTCGAGGGTGTTCGTGAGGCTGGTGTAGGAGACGACCAGCATCGAAATCGAGGGCACCCAGCCAGCGAGCAGGATGACGACGACGATGTTGAAACGCTGGAACCGGTCGGGGTCGCGCTTCTTAAATAGATTGCGCAGTCGCGGGATGGGAAGCAGCGCCATGAGCAGTGGAAAAGTCGGCTGCGGGGGAGGTGCCGGCAAGGCCGAATGCCTGTGATGGGATTGTTCCGAACAGTCTGCGCCTGGCGGTTTTCCCGCTCAAAGAGAAGGGCACAACTGGAATGCGGTTGATCTCCGTTCCGCGAGGGAAAACTGCCATTTTTGATTGACGGACGGCTCGGACGCGGCATCATGTCGCCCTTGCCGCTCCTGAGGTTCGGCACGTCACCTCACCATCTGTATGCAAGGAAGCGTTGGATATTTCGTTTGGACCATTTGCTACCTGAGCGTGTTGTTAGGCCTCTCCGCATACGGCGTGCATCGCTACTTCATCATCTACCTCTTTCTGAAGCACCGGAGACGGCCGACGTTGCCGGTTTCGCAGTTCGAAAAGCTGCCCAAGGTGACGGTGCAGCTGCCGATCTTTAACGAGATTTACGTGGTCGAGCGGTTGCTGAAATCGGTCAGCGAACTCGACTATCCGCGCGAGCTTTTGCAGATCCAGGTGTTGGACGATTCGACCGACGAGACGCGCGATTTGACGCGCCGCTGCGTTGCGGAATTGCAGGGTCGCGGGTTGAACGTGGAGTTGAGCCACCGCACCGATCGCACGGGGTTCAAAGCGGGAGCACTGGAGACGGGTCTGGAGACGGCTGAGGGCGAGTTCATCTGCATTCTCGATGCAGATTTCGTCCCGCAGCCGGACCTCCTGCAACTGACGATCCACTATTTCACGAACCCGAAGGTGGGCATGATCCAGACGCGCTGGGGCCACCTGAATCGCAAATATTCCCTCCTGACCCGCGTTCAGGCAATGTTCCTCGACGGCCATCTCCTGCTCGAGCAGACCGCGCGCAGCCGGAGCGGGCGTTTTTTCAATTTCAACGGCACCGCGGGGCTGTGGCGGCGGTCGTGCATCGAGGAAGCAGGGGGCTGGCAGCACGACACGCTGACCGAGGATCTCGATCTCAGCTACCGCGCCCAACTCGCCGGCTGGAAGTTCATCTTCCTGCCGGATGTCATCACACCTGCCGAGTTGCCGGTGGACATGAATGGCTTCAAATCACAGCAGCACCGCTGGACGAAGGGCTCGGTGCAAACGTGCAAGAAACTGTTGCCGACGATCTGGCGCAGCAATCTGTCCTTCCCGCTAAAACTCGAGGCCACGGCTCATCTGACGTCGAATTTCGCCTATCTCCTTCTGGCTTGTTTGTGTGTCCTTCTGCACCCCTCCATGGGCGGCCCGCAGACCGGCTGGCTGCGGATGTTACTCGTCGATGTGCCGATCTTTCTGACTGCGTCGCTCTCGGTCGGCGTCTTCTATATTTGCGCGCAGCGGGAATTGTACCCGCGCACCTGGATGAAAGAGATTCTCTTTCTGCCGGCGCTTCTCGCCCTCGGGGTGGGGCTCTCCCTGAACAACGCACGGGCCGTCCTGGAGGCGGTTTTCAATCATCAATCTGATTTTGCCCGCACCCCGAAGTATGGGATTGAACGGAGGAAGCAGGCCTGGCGTAACGCGCGTTATATGCCGTTGAAGTCGCTGCTGCCTCTTGCCGAGATGGCGTTCGCCCTGTATTTCACATACTTCATATGGTTTGCGCTTCGGCATGGGCAGTTCCTCTCCGTTCCGTTTCTCGCCATGTTTCAGATCGGGTTTCTTTACGTTTCGCTCTCCTCCTTCTCGCAATGGCGGCCCAAGTTCGGGCTCGCCGGTGCGCGGGCGGAGGTAACAATTCCCGCGTGACTAAGAAATAGCTTTCGGCACGATGCTCGCCGCGATGTTTCGCCCCTCTCTCATCGTTGTCGGCTGCTGCCTCCTCCTCCCTTCCCTCCGCGCCCAAGACCCGCCGCAGATCGTTAATCAGGTCATCGTCAGCGTTAAAGAGCAGAAACTGATGCTGCTGCAAAACGGGGCAAAGGTGACCACTTACCCGGTCTCGACGTCGAAGTTTGGAATCGGGGATAGCTTCGGCAAAATGACCACGCCCATCGGCGCGATGGCCGTGGCGCAAAAGATCGGGGATCATGCTCCGGTCGGCGCTGTTTTTCATAATCGGCGTTTCACCGGTGAAATCCTGAAGCCGAACGCTCCGGGGCGCGACCCGATCACCACCCGCATCATCTGGCTGCGCGGCCTGGAGCCATCCACGGCGCACGCCTTCGCCCGCTGCATCTACATTCACGGTACGGCGGAGGAGAGAACCATCGGCCGGCCCGCCAGCTTCGGCTGCATTCGGATGAAGGCGAACGATGTCGCATCGCTCTATCGCCAGCTGCCGATCGGCGCGACCGTCCAGGTGATTCCCGATAAATTACCGCGGGTGCCCAAGGCGAAGAAGGTCTACGAATTCAAGGCACCCGACGTTCCGCAGGAGGTGGGCCGGCCGGAACCTTTCCTGAACTCGCAACAGCGCTCGGGCGAGACTGGCAAAAGTGCAACTATCGCTCGGGAGAGTCGCGGAACGAACGAGACGTAGGATCCCCCGGTCCCTGCGCAGCCTCGACCGCGAGAGAGTTGACAACCTGGCGCGCTGCCTCGACCCTGCACGCCCGCAAAACCCTTCCTTTTCTACCATGGCCAACACGAAATCCGCTGCCAAACGCACCCGTCAAACCACTACCCGCACCCTGCGGAATCGGAGCATCCTTTCCGGCCTGCGACGGATGCAAAAGAAGAGCACCGGCACCGGCAGTGCAAAGGACGAAACGGGCCTGCGGGCCCTTGTGTCGGCGGTCGATAAGGCTGCGAAGCGCGGCGTGATCCACCGCAATGCCGCCAACCGGCGGAAGGCGCGTTTGAACAAGGCGCGCCATGCCGCCTCGGCGCCAGCCACGGCGGCGTAGCGCCTGAGCTTCTGCGAAGGATACGGGTAAGCACCGCCGCCCGGTGGAAAAAGGCGGGCCGGAAGCCGGCGCTGCGAAATTCCTTTGTCTCAGGTTCACGGCTGCAACCGCCGGAAGCGGCGCCGCAAGCATAACGCGTTGCATAAAACACCGGAGCGTCCAACATTCATCCGATGATTCCCGCCTTCCTCCTCATCCTTTCGGCCGTCGCTTATCGCATCGTGATGGGACTGTTTGTGCAGTCGGATTCCAGCTGGCTTTCCAACTTTGCGCCGCTCGCCGCGATCGCCCTCTGCGGTGCTGCTTACTTCCCGCGGCGCTATAAGTTCAGCGTCCCGCTGCTGGCTCTGCTGGTCTCGGATATCGTCCTGAACCTGCACTACGGTGCGTCGTTGCTGGATCCTCTGATCCTTGGCCGTTACCTGGCTTTGGTGGTCGTCGGCGGCATCGGGTTGATGGCGGCCCGCCGGCCCTCATTCCAGACGCTCCTGCCGGCCTCGATCGCCGGCTCGCTTGTGTTCTACATCATCACGAATGCTTTCTCGTGGCTGAGCGATCCGGGTTACGTGAAGAACTTCGCCGGATTCATCCAGGCGCTTACCGTCGGTCTGCCCGCCTACAGCGCCACGCCGGCCTGGATGTTTTTCCGTAACTCGCTCGTGAGCGATTTGTTCTTCACCTCTGTTTTCATCCTCTGCATGAGCTATGGACGAAGCAGCAACCGCGCACGGGCGGCGGCTGCGTTGCCCCGTCCCGCATAATCGAGGATGGCACCGCCGGAGCAACGCGACGAAGTCGAGATGCTCGCGCTGATGCTGTTGATTCGGCGTTTTGAAGAACGTGCGAGCCAACAGTATCAGGCGCAGAAGATCGGCGGGTTTTGTCACCTTTACATCGGCCAGGAAGCGGTCGTGGTCGGCGCAGTGGCAGCCACCCGGCACGACGATTATCTGATTACCGCCTACCGCGACCACGCGCATGCGCTCGCCCGTGGCACCACCGCGGCCGCCTGCATGGCGGAGCTCTTCGGGAAGAAGACGGGCTGCTCGGGCGGCTTGGGTGGTTCGATGCATTACTTCGACAAGGCGAACCACATGTATGGCGGCCATGCGATCGTGGGTGCGCACGTGCCGCTCGCAGCTGGAATGGCGTTCGCCTCAAAGTATCGCGGCGAAGACCGGGTGACCCTTTGCTTCTTCGGCGACGGCGCCATTAACCAGGGCGTGTTTCACGAGGCGCTCAACCTCGCCGCCCTCTTCAAGCTGCCGGTCATCTTCATTTGCGAAAACAATCTCTTTGCCATGGGCACGAGCGTGGCGCGTTCCACGTCGCTGAAAGAGATCGTCGATCGCGCGGAGGGTTACGACATCCCCGGTTATGTGGCCGATGGGATGAACTTTCGCGAAGTGCGCGACAAAATCGCGGAAGTGGTCGCTTCGATTCGCGAAGAACCGCATCCCGCCTTCGTCGAGATTCGCACCTACCGCTATCGCGGCCACTCCATGTCGGACCCGGCCAGTTACCGCACGAAGGAGCAGCTCGAGCAATACCGCATGGACGATCCGATCACTCGTCTGCGCGCGCAGCTCACGCGCGAAAGCGCTCTGACGAACGAGCAGTTCGATGCCATGGATAAGGCGGCCAAAGAAACCGCGCTCGCGAGCGTCAAATTCGCCGAAGAAAGCGCGGAGCCGCCGCTCGAGAAACTCTACGACTACACCTACGTCTCATGAGCGGCGAAATGCGCGAGATCACTTATCGGCAGGCGCTGAATGAGGCGCTCGCGGAAGAGCTCGAGCGCGATCCCAACGTCTTCTTGATCGGCGAAGAGGTGGCGCAATACAACGGCGCCTACAAGGTGAGCCAGGGGTTGCTTGATCGCTTCGGTGCGACGCGCATCATCGATACGCCCATCAGTGAGAACGGCTTCGCCGGCATGGGGGTCGGTGCGGCCATGGTTGGTCTGCGGCCGATCGTTGAGTTTATGACTTTCAGCTTCTCGCTCGTCGCCTTCGATCAGGTGGTGAACAACGCGCCGAATATGCTCACGATGTCCGGCGGGCAATTCAACATCCCGATCACCTTCCGGGGACCCAATGGTCCGGCGCACCAGCTTGGCGCGACTCATTCGCACGCGACAGAATGCCTCTACGCGAACTTTCCCGGCCTCAAGATCTGCACCCCGGCCACACCGCGAGATGCGAAGGGGCTGCTCAAGACTGCGATCCGCGACAACAATCCGGTGCTCGTCCTGGAGTCTGAGCTTCTCTACAGCTCGAAGGGGCTGGTCGAGCCGGAAGGACACGAGCTGCTGATTCCGCTCGGCGAAGCCGAATTGAAACGCGAAGGCACCGACGTAACCATTATCTGCTACGCGCAGACCGTGCCGCTCGCCCTCGCGGCGGCGGCCGCGCTCGAAGAGGAAGAGATCAGCGCGGAGGTTCTGGATTTGCGCTCGATCAAGCCGCTCGATCTACCCGCGATCTTGCAATCCGTCGCGAAGACTCACCGCGTCGTGATCGCCGAACAGGATCGGCCTTATTGCGGAATCGGATCGGAGATTTGCTTCCGGATTCAGGATCAAATCTTCGACGAACTGGACGCGCCGATCGCGCGCGTCTCGCAGGAGGATATCCCGATGCCCTATAACGAGCGCCTGGAACAGGCCGTCCTCCCCAACGCCGAAAAAATCATCGCCGCGGTGCGCAAAGTTTGTCACGCCTGACGACGCTCTGTTTTCAATCGACCATCAACTCTTAACCACCAACTTTCTAAATGCCTGAAATCCAGATGCCGAAGTTGAGCGACACGATGACCGAAGGCACCCTCGTCGCCTGGAAGAAGAAGAAGGGGGAGCAAGTCGCGACCGGCGACATCATTGCAGAGATCGAGACAGACAAGGCAACGATGGAATGGGAGTCGCCGGAGGATGGCGTCCTGAGCGAAATCTATGTCGAAGAGGGGGGCAAAGTAGAAGTCGGCCAGAAGATCGCGTTCATCGGCGAAAAAAATGAAACCTCCCCCGACGCACCGCCGCAGACGAACCAGCCGCCAGCGACGATAGATCCCGCGGCCAAGCCGAAAGGGCAGCCAGCCGAGACTGAACCGCCTGCTCCGGCGGAACAAAAGCAGCCCGAAACCGCCCCACCGCAAGAGGAGCAGATGAGCGGGACGCCCTTGGATGGTGGCAAGGTGCCGCCGAAACCGGCAGCCGCTCCGCCGCGCGCCGGCGCCTCCGACGCCAGCGGCGTCAGGGCATCGCCTCTGGCGCGGCGCGTGGCGGCGGAGCAGGGGCTGGACATTTCGCAGATTAGCGGAACCGGCCCGGACGGTAGGGTCACGGAAAGCGATGTCCGCGTGGCCCTGAAATCGCAGCCGTCCGCTGCGGCTGGCCAGCAGAAGAAACCCGCACCTGCGCCTGCAAAGCCTCTGGCAGGAGCGCGAATTCAACTCTCCGGAATGCGGAAAGTGATCGCCGAGCGGCTCGTCGCTAGCAAAGGCCCGGTGCCTCATTTTTACCTCAGCATCGAGATCAACGCTGGACCGCTCCTGTCCGCGCGCGCGGAGCTGAAGGCAGCGGGTGAGGGGAGCGACACCGCAAAAATCACGGTGAATGACTTCATCCTGAAAGCCGCGGTCGACGCAGCCGTGAAGGTGCCGAAGGTAAACGCGTCGTTCGATGAAGATGCGATCGTCCAATACGAGGATGTAGACCTCGCGATCGCCGTCGCGATCGAGGACGGCCTCGTCACTCCAGTCGTCCGCACCGCCCAGGCCAAATCGCTGCGCGAAATCAGCGAAGCGGTCAAGGACCTCGCCCACCGCGCGCGGAACAAGCGCATGAAGCCGGAGGAATTCCAAGGCGGCACGTTCACTGTCTCCAACCTGGGCGGCTACGGCATCAATTCCTTTTCCGCCATCATCAATCCGCCGCAGGGATTCATTCTCGCGGTCGGCGCAATCGCGAAAATGGCGGTCGTGGATGACTGCGACACCATCGGCGTCGGTCACCGGATGGCGATCACGATGAGCTGCGATCACCGCGTCATCGATGGCGCACTTGGAGCTGATTATCTGAAGGAATTGCGCCGGCTGCTCGAAAACCCGACGCTGCTGCTGATCTGATTGCGGCTGCGGCCATGGGGCATCCGCCGAAATCGAAAAGTCTTCGGCTTACGCCCTTCGTCGCTCCCGCCACGCGCGGCCTGGGGCGCGACACGCGGATGCGGCGCCGCGCGATGTTTGCTCTCGTCGCAGCAGCGGTTCTCATGGTCATCGCAGGGTCCAGTTTCTTGCGCGAAATCCTGAACCCCCGCGAACACGCAGGTCGCTTCATCCTGTTTTGGCTCGCCTGTGCCTGGCTGACGGTGACCGCGTTGCTTCTCGCGCTCCTGGACGTGCTGACGGTGCGCACTCAATTCCGCGCCGCAGGCAAAGCGCTCCGGCGAAGCTCGGGCATGAACCGTCCACTCCCGCCGCCGAGCGATTGCTTTAGGAGCGCAGTCGAGGGCAGCGGGCAAGACCAATCGCCACGAGGCAGAGACCCGCGGCACTCAAGGCCGCGCCCGGAACAAGCAGACGGTTCCGGAAGCGCAGCTCGATCTCGTGTGCGCCAGGCTCCAAAGCGATGCCGAGCAGACCGCTGTCGACTCTCAACACCGGCAGCGGCTTCCCTCTGTCCCCCGCCCGCCAGCCGCGATCGAAAGGGGTCTGGAACACGAGAACGGTCGCTTCCTCAACCTGTAGAGTACCTTGGATCCTCGATTGCCGAAATGAGGTCAGGTTCATCGCGGCGCCGCGGCGTCCTTCGAGCGCATAGGCGAGCGGCAGCGTTTCCGACTCGGCCTTGAGCTGCGCCAGTGTCACAGGTGTGAGGCCGTGTCCCGCGCCATCCGCCAGAATGACCGCTCGGATCAGTACCTTCGATCTCTCCTCCACCGGGACCTGACGGAAAGAAGCTTCGGTCAGGTAACGGGTGAAGGTGAGGCCAAACGGGAGGCAGAGACGATTTCGAAAGAGGAAATCGGCTCCGTATTGTCCAATCAATTCATACGAGAGAGTCTCTTGATACGGGGCCGGATCATTCACCAGGGCATACTTTTCACAGGCAAACGTCGAGAGCAGAGGGTTCTGCAGCAGTCCGAGGGACCACCGGGTGCTCACCTCGGAATCGGGCGCGATCGCTCCCACCGCGATGAGGAAATTACAGTAGTCGACATTATTGAAGGAGCTATAGGATGATGTGCCGTAATAATCAAAGATCATCGCATCATTCAGGCTGAACCACTCCGTGGGCGCAGAGGGCCGAAGCTTGGTGATTCGGAAGAACTCAGTATTGGTGGGATGAAGATCGCGGAGGGCCTCAGCTGCGGGGTCCTTGTAAGCCCCATTGGCTTGTAGCTCCTGTCTCTCGACCACTCTGCGCTTGGAAACAGTCAGATGATCGAAATGCACCAGTTCGGTCGCGGCGAGCAGAACAATCAGATAAGCCATGAGCGGCTGCCGCCGCGCTCTTTGGCCAGCCGCCAGGAGGAGGGTGTAAGCCCCGAGGTAGAGGGCGGCGGCGGTGCGCAGACTCGGATCGATTAGACTCTGGAGCGAAGCGAAAGGGCAGTAGAGGAGGCCGATGAGAACCGCGGCCGTGCCGATCAGCAGCCATTTGTTAAAGCAGACTTCTCGCAGATAGCGGGAAAACGCGAGCATGGAAGCCGTGACGAAGGCGATGATCCAGAACAAGGAGTAAGTGCGATAGTAATCGCCTTGGAAAAGCCAAAACAGATACCTTGGCCAGGGGAAGATTGTTGGCAGCAGGAGAAGCGCGAAGGTCGACGCAAGAAGCACGCGCTGACGCCGCTCTGGCGCGAGGAGAGCTTGCGGGGCGAGGAGGAGACAAACAAGCCCGCAGTAGGTTAATGGAGCCTCGAGATAATTTTGCCAGCCGCGAAAGGAATCTGCTGTTCCCAGCATATCCGTCGAGAACGGTCGCAGGAGCGCGGTGAGGTAGTGTAGAGGGCTTTCAAAACGGAAGAGCGAGGATGAGGCCAGCGTCGCGCGGGCGGAAGCGGTGCCAGCGCCGCGCGGGCTGTGCAGGATGACCTCCAAGTAGGGCAAGGTGACGATCGCGCCCACGGCCACTCCGACGACTGCGACGACCGCGATGGCGCCGGCACGATCGAGGATTCGCTCAGGCTGCCAGCCGTGTTTCAGGTAAAGCCGCAGCGGCACGTAGCAAGAAAGGAAGAGCGCGCAAAGGTAGAGGTAGAAAGGATTAATCATGCCCATGAGCGCAACCCCAAGGGCCAGCAGCAGCCAACGACCTTCTCGAATCGCTCGCTCTGCCCCGAGCAGCACTGCGCTAAAACAGAGAACTTCATCCGCGAGCGGAAACCAGCAGGAGCCCATACACATGTAGCCGGAGAAGCAGAGCAGGAGCGCCCCGAGCAATGGCGCCGGAGCTGCAAAACGGAGCAGCCGGAGGAAAGAAAAGAAGAGAAGGCCTGTCAGAATAAGCTTGCCCACGTGTTGGAAGACCAAGGTGGTTGCGATCCAGCCGTCCGGCAGCCAGGTAACAGGTTGCCAAATAAGATAACCTGTAGCGTAGGCGAGGTCCTGGCCCATCCCGACCGCGAAAGACCAGGAGGGGAAACCTTCTGCGCGGAGGTAGCGGGATAAATGGACGAGGTCTGGATAGTAGCTATTGAGTGAGTCGCTGCCGATATCCTTGTAGAGAAGAACGGCGGGCCCGAAAAGGAACTGCCGGAAGACGAGGGCAGCGACCCCGCAGAGAACAACGACCATCGGTAACCACGCAAACACCCCCCATGAACGGCGTGCGCCCGATTTCGCTTCTCTGCTGGCCATACTTGGAAACAGCCGGGCTACCGCTGGTCACGAAGAGGCTGCCGCGCTCCATATTGGACAAGCTGGCGGCGGATGGAGTCAGCCCGCGCGCTGTTATCTTCCGCGAGTGCGATTGCGAGCGCACGTCGGGCAGCTTCGCTGGCCTCCGCGAAGCGGCCGCTGTTCGCATAGGCCGCGCCGAGGGTCGCGGCGACCAGAGCGCTGGTGCCATGCGTGAGCGCATCAGCGCGCTCCGCCAGTGCGATCGCACGCGGGCCGTCACGCACGGCATCGTCGCTCGAGGTAGCCAGCAGCCACGCGAGGTTGTTCGCCGCCTCGAGATCCTCGGGATCGGATTCGAGCGCCGCGTTGTAGTGCTCGCGCGCCCCCCTGCCATCGCCGATCTGGAGGAACGCGTTCCCGAGATTGTAGTGCGCCTCAGCGAACGCCGGGGCCAGGCGCAGGGCTTGATTCAGATGGAAGATCGACGCATCACTCTGCCCCAGCTCCAGAAGAGTTACACCGAGCGCGGAGTGAGCCCGAGGCTGCGCCGGATCGATCTGCAGGGCAGTCTCGTATTCGGCGACGGCTGCGGATCCATCGCCGGAGTCGTAAAGCGCCTGACCGAGATTGACGTGCGCGATGGAGTTCGGCGCCGTGTGGGCAATCGCGTGCCGCCAAAGCCGCTCGCTGTTCTGCCAGTAGGAAGCCTGAGTATGGGCGCAGAAGGCAAAGGCAAGGATGATGATAACGCCCGCGGTGCCTAGGACGAGGCGGCCGTGTCGTCGTAGGGTCAGGAGATCAGCTGCCCCCCACGTTAGAGCCAGATAGAGGCCGATCTGCGGCAAATAGGTGTAACGATCCGCGCGCGCCTGGTCCCCTACCTGCACGACTCCGACGACTGGGACCAGCATCACCAGATACCAAAGCCACCCCACAACCAGATAAGGACGTTGCCGAGCGCGAGCGACCGCCGCGGAAATCAGCCCCAGCAACATCAAAGACAAAAGCGTGGACCACAAAGTGACAGCGCTGGGAAGGAGCGGATACAAGACCGCCAGATCGCGTGGCCACACCATCATACGCAAGTAGTCTACCGTGGCCTGGCACGCGTTTCCCAATCGTAGCGTGAGCGACACACTTGAGAATGGGTGCATGGCGCCTCGCTGAGCGTACAATGTCGCGCCGGAAGATGCGGCGGCGAGGGCGAGCAGCGGCAGCTTCTCCCGAAGAATAGGCCATCGAGCGGCGGAAGCCTGCTCGTGCGAGTAGGTGAGCCGGCGCAGCGGCCAGAAATCAAGCAGGAGCAGCACGAAGGGCAGGGTAACCACCATCGGTTTAGCCAAGAGCGCCAAGGCGAAGAGTGCCACGACCAGGAGATACTTGACGGTCGAGCGTGGCCGGCGGGCATATCGCGCATAGGCAGCGAGCGTGAGAATGAAGAACAGTCCGCTCAGAACATCCTTCCGTTCCGACACCCAGGCGACCGATTCTACGCGCAGTGGGTGAATGGCGAAGACAGCCGCGACAAACGCGCTGCGCCAAAGCGCGCCCGTCATTGCTCGTAGGACGAGGAAGAGGAGGATCGCCGAGGTGGTGTGGAGCACGACGTTTGTGAGATGGTGGCCGCGGGGATGGAGGCCAAACCATTGGCAGTCCAGCATGTGAGAAATCCAGGTGAGCGGGTGCCAATTTGAGGCGCGGACGTGTGTAAAGGACCAGCGGATGCCTTCCCCGGTGAAGCCGCCGGCGACATGCCGATTTTTTAAAAGGTAATCGGCGTCGTCAAGGTTCACGAAGCCGAAACTCAGTGTCTGCCCAAACACTGCCCAACTGAGGGCGGCGAGTAAGATGCAAAGCGCGATGATCGTGCCACAGCGTTTCCAATCCATCGTCCGTCTCTGGAGATAACAGCGAACTGCGCGCTCGCAAAGGAGCGAACACGACGAATACTGCGGTTATGAGAGATGATGGCGGTCGTCCCGGCGAGGTTCGCGGAGGCTGGAAGGCCCGCGGCGACATGGAGGCCGATGAGCGGCGGGTGCTCTCTCCCTGCGCGCAGAAGGCGGATGAATCGCAGGGACGGCAATTTGCGGAGCCGGCGCATCCGTTTCGCACGGCGTTCCAGCGCGATCGTGCGCGGATCATTCATTCGCGGGCCTTTCGGCGGCTGGAATATAAGACGCAGGTGTTCCTGAACGGCACCGGCGATCACCTGCGGACGCGGCTGACGCATTCGATCGAGGTGGCGTCGATCAGCCGGACGATCGCGCGTGCGCTCGGGTTAAATGAAGATTTGGCGGAAGCGATCGCGCTGGCGCACGATCTTGGCCATCCGCCTTTTGGGCATTCTGGCGAGGAAACGCTCGCAGAATGTATGCGCGAGCACGGGGGGTTTGAGCACAATGAGCAAAGCCTGCGGGTGGTGGATTTGCTGGAAGCGCCGTATCCGGATTTCCCGGGGTTAAACCTCACATTTGAAGTGCGCGAGGGGCTGCAGAAGCATCGGGCGGGAAATTCCCCGGCGCTGGAAGCACAAGTCGCGGATCTTGCGGACGAGATTACCTACTACAGCCACGATCTGGACGACGCGGTCGACTTTGCAATTTTGGCGTCTGAGCAACTGCGGGAGCTGACGGTCTGGCGACACAGCGACTCCGCAGTGCGCACCCGCCATCCGCAAGTGCAGGAGCCGGAGCTGCACAAGCTAATCATCCGCGACATCATCGATGTGCAGGTGCGTGACACGGTCACTTCCAGTGCGGCCGCCATCCAGGACGCTGGTGTGCAGAGTGCGGCGGAAGTGCGCCGACAGGAGAGCCCCCTGATTTGCTACAGCCAGGAGCTGGGGACGGCGAATCGCGAACTGCGGCGTTTTCTTTACGAGAACGTCTACTACAATCCCCGCGTCGCGGAGGTGAACCGCCAGGCTTGCGGGATGCTGCAGGCGGTCTTCGAGGCGTATCTGCAGAATCCCGAACTGCTCGGCGACGGCGCAAGCAAACGGAGGGAGGCGGAGGGATTGCAGCGCACGGTCTGCGATTATCTTGCGGGCATGACTGACCGTTACCTGATGGAGGAATACGCGCAGCTGGCGAGCCGCCACGACGGCGGGGGCGAGCGTTCGTTAGACCGAGGTGTTGCCGATTTCGTCCCGCAAGTACTCGATCAGGAGACGAAGCCGCTGCGCCACGGAAAGTTCCTCCAGTAAACGCTGCCGGCGCGACGCGTCGCTGATGAACGTCGCGGCCATCAAATCGGCCAGCATCTCCGGGTCGCGGAGCTGCGACAGATACGCGTCCACCTGCGCGGGCAGGTGGCGCCCTTTGCGTTTGAAGCGGGTGTAAAACTCCAGCACTCGGGTGCCGAGCGCCTCCGCTTCTGCCGCATCTGCGGTCACGGAGACGAGCGGCTCGATCCGGGCGATTGGGAACGGCTCTTCCTGCGGAAAACTCGTGAACCGGACGCGTCGGAGTCCTTGCAGAATGAGGTTTGAGCTACCGTCGGGGCGGCCGACGCAGGCGCGGATCAGACCGACGGCGGTGACCCGGCTGAAATCGTGCACCGAACGCCATTCGGCGCGCTGCGAATCGATCAGCGCGACGCAGAACATGCGATGATGATCGAGCACATGCTTGAGCATCGCCCGGTAGCGCGGCTCGAAAATGTAGAGCGGCAGAAGCGCATGGGGAAAGAGCAAAGCGCCCGGCAGCGGCATCACCGGGACGGCATCTGGTAATTCGAGAAAATCGGTCATGAGCGCCGGCGGCACGTTACTGCTGGATGATACGTGCCGGCGTTGCGCGGGGACGAAGAAATAATCGGAGCGATCAGCGCCGCTCCGCGATTCCGGCGAAGCGCCGCATTTCCTGGAGTGAGATCTGTCCCAGGAGACGAGCAGTACCTAAATGCACGTAGTTCAATGCGGAACCGCGTTTGGCCAGCGTGATCCTTGAGGCGCGTCCTTCTTTCCCGACGCCCATGGCACTGATCGGCATCCCGGACGCTATCTCGTCCTCGAAAAAGTGGAGGAGTTCGCTGAGTTCCGGCTTGGTGTCGGTGCGCACCACGACCTTGAAAACATCAGCCCGCAGGGCGCGTGCGGCCGCGGCGCATCTGTGCAGGAATCTGAGATCTTGTGGCCCGTCTTGAGCGTGCACGGAGAGGATGCGCGCCACGCGGGATTGTTCCGCGCTTTCGAGCACAGCCTTGAGCTCAGCCGCCGAGCGCAGCTCGACATCGACGAAGGCGGCACGTGGCAGAAAGCGCAAGAGCAGGTCGGCGCGTTGCGCAGCGGAAAGCTGATTCATTCCCCCCTCGAGCGGATGGCGCGCGGTGATCACGAGCGGTACCCGCAGTTTTGCGATCTCGCGCTCCACCTTCGCGATGGCGGGCAGGAGGGCATCGAGCCGCAGTTCAAAGAAGTGCGGGAGCCGGCGCAGACGCAGAGCGCGCTGCAGCTCCGTGGCCGACGCGATCACCGCCACGAGGGAGGACTCTTTGACCGCCGCAACCGCCATCCTATCATTGTGGTTCGCCATTTGCTAAAGAGACGGCGAACGACCACCCCTCGAATGATTGCCCGCCGCCAGGAGATAAACACACAGCTGCAGCAAATCGGCGATGCCTTTTTGCTCGCGGTGGCCTTGTTTGCCGCGCATGCGCTTCGCTATTTCAGCACGAGCTGGTTCAATTTGGACACCATCGAGTCGTTCCGGAATTACCAGTGGCTGCTGGTCGTGATCATGCCGTTCGGCCCCATCCTGCTCGATCTGCAGGGATTCTACCAGTCGCCTCTCACGAAGACGAAGTGGAAGTCGTTCATTCAGATCGTGCAGGCGATGGTTTACCTGAGCATCCTGGTGAGCGGGTCTGTCATCTTCCTGCGCCTGCCGCTCTCGGCCCGTTCGGTGCCGCTGTTGTTCATCGCCATCGGGACCATTGCGCTGCTCGTGAAAGAACGGATCATCGTCGCGTCGGTGCGGCGGCGGGCGTTTCGCGGTGAATTGCGCGAGCGCATTCTGCTCGCGGGCGTGCCGCAGGATATCGCGGCGCTCGAAGGCTCGTTCACCCCGGAGCAGAAGCTGCTCATGGTGATCGCCGACCGGATCGACATCGAGCGGCAGCCGCTTTCGGATCTCATCGAAGCCATGCACAAACACGCCGTCACCCGCGTTATTTTCGCGGCCGGCCACAGCCAGTTTAACCGGATCGAGCAGGCGATCGGCGCTTGTGAGGTGGAAGGCGTGCCAGCCTGGTTGGTGGCCAATTTTATCCAGACGTCGATTGCGAAGCCTGATTTCGACGCCTTCGCGGGCCGCCCGATGCTGGTCTTCCGCTCCACCCCGGATGTCTCGTGGGCACTGCTGCTCAAGCGAATGATCGATTGGAGCGTGGCGCTGGTGGCGCTGCTCGCGCTCTCGCCCATCATGCTCGTGATCGCATTCGTGGTGCGAGCGACCTCGAAGGGTTCCGCGATTTTTCGGCAACAGCGCGCCGGGCAGCATGGGAAGCCTTTCACAATGTATAAATTCCGCTCGATGTCGGACGACGCGGAGCAGCGCCAGGCCGATCTGCTCCCGTTCAATCAAATGCACGGGCCGGTCTTCAAAGTGGAAAACGATCCGCGAGTGACGCCCTTTGGCCGCTGGCTGCGGCGCACCAGCTGGGACGAGACCCCGCAGCTGCTCAATGTGCTGATGGGCGATATGAGCCTGGTGGGGCCGCGGCCGCTGCCGCTTTATGAGGTGGAGAAATTCGAGAACACCGCGCAGCGGCGGCGGTTGAGCGTGAAGCCCGGGCTGACCTGTCTGTGGCAGGTCCGCGGGCGGAATCAGGTGACCGACTTCCGCGATTGGGTGAAACTGGACCTCGAATATATCGACAAGTGGTCGTTAGGCCTCGATTTCAAGATCCTCGTGCGGACGATTCCCGCGGTGATCTTCGGTTTCGGGGCGAAGTAGCATGGGAGTTGAGGGCGGGAGATGTGGAGAGCCATTCCCCGCGCCCCGCGGGGCCGAAGCGCGACCCTCACACTTTCAACAAAAAACTCTCAACTTCCCTGCGGCGCATAGCGCGCCACTGCCCGCTCGACATACTTCGCCAGCAGATCGAACTCGAGGTTCAAAATTTCTCCCGTCACCACCCCGTTCAAATTCGTGTGGCGCCGCGTATGCGGAATCACCCAGGCCACGAAACTGTGCGGCAAAACCTCCGCCACCGTGAGACTGATTCCGTTCACCGCGACCGAACCTTTGTAGACGATGTAGTGTGAAAAATCGGATGGTAACTCCACTTCCAGTCGATGATCCGCTCCGGCTTCTTCGAACCCGAGCACCGGGACGGCACAGTCGATGTGCCCCTGCACAAAATGACCGCCCATGGGGGTATTCCCGGCGACCGCGCGTTCCAGGTTGACGGGGCTGTCGCGGCGAAGCGTGCGGAGATTGGTGCGATCGAGTGTTTCCTCCAGCAAATCGAAGGTCAACTGCTCCCGCCGGCGCGCTTTCACCGTAAGGCAGCAGCCGTTCACCGCGACGCTGTCGCCCTTGTGCAGCTCGTCCGCGATCCCGGGGGCAGCGATTTGCAACTGCGTGCCACGGTCGGTCGCCCGAATCCAGAGGACACTGCCGATTTCTTCGATGAGCCCGGTAAACATGGTGCGACGCAATTAAGGCGCGCGGACGCAAACCGCAACGTCCGCCGTGGCAGGAGGGAAACAGGGGAAGCCCGGCCGCCAGTGACGCCGCATGGTCCCCTCACCGGTAGACGCTGGCGACCGGAACCGACATTGCGCTCTCTCCCCCCGTTCAAAGTTTTTTGAAAAAAGTGAAAAAAAACCTTGTCAGGCGTATCGAACTTCACTATTCCTCACCGCCAAACCTAACCCAACCAATGGAGAAACTAATGATCAGAAACGTAAAGAACACGTTAGGATCGCTCCGCTCGGCTCTCGCAGTCGGCGTCAGCGTTCCCATCCTCATCGCTTCGAGCGCCTTTGCGCAGAACGTAGCGCCGACGACGCGCGCCGCGGCGGCGGCCCCGGACGTCCCTAATGCTCCGACCCTGCCGGCGAATAATACCGGCGGCGGCGAAGCTTCCACCGAACGCGTCGTCGTGACGGGTTCCTACATTCCAACCGCTGAAACCGAATCTGCTTTGCCAGTGACGGTGTATACGGCGGAAGCGCTGCAGAAGCAGGGTGCCAACACCCCTGTGGAAGGCTTGCGTCAGTTGCCCTCTTTCGTCGGTAACGCTGCCACGGAAAACGATTCCAACGGCGGTAACGGCCAGGCGACCATCAATCTGCGCGCTATCGGCTCCGCGAATACGCTGACCCTGATCAACGGTCGTCGCGCGTTTGAGTTCTCCGACATCAACGCAATTCCAATCGGCGCCGTGCGTCGCACTGAAGTCCTCAAGGACGGTGCGTCGGCTATTTACGGCTCGGATGCGGTCGCGGGTGTGGTCAACTTCATCCTCCTGAACGGACCCGGTGAAGCACCGTATGAAGGCGCAGAGATCTTCGCCCTCTATGGCAACACCACTGAGACCGATGCTCACGTGCTCCAGGCGTATGTCCGTGGCGGCGTAGCGACTGACAAAGTGTCAGTGGCAGCGGCGGCGGAGTATTATTCCCGCGCCAGCCTCTTCTCGCGCGATCGTGCGAAACTCGCCGGTACGGGTAACCTCGGCAACAACCCGACGGGCCTTGGCCGCGGTGGTCTGAACAACAACAGCCCGACCTTCGCTGGTCGTGTCTCGGTAGTGACCGGCCCTCTCGTCTTCCCTGGGTTGCCCGCGCAATCGGGCCAGTTCGTACTGGCAGATCTAGGTGCGAACCAGGTGACTCCTGCGAGCTATCGGCCGTTTGATGTCCCTGCCGGAACTGATCCGGCCCGCTTTAACTTCCGCGCTTATACCCCTGCGATTCCCGGTGTCGAGAAGTTCATGTACTACGCCACTGGCCGGTACAAGATCTTCGGTGACGGTTTGCAGGTATACGGCGATGTCATGTATTCCAATACGAAGCAGGACAACGGGTTGGCTCCTGCGCCATTCACGATCTCCAGTTCGGGGAATGGACGTACCGAAGCGCGCGCTTCGATCTTCAATCCCTTCGGGAACCAGCTTGGCTCCGTGCGCTATCGCCTGGTGCAGGAACTGGGCAATCGCCGCTCCTTCTTCGACCACGATTACTGGCGTTATGTCGGGGGGTTGAATGGCGATTTCAATCTCAAGGACAACGGCTTCATTAGCCGCTTCGGCTATGACACGGGATTTGTTTACGAGAAGTTCAACGAGCGCCGCACGGATAGTGGCGACGCCACGCGTTCGGCCATTCGCGGACTGATCGCTTCCAATACCTTCAATCCCTTCATCGGTCAGAGCGCGCCGGCGGTCGGCACAGCGCCCACTTACATCGCGGGCGTTCCCACGGGTTTGACTGCGCCGTACAATAACCTGATCGCAGGAAACCTCGCCACGGATGCGAATAATCCAGGAGCGGCCTATGTCGGTAACTCGCTTTTCCGCGAGCGCGATTGGCTGGCAGATATCAAGTTGAACGCGCACTTTTTCCCAAACATGTATAACGGCGGCCTGGATCTGGCTGCCGGCTACGAACATCGCGAGATCGCGCAACATTCCATCCCTGACAACATCCAGGCTGCCAACGATCAGCTCGGCTTCAATCAGTCGCCGAATACGCAGACCCTTCAGAAGGTGGACTCGGTCTTCACGGAGTTGAACTTCCCGATCGTCACTTCGACAATGAATGTGCCATTCGTGCGTTCGCTTGAGATCTCGATCGCTTACCGTTATGAGAAGTTCGAGGATAAGGACCAGTTCTTCCACACCACGGCTTCGTTTGATAACGCGAATCCGAACGAAGACTTCGGTGGAACGCCGCGTGTCTCGATCCGGTATCAGCCGATCGCGGACTTGACGCTGCGCGCCAATTGGAATCAGTCGTTCCGTTCGCCCTCACCTGCGAATCTGTTCGACCCTCTGATTCAGGACTTCCCGCAGCTGTTCGATCCTTTCAATCCGGGTGGCGGCGTGACCCTGCAGCCGCCAGAGGGTGTGTTCCGCAGTGGCAACACAGCGGTTACTCCTGAGACGACAGATGCGTATTCTGCCGGTCTGGTTTACACGCCAAAGTGGCTGAGCGGATTCACCATGACGGTGGATTACTATCAGCTCTACACGACCAACCTGATTCTGAGCGGTGATGACTTCGCGCAGGTCCTGCTCTCGACGAATACTCTCGATCCAGATGGGTTCGCGGGCGACGGTGGTGGGCCTGGTCTGGGTGTAACACGTGACGCCACTGGCGTACTGCGCGGGATCGATTCTGCGACCGGTAACGCTGGTGCTCGCTTTGTGCAGGGCGTCGACATCACTGCGGTTTACTCGATCCCAACGCAGAACCTGGGGACGTTCACCCTCTCTGGTGGATATAACCACTTCTTCAGCTGGAAAGCCGGCCTCGGCATTCCTGGATTTGAGTTGCATAACTTCCTGGGTGACTACAACAACGGGACCTTCCCGCTGGCACCGGGTGGCATTCCTTTCAACAAGGCGTTCCTGCGCGGGGAATGGGAATGGAGAGGCTTCGACTTTGTCGCCACTGGTAACTACATCGGTGACTACGAGGACGATCCGAACTTCATCCTGGGCAATGACGTAGTCCCAGGGCGTGAAGGCACGCTGGCGAACCCGAACTTCATCCTGCACCACCGCGTCTCGGAATATGAGACCCTGGACATGCAGCTGAGCTACGAGTTCAAGAAACCGGAAATGCAGGTAGCTGCGGCCGGCTTCTCGAAAGATGCGAAGGACGGCAAGGGGATGGGCGCGGCAGTGGCCGGTGCGGATAACAGCAGCATCTGGCAGCGGATGCTCTGGAACACCACGGTCACCGTCGGCGTGAACAACGTCTTCGATCGCTACCCGCCAACCGTGCTGGGCGCCTTCAACGACAACTACGACACCTCGAATTACTCGATCCGCAATCGCTACTACTACGTGAGCCTGCGGAAGAAGTTCTAATCGAACTCAGCAATCGCGAGCATCACTGCTCGACAACAGGGGCGGGCGGCAGAAATGCCGCCCGCCTTTTTGTTTCTGGATGGCTCAAGACGAACATCGCTCCAGCCGATCAAACGCCTCGCCTTCGGGCCGACCGAGCTTCGCTTCGTGCGAGTCTCGCTGCGCCAAGTAACGGTGTGGTAGCCGTGGTCGCGTACCCAGGCTGAGCGCAAGCCTTGGCTAACACCTCGCCGCGCTCGAGGCAGGTTTCACCACTGGCTCTCGGCCGAGGCCCCGAACGCGGCCACAGAGGCGACGGTAGTGTTCAAAAGTGCGGTTGCGCTCCATCTGTCCCGCAAGCGGAACGTTAAGTCAGCGGGAGGGCGAACAGCCGACCCAACGGCCCCCCGAAATTTGTCGCGCCTGCTTGACGCACTGGCGCTTCCATGGAAAAAGCGGCACGGTTTCGGGAGCCGCCAGTCCTCGCCAGCCTTGCACGGGACACGAGGGAAGGGTAAGAAGCATCGTGTGAAGGTTCAGGAAGCACCATCAAGCCGTCAGCAGCGGCGCCAGGCGGCACGCAGGTCGCAGCTTCGATCGCTGAAGCCCCCAGCGCCTTCTGCGTCGGCTCCGGCCTCTCAGCCGTCTCCTTGGATCCTTGGGCGCTGGCTGGATCTCCTGCTTTTCGTCGGCACCCCTGCGGTTCTCATCCCCGTGTTTGTCGCAGCGCAGGCGCGCTGGAGCGCGCAGGATATTTTCCTTTTCGTCGGGGCCTTTGGCGCCATGGGGCATCACCTGCCTGGCATGATCCGAGCCTATGGCGACAAGGCTCTCTTCCAGCGCTTCAGGATGCGCTTCGTCGTAGCGCCTGTGGTTCTGATCGCCGTCTGCGTCTGGTCGTCGGTTTACAATATTCAGGCAATTCAACTCGTGGCACTCGTGTGGGGTATCTGGCATGGCATGATGCAGACCTACGGCTTCTCGCGCATCTACGACGGGAAGGCGCGGGCAAAAGCGCCGCAACGCGCTCGTCTCGATTTCGCCCTCTGTCTTACGTGGTTTACGACCGCCGTGGTACTTTCTCCCCTCCGCTTCCGGAGCTGCCTGGACCTCTACTACGACAGCGGCGGGCCAGTGATCCCTTCGTGGCTCGTGAATGGCTTCCGGAGCGGAGCTTTTCTGATCCTTTCAGTCGTTACCGTCCTCTACGCGGTGGGACAGTGGCGGGACTGGCGCGCTGGCCGAGGGTTCAGCCCGATCAAGCTCGCGCTTCTCGCCAGCAGCATCGGCTTCTGGTGGTACTGCAACAACGGGGTGCAAAATATCCTGGTTGGCATCGCGCTTTTCGAGGTTTTCCACGACGTGCAATACCTCTCGATCGTTTGGATCTACAACCGCGCCCGCGTGGAGCGCGACGAAACAATCCGGGGTTTCATGCGGTTCGTTTTCCGACGCAGCGGATCGTTGCTCGGGGTCTACGTCGGCTTGGTCTTTGCTTACGGGGCAATCGCGTTGCTCACCTCGGGAGTTTCCGCCGAAGCGATCCGTTACACACTGGTGGGCATGGTCACGGCGTCCGCACTGCTTCATTTTTACTACGACGGATTTATTTGGAAAGTTCGCGAGACTCAGACGGGATCGATGCTGGGATTGAATTCCGAGCGGAGCCCGACTGCTCCTCAGGTCCGCCGATTGCCTCCGTGGAGCGGGCATGCGCTGCGCTGGGCCGCGCTGCTCGTCCCCTTCGGCGCGTTGTGCGGGGCACAGCTGCTGGGCCGCACCGTGCCTGCGATCGAGCGGTCTGCTAGAGTCGCCGAGGTGCTCCCGCAGGATGGCAAGGCGCAACTCGCCTACGGCAAGGCGCTGCAGGACGCGGGGCGACTGGATGATGCGATTGGGCGGCTGGAAACAGCCGTGCGGCTGAAGCCCGATCTCGCGGAGGCGGAGTTCTGCCTCGGACTTGCACTGAGCGATCGTGGAGATTTGACCCAATCAGTTCCCCACTACGAGCGCGCTCTCGAGCTGGACCCGAAAAACGCAAAGACGGAAGTAAACCTCGCCGGAGTGTTGCGCGTGCTGCGTCGCCCAAGCGAGAGCCGCGCCCGCTACGAGCATAGTCTCGCACTTGATCCCAAACTGGAACTCGCGCACAAGGAGCTCGCCGACCTCCTTTTGGAGGCCGGCGAGTACGACAACGCAATCGCTCATTATGAAGAAGCGTTGCGCCTCCAGCCCGCGTTCCCCGAGGCGGTAGACGGTCTGCGTTTTGCACGGTCGTTCACCGGTCGTTGACCAAATCCGGCCCTGACGGCCTCGCGCTCTGCTCGATGATCGAAGGGAAGACATGCCTGGTGAAGGCCCAGCGGAAGCGCCTGCAGAAGGCCCGCCGGCCCGCCTGCGGCCACCGTCCTTCACCTTCGTGCTGGTGCTCGTCCCACCAGTCCATAAGCGAACCAGCTGATCGATTCATCACCCGTCTGTCGGCTCACGCTGGCAGACGGGTTTTCGCTTTGTGCGTCTCTCGTTCTGAATGGAATGCCTCGCCGCCGTGAGCGCAGGACGCGCGCCTGCTCGGCGCGCCTTCTCCTTCTTCTTGGGACCAACCGCCATCCGATCAGAGATTGTCGCGGATGATCTCGAAGATGGCGGTGTTCTCAAGCACGCCATGCAAAACTGCCGCCCCCGGCCCGGTGCCGAACGCCACGTCGTCGGTCATCGGCGCGATTGGCGCAGAAGCAGATTCCTGCGGCGTAGGCTCCTGCTGCGGCGGGTCCGAAGGAGCCGGACCGGGCGTCTCCACCTCGGACAGCTCCCCCTTGGCGCGCGGATTTGCGGGTGCTGACACATCATTGTTTCTCGCCGGCACCGGCAATGCCGGCCCGGCCTCCGACCGAGCGCCGTTGGCCATATCGCCACACACGAAAACCGCCGTTTTGGTCCCCGCGTAATCGAGCGCCACTGAAATCGCACGATCGAGTTCCACGGCTTCCCCGAGAGCGCGTTCCGTCTGGTTCTGGTCCGTCGCCTTCGCGACGAGCGCAGCATCCACCACCAAAAGGTAGCCCCCGCGGTTGAATTGCAGCAGCTCGATCGCGCGGCGCACTAGATCGGAAAGGGTCGGCTGATCGTCCCCCGCCTCCGCTTCATCAGCAAACAAGAGATCGGAGTGGCTAAAAAGGCCGAACAACTTTGCGCGGCGCCAGCGCGGGATCTCTTCGAGGTCCTGCAGCGTCCGCACCACCTCGTAGCCGCTGGTGGCGAGTTCCGTGAGAAGCGTTCGGCCATCGGTCCGCCGACCGCCGTCCGCCGCCGGGTAAAAGTCAGCGGCACCGCCTCCGAGTACCACGTCCAGGTTCGCTTTGCCCGCGAGTTGCGCCGCAAAATCGCACCCGTTTTCGCTCGTGAGACCATGGCCATAAAAGCTGGCTGCGGTCGGCGCGGTCAGGCTGCCGTTCGTCACCAGACCAGTCATACGGCGATGCGTGTGGGCCAGGTAAAGGAGAGTGGCGAGTTCGTTGCCGTCGGGGTCGAGCGCGACCGCGCCGTTGTTCACCTTCGCGCCGGTGGCTAAGGCGGTCGCGGCGGCGGCGGCGTCGGCCACCGTCGAATTCTGCGAGTAATTTTTCAGCACCGAAGTGAACGACAGCGAATCAATCACGAGCGGCTTGTCGGCGCTCCCGGCATAGACCCGTGCCGCGGCCAGCGTGCGCAGATCCAGTCCTTCCGCCACAAAGAGGATGATCCCGAACGGCTTTTGCACCACCCAGTAGCGGAAGTAGAAAACGCCTACCGCGAAGAAAACGAAGAGACAAAACAGCGCGAGCAGCTGGTTGCGCCATTTCACGAAGCGATCTAGTCGCCACGGGCGCGGACTGTCAACGCAAGAACCCGCTTGTGCGCTCTGCGCAACACCAGCAAACTCGCCGCCATGGCCAAGCCGGTGCTGCTCATGATTCGTGACGGGTGGGGGATCAATCCCGGCGGCCGGGAAGAGCGCGAGCAGAACGGCGACGCCACCTTGCTCGCGCACACTCCGGTCCACGATGCGCTATATCGCAGCTATCCCATGGGACGGCTCAGCGCCAGCGGGGTGGACGTAGGTCTGCCGCCGGGGCAGATGGGCAACTCCGAAGTCGGCCACTTGAATCTCGGCGCTGGCCGGATCGTTTATCAGGATCTGACCCGGATCAACAGGGCGATCGACGAGGGCGAGTTCGCGCGCAACGCGGTGCTGCAAGACACCTTTGCGCGCGCCCGCGGGCGTAGGCTCCATTTGCTCGGCCTGGTCTCAGATGGCGGCGTGCACAGCCACTATGCGCATCTCATCGCCCTCGCGGACGCCGCCAAAGCAGCCGGTGTCAGCGACATCATGGTGCACGCCTTCACCGACGGCCGCGATGCCTCCCCCACGGGCGGCGCGGAGTTCCTCGAGACCTGCGCCCGGGAGCTGGCGAGCAGCGGCGCCCGCATCGGAACGGTTGTGGGACGTTACTTTGCGATGGACCGCGACCGGCGCTGGGATCGGACGAAATTGGCCTGGGATGCGGTAGTGCTGGGGCGCGGCGAGGTCTCGAACCTCTCGCCCGCAGAAGCCGTGCGAGCGGAATACGCGCGGAGCAAAACGGACGAGTTCATGCCGGCGCTCATCTTCGCTCAGCCACACGAGCAGCGGGTGCGCGATGGCGATGTCGTCTTGTTCTTTAACTTCCGCGCCGACCGCGCCCGGCAGCTCTCGCAGGCGTTTCTTGATCCGGCGTTCAGTGGCTTCGACCGCACCGTGCAGCCGGATATTCATTACGTCACCCTGACCCAGTACGACGCGAACTACGCTTCGCCCTACGCTTTTGCGCCGGAAGCGTTCGCGCACATTCTGAGCGAGGTCGTGAGCGCCGCCGGGAGGACCCAACTGCGAATCGCGGAGACGGAGAAATACCCGCACGTCACCTACTTTTTCAACGGCGGCGTAGAACGGGCGTCCCCCGGCGAGGATCGAAAGATCATCCCGTCGCCGAGAGTCGCCACTTACGATCTCCAGCCCGAGATGAGCGCGCGCGATGTCACGGACGAGGTACTCGCCAGCCTGTCGCGCTACGACCTCATCATCCTGAATTTCGCTAACCCGGACATGGTCGGCCACACCGGAGTCGTCACCGCCGGGGTGCGTGCAGTCGAGACCATCGACGAATGTGTCGGTCGGATCGTGCGGGAGCTTCTCTCGTTAGGCGGGAAAGCGTTGCTCACGGCCGACCACGGGAATTGCGAACAGATGCGCAATCTCGACGGCTCGCCCAACACCGCGCACACCACCAACCTGGTGCAGTGCATCTACGTCGCGGAGGATGCGGCGCAGTTCCGCGTCGAAGACGGGATTCTCGCGGATGTCGCGCCGACGCTGCTTTTTTTGCTCGGGTTGCCGAAGCCGCCGGAAATGACGGGGCACAATCTCCTCGTGCGGTTGTAGCCGCCGCCCTGGCTACAACTGGCGGCGCGCAACTTGCACTTCCTCGAAGTCGATCTCGAGCTGTCGATTGAGGTGGCGTGTCCCGGCCATCGCGATCCGCTGCAGGACTCGCAGTTGATTTTCCGATGAGCAATCGTGCCAGGCCGGCTTTTGTCGCAACAACAGCATGCCCTCTGTCTCGACGAGAGCGCCCCAGCCGAGCGGCACCTCCGCGGCGCGGAATAACTCGTTAGGCACGACGAGGAAGAACAGGTTTGCGCTCCGGTAACGCGTCAGGCATTCGAACTTCCTCCCGCCGCGAAGCTGATTCTGCAGGGCGCGCAATTCGCTCAGCACTCGCCGGTAGGAGTGATGCTCGATCTGCTCGAAGTCATGCGCATCGAACTCCGGGAAGAGCGATTCGCCGCAGCGCAGTGTGGGATAATGCACGCGCAGGTGTTTCTCCAGCACCTGTCGTCGTTGGCTCACGGTCGCCAGCCTCGCCTGCGCGGCCGCACTGCAACAATTATCGCGGCGCAAATCCGAGCGCACCTGCTTGCATTCGAAGACCGCCGTGGCGGCTCGCTCCTGGCCGCGAGCGCGATATGCCGCCACATCCGCGCGATAACGGCAGCGCGGCAGCGTCACCTCCACCGCGCAGGCCGCGTAGCCTTGCGCCTGCGCCCAGAGCACCGCCAGCCGTTTGAGCCGGCGATGCGCTTCCGTTTCGCCTCGCCGCACGACTACCCGTGCGTCCACTCCGCCAGCTCCTTTGCCCAATAGGTCACGATCAAATCCGCGCCCGCGCGTTTCAGCGACGTCATGATTTCGAGCACGGCCGCGCGTTCCTCGAAACAGCCCTTCTCCGCGCCCGCCTTCACCATCGCGAACTCGCCGCTCACATGGTAAACCGCCGTCGGTAATCCAAAGCGTTCCCGCACCCGCCAGAGAATATCGAGATACGGCAGCGCCGGCTTCACCATCAGAATGTCTGCACCTTCCTCCACGTCCAGCGCCGCTTCGCGGAGCGCCTCGACCGCATTCGCTGCATCCATCTGGTAGGAACGGCGATCGCCAAATTGCGGTGGACTTTCCGCCGCGTCGCGGAACGGACCATAAAAGACCGACGCGAATTTCACCGCGTAGCTCATGATCCCCGTCTGCTCGAAGCCATGCTCATCGAGCAGCTCGCGGATCGCGCCGATCCTGCCATCCATCATATCGCTCGGCGCGACCAGGTCCGCGCCGGCCGCGGCGCAGGAGAGCGCGGTTTTCGCCAGCAGCGCCACCGTTTCGTCGTTCAGCACATGGAAATGTTCGCCGTCGCGTCGGGTCACTCCGCAATGCCCGTGACTCATGTATTCGCAGAGACAGACGTCGGTGATGACGAGCAGCTCCGGCGCCGCGGCTTTGATCGCCCGGGTCGCTCGCTGCACGATTCCGTCCTCCGCGTAGGCGCCGCTCGCCTGCTCATCCTTCACCGCCGGGATGCCGAAGAGCAGCACCGCCTGCAAGCCGAGCGCCTGCGCCTCCTGCGCTTCTTCCACCGCCGCGCTCACCGAGAGCTGCGAAACCCCCGGCATGCTCGCGATCGCGCGCCGCGTTTCCACCTTTTCGCTCACGAAGAGCGGCAGGATGAAATCGTGCGCCGTGAGATGCGTCTCGCGCACGAGATTGCGCAAAGCCGGCGATTGTCGCAGCCGCCGCGGCCGATGCACCAGCTTTCTCACGCCCGAGGCTAAACGGTCGCTTCGGCCGTCGCAACCGTGCGGCCTTCGCGGTCTTCTTACATGGTCACGAGTGTGACTTCCGGCGGGCAGTTGAAGCGAATCGGAAGTGCCGATGCCCGCGTTCACGTAGAGCGGCCCGCCGGCCGTTTCGAAGTAGCCTTCTCAGTCCGGCCAGGTCAGCAGACGCATCAGGCTGCGACCGCTCTCGCTCAGCGTCGCGTGCTCGCCGCTGCCGGCCAGCATCCCGCGGGTCAGATACGCGTAGTTCACCCGGTTCTTCTTCGAGTATGACAGCTCGGCCGCGGCGACGGTCTCCGCTCGCGGCGCGATTCGCAGCGGGATACCCGCCTGGTTGAAAGAGATTTCCCACGAGCCCGCCGGCCTCTCCGCGTTCCCCCTCAGCATCCACGGATAACGCTGCGGCAGATCGAAGTTCTGCGCCGCGGGCACGACCACTTTGAAGAACACTTCTTCGCGCCCGAGAAATTCCGGAACGCGCAGCGCGGGCTCTTTCCGCAGCGCCAGATAGAGCTTCGCGATGTCGAGGCCCGCGAGATTGATCCCATTGTAAAGGCCGTGATGGTTTGGCTCGTTCTTGAAAGTGGCGGCATGCCAGCCCTCAAACTCCCGGCTCAGTAACAGGTTCAACTCGAGGTGAACATGAGCCCGTGCCCGGTCGAGTCCTTCGCCCGTGTAGCCCATGATCCCGAGCGTGTCGCCGCCCTTGACCCGGGTGCCGGCGGGCACCGCCACCGAGGCGAGATGGCCGTAGAGGCTGTAGTAATTCGCGCCGCCCCACCGATGTTCGACCACCACATACTTTCCGTAGTTCGAGTAACCCGGCACGAGGTTGACGTACACCACTTTACCCGCGGCGATCGCGCGCACCTCGTCGAGCGGCTCGCCCTTTGCATCCCGGCGCATCGGCTTGATGTCGATCCCCTCGTGGAAGCGGGTGTAAACAATTCCCGAGCCCGTTTCCTGCGGATTGCGCACGAACCCGTACTGCCCGCCCTCCCACGGCGTCGACTTTTCCCCGTGGAAATCGCGCGTGATGTACTGGTAGAACTCCGGGCCGCCGCCGCTGAAGAGCGCGGTGTTATCCGTCGGCAGCGCAAGTCTCAGCGCCTCATCTTGCGCCAAAAGGGAGGGTGCAAAAATGCCAAGTCCCAAGCCCCAAATCCCAAAGGAGCTCCAAGCGCCAAATTTCACAGGGCGCTGCCGGTGTCCTGGCTCTTGGGAGCTTCCTTTGAGCTTGATTTGGAATTTTTTCTCCCTCCCATAAGCGGCCAGCTTTTTTTCATCAGCTCGATATCAGCCGGCGTGATGCCGGATGCCACCCAGACCTGTCCGTCCGTCACCCGCTTGTCGATCTGCAGCTCCGCCACGCCGCGGCCGTTCACGAAGATGTAAACGAAACGTCCCCGGCGATCGATGCTGAGAGTGTCGAGCGCCAGCTTCCCGTGTTCGTTCAGCTGAAACAGGACGCCGTAGGTGCCGTCGGGCGCCGGGTAGACCGCGAAGCCGTCCACATCGTTTTCCGAAATTGTCGCCACCTTCTCAATCACCACCTTCTTTCCGGTCCGCGGGGATTCCGCCTGCGAAGAGAAGACCTCCGTGTCGTTCGCGTTCGCCTCTGCATGGAGCCGCATCGTGCAACGCGGCTTCCGCGCTTCCGTGTGCGCCCCCGCGAGAGCGGCCAGAATCACGCACGCGGCCAGGGTCCTCATGGCCGCTAGATAAAGGGTTTGACAGCATTTGCAAGATTGCTGATTACCCGCTCATGAAACGCGCCGTCGTGCCGTTGCTGCTCCTCCTGGCGATGAGTGGGGCCGCGTTTGCGCAGGAAGACAACGGCGCCGGCGCCGCGGAGAGACGCAGCTGGTTGAGCCGGCTGAACCCATTCCATTCCGAGCGGTCGCCGGAATATAACGACGTCAACCTCCGCGGGCTCGTCATGACGGTCGAGATCTGGCCGCAGCCGCTGCGGCTTTCGGAAGTCCGGCAGATGGATGTGCGCGTGCGGCTGACGAACAAAGCGAAAAAGCCGATCACGCTCGAGTTTCCGACCTCCCAGCGGTTCGAGATCCACCTGCGGAACGCCGCCGAGACGATCCTCACCACGTGGTCGGATAACCACGCCTTCACCGAGACGCTGGGCACGGTTTTCATCAATCCGCAGGAGCATATCGAGTATGCGGAAACCATTGCCACCCGCGAGCTGACGCCGAACAAAGTCTTCATCGCCGAGGTGTTCTTCCCGAAATACTCCGAGCTGCGTGTCCGGCAGAAGTTTCTCACGGCGCCGTGAGGAAGAAGTTGAGTGTGGTTGGTTGAGAGTTGAGAGAAGGAAGATTGGTCGGCACTCAACTCTCAACAATTAACTCTCAACCCTCCTCCGATTACCACACCCACCCGCAGGGCCATCGCATCCAGCCGTACACGCGCGAGCTTTTGCAGCCGTGGGTCGAGAGCGCCCGCGCCCGCGGTCTAGCCGAGATCGCGTTCACCGATCACGACCGTTACCACGCCGGAGTCGACTTCGATGAACTCGAGCGACTGCGGGAGGCGAACCCGGACGTGAAGATTCGCGCCGGGATCGAGCTGGATAACGACCCCGCCACTTCCGCCGCCGGGCGGCGCTGGGTCGAAGCGCATTGGGATCAGCTCGATTTCGTGCTCGGCTCCGTCCATTACCTGGACGACCCCGGGCAGATGTTCGACAGCGTGCCGGCTGGCGCCGGGCAGTTCGCCGGTCGCGAGATCGACGTCATTTACGAGGACTACTTCAACCGCGTCCGCGAGATGGCAGCGAGTGGGCTGGTCGATTGCCTGGCGCATCTCGACCTGGTCAAAATCCACGGCCACCGTCCCACCGCGGATGTGACGGCGCTTGCGACGGAGACGCTGGACTTCATCGCGGCCCGCGGCCTGGCCATCGAGCTCTCGACCGCCGGCTGGCGCAAACCGGTCAACGAGCTTTATCCCTCCGATGGCTTGATCGACCTCGCGCGCGCCAAAGGCATCCCGTTCACGACCGCGTCCGACGCACACTCGCACGTGCAGCTGGCGGAAAACTACGACCGGTTAGGAGAAAAAATGCAGCAACTCGGCATCGCAGAAGTGTGTCTCGTTGACCGTCACCGGCGACTGCAGCGGTGACGCAAGACCTCGACGACGGCGGGAATAACTCCAGCGGATTCTCGGTCGCGAGATTAAGGAAATTCTTCTACAGCCCGAGCCCGGGGACACCCAGTCCGCCGGTGATTTTTGTCATCTCGGATTGCGCCAGGTCTTTGCCTTGCGTGATCGCCTGCTGCACGCCGCTCAGGACTGCTTCCTCGAGAAACTCGACATCTTCCGGGTCGACGATCTGCTTGTCGATCCTGATGGAGATCACGTCGCCGGCGCCGTTCGCCACCACGGTGACCTTCCCGCCGGCGGCCTGCACTTCGACCGTTTTGTCCTCCAGCTCAGCCTGGGTCTTGGCCATCTGCTCCTGCATCTTCTGAGCCTGCTTCATTAACTTGTTTAGGTTCATAGTCTCTCGATCAGTCGGTTACGGGTTTGATTTCGCCTTTGAAAATTTCGAGCGCCTCGCGGATCAGCGGGTCGTCTTTGAAGGTGGTGGCCGCGGGTTGCGCGGGCTGCGGCTCGGGCGCATCGGTGCCGTTTGTCTGCGGTGAGGGCGCGGATGCCAAGCCTTCCTGCAGGCTGAGCTTCAGGGTCCAATCACGGCCGCTGAGTTCTTTCAGGAGCGACTCGATTGAATCGCGCATCTTCGGCGTGTCGATCGTCTCCATCGCCGTCTTCATCTCCGGCGGGAAGCCGACCAGCAATGAGCGACCTTCCTGTCCAAGAACTCGCGCGGAATTGATCCACCCGCCGATCAACGGCCGGCGCTGGTGCACTTGTGCGACCGTCTGCTGCCAAAGCGCCTCGATGTCGACAGGCGTCACGGTGGCGGGGGCAGGTGCCGGCTCCGCCTTGGGGGCGGGCGTGCTGGAGGCGGGGACACTGGTGGACGTAGATTTCGCCTTGCGCCGGCCGGGGTCAGCGACCCCGGCTACAACTTCCTTCGGCGGCGTCTTCCCATCGCGCAACGCCGCCAGGTTTTCGATCACCTCGTTCAACGTCACCTGGCTGAGCGCCTGGATCGCTTTGATCACCGCCACCTCAAAATGCAGCTTCTTGTTGGGCGCCCATTTCATCCGGCCTTCCGCAGCCGCGAATTGATCGATCAGCTCGAGCAGCCTGTCGGTCTCGATCACGGCGGACTGAGTTTGCAGCGCAGTCTGTAGCTCCGTGTTTACCTCGTCCGCCACCGCGTCCGGCTTCACCTTATAGACGAGCAGATCGCGCAGGTAGGCGATCAGGTCCGACATGAGCTTCATCATGTCCTTGCCGGATTCCGCTTCCGAGTGGAGCAGCTCCAAGGCGGCGGCGGTCGCACCGGTGAGGATATTTTCGGTGAACGCCGCGACCGTCTGTTCGCTCGTAAACCCAAACACGCTCAGCACGTCCGCTTCCGCGATGCGCTCGCCGCAAAAGGCCACCAACTGGTCGAGCATCGACTCCGCGTCGCGCAGCCCACCCTCGGCGCCTTTCGCGATGGCGTGCGCCGCGGCCGGCTCCAGCGTCACCTTTTCCTCGCCGGCGATGTATTGGAGATGATCCGCGATGAGGTTGGCCGGAATCCGGTGGAGATCGAACCGCTGGCAGCGGCTCAGGATGGTCGGGAGCACCTTCTGCGGCTCGGTCGTGGCGAAGATGAACTTCACGTGCGGCGGCGGCTCCTCCAGCGTCTTGAGCAGGGCGTTGAACGCCGCGGAGGTGAGCATGTGCACCTCGTCGATGATGTAGATTTTGAAATGCCCTTTGCTCGGGGCGTAGCGCACGTTATCCCGCAGCTCGCGCACCTGCTCGACACCGTTATTGCTCGCGCCGTCGATCTCGAGCACGTCGAGGCTGTTGCCGGCCGCGATTTCTTTGCACGAATCGCAGACGCCGCAGGGCGAAATCGTCGGCCCGTGGATGCAGTTGAGCGCCTTGGCCAGAATCCGCGCCGTGGAAGTTTTCCCGATCCCGCGCGGCCCGACGAAGAGATAGGCGTGCGCGAGGCGGTTCTGCTCGACGGCGTTCTTGAGCGTGCGCGTGACGTGCGCCTGCCCCACGAGATCGTCGAACGTCTGCGGCCGGTATTTGCGCGCGAAAACCTGATAACTCACGGGCCGAATCTAGAACGTCGGACGGCGCGCGAAAACAGAAAACCGGGCTGACGTTCCTGGATATTCCCCTGCCGTTCGCTCGCGGCGCGAGGAAGGAAGCTTTCCGCGTAGGCCGAATCATCCGTATTTCGAGTCGCGCGAGATTCTCGTTGTCCTCCTCGCGCATGGGCTTTAAATGCAGCCGATGAGCGGGCGCAACGGAACCGACAGAAAGACGCCGGCATGGCAGTGTTTCGGTGCGGTCGGGCTGCTCTTCGCCTTCGCCTTTGCGCTCGCGCTCGCGGTCTCGCCCCAACTGCACGAGCGCCTGCATCCTGAAGCCGGCCAGAGCCCGCACGAATGCGCCGTCACCCTGATCGCTGCGGGCAAGGTCCAGCAGGCGGCCGCGGCCCCGCTGGTCGCTGCGCCGCAGCCGGTTGCTCTTTTCTTGACCCTTCCAGCGCTGAATCCGATCCGGGTTCCAGCGCAGTTTCTCGGTGCCTGCATCTTCGAGCACGCACCGCCCGCGCTCTCCTAAGCGCTCCATCTCGCCGCCTGGTTAGCACGGAACGGTCCCATTCCGTTCCCGGCGCTCTGAATCTCGCGGCGCGATTTCGCGCCCGCCGTTGGTTCTGGCGGTTTTCACCTGTTGTGAAACACCGCGTCCCGTCTTTGGAAATGAATTTCAGCTTAGGGGAACTCAATTTTGAAAAAACTTTTTATCGCTTCATCCGCGCTGCTCATCAGCGTATCTTTCGCCACGGCCCAGGATGCCGTCACCTCCACGCCGCAGGCATCCGCCACCCCGGCAATTCCTCGTCGCACCGCCGAAACCGAACGCGTCGTCGTCACGGCCAGCGCACTCGAACATAGCGAGACGGAAACGGTTGAATCCGTTTCCGTGCTCAACGGTGAAGACCTGAAACGCCGCGCTGGCGCCAATCTCGGCGACACCCTGGGCGACCAGCCGGGCGTCGCCTCGAGCGGGTTTACCGCCGGCGCCGGGCGCCCCGTCATCCGCGGGCTCTCCGACAATCGCGTCCGCGTCCTGAACAACGGCACGGAAGTGTTCGACGTCTCCAACCTGAGCCCGGACCACGCCCCCAGCGTGAACCCGTTGCTCAGCTCCAGCATCGAAGTGGTCCGCGGGCCGGCCACCATCCTCTACGGCTCGGGCGCGATCGGCGGCGTGGTGAACGTCAACGATACTCGCATTCCCGTGGAAGCGCCGCCCACGCTCCTGAGCGGCGAAACCGTCGCCCGTTTCGGCTCCGTCGATCTCGAGCGGAGCAGCGCGCTCTCACTCCAGCTCGCAGCGACGAAACACATCGTGTTGCATGGCGATTTCTCGATCCTGCGCACGGACGATCGCGCCATTCCCGGCTTCGCGTTGAGCGACCGCTTGCGCGCGCAGTTGACCCCGGAGCAGGCGGCGGGACGCGGCTTCGGCGAAAACCCCGAGGGCATCGTGCCGAACACTTATGTCCGGACCAAGGAGTATGGCTTCGGCGCGTCTTACGTGTGGGACGGGGGCTATCTCGGCGTGTCCTACAGCGAGTTCCTCTCCATCTACGGGGTGCCGCAGGATCCCGCCGCGACGCTGGCGGGCGATCCGCAGGTGCCGGTGCATCTCGATCTCGATAAGCGTCAGTTCAACCTCCGCAGCTCGCTGGTCGATCCGATCCACGGAATCCCCAACGCGAACTTCAAGTTCGTTTACACCGACTACGAACATCAGGAGATCGACAAGGACATCGTCGGTTCCACCTTCAAAACCAGCGGCACCGATTCGCGGGTGGAAATCGTGCACCAGCCTATCGGCCGGCTGCAGGGATCTTTCGGCGGACAAGTGTTGAGCCGCAATCTTTCGGTGCTGGGCGAAAATCCGTTTCTTCAACCCACGCAGACCCTGCAACTCGCCGCCTTCCTGTTCGAAGAAGCGAAGCTCGGACCGGTCCGGCTCCAGGGCGGCGTGCGCATCGAATATGACGCGGTCGATATCGACACCGCCGATCCGGTGCTGACCTCGCTCACTTCGCCAAGCCAGCAGCATCCTGATTTTCTGCCGCTCAGTGCAGCCCTCGGCGCGATCTACACTTTCGCGAACGATTACGCCCTCTCCTTTAACGGCTCCTACTCGCAGCGCGCCCCCACGGCGGAAGAACTTTTCGCCCGCGGACTGCACGATGCCACCTTCCAATACATCATCGGCGATCCGAACCTCGGCGTGGAAAAGAGCATCGGCATCGACCTGTCACTGCGGAAGCAGACCGGCGTCGTCACCGGCAGCGTGAGCGCATTCTACAATCGCTTCAGGGACTTCATCGCCTTTACCCCCACGGCCGACTTTGTCGAGGACACCCGCGTCTTCGATTACACGCCGCGGAACGCGCAGTTCTACGGCGGCGAAGCCCAGGTGCAATTCCACCTCCTTCCACTCACCCTCGCCGCGGCTGATGTCCCGGCCGCGCCGCCGGACTCGAAGTCCGTCCGCCGCCTCATCACCGGCGAGAAGCCCGAGGTGCAGAAGAACCCGCACGATCTCTGGCTCGATCTGCGCGGCGATTACGTCCGCGCCGAGGATACGAATACGAGCGAGCCGTTACCGCGCATCACGCCGCTGCGTTACAGCGCTTCGCTGAATTACCGCAGCGCCGCCTGGGAAGCGCAGATCGAAGGCCAGCGGGTGAATCGGCAGAATCGCGTCGCGGAATTCGAAACCGCCACGCCCGGCTACACCTTTCTCAACGCCAGCGTCGGCTATAACTTCCACGCCGGCCCCGTCCTCGTGAACGTCTATCTTCGCGGCACGAACCTGACCAATGAAGAAGCGCGCGACCATCTCTCCTTCCTCAAAGATGTGCTCCCACTGGCGGGCCGCAGCGTTCTGGCAGGCCTTCGGACCACCTTTTAGGGTAGTCACGCGACGAGGACGTAGGTGATACGCGAAGGCGAAAACAGAAAACTGAATGGCGAGTCTGGACCGCCGGGATTTTTCCCTCGGCGGTGCGCGCGATTGACGGATTTGCTTTGGAGCCCCAGCCTCTAAGCGTGCTTGCAACCGGGGAGCGGCTGGATTCCATCTCCGCTTTTTTTCTGTCGCAGGACGACCAGACAGCGGCGTCTGTGATGGAACGGCTGGTGGGATTTCTCGCGGCGGCGCAGGAGACGCTGGAGTTCGCGCTCTATGATCTGCGGCTGAATGAGACGTTGAAAGGCGAGCTCCTGCGAGTGTTGCAGGACCGGGCGCGGGCCGGGGTGCAAATCCGGATCTGCTACGACGGCGACAAGCCTTTCGTGCCGAACCTGGCGGCTGGCCAGGACCCGGCGGCGGGCGGCACCGGGGCGATGGTGGCTTCGCTCGGCTTTCCCAACAAGCGGATCGCCGGGATGAAGCTGATGCACGATAAGTTCATCGTGCGGGATGGGCGCGCGGTCTGGACGGGATCGCTGAACCTGACGAACGACTCCTTCACGCTGATGGAGAACAACGTGCTCGTGATCGAGTCCACGGCGGTGGCGGCTTCTTACGCAGAGGATTTCGAGCAGCTCTGGGAGAAGGAAAACTTCGAGGAAACCGGCAAAATCGCGACGCGCGCGGTGCCGCTGATCTATGCCGGCCAGCCGGCGCTGGGGCGGGTGATGTTTTCGCCGGGGTGCGGGCTCGAGATCGATGCGGAGGTGGCGCGCCGCGTCTTGGCGGCAGAGCGGCGGGTGCGGATTTGCAGTTTGTTGATCAATTCTGGCACGTTGATCAACGCGCTGCTGGAATTGCTCAAGGCTGGTCGCGTGCCGGTGGATGGCGTCTACGATCGGACGCAGATGGCGGATGTTTTCCGGCAATGGGAGGCGGTGCCGTCGAATCGCTGGAAGGTGCCGGCGCTGCAGGAGGTGATCGCGCGGGCGCAGCTGGTGGGGAAGGACTCGACCCCATACACGCCGAGCGGGCGGCATGATTTTATGCACAACAAGATCCTGGTGATCGACGACACGGTGATTACCGGTTCGTATAACTTCTCGCGCAGTGCGCAGTTCAACGCGGAGAACATTCTGTTCATCGAAAGTGCCGCCCTGGCGGAAACCTATGGCGTTTACATCGATCGCGTGATGCGAAAGTATGGGGACGGTGCTTGACATGAGAGGGAGGTTTTTGGCGGTTTTGCTCGCGAGTCTTGCTCTTGTGGCCGAGGCGCGGGAGCCCATTCCAGCGCCGCCCGCGCAGGCGATCCGGGCGCGCGATCTTGGGATTCCCTTCGATGGCACGCCGGGGCCGCTCAACGCGATCACGGACGTGGCGGGTGTGACGGTCGGCTTCACGACGTTAATGGAAGGGGAAGGGAAGCTCGAAGTGGGCCGAGGCCCGGTGCGCACCGGCGTGACCGCGATCCTGCCGCGAGGGGAAAAGTCATTCGACGATCCGGTCTATGCCGGTGTTTTCAGCCTGAACGGAAATGGCGAGATGACCGGGACCGCGTGGGTCGAGGAGGGCGGGTTTCTCGAAGGCCCGGTCATGATCACAAATACGCACAGTGTGGGGGTGGTGCGCGATGCGGTGATCGCGTGGCGCACGGCGCATGGCAAACCGGATCCAACCGGCTTCTCCTGGAGTCTGCCGGTGGTGGCGGAGACGTGGGACGGCTACCTGAATGACATCAACGGGTTTCATGTGAAGCCGGAGCATGCGATCGCGGCCTTGGAGAGCGCAAAAGGGGGCGCGGTGGAGGAAGGGAGTGTGGGGGGAGGGACGGGAATGATCGCCTATGAGTTCAAGGCAGGAACGGGCACGGCGTCGCGCGCGCTTGGGGCGAAGGGAGGCGGCTACACGGTCGCGGCGCTGGTGCAGGCAAATTGCGGCCGGCGCTCGCAGCTCACGATCGCGGGGGTGCCGGTGGGACGCGAGATTCCAGAGGCGGCGGTGTTCTCGAAGGAGAACGGCTCGATTATCATCGTGATCGCGACCGATGCGCCGCTGCTTCCGCACCAGCTGAAGCGGCTTGCGCGGCGCGCCAGTCTCGGGCTCGCGCGCACCGGCAGCATCTCCGGCAACGGCTCGGGCGATCTCTTCCTTGCTTTTTCCACCGCGAACGCGCAGGCGGCGGATCCCGAGAAGCCGGTGCAAACTGTGCAAACGATTCCGAACGATCGCCTGGACCCGATCTTCGCTGCCACGGTCCAGGCGGTGGAGGAAGCGATCGTGAATGCACTCGTGGCGAACCGAACCGATGTGACCGGACGTGATGAGCACAAAGTGATGGCGCTGCCGCACGATCGGCTGCGGGCGGCATTGCAGAAATACAACCGGCTCGCGCCCTGATTTTTAATCATGACGGCGTCTCAGTACTGCGCTTCCATCGCGTCGAGGTAAACCGAAATCGCGTCCCGCCGACGAGCGGGCGGCGCGACCGCTCGCTCCGCCGCTTTCATGTACTCGTCAAACGCTCCGCTCGCGGTGCGCGCCTGCGTGGCTTCGAACCAATTCAGGTAATCGCCCACCGCGTCCATCCGGCGTGTCAGTTGCTCGCGCAGGCTCCGGAGTTCAGCCAGGCGGTGCGGAATCTTCTTTAACTTCCGCGCCTGCAGGAGCCGGATGATTTCCTGGTAGCCGAGGATCACGGGGCGATAGAGCGGATGGGCTCGGCTGGCGAGCAGGGAGAGCTCGTCTTTTAGGCGAAGCAAGGCGGCCGGTGCGGCGGGATCGCGGCGAAAGGTTGCGAAGTCTTCGAGCGGATGAATGCTGGCCGGCTCGTGCGGGCGGGTGATTCCAACCTGCAAGGCGAGCGCGAGGGCGCTCTCCGTCCCCCGGCAATCGAGCAACCGGTAGCGGTCGCGCTGGGCGAGCTGCATCACCGCGTTCGTCCAGTGTTCCTCGATCTTTGCGGTGTTCTCGCCGAGCGAGGGAAAGTGCGCGCGCAGATCGGCGAGGGGATCGTTACTCGATTGTGTAAGATCGCCGACAAAACGGGCCAGGCCGGCGCGTCCCTCCGGAGTGTCATGCAGCATGGCCACGACTGCTGCGGCGTACGCGCGATATAAGGCGCGGGAAGGCGAATCGAGCAGCGCCGGTTGCTGCCGCAGGAAGTCTTGCAACGGCAGGATTCGACCGGAGGCGATCGGCACCGCCAATCCGTCAGCCAAGGGAGCGAGATCGCGGCCTTGCCCGGTCGCTTGCGCTCCGGCGAGCAACCACTCCGGCGGCTCGATGTAGGACGCGCCGGCCGGGGTATTGGGCTGCTGGCGGTAAATCATCTCCAGGAAAAGCGCGCGCAAAAGCTCATGCTCGACCGCGGGCGCGCTAACGTCCGCCCCGATCGTGAGGTCGAGTTGCAGCTTCAAGCCGAAGCCGGTCTGGCTAAGAGTGAGACGCGCGGGGGGCAGCTCTGGCCGGTTCGCCTGCGGATACTGCGCGTTCACGAGGATCGGCGTTTTCCATCTGTCCGTTTCCGCGATGAGGCTGAGCGCCACTTTTTTGGTGTTCTCGGCCAGGTCGCAAATTGCGCCGCGCAGGCGCGCGTCCGCGCCGTAGACGATGAATTGCCGAGAGACGCTCACACTGCGCGGCAGGGGAGCGGCAGCCGAGAGCAGGCCGCCGCAAATCGCGAGCACAGAAACCCTGGCGATGGGATGGAAGCGTGGCATTTCGCGAGTGGCGCAGGGTAGCAGAGACGGCTGCGAGCCAGCGAGACGAAATCGCCCGGCGGCGCAACATTTTGCCGGAGATGGTGTATAATGAAGAGAAGGAAAATTGATTATGAATTGGAAAAAAATATCTCTGGTCGCCGCGATCTCGTCGGCGCTGATTGCCCCGGCGGCGATGGCGCAATCGCGCGGATCGCATGGCGGCGGGCGTGGGTCCCTCGGGGGCGCGGTCTCAGCGGGAGCTTCCGGCGGACACGTCGCGCAGGGAACTGCCGGTGGCACCAGCGGCTCGCACCGCGGTTCCTGGAATGGCGGCCAAAACGGAAACTGGCGCGGAGGTCACGACCATTGGCGTCATCACCGTCACGGGTTTTATCCTCGCTACTACAGCGGCTACTTTGGCTCTCCCTTTGGATACCCCTACGGGTATGGCTATGGCTTTCCCTATTTTGGGACTTCCGCAGCGTTCTATTATAACGGCTATGGGAACGGGAACGGCTACAGCGATCGAGCGCGCGGCGGCTCGGTCGTGGTGGAGGTCCAACAGGAGCTGGCCCGCGCCGGTTACTACCGCGGCGCGATCGATGGCGTGATCGGTAACGGCACGCGCGGCGCAATCCGTCGCTTCGAGCGGGCGAACCGCTTGCCCGTCGATGGGCGGATCGATCAGCAGCTGCTCTCGAGGATGGGATTGGATTAAACCCCGGCCAGCGGCAGCAACTGGCACGATTTGAGGAGCGGGTGCGCGGCAAACGCCGTGCCCCGCTCCTTTTTTGCGTCCGTCTACTTCGGCGTCAACGCCATCAGCTTCGGGTGGAATTCAATCGATCCGAGTTTCACGATCAACTTTTGCTCCCGCTCGAGCGCTTTCTTCAGGTCCGCAAAAAGAATGCCGCTGGAGCGCATCAACGCAGGATGCACCGCATCCGCCCGATCCGGCCCGCTTCATGAGTCTGTCGCCGGTTTCTTTGGCTTGGCTTCGGGCGTTTTTGCCGGAGCTGCGGGCGTGTTGCCCCCACCGCCGCTGCTCTCCTTCACGGTCGGCTTGTCGGCGGTGCCCGACGCCGGAGCAGCGGACTCTTTTTTGGCGCCTTCTTTGTAATTATTGCTGCGGTAATCCGTGATGTAAAAGCCGGAGCCTTTGAAAATCAGGCCCGCGCCGGTGCCTAGCAGACGCTTCACCTTGCCGTGTCCCCATTCAGGCAGCTGGCAGTGTTCCTGCGGGCACTCCTTGAAGGTTTCATCACGCATCGATTGGAAGACATCGAAGTTCTTCCCGCATTTTTCGCATGAATACTCGTAGGTCGGCATAGGGGCGCCTGGGGGCGGCGCAAGTCTCATCGAATGAAAGCAGAATTCAAGCCGTCCAATCCGCCGCTGGGCACGTAAAATGCCTGTAACTGGTTGGCCGGAAGATTGACTTCGTGGCCATTGCCCTCTACATCAACCGACCGCCAGAACACTGCCATGTCCCGATTATCTGCTCGCCTTACCAAAACTCTGCTCTGCTGTGCCACAATGGTCGCCGTGGTGGCCTGCGACGAGGAAGGCCCCGGCGGCGGGACGCGGTACCTCGGCGGCGTCTACGGCCAGGGCGCGGTTTCGTCGTCTGCACCGCAGGACACGGTTTCCTACTGGGACGGGGATGGCGTCTCCGGCAGCTCCTCTGTGAAAATCAAACTTTCGGAGCAAAAAGCCTACTTTTACAAGGGCGGAGAACTCGTCGGTGTCTCGCAGCTGTCCACCGGCCGGGAAGGCTTGTCCACGCCCACCGGCACCTTCAAAATCAGCCAGAAGGACAAGGAACACGTCTCCAGCAAGTACGGCGATTATGTCGACGCAGCCGACAACGTCGTGGTGCCCAACGTCGACGTGACGAAGGATCCGAAGCCTCCGGGCACCCATTACAAAGGCGCACCGATGCCGAATTTCATGCGCATCGTCGGCGGCGTCGGGATGCACGCCGGCTATCTGCCGGGCTACCCGGCTTCGCACGGCTGCATCCGCATGCCGGAGTTCATGTCGGAAAATTTCTTCAACTCCGTCTCCATCGGGACGCCGGTGACGATTTTACCATAGCGGTGCGCGGGCACCGTGACCTGCCTCTTGCGCTGCTCGTGCGGCGGCGACATGATGGCGTTTTGCAGGCGCTTTCATGATCATCATCACGCAACCGACCGCCACCGAGGAGCAGGTCGAGCAGATCGTCGCGCGGGTTGAATCATTCGGACTCGAGGCGGAAGTCAGTCGCGGTGAATCGCGCGTTTTCGTGGGAGTGATCGGCGCGCACGAGCTGGTGAGCGACAAGTCCTTCGCCGCGATGCCCGGCGTGGAAGCGATCGTTCCCGCTGCGCAGCCCTACAAGCTCGCATCTTATGAAACCCGCGGAGCAGCCTCGAAAATTGACATCTGCGGCGTCAGCCTGGGAGCGGATTCGGCGGTTGCGCTGATCTGCGGCCCCTGTTCCGTCGAAAGCCGCGAGCAGATGCTGGCGATCGCGCACACCGTCAAAGACTCCGGCGCGCGGCTCCTGCGAGGCGGCGCTTTCAAGCCGCGCACTTCGCCTTACAGCTTCCAGGGATTGCGGGAGGAAGGCCTTCGCTTTCTCGCGGAAGCGCGGAATGAAACCGGTCTGCCGGTCATTACCGAAATCATGGACGCGCGCGATCTCGCGCTGGTGGAGCGCTACGCCGATTGCCTCCAGATCGGCGCGCGCAACATGCATAATTTCTCTCTGCTCAAGGAAGTCGGCCGCAGCCATCTTCCGGTGCTGTTGAAGCGCGGATTCAGCGCCACGGTGCACGAGTTAATTCTCAGCGCGGAGTACATCCTGAGCGCGGGCAACATGAACGTGCTGCTCTGCGAGCGGGGCATCCGCACTTTCGAAACCGGGACCCGCTACACGCTCGACCTTAGCGCCGTGCCGATCTTGAAAGCGAAAACGCACCTGCCGGTAGTGGTCGACCCTACGCATGGCGTCGGCCTCCGGGCGTTTGTCCCGCAGATGGCGCTCGCGGGGATCGCGGCTGGCGCTGACGCCATTATGCTCGAAGTGCACAACTCGCCCGGGTGCGCGAAAAGCGACGGCGAACAGGCGCTCTTTCCCGAGACCCTGGCCAAGCTCCTGCCCCGCCTGCGCGCGGTGGCAAACGCCGTCGGCCGGGATCTCTGATTTCCCTCGCGGCAGTGGCAGGCCCGCGCTGTGTGGCAGTTCCCTCCAACTCCGCGAACATGCCAGAGTCCACCAGCGCCGGGCTTCTCGCGCGCGTCGCCCAGGCCGCTCCCATCGCCCGCCAACTGCGCGCGGTCGTCGCCCGGGAATGGCCGGTCGCGTTTTCCCATGTGGCGGAGGCGGCGCAGCCGTTCCTCGTAGCGGGGCTCGCGGGAGAAATCAGCGCCACCATCTGGATCATCTGCCCGACGGTGCGGACGCAGGAAATGCTCTACGAGACTCTCTCGAACTGGATGCCGCAGGCGCTCTTCCTGCCGGAGGCGGAGTTCGCGGCGGTCGAGAATATCCTGCCCGACCCGGAGATATCCGCCGAGCGTCTCGAGTTCCTCAGTCGCATCAGTCGCGAAGCCGGCCCACACCTAATCGTCACGACCCGCGCGGCGCTCGATCAACCGGCGCCGAAGCTGAAGGCGCTGAAAGCGGCAGCGGTGCGCCTAAAGCGTGGAACGCGCGAAACCCTGGAGCGTCTGATCGGCGCGCTCTCGGCGGCTGGGTACGAGCGGGTGGCGCAGGTCATCGCGCGCGGCCAGTTTGCCGTTCGCGGCGGCATTCTCGACATCTTCTCCTGGCAGGCTCAGGTACCGGTGCGCGCTGAATTTTTTGACGACGAGATCGAGTCGCTGCGCGAATTCGACATCGATACGCAGACCTCCATCCGCCATCTGCAAGCCGTCGATCTGTTACTCGGCGCGGCGGAAGAGAAAGGTGCGCTGGTGCGCGATTACATCGCGAAAGATCATCTCCGTCTCTCGGTTGAACCGAAGCCGGAGGACGACGCGCAAATCTGGATCAGCGAAGGCTCGGCGGGCGGAGAAGGGGCGGAGGATTACAGCGGCGCATTCCACGACGCGGACGTGCACGAGTTCGCAGTCGGCGACTTCATGTTGCTGGAAGCGAAACGGGCGCAATTCGCCGGGCGCCTCGCGGAATGGCGGGCGGCGGACGCGCGGATTGTGATCTATTTCTCGACCGAGGGCGAGATCGAGCGCTTCCGCGAAATCATGAGCTCCACCGAGGGAGCGCTCGCCGGCGTGGAATTGATCGAGGGAACGCTGGCGCGCGGGTTTTCGTTCCCCGCCGGGAATCTAGTGGTGCTTTCTGCGGCGGAACTTTTCGGCCGTTATCCGGCGCACCGCCGGCGTCTGCAGCGGGCGGAAAAGTTCGGCGCCAACCGCGCGCAAATCGATTTCAGCGAGCTCACGGAAGGCGACCTGATCGTCCATCTCGAACATGGGGTCGGGCGTTTTCTCGAGTTGATGCGCGTCCCGGCCCCCGCCGGCGGCACCCAGGAAGTGCTCGCGCTCGAGTTCGCGGAAGAGTCGAGACTCTATGTGCCGCTCGAGCAGGCGTATCTGGTCTCGCGCTACGTAGGGGTCGGAAAAAAATCACCTCCCCTGAGTTCTCTGGCCGATGCAAAATGGGCGCGCGCGAAAAAAAACGCCGCGGCGTCGATCTTCGATTACGCGGGCAAGATGCTCGAAGTGCAGGCCGAACGGGCGACGCAGCTTGGCTACGCTTTTGGCGCCGATACGAAGTGGCAGCACGAGTTTGAGCATTCCTTCCCCTACCGCGAGACGACTGATCAGTTAAAAGCGATCGACGCCACGAAGCGCGACATGGAGCAGGCCCGCTCGATGGATCGCCTGATCTGTGGCGATGTCGGCTTCGGCAAAACGGAGGTGGCAATTCGCGCCGCCTTCAAAGCCGTGCTGGAAGGCAAACAAGTTGCGGTGCTGACGCCCACGACGGTGCTGGCGCAGCAGCATTACGAAACCTTCCGCCAGCGCATGCTCGATTATCCGGTGCGCGTCGAGATGCTGAGCCGCTTCCGCTCCCCGGCCGAGCAGCGCAAGGTTCTGAAGCTGCTCGCCGCAGGTGGCGTCGACATCGTCGTGGGGACGCATCGCCTCATCTCCGGCGACGTGTTCTTCAAGGATCTTGGCCTGGTCGTAATCGACGAAGAGCAGCGCTTCGGCGTTCTGCACAAGGAAAAGTTCAAAGAGCTCTTTAAGCTCGTCGACGTCCTGACGCTCTCCGCCACGCCGATTCCGCGCACGCTTTATCTCTCGTTAGTCGGGGTCAAAGACATGTCGACGATCGAGACGCCGCCGCAGAATCGGCTCCCGGTCGAGACGGTCGTCTGCGGCTATGACGAGCGGATCATCCGCGACGCGATCAACCGCGAGTTGGAGCGCCAGGGGCAGGTTTACTTCCTGCACAACCGCGTGCAATCGATCGAAAAAGTGCGCGACCGGATCGCGGAATTGTGTCCGGGCGCGCGAGTGGATGTTGGCCACGGCCAGATGGATGCGGACGATCTCGAGAGCGTCATGGCGCGCTTCGTCGCGGGGAAAATCGACGTGCTCGTTTGCACGACGATCATCGAGAGCGGGCTCGATATCCCGAACGCAAACACGATCATCATCGATCGCGCGGATCGCTTTGGGCTCGCGGATCTCTACCAACTCCGCGGCCGGGTGGGCCGTGCCGAGCACAAGGCCTATGCTTACCTACTCTTGCCGCGCGAGATGATGACGCTGGGCGCGGCGCGTAAACGAATCAACGCGATCAAGCAATACAGCTCGTTAGGCGCCGGCTTCCGCATCGCGATGCGTGATCTCGAAATTCGCGGCGCCGGCAGCATCCTCGGAACGCAACAGAGCGGCCACATCATCGCCGTCGGATTCGATCTTTACTGCCAGCTGCTGAAACAGGCGGTCGCGCAGCTCAAGGGGGAGAAGTACAAGGCGCGCCTCGAGGTCGAAATCCGGCTCGATTTCGTCGCCATTAATGAAGCGGAATTCGTCCGTGCAGAAACCCGCCGGCGCGTCCCGGCCTTCCTCCCAACGAGCTACCTGGGCGACACCACCCTCCGTATTCAGGCGTATCGCACCCTGGCCCAAATCAGCACCCGGGAGCAGTGGGACAAGCTGCGCAAAGAGTGGCGCGATCGCTTCGGCAAATTCCCGCCCGCGGTTGACAATCTGCTCACCCTCACCGAGATCAAGCTCTCGGCCGCCAAAGCCGGGGTCACCCGAGTCGAGGTGCGCGAGGGGAAATTGATGCTCACCCGGCGCGGCGATTTTATACTTGTCGGAGGCAAATTCCCCCGCATTAGTACGGTCGAGATCGACCGGAGCCTTGCAGAGGTTCTCGAGTTAACCAGGAAGATTTGAACCCATGATCCGCCCTCTGTTGGCCGCCTTTCTTGCGGCTCTCATTTTCCACATCTCACCGCTCTGTCGTGCCACCGCCGCGGCGGAAGACCAGCAGCAGGTGATCGATGGAATCGCGGCCGTGGTTAACGGTGAAGTGGTCACCTATTCGCAGGTGCGATTGCTCGTCGGTCCACGCGAGCGGCTTTTACGTTCCCAGTTCCGCGGGGAGGAGCTGGCGAAACAGCTCAAGCAAGTGCACGAGGCGGCTCTCCAGGATTTAATCGATCGTCAGCTGATCGTACAGGCTTTTAAGAAGGAGCAGCTTTCGTTGCCCGAGTATTTCGTCGAGCAGCGGATGGACGAGATCATTCGCGAGAATTTCGGCGGCGACCGCAACGCTTTCGTCAAGACCCTGCAGGCGCAGAATTTCTCCGTCAGCGAATTCAAGAAAGCGGAGTACGAAAAAATCGTCGTCGCCGCGATGCGCGGGAAAAACGTGAAGCCGAACACGACCGCCTCACCGACACGGATCGCGGAATACTACCGCAAGCACCGGGACGAATTTACGAGCAAGGAAGAAGTGAAGCTGCGGATGATCATGGTGCCGAGCCGCGCGGGGGAAGGCAATGCGGCCTCGCAGAAAGCGATGGCGGAAGAGATCCTCGGGAAGCTGGCGGGCGGCGGCGATTTTGCGCGGATGGCGCAGATGTATTCCGAAGACAGCACGCGCGACAGCGGGGGTGACTGGGGTTGGGTGGAGCGGAAGACGCTGGCCGGGCCGCTGGAGAAGGCAGCCTTCAGTCTGCCCGTTGGGAAGGTCAGCAATGTGATCGAGCTCGGCGGCAACTTTTACCTCATCAAGGTGGAAGAAAGACGCGGGGGCGCCACGAAGTCGATGGCGGAAGTCCGTGGCGACATCGAAAAGAAGATACTGCAGGAAGAATCGCAGCGGCTCCAGGAAAACTGGCTTGCCGGCCTGCGCCAGAAGGCAACGATTCGCCGCTTCTAGGCGGTCGGACTAAGGCGGCTTGGCGCTCTTCGCAGCGCCCTTGCGGTTCGGCAGACGCTTGCTGAGAATGCGCCATGCGTCCACGCATCGGCATCACCCTCGGAGATCCCGCTGGCATCGGGCCCGAGATCGTGCGCGCGGCCCTCGCCTCCCCGCTGTGCCTGGCCGGCGTCGAGTTTCGCGTGATCGGCGATTATCCCGCAGTCACTCCCGGAGAGCCCACCCCCGCCTCCGCGCGCGCGGCCTTCGCTGCGCTCGAAGAAGCCGTGCAGCTCGCCCGCGCGGGCGCATTGCAAGCGGTTGTAACCAGTCCGATCCACAAGGCGCGGATGTATGAAATCGGCTTCGAATTTCCAGGCCAGACGGAGTTTTTCGCGTCCCGCTGCGGGGTGAACGATTTCGCGATGTTGCTCACCGGCGGCGCCCTCACGGTGGCGCTCGTGACGACCCACATTCCGCTTCGTGCCGTAGCCGAGAGCCTCACGACCGCGGAGATTGTGCGCGTCGGGCGGCTGCTCGAGCAATTCGTCCGGCGTCGCGCCGGCCGCCGGCCGCGCATTGCGGTCGCAGGCCTGAATCCGCATGCAGGCGAAAGCGGCGCGCTCGGTCGCGAAGAAATCGATTTGATCGCCCCGGCAATCGCGGAGCTGAATACGCCTCGTGCCGGTGAGCAGCCGATCTTCACCGGGCCCTTCTCACCGGACACCGTTTTTTATCACGCCGCGGCCGGGGATTGGGATGCAGTCCTATGCATGTATCACGATCAAGGCCTGATCCCGCTGAAGCTGCACGCCTTTCATCAAGGCGTAAACGTCACACTCGGTCTGCCCTTCCCGCGCACCAGCCCGGACCACGGCACCGCTTTTGAAATCGCCGGCAAAGGCATCGCGCGTCCCGACAGCATGATCGCCGCAATGACGCTCGCCGCCGAGCTGGCACGATGAAGGTGCAGCCTGCCAAGTACATCTCGGTCTTCAAGCTCGGACTGCAGAACACCTTCGTTTATCGCTGGAATTACTTCCTGCGCGCGCTCTTCGGCCTCATCCCGCTCGCCGGCACCGTCTTCCTCTGGCGCGCCGTCTTCCAGGAGAAGGGGGGCGGCCTGCAGGGTTACGACTACGCCTCGATGATCTACTACTACCTGCTTACGATCCTCGTCTCGAATCTGGTCACCCCGACCGAGGACGAATGGCAAATCGCCTCCGACATCCGCGAAGGCCAGATCAATTCGTTCCTGACCAAGCCGCTCAGCTATCTCGCCTACCGCTTCAGCATCTTCCTGAGCGGCCGGCTCGTTTACACCCTCGTGACGATTCCGCCGATCGCACTGATCTTCGTCTACTTTCGCAGCTACATCACGCTGCCGGCGGACCCGTTCGCCTGCCTCGCCGCATTCCTCTCGCTCCTAATGGCCGCGATGATCCAGTTCTTCATCACCTACAGCATCGCGATGATGGCGTTCTGGATTCTGGAGATCTCGACCGTCGTCTTCATCATCTACTCCTTTGAGTATTTTCTCGGCGGCCAAATGTTCCCCGTCGACATCATGCCAGCGGGCGTCCAGGTCCTCCTGAAGTGGCTGCCCTTCTACTACGAACTCTTCTGCCCCATCGCCATCTTTCTCGAGCGGCTACGAGGCGCCGCCATGCTCGAGGCACTTGCGATTCAAACCGGATGGCTGCTCGCAACCTGGGCGACCGCGCATTTCATGTGGAAGCGCGGGCTGGGGCATTATCAGGCCGTCGGCGGCTGATTGGGGTCTGATGCAGAATGTGTTGCTGCATGTCGGATTCGTGGCTGGTCCTGTAATCGTTTTGCTGCTCGTGAGCGGTCGAATGACTGAATGGGCCGACCGCGTCTGGGGGGCAGGCGTGAACTGGCCCATCGTGGGAGCCGTAAGCTCGAAACCCGCGGCGTGAAAGCTCTAACGGGAAGCAACGGGCTGCGATCCTGCGCAGGATTGATCCGGCGGGACTAAGACTGCGGCAAATCGCCAACCGACGCGCGGCCGATGTCGGCCCGAGCGCCGGGAGTGCGCGCAATCAAGACCGCTCCGGTGAAGAAGAGCAGCGCGCTGTAGCTGAACGCAGCCTGCGTGCCGAAGCTCGTCCAAAGCACGCCCACGACGATGCTGGAGATGAGATCGCCAACACCGTTCACGGTCGCGAGCACGCCGAACGCCATGCCGTGGTGCGCCTCGTCCACCAGTTCGGCGCACATCGAGTCCTCCAGCGTTTCCTCGATCGCGATGTAAACGCCGCCGACCACGAAGACTGCCGCCATCATCGCGATGCTCGCGGGCAGGAGGATAATCGCGACCGCCATGCAACCGGCGAGCGCGTAGCCGCCGGCGAGTAAGAGGTTCTTTGGCATGCGATCCGCGAGCCAGCCGGCGACGAGCGAGAACGCCGCATAAAAGAGATTGTGCAGCACGTAAAGCCCGACCGCGAGGCTCGCGGCCCGCGCCGCGCCTAAGGAGGGCGCCAGCTTCTGCGCCGCGAGCAGGATCAACATCGAGTGCGCGAAATCGCCCGCGCCGAAAAGCGCTACCCCGCCGAGAAATTTCCGATAGCGCAGGGGCAGCGCGCGCAGTCGTTCGCCGAAGGAAACATGCGCTACCGGCACGCGCGCGCGTTCCTGCACGAGAAAGGCGATCACGGCCGCCGCCAGTAAGCCGGGCAGCAGCGTCCAGGCGAAGAGCGTGCGGTAGTTGTGCTGTGTCGCCTGCAGGATGAGCAGCGCACTGAGCGGGCCGACGATCGCACCGATGGTATCCATCGCCCGCTCCAGGCCAAAGGCGCGCCCGTAGGCCTCGCGCGGCACCGAGCCGGCCAGGAGCGCCTTCCGCACCGGCGTGCGGACTCCGCGCCCCAGCCAGGCCGAGGACCGCGCCAGCAGCACGTGCCAGGCATTCGTGGCGAGGGCGAACGATGCCGTCCCCAGCGCCGTCATCACATACCCGGCGACGGCGATCGGTTTGCGGCGCCGCAGTCCGTCCGTGTAATAGCCGGAAGCCATCTTGGCGAAGCTCGCGACGCCATCGGACACCCCCTCGATGATCCCGAGCCAGACGGCCGCGATCCCGAGTGACGCTAAAAAAGCGGGCAGCGCTGCGGTCGCGATCTCATGCGACCAATCGCTGAAGAGCGATGCCAGGCCGATGCCGAGCACGGTCCGGTTGAGCCAGGCAGTTTTCTTCACAGCGCTGTTGTAGCGTCATGAGCGCCTCTGCCAAAAGCGCAATCGGCGGTTGAACCACGGAGGCACGGAGGACACGGAGAAGAATGGAAGAAGTGGATTCGCCCGCCATCTCCGTGGCCTCTTCCACGCTTGCGTCACCTGGGTTTTTGAAAATAGCCCAGGCTTTAGCGCTGGGACCGCGACGCCTTTAGACGGGCTCGGCGTTCCATTGCTCGAGCGGCTCGGGATCGTCCCAGCCAGGATTGAGCTTCATCATGCCGCGAAGTGTCGCGGCGTATTCCGTAAAATTCGCCGGCTCTTGGAGCCCCTTCTTCAACAATTCCGCTGCGATCGCGCTGTGCAGGGCTTCGAGATCAGTAGCCGAAAGCTGCGCGATTTCAGATTTTAGCTCCCGTCAATGACATCGCGGGAATGTAATACTTGGGGCGCTCCGATGGCAAATCTTCACGGCGCCCAGCCATGAGGCGCGGTGCTTAAAGTAGAAAGGCGAAATTCGAAAGTTTTCCGCTGGGAAGGCGTTGATATCTGCGACCGTGGCGCAGAGCCAGTGCTGCTTTTACTTCGCTGTCGCAGACTTTTGTTTACGAATGATCTGCGCGAGCGCACGTTCTCTACTCTGCGGTCAATTCCTCCCAAAATGACATTCTCGCCCCATCGAGCGCTTCTCCCTGCTCTTCTCTCCACCTGCTTGATCGCCGGCCTCGCTCACGCAGCGGAAACTTTCGCAGATAAAAATCCCACCGGGCCAGCAGGCGAGTTCAACGGGCAAGTCACGACCGCAGGCTCATATGACCCCTCCTCCGGCAATGCCAAGCGCGTAATCGAGGACTTGGCCGTTCCGGGAGCCGTAGGCGATTATCCCCTGAAATGGGACCGAATTTTAAACACAGGATTCACGCTGGCTCATGGGAACACCTTTAGCGGCGGCGGCTGGTCGCATTCGTACGATTGGGTGCTCTGGGTACACCATGCTGGGCAGGAAAATCCTCCCGAGCCTCCCGCCAATGAGGACCCGCTAGAGGGCATCGGTGTCATTGTTTATTATCCAGACGGCCGCCGGGTTCAATTTCGGAACGACGACGGGCCGGTTCACCCCTCGTTCAATGGTTACGAGCCCGGCGACCGCCTGGTGGAGAGGACTGATTTAGGAGCGGACAACTACGACCTTTTGATGACCGACGGCGGCATGGTCGAGTTCCGACGCGGTGCGTACACTAACGGCGGCCCAACCCAATATGGGTCATTCGCCGTCGCCATTGTAGACCCGCACGGGCTGACCACCACACTCGTGCGAGATACCGGACAAAAGCTTGTGCAAGTCCGTGAACCCGCCGGGCGCTATCTAGAGATCGGATATAGCCAGTCTCGTGATCGGATTTTGACGGTCAAGAGTTTCGACGGCCGACCCAATTTCCCCCCGACAACACAGTTGCTTACGTGTACTCTGCGCAGCCGAGCACAAACACCAGTCA
>JBPCMX010000040.1:0-57037 GCA_051001855.1 Chthoniobacterales bacterium
GGCCTTCCGCTTGCGCCAGGCACGAATGCCGGCGCCGCCCAAGCCCACGATGCCGAGGAGAGCGAACGTGCTCGGCTCAGGCACGACAACCACATTCCCGGGGCCGCCGCCGACTCCGAAGACATAGTTGCCAATCCTTTGCCCAGCCGTCCCGGTTGTTATCGGCGCAGAATTTGCGGCCTGGAAGCTGGTGACGACGAGAAAATACGGGGTGCCAGCGGTGAGGTTGAGATTTAACACGCGCGAGCCGGGTTGAGCACCCGTGAACCCGGTCGAGTTCGCGGTGTAGCCCTGGCCGACGAATGGGCCAGGAAGAACGGTTAACGTCCCGGTGAAATCGTCGCTCAAACCGATCTGGCCGGAAGGCGCGGCCGGATTAAACATATTGGCGTAGACCACCAGATAAGTATCCAGCGCGTTCGAGGGCGAGCCGGCAGTATTCAGCGAGGAAAGTTCGAAAGTGTACGCCCCGGTGACGGTGACCGACAACTGATACACATCGTAAAAATATGGCGTGCCTGCGGCTCCATTGGGACGAGTAAACGTGGGATCGTTGACGGTGAGCGAACCCTGGCCGTAGGCCGGGGCCTGCGCGAAGGAAGCGCTGGTGAGAGCCAGCACGCCGATGCCGATAATAGACGCGGCGAAGCCGCGAAGTTTTGAATTTGTTTTCATTTTGATATAGATATTGGAGCTGATTCGAAGGCCTTTTTAGAGAATCACTGATTTTCGGTCAACACTTTTTTTCGACTTTCCGAAAATTTTTTTACGGTTGAGCTCTCCCCGAAGCGAAACTGTCGAGCTGCCTGCCCTTTTTCAATTTTCCGCGGTGGCCACGCACGGTTCCCGGATGGCGGCACCCGGAATCTCCGATGGGCGTGAGACGCGTTGCCAAAGCAGGGCAGCGGATTAGCTTCAGCGCCCATGACTTCTCTGCAGGCGGAAACGGAACAACGCGGCCTGGAAATCTTCCGGCTCGTCGATCGCCACCCGGAATCGATTTTCAGCAAAGCCGGCTTCTACCAGCGCATGATGGCGCTCTCGATGAAGGACGAGCATTTCAAGGTGCAGATGTTCCGCTTCGTCGATGTGCTCGCCTCCCTGAAGCGGCCGCACGACATCGTCCGGCACCTCGACGAGTACTTCGCCGGGATGCAAAACAGTTTCACGCCGCTGCTCCAAACCGGCATCCGCGCCGCGAAGATTTTCCCGTGGCTGACGGCGCCCATCCTGCGCTGGAACGTCTCCGGGATGGCGCGGCAGTTCATCTCCGGGCGGAACCCGGAGGACGCGATGAAGACGCTGCGCAAGGCGCGCAAGAATCGGATCGGGTTCACGGTCGACCTGTTGGGCGAAGCGGTCGTGAGCGAGGAAGAGGCGGAGGAGTACGCGACGCGTTGCCTGCAATTGCTCGAGGGCCTGGCCGCCCAGACGCAGGGCTGGACCGATCCGCTCGGCCAGAGCACGGAGCTGTTCCCGGTGGTGAATCTTTCGGTCAAAATCTCCGCGCTCTATTCGCAGATGAACCCGGCTGATCCGGAGGACGCGATCGCGCATCTGGCGCCGAAGCTGCGTCCGATCCTGCGCCGCGCGCGCGAGCTCGGCGCCTTCGTGAATTTCGATATGGAGAGCTACGCGCACAAAAACGCGACCCTTGAGCTCTTCCAGACGCTCTTCACCGATCCCGAGTTCCAGGATTGGCCGCATGCCGGCATCGTGGTCCAGGCCTATCTGCGCGATGCGGAACGCGACCTGCGCGATCTGATCGCCTGGGCGCGGCAACGCGGCACCCGCTTCACGGTGCGACTGGTGAAAGGTGCCTACTGGGATTACGAGCGGATCAAAGCCGCGCAAAATGGCTGGCCCGTGCCGGTCTGGCAGCAGAAGCCGGAGAGCGACGCGAATTTCGAGGCCTGCACGCGCGTGCTGCTCGAGAACGAAGACATCGTCACCGCCGCCTTCGGTTCGCACAACGTCCGCAGCATCGCCTACGCGCAGGCGCTCGCGGAAAAAATGGGCATCGACAAGAGCCGCTTCGAGTTTCAGCTCCTCTATGGCATGGCGGGCCCGATCAAGCGCGCGCTCGTCGAGATGGGTTTCCGCGTCCGTGAATACTGCCCGGTCGGCGAGTTGCTCCCCGGCATGGCTTACCTCGTGCGCCGCCTGCTCGAGAACACATCGAACGAGGGATTCCTGCGCGCGAAATTTTCCGACAAGGCCTCCGCTGCCCAGCTCCTGCGCGATCCTTCCACGCTGGTGGTAAACCGCGTCCGCGAGATGGACGCGGTGGAACCGGACGGCCGTCGCGCCGATTCCCGTGCCGGGAGCAACGAAGTGTCCGCCTCGCACAGCGGGCCCTCGCGCGAGGCACCTCCCGGCGACAGTTACACGAACGCGCCCTTGGTGAACTTCGTGCACCAGCAGACCCAGGATCTGATGACCACCGCCTTGCGTGAGGTGCGGGCGCGGTTCGGCCAGAAATATCCTCTCGTGATCAACGGCCGGAAAATCACCACGTCGGAGTTCCTGCCTTCGCTGAACCCCAGCAACCCCGGCGAAATCATCGGCTCCGTCGCCGCTGCCGGAATTCCCGAGGCCGAACAGGCCGTGGAAGCCGCGCGCGCCGCCTTTCAGCATTGGTGCCGCGTCAGCGTCGAGCATCGCGCCGAGCTGCTCGAACGCGCCGCCGCCATCATGGATCGCCGACGCTTCGAGCTTTCCGCACTCGAAGTTTACGAAGTGGGCAAAGGCTGGGCTGAAGCCGACGGCGACATCCGTGAAGCAATCGATTTCCTCCTCTTCTACGCGCAGCAGATGCGCATCATGGGTCGGCCGAAGCTCACCCAGCACGTGCTCGGCGAAGAGAGTTACCAGCATTACTGGCCGCGCGGCGTCGCGCTCGTGATCGCGCCGTGGAATTTCCCGATCGCCATCCTCTGCGGGATGGTCAGCGCCGCTCTCGTCACCGGCAACACCGTCATCATGAAACCGGCCGAGCAATCCGCCATTAGTGGCGCGCTCCTGATGGAAATTTTCGAGGAAGCCGGCGTGCCCGCGGGCGTCCTCAACCTGCTCAACGGCGACGGCGCCATCATCGGGCGCCATCTTGTCGCGCACCCGGAGGTCGACCTGATCGCCTTCACCGGCTCGCGCGAAGTGGGCCTCAACATCTGGGAAACCGCCGGCCGCACCCTGCCCGGGCAGCGCGAGTTGAAGCGCGTGATCTGCGAGATGGGCGGCAAAAACGCTATCATCGTCGATTCCGATGCCGACCTCGATGAAGCAATCGTCGACACGGTCTACAGCGCCTTCGGTTACCAGGGGCAGAAATGTTCCGCCTGTTCCCGCCTCATCGTGCTCGAGGAAAACTACGACCGCGTCCTCGAGCGCCTGCTCGCGGCGACCGCTAGTCTCCGCGTTGGTAATCCCGAGACACCCGGCATCACCGTCGGCCCCGTGATCGACGAAGAAGCTTACCGCCGGATCAAAGAGCGCATTGTCCAAGGCCAGGCCGAAGCCACCCTCGCCTACCAGGCAAAGAATACCCCTGCGACCGGCTATTTCATCCCGCCGACCATCTTCACCGGCGTCCAGCCCGGTTCCCGCCTCGCCGATGAAGAAATCTTCGGCCCCGTCCTCAGCGTCCTGAAAGCGCGCGATCTCGGCCACGCCATCGAGATCGCCAACTCCACCAAATACGCGCTCACCGCGGGCTTCTTCTCGCGCAGCCCGGCGAATATCGAGCGGATCAAAGCCGAAATCGAAGCCGGCAACGTCTACGTCAACCGCTCCTGCACGGGCGCGGTCGTCGGCCGCCATCCCTTTGGCGGTTTCAAGATGAGCGGTGGCGGCACCAAAGCGGGCGGCACAGATTACCTCCTGCAATTCCTGCTGCCACGGGTTGTGACCGAAAACATCATGCGGCACGGCTTCGCTCCCGACACCACTCCGCAATATCGGAAAGAATTCGTGGGCAATTGGACCGTCCCGCCATTGCCAGCATCGGCTGGGACGAACCACCGCCAGGAGTGATGTGTTTCTGGCGCCCACCGGCGCCGCCCCCCCAAAATGAAAACGGAGACATTCGGTAGATTCCCTTCATTCTGTCCGATTACCTGAGGACGATGGCTACGCCCCAGAACACGATCGCGATTGTTTACGATTACGACCAAACGCTCAGTCCCAGCTACATGCAGGACGAGGTCGTGTTTCCAGCTTTCGGGATCGATCCGCCGCGCTTCTGGCGCCGCTGCTCCGAGCTGGTGCGTGAGGAAGGCTACGATAGCGAGCTCGCCTACATGAAGGTGCTGCTCGACACCCTCGGGATGGATCGGCCGAAGAACTCCGAGTTGAAGGAACTCGGCACCAGGCTCGGTTTTTACCAGGGCTTGCCGGAAATGTTCGAGCAATTCCGCGACGGCCTCCTCCGCGAAGAGCAGCTCGCGCATGGCATCACCGTGGAGCATTACATCATCTCTTCCGGAATGAAGATCCTGATCGAGGGCAGCCGGCTCGCGCCCTACGTGCGGGCGATTTTTGGCTGCGAGTTTGCCGAAGATGCGGAGGGACGGATCACGTTTCCCAAGCGCGTCATCAGTCACACCCAGAAGACGCAGTACCTTTTCCGCATCAACAAAGGGCTGCTCGACATGTCGGAAGACGTAAACGATCACATGGACCCGTCGATCCGACCGGTGCCGTTCCCGAACATGATCTACCTCGGCGACGGCCCCACCGACGTCCCGTGCTTTACGGTCATGCGCAAGAACGGCGGCGAAGCGATCGCAGTCTATAATCCCGACGATCCGCTCCGGGTCGGTTTCAAGAAATGTTTTCAGCTCTCGGCGCACGCCGATCGAGTAAAATACATCGCGCCCGCGGATTACCGCGAAGGCACGCACCTGCGGATGCTGCTCGAGCAAATGGTGGAGGAGACAGCAAACCGCATCGTCGCGGAACGCCGCACCGCGATCGAGACCGGCACGATCCGCGCGCCGAAGCACTGAGCGCTTCGATGCGTGGGGTCAGCCAAGTGACAGCGTCCCCAAGCTACAATGCGTTCCACCACGCCGAGCTCCGCAGCCAAGGAGACAGGGTCTTGAAAAGTAGCGGGTTGGAATGCCGTTCTTCCTGCTTGGACCGTCGCTCTTTCCGCTTGCCCAGATTTACCGGCGACGATTACTCTCCCGCCGATGCCTGCGCTCCTTCGCAAAACCGCCCTCTTTTCTCTGGCCGCTGCCCTGATTTGTTTCTGCTCCTGCGAGCGGCATAAACCGGGCGAACTGCCACCCGACGAACACACGCACTCCGCCGCGGCAGACGGCGGCGAAAAAGCCGGGCATGAGCATGCCGGCCATGACGCGCGTCCCGCGCCGGCGGCGGTGACGGCCACACCCGCCGCAACGCCGGCCCAGTTTTTTCCCGCCGCGTCACCTGCTCCTTCACCGCGGTAACTGAAAGCATCTCCCATGGCCAAACACCAATACGCGACCCGCCCGCCGAACATCTCCACGATGCCGCCGGGCGTGCCGTACATCATCGGCAACGAAGCGGCCGAGCGGTTCTCATTCTACGGGATGCGCTCGATCCTGATCATTTTCATGACGCAATTCATCGTCAACCGCATGGGTCAGCCGGACCATATGGGTGATGCGGAAGCGCGTCAGAACTTCGCGCTCTTCGTCTCCGCGGTTTACTTCCTGCCGATCCTTGGCGCCATCCTGGCCGAGGGGTTCATCGGTAAATTCCAGACGATCTTCTGGCTCTCGATCGTTTACTGTCTCGGTCACTTCGCGCTCGCGCTCAACGACACGCGCATGGGCCTGCTCATCGGCCTGGGATTAATCTCGTTCGGCGCCGGCGGCATCAAGCCGTGTGTGTCGGCAAATGTCGGCGACCAATTCGGCGAGTCGAACAAGCACCTGCTCTCCAAGGTGTTCGGCTGGTTTTATTTCTCGATCAACGCCGGCTCGTTCATCTCGACGATCGCCTGTCCGTTCCTGCTCGCTGATCCGCGGTTCGGGCCGCGCTGGGCCTTCGGTATCCCCGGTGTCGCGATGGTTATCGCCACCATTTTCTTCTGGCTTGGTCGCAAGAAATTCGTCCACATCCCGCCAGCCGGTCTTGGCTTTGTGAAACAGATCTTCAGCCGCGAAGGCCTCGGCGCTCTCGGCCGGCTCGCCGTCGTCTATGTCTTTGTCGCGATGTTCTGGGCGCTCTGGGATCAGAGCAGCGGCGGCTCCTGGACGCTCCAGGCGCAGAAGATGGATCTCAACTGGTTCGGAATTCAGTTGCTGCCGGCACAGGTGCAGACGGCGAACCCCATCCTCATCCTGCTCTTCATCCCGTTGGTGAACTACGTCGTCTATCCTTTGGTCGATCGCTTCTTCCTCCTCACGCCGCTGCGCAAAATCGGGATCGGCCTTTTCCTGACCGCCTTCAGCTACGTCGTCATCTGGCACATTCAGCAGATGATCGACGGAGGCGCGAAGCCCAGCATTAACTGGCAGCTGCTGGCCTACGTCATCCTCACACTTGGTGAAGCCATGGTCTCCATCACCGGCCTCGAATTCTCCTACACCCAGGCGCCGAACAAAATGAAGAGCGCGGTCATGGCGCTCTGGCTCTTTACCGTTTCCATGGGCAACCTTTTCACCGCGGGCGTGAATTATTTCATCCGCAACCCCGACGGCACCGTGAAGATGAACGACCAGCAATACTTCCTCTTCTTCGCCGTCCTCATGTTCGCCGCCGCGGCCACGTTTGTCGTCTTCGCGATGTTTTATCGCGGGAAAACGTACCTCCAATCACAGACGGCGGACGAGCAGGCGACCGAGCCGCTTCTCGCCGGCGGCGCGCCGACCTAGGGGATAGGCGTTGGCGCTCCGCCTGGCAGGAACGGTCGCACTGCCGGCGGACCTGTCAGGCTCGGCGCGAGAAGGCTTGTAAATGGCCGTCGCTTCTCCGTAGCGTGCGATCCGTATGAAATTCACCCGTGCCCTCACCGCTCTCCTTTGCCTCGCCTTCTGCTGTTCGCTCTCCGCCACACCCCAGGATGAGCAGTTCGAGAAGACGGCCAAAGAATACATCGAAGGCCTGCTCGCGGCGCACCCGGAATATGCCACCGAGCTGGGCGATCACCGCTTCGACGACCGGCTGACCGATTACTCGGACGAGGCGGTGAAAGACGAGCTCGCGCGCGCCAGGAAGTACCGGCAGCAGCTCGAGGCGTTTAGCGACCTGAGCAAACTCAGCGGCGCGAACAAGGTCGACGTCCGGCTCCTCCGGGACAGCATCGACAGCGAAATCTTCGAGGTCGAAGAGATGAAGGAGCGCGAGTGGAATCCGCTCATGTATAACCAGAGCCTCGCGAACAGTCTTTACTTGCTGGTGGCGCGCGATTTTGCGCCTGCGGTGGAGCGAATCCCGAATTTGCGCTCGCGGCTCGAGGGTATCCCGAAGGTCATCCGGCAGGCGAAAGCCTACCTGAAAAATCCGCCGCAGGTCTACACTGAAACCGCGATCGAGCAGACCAACGGCACGATCGCGCTGGTGCGCGAAGGGCTGGACCCGTTGCTCGAGCAGGAGCCGGACTTGAAGAAAGATTTCGTGGGAATCTGCGCCACCGTGGTCGCGGAGCTGGAAGGTTATAAGAAGTGGCTGCAGGAAGATTTGCTCCCGCGTTCGACGGGCGATTTTCGGATCGGGCCCGATAAATTTCAAAAGAAGCTCCGCTTCGCACTCTCGTCGGATCTTTCGATGGAAGAGCTGATGAAGCGCGCCCGCGCCGATCTCGCACAGACGCAGAAGGCGATCTACGAGACCGCGCTGCCGATGTTCCAGCAGCAATTCCCGGACGCTGACGAAGCGACGTTGCAGGATCGCAAGAAGGTGACGACGGCGGTGCTCGACAAGCTGGCAGAGCAGCATCCAAACGACGAGACGATCGTCGGTCTCGCCCAGGACGTGGTGAAGGAGGCGACCGCTTTCGTGCGCGAGAAGGATCTGGTGACGGTGCCGGAAAGTCCGCTCGAAGTGATCGTGATGCCGGAGTTCAAACGCGGTCAGGGGATCGCGTATTGCGATTCACCCGGGCCGCTGGAGAAGAACGGGAAGACCTTCTTCGCCTGTGAGCCGACGCCGCAGGATTGGTCGCAGGATCGGAAGGAATCGTTTTACCGCGAGTACAACAACTTCATGGTGCGCGACCTGACGGTGCACGAGGCCATGCCGGGCCATTATCTGCAGCTGGCGCACGCCAATCAATTCCGCGGACCCACCCTGGTGCGCGCGATTTTCCAGAGCGGCACTTTCGTCGAAGGCTGGGCCGTCTACGCGGAGCAGTTCATGGCCGAGGCCGGCTACGGCGGACCCGAGGTGAAGATGGAACAACTGAAGATGCGGCTGCGGGTGATCTGCAATGCCATTCTCGACCAGAGCATTCACACCGCGAACATGAGCGAGCAGGAGGCGCTCGATTTGATGATGAAAGAAGGCTTTCAGCAGGAAGGCGAGGCGGTCGCGAAATGGAAACGTGCCCGGCTTTCCTCGACGCAGTTGTCCACCTACTTCATCGGCGTGACCGAGCATGTGGAGCTGCGCGAGCGCGCGAAAGCGAAAGCCGGGAAGGCGTTCGACCTGAAGAAGTATAACGACAGCGTGTTGGCTTTCGGCAGTCCGCCGGTGAAATACGTGCGCGAGCTGCTGGGTTTGTAGAAAGCTCCAACCGTCCAGCCGGCGGGTTGAGAGCTTGGGATCTTATTTGCGCGTGAGGCGCACGAGATCATCGAGATTCAACACCCGGCGCGCACCGGTTTTCACCTCGCGGAAGACGACTTCATACCAACCCTGCATTCGCTCGGCCTTGTAGGGCTTGCGGCCGATCAGGATCGCCTGGTGCGCAATCACACGGTGAATCACCTTTTCGTAGGCGGAGCGCGGCCAGTGACGCACGCGCCGCCGGTTCCAGTTGATCAGGTGCCCGACGTCGTCGTAGGCGTTCGGCCGCTTCGGGAAGTCGAGCAAGGAGCGCGCAGCGCCCGCAAAAACCGCATCGATATGCCGCAGCGTTGGCGCGTCGCTTAGCCGCCGAATCTCGCCACGAAACGGCTCCGTGGTCTCCGCCGCGATCTGACGCAGGCTGGCCGTGCGCCCACCGCGCAAACGCCAGATCGACTCATTTGGATCCGCTGTGAAGGGATTGCGCGCGAGCGACGACGGGATCATGCGCCAGCCTTTGCGCGAGGAATGTTTCCGCAGCCGAAAAGGCGTCGGGCGCGGCAGACCGTGGCGTTCGATTTGCTCGAGCTCGTAATTCTCCCACTGCAGCACGCTTTCAGTAACGCCCGCGAGCAACCCGCAGGTCGCGAGCATGAGCGGCGCGTCGGGCGTGAAGTCAGTCGTGACCTCCAGGCGCGAACCACGCGGGCGCACCCCGACCGCGGTGCTCTCGCGATTCGCGGCCAGCAGCATGACGGGCACCGGCAGAATGTGCGCCAGGAGATAGCCGAGCTTCGAAGCGGTGCGCGCACGCGATCTTCGTTCCTCGGGAAACGAGAAATTATAGTGTGTGCTGAAGCCCTGCAGCCGGCAGGTGCAATCGTGGCGCGCACTCCAGAGATCGAGCTCCTGCCGCACAAACCGAATCTGCTCCCACAAGAGCCGCGTCGCGCGGTAGGCGCAGCCTGGCTCCAGCTCCACGATGGGCGTTGCCACTTCGATCACGCCGGTGTCGAAGTAAATCGCGCCGCCGGAGGGCAGTTGATATGATCTTCCGGTCCGCGGGATCATCGCCGCACTCACGAGACGGCGCGGCGTCCCGAAGACATCCTCCGGACGGCATTTCACGTCGTCGACGAAAAGCGTGAACTCCGCCTCGAGGCCGATCACCGGCTTCGGCGGCGGCACGGCGGGCCCGCGATTCCCTTTGCCGTCTTTCATCATCCCTCGCGCTCGCTGATCTCCCGCGGCGTGATCGTTAGAAATCCCAGGTCGATGTGCAAGTGATCGTCGCCCGCCGTGTAGGGCCGCACGTATACCTGCGGCCCCAGCGACGCTGCCAGCTCGCCGTATCTGGCGATGGATTTCTCGTCATTCAGGTATGTGTCGCCGACGCGGTAAACATCTGCCGCCGTCCCCCAACTGTGTGGGCTCTTGAAATCGTTTCGCTCGTGCGCGGGCGAACGATAGCCGCCATTCGCGCTCACGAAAACCGTCGCATCGGCCGCGCGGCGCAAGTCTTCGAGGTAGCGCGCGATCAGCAGAATCGCACACGGCACATAGTGCGGGAACTCTCGCAAGAGCAGCCCGGCTTCGCGGCAGTCGACCATCATTAACTCCGAGAGCTTGAAGTGTTCCGCGAGGCGAATTTCGTGCGCGCGCGTCCACGTCGGCACCGCATAGAAAAACCGCGGCAGGTAATGGACGATGCCATCCTGATCCTCCACTGGTTCGCCCGGTTGCAGAATTTTGCGATGCGCTTCCGAGAGCTTCCGCCCGTCCACCACTTCGAGATCGAGCCCGCTCATTTGCCAGGAGCCTTTCCGGTGACCGCTTCGTAGACGGCCTTCGAAATCTCCGCGACGACGTCGCGGCGGTCGTTCGTCTCGCGATCCACCTCCGTCAGCACCGCCACCAGGTAGGGCTCGCGTTCCGGCAGATAAACAATGCCGGCATCGTGGCAGGCGGTGGAAATTTCGCCCGTTTTATGAGCGACCGTGGCGTGGGACGGCAGGCCCGCCGGGAGCATTGATTTGAACTTTTGCTCGAGCAGGATGTGAATCGCGCGGTCCCGGCTTTCTTTCGCAAGAAAATCCCCGCGGAAGACTTCGAAGAGCTTGAGGAGGCCGTTGGCAGTCGCCTCATTATCGAGCCACTGGGCGTGCGCTTTCTCGTCTTCCACGCCGCGGCGCAGTTGCACGCCATCCACTCCCGCAATCTCAAGAACTCGAGTCGCGTACTCAGTTCTCACGAAGTCCAGTAAAAGATTCGTGGCCAGGTTGCTGCTGGAAGTGACCATGCTTTTCGCGAGATCGGAAATCTGCGCGGTCCGGCCGACGGATCGGTAGAGCTGCGGATAACCATCCGAGTTCGCGTCGATGCTGAACGCGCTCCGGTCCACGATGCTGAGAAACCGATTACGGACGTGCAGCGGATCGTCCCAGCCCGCGCGGCCCTCCTCGACCGCCTTGAGCACGGCGAGCAGAATCGCCACCTTAATAGTGCTCGCCGCGTGGAAGACACGATCGCCGTTTTGGGTAAAGCGAAAATCCGAATCGTAATCGCGCACTGCGACCGCGCAGGCGACCGTCTTGTGCCGGCGAGCGATCTCCTCGATCGCTTCCCGCAACTTCCTGGTTCGCTCAGAGTGGGTCATCCCGGGGCTGCTATTTACAACGCGTGAGAAGGGCCGCAAACTCCGCGATGCCGAACCTGGCGAGCTGGATTCGACCAAAGGATGAGGAGCGATTTCGCCGCTCCTTTGCCGCTTTTCCCCAGGTGCGCATCTGGAATGCACTCCGGGTTGACGTGCCGATGAACGAGATGGACGGGCTGCTCCTGACCGGCGGTGCCGATATTGCCCCGCAGTTCCTAAAGCAGCCGGTGCCGGATGGCGCGCCTCTCGACACCGAGTCGGATCCGCGCCGGGACGAGTGGGAATTCGCCGCGACGCCTGCGGCGTTGGAACGCGAGCTGCCGATCCTCGCCATCTGCAAGGGATTACAGGTCTTCAACGTCGCGCTCGGCGGCACCCTGCGGCTTGATATTCCAGGCCACAACGCGCCGGAAATGAAAGACGCCAATCTGCAGCCGCTGCGCTTCGATCGCTCCGCCACGCAGCGGCTGGAGAAAGTGAATAGCTCGCATCACCAGGCGATCGATCGTCTCGCCGACGGCTGCGTGGTGGAAGCGTGGTGCGCCGATGACGACATCATCGAACAGATGCGCCTGGAGAAGTACCCTTTCGCCCTCGCGGTGCAGTATCATCCCGAACGCGGCGGGGAGATTTACGCGCCGCTCTTTGCGGAGTTCGTGCGGCAGCTGACAAACTGAGGCGCTCACTGTGCGCGGCGCGCGTGTAGGGCACGCCATTTTCCGAGGAGGCGCTGCAGGCCGGGGTCGAGCGGGAGCCGTTCCATTTCCTCCGCGGTAAACCAGCGGAGCTCGCGACTTTCGGAGCTGGCGCCCGCCGTGCTGCCCTCTGGCGCGATGAGGACGTAGCGGATGTCATAGTGCCAATGCGTCGGCTCCGCGCCGTGCGCCGGAATCTGGTGGAGGTCGAGATCGAAGGGGCGCGCGGAGGCGACGATCAGATGGGCGATGCCGGATTCCTCGTGCGCTTCCCGGCACGCGACGGCGAGCACATCTTCCTCGCCATCGCAGTGGCCGCCGAATTGGAGCCAACGATCCAGCTTGCGATGGTGATGTAGCAGGGCGCGCGAGCCCTCGGCGTTCACCACCAGCGCGCTGCCGGTGAAGTGCGCGGGGAATGTCGTCCGGAGAAAGCAGCCACGTTGGGTGTCGAGCAGCTCCACCATGCGGGTGCGCGGCTCCTCTTCATCCGCACGCTCGGTGAGGTCCAGTGAAACCAATTGGGCGCGTAGCTCGTCCCGGCTCATGCGGCTCAACTTACTCTCAGAGGACCGGGCGCGTCACGGGTGGCGTTTGCCGGCAGTGCGACTAGACTCGTCGGCATGCACAAGTTGTTGCTCATGCTCCTGGCCTCGGCGGCGCTGTTTGTCACTGGCTGCGCAGATTTCGGCGAACCCGATGAGAACGAGCACGGGCCAGCTCCGTATAGTCCCGATCCGACGAGTCACCTGCCGCCGCCGACGAACGATCGAATTTCGAGCCCCCGCATCTAGCGGCGCGCGATCCTTCATGGCGCGGGCGCGCTTCCGCGCGCATGCTGCGGCGTGCTTTACATCATCGGCACGCCGATCGGGAATCTGAGCGACATTACCCTGCGCGCGCTGGAGGCTTTAAAAGCAGCCGACGTGATCGCGGCGGAGGACACGCGGCATTCGGGGAATCTGCTGCGGCATTTCGAAATCCGGAAGCCGCTCGTCAGCTATCACGAGCATAATGAAGCGATGCGCACCGCCGAGCTGGTGGAGCGCATTGCCGCCGGCGAGACGGTGGCTTTGATTACCGATGCCGGAATGCCCGGCGTCTCGGATCCGGGCGCGCGTTTAATCCGGGCCTGCATCGAACGGGGACTGGCCTACAGCGTGATCCCCGGAGTCTCGGCGGTGCTCACGGCCTTGGTCGGCGCAGGTTTCCCGCTGGAGCGATTTTGCTTCCACGGCTTTCTCCCGGTGAAAAGCGGCGGCCGCGAACGCGAGCTGCGGCGCGCGGCCGAGAGCGAGGCGACCTCGGTGTTCTTCGAATCGCCCTATCGGATCAACAAAACGCTCGCGGCTTGCGCGGTGATCATGCCCCAGCGGCTGTTGTGCGTGGCGCGGGAATTGACGAAGAAATTCGAGGAATTTCGTCGCGGGACTGCGGCGGAACTATTGACGCACTACGAAGCGCATCCCGCGAAAGGGGAGATTACGCTGGTGATTGACGGGAGCGGCGGCCGCTGATCATTTCCACTTGTCAAAGAGAGCTCAGCGTGTGAGTTTTCGCCTCTTTTTCCAAGGAAACGCACATGGCTTTCGCAATCATCAAAACAGGCGGCAGACAGCACCGGGTCGCAGCGGGTGACATCATCGATGTCGATTTCCTCGATGCCGAGATCGGCACCGAGGGTGTCTTCGCGGACGTTCTTTTTCACGGTGACGGCGACAGCCTGACCCACGGTAGCCCTTTGATTGAAGGCGCCACGGTGACGGGAGAGGTGATGGAGCACCGCAAGGACAAGAAAGTCATCGCTTTCAAATATCGTCGCCGGAAAGGTTACCACCGCACCGTCGGACATCGCCGTCAGCTCACCCGCATCAAGATTACCGAGATCAGCCTGGGTTCAGCTTCGAATAAGTAGGTGCTTCCCGGCTCCTCCATCAACTCTCAACCAACAACCTCTTCAAATGGCACATAAAAAGGGACAGGGCAGCGTCAAGAACGGCCGCGATAGCGTCAGCAAGCGGCTTGGGGTCAAGAAATTTGGCAGCGAAGCGGTGGTCGCGGGCAACATTATCATTCGCCAGCGCGGCACAAAGTTTCAGCCGGGGAAGAACGTCGGCCTCGGACGCGATTACACGATTTTTGCGCTGGTCGACGGACGCGTGAAATTCGATCGCGCCGGCCGTCGCGTGAACGTCGAGCCTCTCGCGGCAGCCGCGGAATAGCAGCTTTCTCCGCTGGTTCGTTCGGCTCCCGATTTGCAGCGCTCGCCGATCGTCGGAAATGCTCATTGTGCGCTCTCGCGCTCGTGAGTTATAACGGACATCGCGCATGAAATACCAAACGTATCTCCTTTTCGGACCTCCTGGCAGCGGCAAAGGCACGCAGGGGAAAACGTTGGGAACGATCCCGCGCTATTACCATTGCGCCTGCGGCGACGTCTTTCGGTCCATCGATACGCGCACGGAAGTCGGCCGCGCCTTCCTCGATTACTCAAGCAAAGGCTTGCTCGTGCCCGACAGCATCACGGTGAGGCTCTGGAAAGCACGGATCGATGCGGCGGTCGACGGCCATGTCTTCAAGCCCGACATCGACACGCTCGTGCTCGATGGCATTCCGCGAAACCTCGCGCAAGCGGAGATCATGGATGAGCTCATCGATGTGCAACGCGTCTTCCATCTCTCGTGCCCGAACCGTGCTTCCCTTTACGAGCGTCTGAAGAAGCGCGCCCTCAAAGATAACCGCCTCGACGACGCGAATGAGGAAGTGATCAAGCGCCGGCTCGCGACCTACGAAGAAGAATCCAAGCCGGTGCTCGGATACTATGGCAAAGAGCGGACCACCTGTATTGACGCCACCGAGCCGCCGGCCAAAGTGCTGCTGCACATCCTGGAAAGCGTGAACGCCTGCAACGGGCATTATGAGCCAGCCGCCGCCGCAGCAGTTTGAAAATTTCACCGCTTCGAGCCTCTTTTGCGAGAAGTGCAAAAAGGCGATGCCCGTGCGCGAGCGCTTGCTGCTCGTGCTGCCGGAGAAGGAAATCTACGATTACCTCTGCACCGGCTGCGCTTCTTCCGTAGGGCAGCGTGAGATCACCGCCGGCGACAAAATGCTGGCGCAACGGATGGCGGCCCGCCGTCCCCGGCGCGCGACCGCCCCGGTCCCGCGTCTTCACGTTTAACGCCACGCGATGCGCGTGGTCTTCATCGGCACAGGCGAGATCGGTCTACCGGTCCTGCGGTGGCTGACTGCGTCGTCCGAGCATCAACTGGTGGGTGTCGTCACACAGCCCGATAAACCGGTGGGGCGCGAGCAGACGATTCAGCCGCCCCCGATTAAGGCTGCGCTGGGCGCGTCGGCCATTCCGGTGTTGCAGCCGGAGCGGATCAAGCGCGAGGACGCGGTCACATCGATTCGCGCGCTCGCGCCGGACCTCATTGTGGTGATGGCCTACGGCCAGATCCTGCCGCGCAGCGTCCTCGAGATTCCGCCGGTGGCTTGTTTGAATCTGCACGCGTCGCTGCTGCCGCGGCATCGCGGCGCGGCGCCCATCCAGGCTGCGATCGTCGACGGCGATAGGGAAAGCGGCATTACGGTCATGTATATGGACGAGGGGCTCGATACGGGAGACATCCTCTTCCGCTCAAAACTAACGCTGGCTCGCGACGAGACAGGCGGCTCGTTGCACGACAAGCTGGCGGAGATTGCGCCAACGGCGCTGGCGGAGGCGATGGGGTTACTCGCGACCGGCAGCGCGCCGCGCATCCCGCAGGATGCTTCCGTGGCGACCTCCGCGCCGAAGCTCGAACGCGAACACGGCCTGATCGATTGGTCCCAGCCAGCCGAACTCGTCGCGCGGCGGATTCGCGCCTACGAGCCTTGGCCAGGCAGCTATACGATCGTGCGCGATCCTGCGGGGAAGGAGCGCAAGGTAAAGCTTTTCGGCGCCACCAGTCTGGCGCATCCCGCGATTCCTCCCGGTCGGCTTTGCTCTGGCCCCGGTCGCAGGCTTCTCATCGGGGCGGGGGATGGCGCTGTCGCCATCACGGATGCGCAGCTCGAAGGCAAAAAGCGCATGAGCACGTCAGAATTGCTGCGCGGCCATTCCTGGCTCGTCTAGCGTTCTCCGCGCGGCAGCTGGGTCTGTCGCATTTTTTTGTTCCCCAATGGGGGCGCTTCTGGTGCATCTTCCCCGCCATGGACAGCCCAGCCGCACCCATCTACAAACGCGTCGTGATCAAGCTCAGCGGTGAGGCGCTGCGTGAGCCGGGCGCGCGCGAGAACATCTCCCCGCAAATTGTGCGCGACATCGCCAGCTGCATCAAGAGCGTGCGCGAGCTCGGAGTGCAGACTTCCGTCGTCATCGGCGGCGGCAATATCTGGCGCGGCCTTTCCGCGAGCCATCGCGGGATGGATCGCACGACCGCGGATTACATGGGCATGTTGGCCACCGTGATCAACGGTCTCGCGCTGAAAGCCGGGCTCGATGAACTCGGCGTCGACACGCGGGTGCAGACTGCGATCGAAATGCAAAATGTGGCCGAGCCGTTTATCCTCGGGCGCGCCGTCCGTCACCTCGAGCTGGGCCGCGTCGTGATCTTTGTTGCGGGCACCGGGAACCCCTATTTCTCCACCGACACCACCGCGGCCTTGCGCGCCAGCGAGATCCGCGCCGATGTCATCCTGAAAGCCACAAAAGTCGACGGGATCTACGATTCCGACCCGAAGAAAAATCCGGACGCAAAACGCTACGATCGCCTGACCTACAACGACGCGCTCACGCAGCGCTTGCAGGTGATGGATTCCACCGCCTTCAGCCTCTGCATGGACAACAAGATCCCGATCATCGTCTTCGACATGGGCCAACCGAGCAATTTCACCGACGTCGTGCTCGGCCGGGCCATCGGCACCCGCGTCTCCGAGTAATTGGATTGCTGATTGCCGTTTGCTGATTGCTGCTGGAAAATCTGAGCGATGACCGCCGACGAAATCCTGTTCGAAGCCGAGGAGACGATGGAGAAGAGCGTCGATTACATGATCCACGAATTCTCCTCCGTCCGCACCGGCAAAGCCTCACCCGCGCTCGTGGAAAATGTGGACGTGGAAGCCTACGGCTCCTCGATGAAGCTCAAGCAGCTGGCCCTCATCACCACGCCGGAGCCGCGTCTGCTCGTCGTCCAGCCGTTCGATGCCTCGACCGTCAAAGACATCGAGCGGGCGCTGAAGGAATCGAAGATTGGCATCCAGCCCCTCGTCGATGGGAAGCTGATCCGCCTGCCGGTTCCGGAACTTTCCGAGGAGCGGCGCCGCGATCTCGTGAAGTCACTCAAGCAGATGGCCGAGGAAGCCCGGGTGCGCGTGCGTGCGAATCGCCGCAGCGGGATCGATGAAGCGAAGAAGCTGCAAAAATCCGGCGAACTGACCGAGGACGGCCTGCGCGATTTGGAAGACGGCGTGCAGAAATTGACCGACCGCTTCGTCAAGAGCATCGACGACCACTTCGAGCGCAAAGAAGCCGAAGTGATGAAGGTCTAGGTCTTCCTCTTAGTCTCCCTTCCTCTCGGTAAATCTAAGGGCCGGCTGTGCCCGCGGAGGAAGAAGATTAAGAGGTAGAGGGAGAGGAAGATTTACAGCCGGACCAGGTCGAGCAGGAACTGGCACCAGAGATACACCATTCCCCGCCAGGAGTATCGCACCTCGCGATCGTTCGCCGGCGTCAGTACCCCGGCCGCGACGTTGTGTTTGATCTGTTCCCGCAGGTCGTTCTCGATCTCCGCCTGGACGCGATCCTCATCCATCTGGTCGATCACGCTCGTCTCCACCTGGTTGAGCCGCAGGTATTCCTTGTGGCTTTGGTAGAGCTGCCAAAACGACTGATCCGGCCGCTGCCGATTGATCCGGAATTGCGGCGTCAGTTTTAACCCATAGGAGAGGGGATAATTCCACGTCGTCCAAATCGTGCCGTCATTAGCCCGCGACGAAATCCGCAGGTAATAAAACGACAGATCGTTCTGCTCATTCAGGCAGATCGTTGCCTGCGCCCGGTCCTCTTCCTTGTAGAAGAGCCGGAAGAATTGTTTGTAATCTTCCCAGTCCCAGCCCGCATCGTTCAAATACTCGAACCCCGCGTTCTCGATCTCGCTCGTGATCTCCGCCAGGCTCGGGAAGACCTCGCTCGACGGCGGCGACTTCGGCCGGAGCGATTTCTCTGTCGGCAAGCGTAGCGCGCGGATGCGGGTGAGAATTTCCAGCCAGGGCAGAAACAGCCAGGAAAGCGCTGCCGCCAAACCGGCGATCCAGTTCCCGCTCAGGAAATAAACCCCCAGGAACGTGGCTGCGAGAATGCCAACCGCGCCGAGCTTTTGCGCCCAACCTGTCTGGTAACTGCGCAGGGCGACGCTGAGGACAGCGACCCCGAGCGTCAGAAAAAGACCGAACAGCATTAAGGCTTGATTCCGTGCTCGCTCAGGAATTTTTCGAGCTGATCAGTATCGAAATTCGCCAGCACCTCATCGCCCGCCACCAGTGTCGGCACATACGTTTGCTCCGACAGCTCCGTCATTTCTTTGTAGGCGTCTCGATCCTGGCCCACATCCACAACCGTGAATTGGTAGCCGCGCTCCTTCAGCCATTCCTTCGCGTCATCGCACCACGAACACATTTCGCGACTGTAGAGTTTCATTTCCGTGGCCATGGCCGGAATAAACAAGTCGCAGCGAAGTGCGTCAACCAGACTGCTGCCCTGGCACCTTCTCCAACGCGCTCGCCTCCATCCGCGGTGCTCACCATATCCGCTGCCACCTTGTCAGATCAGCACGAGCGAAAGGCAAGTAAGCGCGGAGATCGCCGCGCCCACGGCGGCGGATCATCCACCTTACCCGACGATCGCCCCACCGGGCCCGCGAACCGCGGCTTCGTGCCTGCCGTGACGGAGGCATTCATCAAGGTAACCGCGCCGGGGAAGGTGAAGACGTCAGAACTCAAGAACTCACTGCACTAGTAAGATTTTGCCCAGACCACCCGCTGCCGGCTCGGCTGGCCGGTGAAGATGCAGGTGCCGGGCTCCAGGGCATCGGCGAAGGGAATGCAGCGGATCGTCACTTTCAGGTCGTTCTTGATCTGCTCTTCCACTTCGCGGGAGCCGTTCCAATGGGCGAGCGCGAAGCCACCGTGGATCTCCGGTTTGCTGGGATTTTTGGCTGTAAAGTAGGCGTAGAACTCTTCCTTGGAGTCGATCACGCGCGTGTGGGCGTCGCGGAATTCTTGTGCCCGGGCGAGCAGGTTTTGCTGAATCTCCTCGAGCATCCCTGCGGCGCCGCGCACGAAGTCTGCCATCGGGAGAAACGTCTTCGCTTTCACCGGCTGGTCGCGCCGCGCCACCGCGACATTGCCCGATTCCAAATCACGCGGGCCAATCTCCACGCGCACCGGCACGCCTTTCTTGATCCACTCCCAGTTCCTGACGCCGCCGCCGAGGTCGCGGCGATCGACTTCCACCTCCAGGGGCGCGCCCCCGTAGCTGATCGCGCGGAGGTCGGCAGCGAGCTTCTCGGCTGCGGCGAGCACCGCCGCGCGCGTCTCTTCTTTCGGCGTCACCGTCACGATCACGATGTGGGTCGGCGCAATCCGCGGCGGCAGGATGACGCCGTCATCATCCGCGTGCGCCATGATGAGCGTGCCGATTAACCGCGTGCTCATGCCCCAGCTTGTCGTCCAGCCAAACTCCTGTTTGCCGTCGCGCGTCTGGAATTGAATCCCGCTCGCGCGCGAGAAATTCTGCCCCAGGAAATGCGACGTGCCGGCCTGGATCGCCTTCCCGTCCTGCACCATCGCCTCGATGCAGAGCGTCTGGACCGCGCCGGGGAAGCGTTCGCTTTCCGACTTCTCTCCGCTGAACACCGGGATGGCGAGGTGATCGCGCACGAACGTCTCGTAAACGTCGAGCATCCGCTTGGTCTCCTCGCGTGCTTCGGCCTCGGCCTCGTGCACCGTGTGCCCTTCCTGCCAGAGGAATTCCGTCGTGCGCAGGAACACGCGCGGGCGCATTTCCCAGCGGACGACGTTCGCCCACTGGTTGATCAGAATGGGCAAATCGCGATACGACTGCACCCACTTCGCATAGCTCGCGCCGATGATTGTCTCCGAGGTTGGTCGAATCACGAGCGGCTCGGTCAGCTCCGCGGAAGGCGCCGGGCGCATCTTTCCATCGGGCCCAATCTCGAGCCGGTGATGCGTGACGACCGCGCATTCCTTGGCGAAGCCTTCCACGTGCTCCGCCTCTTTCTGCAGGTAGCTGAGCGGAATAAAGAGCGGGAAATAGGCGTTGCGATGCCCGGTCGCCTTGAACATCGCATCCAGCTGCCGCTGCATGTTTTCCCAGATGCCGTAACCCCAGGGCCGGATCACCATGCAGCCGCGCACATCCGATGGCTCGGCCAGTTCGGCCGCGCGGATCACCTGCTGGTACCACTCCGGGAAATCCTCCTCGCGCCGCGGGGTAATCGCGGTTTTTATCTGCTGTTCAGGCTGCGCCATGTGAGCGCGATACTTAACCGCTCCGCGGCGAAATGCCAGCCAGCTTTCCGGCCGCAGAAGCGCCTTCCCGATCGCCGCGCGCTCCAGAGTTCCGAGATCCGGTCGCTTACGCCTCGACCGGCAATTCGACGTCGACCGGCCGCTCTTTTTTGCCCAGCGCGCGGCGCAGCTTCGAGAGTGCGATATTTTGCAGCTGCCGAATCCGCTCACGCGTGACGCCGAATTTCTTTCCAACCTCCTCGAGGGTCTTCGGCTTGCCGCCGTCGAGCCCGAAGCGGGAGAAAATGATCTTGCGTTCGCGATCGTCGAGCACATCGAGGAGGCCGCCGACTTCATTGCGCAGATTCTTGTCCCGCAGCAGCTCGAACGGCGTCTGCGCCTCTTCGTCACCGACAATTTCGCCAAACTCGGTTGAGTCGTCGTCGCTGATCGGTGCGTCGAGCGAGGCAGGCCGGATCGAGACCGTCTTCAGCTGCGACACTTTTCCGCTCGCGATCCCGATTTCCTCGCCGAGTTCGTCGTCCGTCGGTTCGCGGCCGAGCTCCTCGCTCATCTGCAGCGAAACGCGGCGCATCTTCGAGATTTTATCGACCAAATGGACCGGCAGGCGGATCGTCTTCGACTGGTTGGCGAGCGCGCGCTTGATCGATTGTTTGATCCACCAGGCGGCGTAGGTGCTCAGTTTGCCACCCTTCGCCGGGTCGAAGCGTTCCACCGCCTTCATCAGGCCAATATTGCCCTCCGAGATAAGGTCCAGCAGCGGCAGACCCAAATTGGCGTAATCGTGCGCGATCTTGACCACAAGTCGCAGGTTCGAGCGAATCATGAGGGCGCGCGCCTCGCGATCGCCTTTCTTGATCTTCGCCGCCAGTTCGATCTCCTGATCGGGCGTCAAAAGCGGAATCTGCCCGATTTCGCGGAGATAAATTTTAATTCCAGTATCGCTATCTTCGGCAGCCATAAAGCTCTTCATGTAAGGGGGTGGGGCGCTCCATGTGCAAGGTTCCAGATGTTACGTTTTCCGGTGCCTCCAAGGTTGCAGTCGCCCCGCAGATTTCAAAAGTATTTAAGGCGGTTAACTATCTGAAACACTGACAGCACTCCAGCGAATTCTGTTCAAATGTTTTTTCACGCACAATGCAAGCCTCTCCTGCGTAATCGCTTGTAACGGGCAGACCGTCACTCCAGATTGACAGCTCGGTCAAAGCACCCCCAAAAGTGCGCGCTGCGGTCGCCATTGGGGGCGGCAAGGGGGAGGGTGAACTTTATGGGGGGAACAAGGGTATTAATCACAGGTGGAGCAGGTTTCGTGGGGTCGCACCTCGCGGACGGGGCTGGAAGAATTCTTCGTTCCGGGCGAGGAGATTCTAATTGCGCGCACCACGAAGGATGTGTTGGCGATTCTGCGCGGGATGTCCGACGCTGACGGCATTCCATCGGCGCACGGGCGCGGGAGCGAGTGCTCCGCGCGCATACCGCGGCACACCGCGCCGCGGAACTGGAGGCCTGGATCGACGAATCTCGCTATCAAAGTGGTGCCAGCACTCGGAAGGTGTTTGTGAACTGAAAGATCAATGAAAGACAAAATCCGCGTTGGAATCATCGGAGTCGGGAATTGCGCTTCCTCGCTCGTGCAAGGCATTGAGTTCTATCGGAACGCAAATCCGGACGAGTTCGTGCCCGGCCTCATGCATGTGAATCTCGGCGGCTATCACGTGCGCGACATCGAGTTCACCGCCGCCTTCGATATTGCTGCGACCAAGGTGGGGCGGGATCTGAGCGAGGCGATTCTGGCCGAGCCTAACAATACGATCAAGTTTGCCGAGGTGCCGCCGCTGGGCGTCAAAGTCCATCGCGGGATGACCCACGACGGCCTGGGCAAGTATCTCAAGAAGGTGATCAAGAAATCACCCGCTTCGACCGACGACATCGTCGGAATCCTCCAGCGGACCAGGACCGACGTGGTTGTTTCTTATCTGCCGGTCGGCTCGGAGATGGCGACCAAGTGGTACGTCGAGCAAATCCTCGATGCCGGCTGCGCCTTCATTAATTGCGTGCCGGTCTTCATCGCCTCACAACCCTACTGGCAGCGCCGGTTTGAAGAGCGCGGACTGCCGATCATCGGCGATGACATTAAATCGCAGGTGGGCGCTACGATTTCGCACCGTGTCCTGACGAATCTTTTTCGCGAGCGCGGCGTGCGGCTCGACCGGACCTATCAGCTCAACTTCGGCGGCAACACCGATTTTCTGAACATGCTCGAACGCGAACGGCTGGAGTCGAAGAAAATCTCGAAGACGCAAGCCGTCACGAGCCAGCTCGGTCACGCTCTGCCGGCGAAAGACGTGCACGTAGGCCCGAGCGATTACGTGCCGTGGCTGAGCGACCGCAAATGGTGCTACATCCGCATGGAAGGCACCACCTTCGGGAATGTTCCGATCAATTGCGAGATGAAGCTCGAGGTGTGGGATTCGCCCAACTCCGCCGGGGTGGTGATCGACGCCATCCGCTGCGCCAAGCTCGCGCTCAACCGCGGACTTTCCGGTTCGCTCGTCGGTCCCTCGAGCTACTTCATGAAGTCGCCGCCGGTGCAATTCACCGATGACGAGGCACGCATCCAGACAGACGAATTTATCAAAGGGAGTGACGCAGGGAGTGGACCGGGACCGCGGAAGCGCGTGAGCCCCCGGCGGCGCAAACCCGCCGCGCCCAGGGCAAAGAACGACGCGAAATCGAAAAAATGAAGCTCGTTGTCTTTGGCCTCACGATCACTTCGTCGTAGGGCAATGGACTTCGTGAATCTCGAGCCGCTCCGCGATCTGCTTCAGCGTGATCTGTTCTCACGCTATTCGCGTCCGCGCCGCGGCTGAGACGCCGCGACCTGCTTTTCTCGCGGTTTTGCACGGCCGTCCTGCTTTATCCGTCCCCGCTCGCGAAACTTCAGGCGGAGAATTGCGCGCGCACTTCCGCGGAGACGCGGGTCGGCCGGCCATTCTCAGCGTGCACAGGGCACCAAAGCGTCCGCGCCTTTACGAAAAGCGCGCCGTCTGCGCGGCGGCGGATTTCCGTATGGCGTTCGAAAGTCAGACGCGTGGCTGTTCCCACCCAGGTTCGCAGAACAACTTCATCGCCGAGCAGCGTCGCCAGCTTGTAGTCGATCTCGTGCCGCAGCACCACCCAGCGGATTTGCTCCTGCGCCTCCGCAGTGGCGAGGGCGCGCCAGTGCGCGATCGCGATCTCCTGCACCCACCGCAGGTAGACGGTATTATTAACATGCTTCTGCTCGTCGATGTCGGCCGGAAGGACCGCGATGGAGAGCTCGAAGGCGTCGGCCGCAGAGGTGGCGTGCACGTGAGTTCTGCGCCCGCTGCCGGCTAGCCCATGTAGTAGCCGCCGTTCACGTTCAGCACTTGACCGGTGATGTAGCTGGCCATCGGGGAAGCGAGGAACAGCGCTGCATCCACGATTTCAGAGGCTTCCCCGAGACGGCCGAGCGGGATCTGCTTCTTGAAGTTCTCCGTGACTTCATCTGGCATGCCTTTGCTCATCCCGACGTCGATGAAGCCGGGCGCAATTGCGTTCACCGTGATCTGCTGGCGTGCCAGCTCGCGCGCGGAGACTTTCGTCAGCGCGATGATGGCGGCTTTGCTCGAGGAATAATTCGCCTGGCCGAAGAGCCCCATCTGTCCGCTCACACTCGACAAGTTGATGATCCGGCCGCCCTTTCGCAAAACCGCAGATGCCTTCTGCGTGACGTTGAAGGTGCCGGCAAGATTCACCCGCACGACGCTTTCGAAATCCTCCAGCGTCATTTTCTTCATCGTCTTGTCGCGGATGATGCCGGAGTTGTTCACGAGCACATCGAGTCCGCCGAAGCGCGCGTTGATTTGCTGCAGCATCGCCTCGACCTGCTCCGGGCTGGTGACATCGCACGCCACCACGAGCGGCTCCCGGAGTGTCTTCCCCACCGTCTCGGCGTCGGCTTTGTTCTGCCCATTCGCGTCGGCGATGTAGTTCACGATGCAATTTGCCCCGCGCCCGCCGAACGCCTGGATCATGGCTGCGCCCAGGCCACGCGAGCTGCCGGTCACGAGCACCGTCTTGCCGGAAAAATCCAGAGGGTCAGTCATGCGGCGGACGTTAGGCAAATGCCGTTGCCGGACAAGCGATAGCCGCTAAGATTCGAAACTCATGCCTGCTCCGATCCGAGTCCTGACTGCGGTGCCGATTTGCGATGGGCACGACAGTGCGATCAACACGATCAACCTCGAGTTTATCCGGCACGGGATCGAGGTGGTGTATCTCGGTTACCATCGCTTTGCGCAGGACATCGTGCGCGCCGCCATCCAGGAGGATGTGCGCGCGGTCGGCATCTCCAGTTACAACGGCGGACATGTCGAATTCTTCGCCGAGGTGGTGAAGCAACTCCGGAAACGCGGGGCGGATGACATCGCGGTCTTCGGCGGCGGCGGCGGTACCATCACGCACGACGATCAGCGCGTGATGCAACGGCGCGGCGTGGATAAGATTTTTTTCGCGGGCACATCGCTCACCGACATGGTGCAGTGGGTTCACGAGCGTTACGGAAAAGCGCATAAAGCGAGCGGCCGCTCCGGCGCTCCCGCCGACATGCAACTGGCGCGGAAGCTGACGCAAATCGAGGATTCGTATGCGAATGGCAAAGCGCCGCGGAAAGCCGTTGCAAAGAAGGCGAAGAACACGCGGGTCATCGGCTTCACCGGCCCGGGCGGCGCGGGCAAGACGACGTTGATCGACGAGCTGGTGCTGCGGTTCCTGAAGCGCGACGCGACGGCGCGGGTCGCGATTCTGTCGCACGATCCCAGCGTCGTCGGGGCAGGTGCGCTGCTCGGCGACCGCGCCACCATGATTAACTCGCAGGACGACCGCGTTTTCATGCGTAGCATGGCCACGCGCGGGCAGGCGGGCGGATTATCGCCGGCCACCGAGGATTGCCTGCAGCTCCTGGCGAACAGCGGATTCGATTACGTCATCATCGAGACCGTCGGGACGGGCCAGGAAGCGATGCCGTTCCAAAGCAAGCTCGTCGACCAGACGGTGCTGGTGATGAATCCCGACTATGGCGCGCGGCTGCAGCTGCAGAAAATCGTGATGCTCGACCTCGCGGATATCGTGGTGGTGAACAAGAGCGACCAGGAACGGGCGAAGACCGCGATGAGCGAAATCGAGCGCCGGATCGAGCAGAATGAACGGAAACAGAAGCTGGTCTCGACAGTGGCGAAACGTCATCGCGATCCGGGGGTCGATGAGCTTTGCGATTTGCTGATGCAGGCGGGGATCGCCGGAAAGAAGGGTTAAATTTATGAGCAAACTGGGGCGGGTCGTCGAGGCAGTCGATAGCTACAACAAGTTCGTGGAAGACGAGGTCAAGCGGGCCCGCACGGACAAGAAATTCGGCCAGGAGATGGTCACGCGTTGGACGCAACTCAAGGCGAGCATCCCGGTTGGTCGTGCGCCGACCGGCCTGGAGCTACCGCGGCTCGCTTTGCCGGAAATCGACGAAGCCGGCGACATCACCCGCTACTTGTTAGGCGACGGTTTGCCGGGCGAATTCCCGTTCTTGAATGGCGCTTATCGCGAGATGTATCTCGAGCCGCTGCAGAGTCCCGCGATCGAGATCGGCACCTATGAGAAGAACGGCCACGGCAGGAAATCAAAATTAAACGGGAGCAAAAACGGCGCTGCGAAGGGCCCAGCGAAACCGGCGCAGGCGGAAGAGCCGACGCGCTTGTTCTCCGGTCTCATGCTGGCCGATGATACGAACGAGCGTTTCCACTTCCTCGGTGCGCACCAGCGCTCGAAGCGGCTCAGCACGGCTTTCGATGGTCCGACCCTTTACGGCATCGACTCGGACGCGCCCGGCATTCTGGGCAAGATCGGCGAAGGCGGCGTGGCCGTGGACACGGTCGAAGACATGGTGCGGCTCTACGATGGCTTCGATCTTGGTTCGCCCGATTTCTCCGCCTCGATGACGATCAGCGGCCCGGCGCCGATCATCATGGCGATGTATATCGCGGCGGCGAAACGGCGGTTTGGTGACGCGATCGTGCCGAAGCTGCGCGGCACGATTCAGGCCGACATCTTCAAAGAAGTCCAGGCGCAGAATGAGACCATCTTCCCAGTGGAAGCATCGCTCCGATTCCTGACCGACATGATGGAATACACCACGCGCCACATGCCGCGCTGGTATCCGGTTTCGATCAGCGGCTATCACATCGGGGAAGCTGGCTCGACGCCGGTGCAACAAGCGGCATACACGCTGTCGAACGGCTTCGCCTACGCCGAGATGATGGCGGCGCGCGGCCTGGACGTAAACGACTTCGGCCCTCGCCTCTCGTTCTTCCTCGATTGCGGCCTGGACGTGGAATACATCGCGCTGACGCGTGTCTCCCGTCGCATCTGGGCGATTGGCATGCGCGACGCATTTGGCGCGGGTCACAAGGCGCAGATGTTCAAGGTGCACACCCAGACGAGCGGCCGCTCGCTCGTCGCAGCGGAGTTCAAAAACAATCTCACCCGCACCGCCGCCGAGCTCATGCTCTCCTACATGAACGGGACCAACTCGTGTCACTCCAACAGCGCCGACGAGCCTTTCACCACCCCGAGCGAAGAATGGATCCGGCTTGCAGCGCACGGGCAGGCTATCTTGCTCGACGAATCCGGCATCTTCAAACACACCATGAACATGCTCAGCGGCTCGCCCGGCATGAAAGCGGTCGAGCGTGCGGTGGAGGCGGCGATTCTGGGAGAATTTCGGGAAATCGAGCGCCTCGGCGGCGTGATGGGAGCGGTGGAAAATCGTTACCAGCGCAGCCAGATCCAAACTGCCGCGCACCGTTACGAGCAGCAGATCTACAGCGGCGTCCGGCCGATCATTGCGTTGAACAAGTATCGAAATGAGACCGAGGAAATGCCGGAGTTCGAGCTCGCGCGCACCCCGCGCGCCAAGCAGCAGCTCCAGATCGAGCGTCTGAAAAAGTTCAAGCAAAGGAACGCCACCAAAGCCGAAGCTGCGCTCGAGAAACTCGCGGCGGTTGTCGAGACGAACGAGAACTGCTTCCCGGCGCTGATGGAAGCGGCGGAAGTATGCTCGTTAGGCCAGATCTGCACGACGCTGCAGGAGGTGGTCGGCCACTTTCGCCCAATGGTCTAGCGGGAGCTTTGGCAGCCAAAACGTGGCAGGCTCGAATGTGGGAGGGGCCATAGCGCCCCGATTCTCCAGGCTATGCAACACACACGAGACTCGCGCAGGCGATCGGGAGAGACGCTGGTGAGGACCGCGAAGCAGTTTCACTTCATCTCTGATTACATCCTCGCGAATCCGGTGTAGGGAGCCGCTTGAATGTGGGAGCCGCGGCGATCTCCGGCGCGAGTTTACACGTTCGACTGCCGGGGCTCGCGATGGGCCAGCTTCAACGGCTTGGCTTCCTTGAGCACATGGCGCGCGATCACGAGGCGCTGCACTTCGCTCGTGCCTTCGCCAATCGTGCAAAGCTTCGCGTCGCGCAGATACCGCTCGATCGGCAGGTCACGGCTGTAGCCATAGCCGCCGTGAATCTGCATCGAACGATCGCAGATTTTCACGGCGGACTCGGACGCGAACAGCTTCGCCATGGCGGATTCTTTGGTCGTGTTCGCGCCGCGGTCCTGCAGGTGCGCCGCGTGCAGCATCATTACTTCAGACGCTTCCAGCTCCATCGCAGAATCGACCAGCATCCACTGGATCGCCTGGAAATTTCCGATCGCGTGGCCGAACTGCTTCCGCTCATTCGCGTAGGAGTTGGCCCGATCGAACGCTGCTTGGGCGATCCCGACCGCGAGCGCCGCGATGCTGATGCGGCCGCGGTCTAGAACGGTCAAGGCCTGCTCTCGCCCGCGTCCCCGTTCGCCCAGGATCGCTGCCTGCGAATTCGTGAAACGCAGCTCGGAGGTTTCGCTCGCGCGCATCCCGTAAGTGTGAATTTTTCGCACCGGCGTCACCTGATCCTTCAGCATGATAAACGCGCTGATCTCATTCTTGCCCACGTCGGTCCGGCCGGTGGTCGCGATCACAATCAGCAAATCGGCCACCCGCCCGCTGGTAATGAAATGCTTCATTCCGTTGATGCGCCAGCCGTCGCCCGCCGCTTCTGCCTTCGTCTCGATTCCGCCGGTGTCGCTGCCCGCGTTCGGCTCGGTCAACCCCCAGCCGCCGATCCATTCGCCGCTCGTAAGGCGCGGCAGATAGGCGCGCTTCTGCTCCTCCGTGCCGAACATGTTGATCTGCCCGACGGCGAGTGCGTTGTGCGCCGCGATGTCCATCGCGAGTGAGGCGCACTGCTTCCCAAGTTCCTTCACCGCGAGCGCCGCCGCCACGTAGCTCAAGCCGCGGCCGCCAAATTCCTTCGGTGCCACCATTCCCATGAACCCGATCTTTCCGGCCTTCGTGAAAATCTCGCGCGGCAGCTGTTCGTCGTGATCCCATTGGTCGGCGAAGGGCGCGACTTCGGCGCGGCCGAAATCCTCCACCTCCTTGAGAAAGGCGCGGGCTTCGTCGTCGAGTGGATGTTCGAGTGTCATCATAAAAGGTGGGCGGTTACACAGGATGGACAGGATTGTGCAGGATTACAGCGGAGATTCGTCGCGAAAGTCTGTGGTATTACGCGCGTCGCCGGCAGGTGGACGGCCGGCCCGCGAGAGAATTCTGTCAATCCTGTGAATCCTGTCTAGTTCTACTCGGATGATCCCAGCCGAAGCAGGGTCGAGCGCGCGCCGTGTCATCGCGCGACGGCTGCTGCCGTTTCTGTTTCTCCTTTACGTCGCGAATTATCTCGACCGAACAAACATCGCCTACGCGACACTCGGGATGAAGGGCGACCTCCGCCTGAGCGATTCTGTGTTTGGCACGGCGAGCGGCATTTTCTTCCTCGGCTACCTCGGGCTACAGATTCCCGGGGCGCTGCTCGTGGAACGCTGGAGCGCGCGCCGCTTGCTGGCGTTGACGCTGATCACGTGGGGCCTGCTCACGACCTTGACCGGTTTTGTGCGCAACCCGTGGGAGCTTTATGGCGCGCGCTTTCTGCTCGGGGCAGCGGAGGCGGGGTTCTTTCCAGGCGTGATCGTTTATCTTTCGCACTGGTTTATCTACGAGGACCGCGCAAAGGCGATGGCGCGGTTCATGGCGGCCATTCCGGTCGCGTATATTTTGGGCGGCCCGGTGGCGGGCTGGATTCTCGGCCTCCATTGGCTCGGCGTTCCGGGCTGGCGCTGGCTCTTCCTGCTGGAAGGTGCACCCGCAGTTATCCTGGGAATCTTCACTCTGTTCTGGCTGCCTGACCGGCCGAAAACCGCTCCGTGGCTAGACGGCGAAGAACGCGCCTGGCTGGCGGCTCGCCTCGCCGCGGAGCGCCGCATGAAGGCGGGGGACGGTCGCTTCCCGATCTGGAAAACGCTGCGCGACCGGCGCGTGGTTTTCCTCACCGTCGCGCTCTTTTTCACTTACTCGGGCGGCTATGCGTTCTGGTTCTGGATGCCCACGATGCTTCAGCGGCTCACCGGCTCGACCGATGTGCAACGGATCGGCTGGATCGGCGCGATCCCTTTTGTGCTCGGGCTGATTGGAATGTTGCTGCTTGGATGGAACTCCGATCGCGTGCGCGAACGCCGCTGGCATTTTGCGATCCCGCAGTTAACCGCCGCCTTGTCGCTGGCCGTCTGGTTCATCCTCCCGCACTCGAATGTCCTGCTCATCGCGGTGTTCGCGTTTGTTGTTTTCGGCACCGTTGCTTACCTCCCATCTTTTTGGGCGCTGCCCTCCGCCTTCCTCGCGGACTCCGCTGCGGCAGCGGCGGTCGGATTTATCAACTGCACCGCGAGCATCGGCGGATTCATCGGACCTAAGATCATCGGCGAACTGAGCGAGCGCACCGGTTCCTTCAGCGCCGGATTCGTCTTCATGATCGCCTGCTGGACGATCGCTTCCGCGCTGGTGCTGCTCTGCCCGCGGGAGGGCGTCTCGTGAATACTCGGGTAGTGCAGGGTAAGACGGTGACGGGCGTGGAGGTGGATGAGGAAACGCGATGCGCTCATTACCAGGGCGAGCGGGACATCATCGTGATCAAATTCAAATGCTGCGGGAAGTGGTTTCCCTGTCACAAATGCCACGCGGAACTAGCGGACCACGCGGCAGAGGTTTGGCCGAAGAACCAATTCGATGCTCGCGCCGTCTTGTGCGGTGGCTGTGGGCATCAACTCACTGTCCGCGAGTATCTCGACTGCGGCTCAGTTTGTCCGCGCTGCCGTCACCAGTTTAATCCGGGCTGCGCGAATCATTATCGCTTTTATTTTGAAGGGTTCAGCGAAGCCGAGGATCCCCCCGCAGAAATCTTAAGCGTGCTGAACGTCCGGCGATAACGGCCAGGGCTGGTGCCAGCGAGCTGGCGGAAATGATGGCGAAAGGATTCTTCGGCGCCGAAGCCGCAAGATTCCGCCACCGCCCAGAACGGCGCGCGCGTCGTTTCCAACGCGTCCTTGGCGCGAGCCACCCGCTCGCGCGCGATCCATTGCGTCGGCCAGAGTCCAGTGGAGTCGCGGAACTGCCGCTGCAACGTCCGCTCGCTCATACCGGCGCGGCGGGCGAGCGATTTGAGATTGTGCTTTGCCTTAAGATTGACCCGCAGCCACTCGAGCAGCGGAGCGATGGGATGAGAGCTGTTGATCGGAACGAGGCGCGGCAGGAACTGCGCCTGCCCGCCTTCGCGATGCGCCGGGATGACTAGACTTTGCGCGACCAGATTGGCGACCTTCGCTCCATAATCGCGCCTAACGAGATGTAGCATCATGTCCAACCCGGCGGCCGCACCGGCCGAAGTGATGATCCGGCCCGTGTCGACATAAAGTTCGTTCGTCCGGACTTCGATCTCGGGGTAACGCTCTTGCAAAAGCGCGGCGTGCATCCAATGCGTCGTAGCGGGCTGGCCATCGAGCAAACCGGTCGCGGCCAGAACGAAAGTCCCGGAGCAGATAGAACAAAGCCGCGCTCCACGGTCGTGTGCGTTTTGAAGTTTCCGGATCAACAACCGCGGCGGCTCCACGGCTGGTCGCCAGCCGGGAATGATGATGGTGTCCGCCCGGTCGAGGAGGCTGAGCGACTGGGGCGCAGTAAAGCGAACGCCACCCGCAGCGCGCAGCGGCGAGCGAGTCGTTGCGCAGACGCCGAATTTGTACCACGGCACATCGACGCCCGCCCGTCGCACCGAAAATATTTCCACCGCACAGCCGAACTCGAACGTACACAAATCGTCATAGGCGAGAACGGCGACAAGATGAGAAGGCATGGCGTATATTTAACAGATTATGCCGTATACGCCACTGGCAGGAAAAACGGTTACCTGCTGAAATGCTCGGATGAAAAGGCAAACGGATGAAACTGGAAGCCCTTGGACACGCCGAGTTTTTCTTCGCAGAGTCATGGCGAGCGCGACGGCCAGTCTTCTGACCGGGCCTGGCCGCCTCTTCGGTGCCAGTCCTGAAATGAAACCGATCGCGATCCTCGATGCGCCCTCGAATCTCGGGCTGCGTCCGCCGCGTCCGGAGCACGAGCCGGGCGTTTGGCGACTCGCCGCGACCTTGCGGGAACATGGCATCGTCAGCCGACTGCGAGCGCGTGATGCCGGCGCGGTTCCGCGTCTGCCGTATTCATTCGACAACGATGAGGCGACTGGCTTTCGCAACGGTCCCGCTCTGGCGCGATACGCGGAACAGATCTCGCTGAAAATTGGTTCCGAGCTCGATCAGAATTCTTTCCCGTTCGTCCTCGGAGGAGATTGCAGCATTTTGCTCGGTGCGACGCTAGCCCTGCGGCGACGCGGCCGATATGGACTTTGTTTCATCGATGGGCACAACGATTTCTGTTATGCCCGCGATCCCAAATGGCGCGGACGCTACAGCGCCGGCGGTCTCGATCTTGCGCTCTCCACCGGTCATGGCCCGGACGCGCTCGTCAATCTGGAAGGACTTGGACCTTATGTGCGCGAAGAAGATGTGGTGGCCCTCGGCTTTTATGACGATCCGGACCCCGCCGTCACAGAATTCTACGCGATTGAGCAATTCAATGAATCGAAGATCCAGCGCCTCGACGCCGAGCGGATCCGGAAATTCGGCGCCGAGGAGACGGCAAAGGTGGCCTTGGGATTACTCGAGCGGGATGATCTCGAAGGCTTTTGGGTTCATGTCGATGCCGATGTCTTGCATCAATCGGTGATGCCGGCAGTCGATTCCCCGAATCCCGGGGGCCTGACTTTCGGACAACTCACCAGCCTTCTGGGCGTGCTCCTGCGTTCGCCGAAAGCGATGGGCATGGAATTGACAATCTTCGATCCGGAACTCGATCCGAAGGGCGATTACGCCGACGCACTGGTTAGGGGAATGGCGGCGGCTTTTCGCGTTAGGAAAAGTTAAAACTTACGAGATGCGTAACGCGCGCAGATCAGTCATTAGTTTTGGGACCGTTGTTTTTTAACTGGCATTCGCATGATCTCAGGCACCGACGTCTCTTCTTCCTCCGCGCCAGGCTGCTGTCCCGTCGTGGAACTGCGGCAATACACCCTCCATCCCGGAGCGCGAGATACCTTGATCGAGCTCTTCGACCGCGAATTCGTCGAAAGCCAGGAAGCGCTCGGAATGAAAATCATCGGACAATTCCGCGACCTGAATCATCCGAACCGATTCGTCTGGTTGAGAGGTTTTCGCGACATGCCGTCGCGCGCGGAGGCTCTGAAGGCCTTTTACGGCGGACCGGTCTGGAAGGCGCACAGCCACGCAGCCAACGCCACCATGATCGATTCCGATAACGTGCTGCTTCTTCGCCGGGTGCGTCCGACATCCGGCTTCGCGCTTGAAGACAGCAAACGCCCCGCGCCCGGCAGCAGCGAAATCCCGAACGGGCTGGTGGTCGCGACGATTTATTATTTTAACGCAGAGCCCGGCGCCGGCTTTGTCGATTTCTTCGAGCGCGCGATGAAACCCATCCTGACGGAGACGGGCGCTCCGGTCCTGGCCTATTTCGCGACCGAGGAGAGCGCGAACACCTTTCCAGCGTTGCCAGTCCGGGAAGGCGAGCATGTCTTTGTCTGGTTCTCACGCTTTCCAGACGAGGAAGCTTACGAAGCTTATAGCACCGCTCTTGGCCGATCTCCGCGCTGGCGGAGCGAAGTTGCCGAAGAATTGAACCGTCGGCTCAAAGGTCCTGCGGAGGTATTGAAGCTATCTCCGCGGCTCGATCTCTGTTTCGCTGAAGTGGCTAGGAGCCTTTCAGCGCAACCTCGAACGGCGCGCCCGTTTTGGCGCGGATATCATCCACGGAAGCATCGGAGTGAATCTCGGTCAGGGCGAGCCCGCCGCCCTGCTTCACCTCGAAGACGCACAAGTCCGTGATGATCAGGTTCACCACGCCGAGGCCCGTGATCGGCAGCGTGCATTGCTCCAGGATTTTCGGGCTGCCGTCTTTTGCGGTGTGCTCCATCACCGCCACCACGCGTTTCACGCCCGCGACGAGATCCATCGCGCCGCCCGGGCCTTTGACCATTTTGCCTGGCACCATCCAGTTTGCGATGTCGCCCTTATCCGAGACCTCGAGGGCGCCGAGAATGGCGAGATCGATGTGCCCGCCGCGGATCATCGCAAACGAGTCCGCGCTCGAGAAAAACGCCGAACCCGGCATCGTCGTGATGGTCTGCTTGCCCGCGTTGATCAGATCCGGGTCGACCGTCTCTTCCGTGGGAAACGGCCCGATGCCAAGCAGCCCGTTCTCCGACTGCAACGTCACCTTCATGCCTTCGGGAATGAAATTAGCCACCAGCGTCGGGATGCCGATGCCGAGATTGACGTAATAGCCGTCGCGCAACTCGCGCGCCGCACGTTTCGCCATAATGTCGCGGATCGGCGACGACCCTTTCGCCGCGGCCGCACCCTGCACGGTGCGAAACTCTATCCGCTTCTCGTAGGCCGCGCCCTGGACGATGCGGTCGACGTAAATGCCCGGCGTATGGATTTGGTCCGGCTCCAGTTCCCCCACCTCGACGAGCTGCTCCACCTCCGCCACGCAGACTTTCCCGATCGTCGCGATCATCGGGTTGAAATTCCGGGACGTTTTGCGGTAAACGAGGTTCCCGGATTTGTCGCCCTTCCAAGCCTTCACGAGCGACACATCGGCCGTGATGCCCGGCTCGAGCACGTATTCCTTGCCGTCGAACATCTTCGTTTCTTTGCCCTCGGTCAGCTTCGTGCCGAAGCCGGTGCGGGTGTAAAATCCCGGGATACCGGCGCCGCCCGCGCGCAGCCGTTCCGCCAGCGTGCCCTGCGGGATTAGCTCGAGGTCGAGCTCGCCCGCCAGTACCTGGCGTTCGAATTCCTTATTCTCGCCGACGTATGAAGCCATCACCTTCTTCACCTGCCGGGTGGTGAGCAGGACGCCCATCCCGAAGCCATCCACGCCCGCGTTGTTGCCCACGATGGTGAGCCCCTTCACGCCGCTGTCACGCAGCGCGCCGATCAAATTCTCCGGGATACCGCAAAGCCCGAACCCGCCCGCTGCGATCGTGAGGTTATCGTGGAGCAAGCCAGCGAGGGCCGCCGTGGGATCGGAATAAACTTTGCTCATGTGAAGCGAAATCTAATCACGCACGCGGTGAAGCAACACCACAAACCAGCGGCGCACGTGCGGTCCGGTTAGTTTGAAACGCTGGCGTCTGACTCCAGTCGCGGGCAGGAACCGCGAAACAAATCCGGAAGGGTGGAAAAAAGAGATTGTTTCGCGCGCGGCTTCCTGCCTATCCTGCGGACACGGCCGCAAGGCCGAATCCATCCCCTCGCGAGCCCATTTCCCCCTCGTATCCAGAAAACCCGTTGGCAAGCGCGCGACGGGTTTTCTTCTTTTAATCCTGCCAGGTCCAGCCGGAGCGCCGCGCCGTTCGTGGATGTTCTCGCTCCAGACCGTGACGCGGAGTTTACGCGGCATCTTGTTGATGAATTAGATCTCCGCGGGGGCGCAACTGCCGCAGTGCCGGATGCTGTGCGATCCGGCGCATGGCTTGTGCGAGGAGCGCCTTCCCCGGCGCAACGCGGTGCCAGGGCGAGGCGCCGGAGGGGTGCGGCAACGGGATTAGTTCATAGGTGCGCCGGCCGTGACGCATCTGGAAAGCGCGGCCGATCACCTGGTCGAGCTTCGGCACTCCCATAAACTGGGCGATCGCCAGCTTGCCGACCGGGATGAGAAGCTGCGGCCGCAGGATTTCCATCTCCTGATTCATCCAGCCGGCGCAATTGCGGATTTCATCCGGCGCCGGCACGCGGTCTCCGCCGGCGGCAGTTTTCCCGGGGAAACAGCGGCAGACGGCCGCGAAATAAATTCGCGCTCGCACCTCGGCTTCGGTCATTCCGCAAAATTGCTGAAACCAGCCGAAGAGCGTTTTCCCGGCCGTCCAGGCGAAGGGTCGTGCGAGCACCGGCTCCTTCACGCCTGGCGCCTGGCCGATCAGCATCACCTTGCTCAAGACCGCGCCGCCCGAGACCGGCGGCGGGAGCATCCGCGGACAGCGGCGGCACTGGCGCAAAGCAGCGACGTGTTCGTCCAGACGGAACTGTTTCTGCGCAACGCGCCGAAGGGGCGGCGGCGTTCCGATTTTCTGCACGATCGCAATCTCTGGTGTGTTCCGCCGGGCGCAACCGCGGCGCCCCTGCGCGGCCGAAGCGGTTGCGTGCGGCATGGGAGCGCGCACTATTCGAGACACAAGATGGCTGTGCAATTCCGAGATTATTACGAGACGCTGGGTGTCTCGAAGACTGCGACTGAGGCTGAGATCAAGAGCGCGTTTCGCAAGCTCGCGCGCAAGCACCACCCGGACGTCGCGAAAGATAAAGCGACCGCGGAAGAGAAATTCAAGCAGATCAACGAAGCCTACGAGGTTCTGAGCGACCCCGAGAAAAGGCAGAAGTACGATCAACTGGGAGCGGATTGGAATCAGCCCGGCGGCGGCTTTCAACCGCCGCCCGGGTGGCGTCCGCAGCAAGCTGGTGGAGGCAATCCATTCGGGCCGGGCGGCGGGAATGGCGGGGGGGTCGAGTTTGAATTCGGCGGCACTGGCTTCAGCGATTTCTTCGAGGCTTTCTTTGGCGGTGGACGCGGACAGTCCGCCTTCGGCGGAGCTGGTTTCGGCGGTCGGACCGCGTCTGGCGCGGAGCGGGGAAGCGATGTCGAGGCCGACATCATGGTCACGCTGGAGGAGGCGCTCGCCGGTTCGAAGCGGACGGTCTCGCTCCGTCGCTCCTCGAACAGCAAAGTGGAAACTTACCAGGTCAAAATCCCGCGCGGTGTGCACGAAGGGCAGCGGATTCGCCTCGCCGGCCAGGGTGAAGCAGGGACACGCGGAGGAAAAAGCGGCGACCTCTTTCTGCGGGTGCGCCTGGCGCGGCACCCCGACTTTTCGGTCGAAGGCAGCGACTTGATTCACGAGGTGGAATTGGCGCCGTGGCAAGCTGTGCTGGGCACAGAGTTGCAGGTCCCCACGCTCGAGGGACCTGCGCGCCTCAAGATTCCGGGGGGCACCTCGTCGGGCCAGCGTTTTCGGATGCGAGAACGCGGCCTGCCGACATCCGCCGGACGAGGAGACCTCTACGTTGTGACCGAGATCCGCATCCCGAAGAAGATCACCGACCGGGAGCGGGAGATTTGGACGCAGCTCGCCGAGCTGCACGGTGCCTGAACGCAACAATGAAAATTTCTCTTGGCACCGATCACGCCGGCTTCCGGCTCAAGGAAGCGGTCAAAACGCTGCTTCGGCAGTTGGGGCATGAGGTGGTTGATTTTGGCACGAACAGCGAGGAGCCGGTCGATTACCCGAAGTTCGTGCGGCCGGCCGCGGAAGCAGTCGGGCGGGGCGAGTGCGAGCGAGGGATTGTGTTTGGCGGCTCCGGCAACGGCGAGGCGATGGTGGCAAACAAAGTGCGCGGAGTGCGTTGCGCGCTCTGCTGGAGCGAAGAAAGCGCACGGCTCTCGCGCCAGCACAACGATGCCAACGTCCTCTCGTTAGGCGAACGGCTGGTGCCGGAAGAGCTGGCACTCGCAATCGTGCGCGTCTGGCTGACGACGAATTTCGAAGGTGGCCGCCATGCGATTCGGATCGCGCAGATCGAATCGCCCCCGGCTTAGCGCAGCAGCGTGTCCGCCGCGACCGCCGCCACGAAGATCGCGCTCAGGAACGCGTTGCTCTGGAAGAACGCGCGGTTGATGCCCGCCAAATCGAGGCGGGCGGCGGCACGGTGCTCATAGTAAAGCGCGACGGCGATTAGCGGCATCGCGCAGAAATAAACGAGGCCGAGGCCCGCGCAAAACCCGAAGGCGCAAAGAGCCAGGAACATGGCGAGATGAAGCCACTGGGCGAGGAGCAAGCAGCGGGTAACGCCCAGTCGCACGACGAGCGAGCGCAGACCTTCTCGCCGATCGAATTCGACATCCTGGGTCGCGTAAATCAGATCGAACCCGGCGACCCAGCAGATGACTCCGAGCCCGAGCACGAGCGGCGGAAGCTCGAGCCGGCCGCGTTGCGCAATCCAGGCGCCGGCCGGCGCAACGGCGAGTGCCAGGCCGAGAAAAAAATGCGTCAGGTCTGTGAAGCGCTTCGTGAGGGAGTAGAAGAACACGACCGCGAGTGCGACCGGGGCAAGGAGCGCGGCTAGCCGGTTGAGGGCCGCTGCGCTTGCCAGAAACGCCAGCGCGCTCGCGAGCAGCAGAGCCACCGCGGTTTTGTGGGAGGCGAGCAGGTGCCGGCCAGCCGTCCGCGGATTCCGCTGATCGATCGACCAATCCGCCACGCGGTTGAACAGCATGGCCGCAGTCCGCGCCCAGACCATGCAGGCGATGACGAGCAGCAAGGTGCGCATCGTGGGGTGCCCGCCGGCGGCCACGAGGAGCGCGCCGAGCGCAAACGGCAGCGCGAAGATCGTGTGCGAAAATCTGATCAGCTGCAGGAACCGGCTGACGGAATTACCGCGGCTCGCGGCAGGCGGTTGGGAGGTCATCGGGCCAGCAGCAGATCGGTGAGGCGCTCCCGCGCCCGCGTCACGATGGGTGCACCGTGTGCGAACAGAATACGCGTAAAGTCGTAATCGAGCAGCACGCGCAGCGAGTCGCGCATCCGTTTTTGGTCGGCGCAGTATTTCGCCGGCAGGAAGGCAAAGCCGTGCGAATTGACATTAATCAGCGCGTCGCCCAGCACGAGCGTGCCGCCCTGCGCGGTGCAATGCAGCGCCATCTCGCCCGCGGCCGCGCCGTCGATCGGCAACGCCGTCAGCGAGCCCGGCAGTTTCGCGGTTTTCAGAGGGAGGCAGTGCGGGAGCCCCAACTCGGAATGCGCGCCGCGGCGTGCATAGATCGGCGCCGCGAACTGGCGGGCAAATTCTGCGGCGCCTCGCGCATGATTCGCATTTGTAATCAGCACGCCATCCACTGCGACTCCGGCGAGCAGCTGCGGCAGATCGTTTGGGGCGGGTGTGATCGGGTCGATCAAGAAAACGCCCGCTCCCGTGCCGAGCGCAGTGGAGAACAGATCCGCCTTCACGGCAGGATCGTAGCGGTGCCAGATCAAGAGATCCGGTGCGACCCGGTGCAGCTCGGTTTCAGCGGCCATGCATCCGGTTATTTAGCGTCAACGCTGGGTGCTGGCCATGGGTAAGAGCGATTCTGAGAGCGCGACGACACTTCTGGAAAGATTGTTTCCGGGATTCACGACACGCTCAACGAGGACGAGTTTCGCGGGCGCGCGGCGGCCATTTCCACCCGCGCATACATTTCCGCGTAGATCCGCTCGATCGCGGCGGCGGGATCTTCCAGCATCATGCTTTCCTTGATCTTGCTCGCGTAGATCGCGAAGGAAAACGGAGAGACCACCGGGAGCTCGCGCAGCGTCCAGCGGTAGCTCTGCACCTGGTCGAGAAATGCATAGGCCTGTTCCGCATCGAGAAAGATGTGCATCGCCTGCCGGTAAGCTTCCGCGAGCAGGGGATGATCCGGCTCGTGTTGCTCCAGGACGCGGAAGAGCACTTCCGAGCTCCACGTGAGCTGCTTCGGCCGGCGTTCGCGGCCGGGAAGCTGTCGGGGGACCATCAGGCCCGTCTGGGCCACGCCCCGGAATTGCCATTTCACCAACTCCGATCCGCGGAGCGCGGCGTAGAGATCCTCCTCCGCTCCTTCGCGTTCGAAACAGAGCCGCCAATCCTCCAGCGGCAGCTCCTGGAAGGGGCGCAGGGTGAGCAGGAACCCGTAATCGTCGATCGTGACCAGCGCATTGCCGCCGATCCGGTTCTTCACCCGCCAAGCCACGATTCGGGAGAGTGCGTCGTTCGCGCTCCGGCCGATCAACGAGTGAAAGAAGTAATGGGAGTGTTCTCCTTCCCGATAAAGCTCGAGCAACATCTTCCCGCCTACCGGCAATTCCGAGATGCTGAGCTGCGCGCGGAATTGCTCGAGAATCGCCTGCGCATTCGCGATCGAGATCTCGTAGTTTTCCACCAGCCAATCGAGCGCGCCGTCGGCTCCGTGCTCATCCCGCAGGCGCTCCGCCAGCTCTCCGCGCAAGCGCCGCACGCCCTCCGCCAGTCCCGAGGTCAACGGCATCTTGGCCGCGTTCCAGCGTGGAACGGTCGGCAGATGCCCATCCGCTCGCTCCACGTAAGCGGCCTGCAGTGCGGTATCGACCAGGCGCAGGATCCGGCCGCCCAGCACGAAGAGATCGCCGATCTGCAGCTGCTTGATGAAGTTTTCCTCGACCGATCCGAGCCGTCGCCGCCGCAGGAAAACGTCGACAAAGCTTTCCGAGACAATCGTGCCGATATTGACCAGGAACTCCCGCGCGACCCGCGGATGTGCCAGCGAAATCACACCGTCGTCCACGCGGATCTTCCCGAACAATCCCGCGTATTGCTTCTGCAAAGAGGCGCCGCCCCCTTCCAGATACTGCACGATCCGGTCGAACTCCTCGCGCCTCAGCTCAGCAAATGGGTGCGCCCGGCGGACCAGTTCGAACACCTCGTCCGCAAGAATCGGAGCCGCGGCCGCCAATCCGACAATGTGCTGAGCGAGCACATCCACTGGCTTCTGCTGCACCCGGACCGGATCGAGCGCGCGTTCCCGCACGCGCCGCGCGGTCACGGTTGCTTCCGCGAGATCATTGATATTTGTCGCCACGAGGATGCCATGGCTGTCGCGGTTTAACGAGTGGCCGGAGCGGCCAATGCGCTGGATCGCGCGTGACACTCCCTTGGGGGTGGCCACCATCACCACGAGATCGACCGCGCCGATGTCGATCCCCATTTCCAGGCTGGTCGAGCAGACCACGGCGCGTAACTCGCCATCCTTCAGTCGGTCTTCCACTTCCAGGCGCACACTTCGGTCTAACGAGGCGTGATGCGTCTCGATTTGGTTCGCCAGCTCCGGGAGCAGCTCTTTCAGCTTTAGTCCCAGCTGCTCCGCGGCCGAGCGCACATTGGTGAAGACGAGCACCGATTTGCGGCTGCGGATCAACTCCGCCAGCTCCGCGTAAAGCCGCGCCCCAGTGTAACCCGCGGGCGGGTAGGGCTTGCGCCGAATCGGAGAAAACACCTCGACGATCTGCTTCTTCTCGATCTGCGCCTCCGCGATCCGGCACGTCCGGTTTTCGCCGACGAGAAACCGCGCCAGCTCGTCCAGCGGCGCGGCTGTTGCGGACAAACCGACACGACAGATTTCGCTCCTCGCCAGGCGCTGCAAACGCTCCAGCGACAACGTCAGATCCGCGCCGCGCTTGTTCCCGGCGAAGGAATGCAGCTCATCCGCGATCACGAACTGACACTGCCGAAAATGCGCCGCGTAGCTTTCCTGCGCCAGCATCACCGCCAGACTTTCCGGCGTGGTGACGAGAATATGCGCGGCGCTCCGGCGGAACTTCGCGCGCTCCGATGCCTTCGTGTCGCCGCTGCGCGCGTGCACGATTACCTCCTTCTCCAGCCCCATGCCGTCGAGCGGCGCGCGCAGGTTTTTGCTGATGTCGTAAGTGAGCGCGCGCAACGGCGAGACGTAGATGCATTGCACAGTGCGCGTCAGGGTGCCGGCGTCGATTTTGCGCAGCAGGTGATCGAAGATGCCGAGAAACCCCGCGAGCGTCTTGCCGCTGCCGGTAGGCGAAGTGAGGAGGATCGATTGCTGCTCGAGGATCGCCGGAACGCAGAGGAGCTGGGCGTGCGTGAAAGAGGGATACGTCTTCCGAAACCATCTCCGCAGTCGCGGATGCAGGCGCTTCGCCAGCTCTTTCGAATCGAGGGCGTCCAGCGGGGGCATGCCTTGCATTCTCCGCGTGCGCCGCCCGGGGCGCGAATCGGAGCTTCAGACGAGGATCAGGGCGGAGCGCAGCTTCACTTTGCGCGTGCCCGGGACAGCCGGCGGCCCGGCAAGCGCTTTTCGGTGACCCGGTGTGCTACGGGACAATCACGCGATAGAAGCGCTGCGTCGCGCTGAGGCCGCCGGTCTGGCTGCCGTCATCGGTCCAGGAGAGAATGCTGCCAGAGCCGGCGAAATCGGGGGTGATCGAATGCCAGCTGTCCGCCGCGAGATCGCTCCGCCATTGGCAGCGATAGTTGATCCCGGGCTGGCTGGTCCAGCGGATGGTGGTGACGCCGTTCGGAGCGCGGGTCACTTCCTGCGCGATGAGCTGCGGGTCGCCGTTTGGAATCGCGCCCGGAAGAAAAAGATCGCTCAGATCGAGCGCGGTCGAAGCGGCCCCCAGGAACGGGGTGACGCCGAAGATCTTCTGGAAGGTGCGCAAGGTGGAGCTGTGGGTGTAATGCAGGGTGCTGCGATAGCCGCCGCCTTTCGCGAGCGGTGAGAGGGCGATCATGCCGATGGGCCCGTCGCTGCTGCCGGTGCCTTCGTCCCAGGTGATGAGGATAAGGCCGTTATTCTGGTAAGCGGAGGAACTCAGAATGGCGGGAAGGTTCGCGGCGAGCCAGTTATCGCCCTGTCTGATCGGATTGCTCGTGGGCGCACAGGAATCGTGCATGTCGTTACAAATATTCGGAGTGATGAAGTTGTATTGCGCGACGGTCCCATTCGCGAGGTCGGCGGGCAGCTCGGTCAGCGGGCGCATCACGGCGGTGCAGCCGCTGCTGACGACGTCATCAAAAAACGCGAAGGGATTATGCTTCACATAATAGGGCGGCGTGTTCGTGGTCGGGCAGGTCCCGACGGGCATATCCTCCTGGTAGGTTTTCCAGGAAATGCCGGCATTGCGCAGGCGGGTGACGAAGTGATTCGTGGTGGACTGATGGTTCGACGAGGGCGGGTTGTCGTTCAGAATGCCGAAGTTCGTGCCGGCTTCCAGCCAGAGGTAATTCGGCTCGCTGGGGTGAATGCCGGGCGGATTGTAATACTGGTCGCAGGAGGAGGCGATGGGGAGCAGCGTGTTGTTAATGTAAGGCGCGCTGGCGCTGCCTCTGATGGTGGACCAATTGTGGTTCTCCATCAGGATGATGAAGACCTTGCTGTTGGCGTCGATGGAGACAGCGGCCACTAGTGACGCGTTGGCCAAAAGGAGAAACAGAACGCCGCAGCGTAGGGAGAAATTTCTCATCGCCACAGGTGTAGGGAAAAGAGCAGGTGGCGGCGACTAATATCGAGGCTGTCGTTCGATTGCGGGGTCGCGCCGATCCGCTACTGCTCCGGATTTACGGGGAAGTGCTTGTTCTTCAGCTTTTCCGGGACGCGCTCGGTTTGTTCCGATTCGATCTCCTGTGTCGCGGCACCGAGCGCGTCATACGCGACACGGCTCTTTTTCGCGCGGCACATGTAACAGACGGCGTGGGCGAGGGGAATCTTCGCTTCGGGCAGGCCGACGAACTCGACCGCCTGTTGCGTGGCGATGGCGAGCGGTAACGCCTGCGCATCCGCCAGTCCGACGTCTTCGCTCGCGAAGATGACGATGCGCCGCGCGATGAAGCGGAAGTCTTCTCCGGCGTGCAGCATTTTTGCGAGCCAGTAGACGGCGTTTTTCTCGTCGGAAGCGCGCATGCTTTTGATGAAGGCGCTGATCGTGTCGTAGTGCGCGTCACCGGCGCGGTCGTAGACGATCGCCTTCTGCTGAATGCTTTGCTCCGCGACTCCGACTGTGAAATGGATCACGCCGGACTTGTCAGGCGCAGTCGTCAGCACGCCGATTTCCAGCGCGTTCAAACATTTGCGCGCATCGCCGTCGCTCATCTTCGCCAGATGGGTGCGCGCTTCCGGATCGATTCGGACGGGCAATTTCCCGAGCCCGCGTTCTTCATCAGCGAGGGCGCGATCGATTAGTTGCTCGAGCTGTTCCACCTTCAAGGGCTCGAGCTGGAAGACCTGCGAGCGAGAGACGAGCGCGCTGTTGACGTAGAAGAACGGATTGTAGGTCGTGGCGCCGATCAGCCGCAGATTGCCGCTCTCCACGTCGGGCAGCAGGATGTCCTGCTGCGCTTTGTTGAAGTGATGGATTTCGTCCACGAAGAGAATTGTCTTCTGGCCGGAAGTGCGAAGCCGGTTGGCTGCGGCAGCGACGACGCGCCGCATCTCGGCGACATTGCTTTCCACGCCGCTGAGGCGCTCGAATTTCGCCCCCGTGATGCCGGCGATGATTTGCGCGAGCGTCGTTTTACCGGTGCCCGGCGGGCCGGATAAGATCACGGAAGGGAGGCGATCGGCTTCGATCGCGCGCCGCAGCAGTTTTCCCGGCGCGAGGATGTGCTGCTGGCCGGCGTATTCCTCCAGGGTGCGCGGACGCATCCGGGCCGCGAGCGGTGCATCGGCGGTGGCGGGCGCGACTGCTTTCGTTTCCTCGGTGCCGAACAAATCCTCCACCGTGGGAGCGTAGGACATCGCGCAAGGCGCGCACTTGTTTTCAATGGGCATACCAACCTGCATTGCGCACTGCTGGATCAGCCCGGATGTTCCGGGAGCATGCGCAAAAAAATATTGGTCACGTTTCTGCTTCTCCTCTTGGCGGTTCATTTCGCGACGGCGGCCTCGTCGCTGCCGTCGTCGACCGTCTTTAAGGGCCGCGATCGATTCGATCGGCTCGTGAGCGAAGCGCGCGCGAACAACTGGGCCGCGCTGCCGATCGGCGAACGAACCGCGGAGGTGGGAAAGGCGATGGTGGGTACACCTTATAAGTCCTTCACCCTCGAGATCGACGATCACGTCGAAGCGCCATCGGTGAATCTGGGCGGTCAGGATTGCTGGACCTTTTTTGAAACCGCCCTTGCCTTTGCCCGAATGATCGAGGAGCCGGCGGAAAACTGGTCGCCGGAACGCATGCTGCATTACATTGAGCTGGATCGGTATCGCGGGGGGCAATGCACGGGGGATTATCTGTCGCGCCTGCATTACCTGGAGGATTGGCTGGCCGATAACGATCGCCGCGGGCTGGTGGACGATCTGACGCGCAGCCTCGGGGGCGTCAAAGTGCCGCATGCCGCGCAGGAGATGACGAAAGGGTGGAAGGGCTACCGCTACCTGAGGGCGAATCGCTCGCTCATGGGGCCGCTCCGCAAAATGGAAGAGGGCGTCTCCAGCCGGCCGCTTTACCAGATTCCGAAGAGCCGGGTCGCCGCGATCGAGCCGAAGCTGCGCAGCGGCGACATCATCGGCATTATCTCACATGATGGGCGGCTCTTCGGCACCGCGCACGTGGGACTGGCGGTGCGTTCCAGCGACGGCGTGCTGCATTTCATGCACGCCTCTTCTCCGCGGAACTATGGGAAGGTGGTGATCGACTCGAGCCTCTCGAGTTATCTCTACCGCTACGGCAGCGATACCGGGATTCTGGTGGCGCGACCGACTCGTTAGGCGAAGCGCTCCTAGGAGCGCTTCCCGAGGATCATCCGGTAAATCAGGAGCAGAAGCATGGCCCCGATGATGGACATGATCCAGCCGGCCGCGTAGCTCCCGCCGAAGAAGAGCCGGCCGAGAAATGTGCCGAGCCAGGCCCCGGCGATGCCGAGCAGAATGGTAATGATGCAGCCGCCGGGATCGCGGCCCGGCATGAGCAATTTGGCGATGACGCCGACAACGAGGCCGATCAAACAGGTGGTGAGAATTGCGCCGAGATCCATAATTTGAGTTCCGTAGTTGAGGTTCGCAGGTAAATCGCTCAGGCGCGCCGCTTTGGACGCCTCTTCTTCATAACTGAATCACCTGCGCAGAGCGGATGTCTTTACTCAAGCGGATCGCGGAAAGCAAACGCTCGTCCGGCACGGCGTCGAGGTTCAAGACCGTGAGCGCGGTGCCACCCGCTTCGTTCCGGCTGAGGGACATGGTGGCGATGTTCACTCCGTGATCGCCCAGAAGTGTGCCGATGCGCCCGACAATTCCGGGGCGGTCCGTGTTCTCGAGGACGAGGACGACGCCCTGAGGCCGGGCTTCCACGGGCCGGCCGTTGACGCTTACGATCCGCGGTGTCACGCCGAAAAACGCGCCCGCGACTGCGACGCTCTCGCCCGCGGTTGCAACCGAAAGCTCGAGCAGATCGGTATAATCGCCGACTGCGCTGAGACGGGTCTCGGTCACTTTCAACCCGAGGCTTTCCGCGAAAGCCGGGGCGTTGACTTCATTCACGTTGCTGCCGCCGGCGTTCTGCAAAAAGCCTTTCAAGACCGAGCGGGTAATCGCGGTGGTGTCGACTTCGTTCACCTTCCCGCTGTAGTTGATGTTGAGACTTTCGGCGTGCCGCGGCGCGAGCTGTGCCAGGAAGCGACCGAGCTTTTCCCCGAAACGCAGATGCGGCCCGACGATCGCAAGGGTCTTCGCGTCGAGGTTCGGCATGTTGACGGCGTTGCGGATCGTCCCGTCGAGAAGCGCGGCGCGGATCGATTGCGCGATCTCGATGCCGACGCTCTCCTGCGCCTCCGCGGTAGAGGCCCCAAGGTGCGGCGTGAGGACGAGCGTCGGGAGCTGCCGGAGGGGGGAATCCGCGGGGAGCGGTTCCGTTTCAAACACATCGAGCGCCGCCGCTGCCACCTGGCCGCTTCGCAGCGCCTCCGCGAGGGCGAGTTCGTCGATCAGGCCGCCGCGGGCGCAATTGATGATGCGGACCCCGCGTTTGGTCTGCGCGATCCGCGACGCGTCGAGGAGATGGTGCGTCTCCGGCGTGAGCGGGGTGTGGAGCGTGATGAAATGCGCGGCGGAAAGGAGATCCGCCAGATCGTCCACCAGTTCCACCTGCAAGGCCCGCGCGCGCGTCGCGGAGAGATAAGGATCGAACGCGAGCACGCGCATGCCGAAGGCGATCGCGCGACGGCTCAGTTCGCTCCCGATCCGGCCCATCCCGATGATGCCGAGCGTCTTGTTGTGCAGCTCGACCCCTTGGAATTCTTTGCGGCTCCACTGGCCGCTCCGCACCATCGCGTCCGCCTGCGGGAGCTTCCGGGCCGCGCAGAGCAGGAGCGAGAAAGCATGTTCCGCGGTCGAGACGGTGTTGCCGCCCGGCGCGTTCATCACGATCACCCCGCGCCGGGTCGCGGCGTCGACGTCGACATTATCGACTCCCACGCCAGCCCGTCCGATCACGCGCAGCCGCGGCGCGGCGGCGATGACGGCCGCGGTGATTTTCGTTTCACTGCGGACCACGACGGCGTCGAACGGTTCGATCGCCTCGATCAGCTCGGCTTCTTTCAAACCAAGACGCGTGGTCACTTCGAGAGCGTCATCGGACGAGAGCTCGTCGATCCCGCGGGCGGAGATCGGGTCCGCGACCAGAACTTTCGGTTTGTCCATGGGCGCTTAGCCGAAAATCACCAGCCGGATGTTTTCCGGCAGCTGTGTTGCCACATTCGTCACCACACTGCCGCGCAAAAGGTGCGCGAGGGTGTTGCGCTGCGAAGCACCGATCAGAAGATAATCGACTCCCATCGTGGCGGAGAGATCGAGGATCGTGGCAGCGGCGTTTTCGCTCACTGCATACACCGGCAGGACGCAAACGCCTTGTTCCTCCCCCAGCTTCAGCATGAGCGACATGATGGCATTCGCTTCCGGATCATCCTGCCAGCGCGTGCGCCCCAGAGGCGCCCGCGCGGCGGAAAAATAGACGGCAATTTCCTTCACGTAGAGCACGCACAGCACGGCTTTGCGGAGTTGCGCCTCCTCGAGGGCGTAGGTTAGCACAGCCGTGATGCCACGCGCCGCGACCATGATCTTTTGGCCTTCCTCCAGCCGCGGCTGCATCGAGGTGGCGAGTTCCGGCGTCACCATCGCGGCCACGCCGCGGGTCACCGTCACCGTTTTCAATCCGGAAAGCTTATGCGAATAAGCGCGCAAACCGTAGCCGACGCCGAGCACGCAGATCGCGAAAAAGAGCGCCTCGGGTTTGGTCTTCGCGATCGTCAACTCCACGGCCGCGAGGACGAGAAACGTCAGGCCCATGATGCCCCGTTCGAACCATTTCAAGCCGAGCCGTTTGTTGAACGTGCAGGCGCCGAGATTCACCGCGATCGCGCCGACCACACCGATCGCGTAGAGGCCGGCGAGAGCCTCAAATTGCTTCGTTACCGCCAGGATCAGGATCGGAATTCCCACCGCGATGAGGAGCGGAATCCAGGGCACGCCATGGCGGTTCAGGCGCACGAGCTGGCGCGGCATTTCACCGTCCTGCGCCATCATGTAGATGACGCCGATCAGCGCCACGACCGCCGTATTGACGGCACTGAAGAGCAGGAACCCGAACACCACGCCCACCACGATCCCGAAAACGGCGCCGGCGCCCAACCCGACCACGAGCGAGCCGTAGTGCTCCGCCAGGAAACGGAGCATGTCCTCCTTGTGCGCGGTGAGCTGCTCGGAAAAACTTTTCGGCAGCGAGAGCATCGCCCAACCGAGCAACGCCGTGCCGATCACCACCTCGAGCGCGACCGGCACGATCGCTTTCGTCGCGGTACGGGTCACTTTCGGGTGGTTCGGCGGCGAATCGGGATCGGCCTTCATCACGCCGGTGATGTTGGCGACCGCTTCCACGCCGCTGAGCGCGAGAATCACTCCTACGAAGGCGACCCACGTGTGGCCGAGATCCGAATGCCGCGGCTCGAGATGCGCAAAGGTGAGATGCGGCGCGCTTAACCCGATGATCGTGAGCACCACGAGGACCGCGGGGAGCGCCAGCCAGAGGGAAACGCTGCCGCTGTGTTTCGGCCCGAAATAGTTGATCGCGCCCACGACGAGCACCAGGCCCATCGTTGCCACCGGCGCCAGCCGCGTGGGAACGCCGAGGTAGCTGACCGCCGCCCAGCCGCTGAGCGCCGCCGTGACCATAAAGTTGGCGACGAGGAGGAGGGCGCCCGTGGAAGCGAGAAAACGACTCTGCTCGCGCGCCGCGGAATAAACGCCGCCGCCATCCGGGAAGTGCGCACAGACGATGATGTAGTTGTAACCGACCACCGCGGTGAGGATGCAAACGGCGAGAATGATCGGGCCCGAAGCATAGCCCGCCGCGATGAAGGCGAGGCCGATCACGTAGGCCTTGCTCGTGCCCCAATCCCCGTAGAGAAGCGCCGCAGCGCGCGTCCAATCGACGTTGCGGGGGCGATGCACGCCGGGCGCGGCAGGAAGGTCAGCCATGGCGGGGACGGTTGTTTTCGCGCGGCCCAGCGCCGGGGGCAAGCGATTTCAAACGCTCCGCAGATGGACGGCGCATTCGATCTCCGCCGTCTGCGGGAACATGTCCAAAGGTGTGATCGCCACAATCGTGTAGCGGGCTTGCAGCTCCTGCAGGTCCCGCGCGAGCGTGGTGGGATTGCAGGAGACGTAGACAAGGGTGTGCGCCGGGCGGTCGAGCAGGGCCTGCCGCACGCCCGCCGCGAGACCTGTGGCGGGAGGGTCAAGGATGACGGAGGTAGTGGCCGGTTCCGCGATCGCGAGCTGGTCACCCAGGGCAAGCCCAACATCCCCCGCGATGTAGCTCTCGTTAGGCGCGGTGTTTTCCTGGGCCACGGCGATGGCATATCGGTCCCACTCGATCCCGACCACCCGCTCGAATTTGTGCGTCAGCCGTTTGCTGAAAAAGCCGGCGCCGCAGTAGGCGTCGATCAAGAGCCGGTGGCCGTCCGGCAGCGTCTGCTCGACGATCTGCGCGAGGGCTTCCGCGACCGCGGGATTCGTCTGCTCGAAGACGCGCGGACCGGCATGCGCGCGCAAGGTGTAATGGCCGTCGGCCGGTTTGCGCGCGCGCAGTTCAGCCAGCTTCGCGTTCACCTCCGGCGCAGCTATTGGACAGCGCTCGACGTCAAGCAGCCGCTGCGAATCGCGTTTGTAATAGCCGACGAGCCCGCCCTGCGCGTGGACGGTGATGCGGTTGCGGTAGGCGTATTCCTGCGGCGACGGCACGATCGGCTGGAGCGGCGGCGCGGCGATCCGCCCGATGCGCCGCATCGCCTGCTCGACCTGCCGCGCTTTCACCTCCAGCTGATGCTGGTAGCTCATGTGCTGATAACTGCAGCCACCACAACGGCCAAAATACGGACACCGCGGCACCACGCGCGCCCTGGAGGCTTCGTTAATATCCCCGAGTTCGGCCTGGGCGAATTGCTTCTTTTCCCGGGTGATGCAGGCGGTCACGCTTTCGCCAGTGATCGTAAACGGGACGAAGATAACTTTGCCCTCGCTGCGTGCGACGCCGGCACCACCGAACGCCACGTCCTGGATTTGGACTTCAATTTCCCGCACGTGGAGACGCAGAGAGCGAGGCGGCGAGCGCCCGGCGGCGATGGCGCGCCAGTTTAATTGTGCCGCACGTAGGGATACTTTGATTCGTTCCCAAGCTCGGGCGGGAATTCCTTGTAGCCGGCGTGAATCCAGTGGGTGTTGCTCTCCAGCACCGGCATGTAGGTGCCACGCACCACCGGGATCGGGAAGGTGAGGATTTCAAAAATGCCGGCCTGCATGCGCAGGACGCTGCGACCGACGCCGCGCACCACGCCGTAACCGGCGGCGGCGGAGTTGCCTTCATCGGAGTTTACTTGCGCGATCGTCGTGGGTAGTTCGGCGATCCCGAAAACCAGATTGGAAAGGCCCCGGCCGAGTTTGCGCGTGGGCCCGTAATCGTTGGACGGCGGATCGTGAATATCCGCCCGGCAGGTGAGAGCGAGGCCGAGAAGCAGGAGTGCAGCGAGCAGCGTTTTCATGTGGGGGTGCGAAGAGCTAATCGTTTCCGGATGGCTGGCGCAACGTTCAATTTGCTTTCCGGGGTCGTCCGCGGGTGGCGCGCATCGATGCACCAATCGTGAGACCGAGCACGGTGATGATGAGGCCGAGGGAGAGCCAGTTCGGAATGTGGAGAAAACCGGCGGCGAGCATTTTTGCCCCGACGAATCCGAGCACGATGGCGAGGCCAGTCTTGAGATAAATGAACCGGTCGATCACGTGCGCGAGGACGAAGTAGAGCGAACGGAGGCCGAGGATCGCGCAGATGTTCGAGGTGTAGATAATGAATTCGTCCTGCGTGATCGCGAAGACGGCGGGGATCGAGTCCACCGCGAAGATCAGGTCCATGATGTCGATCACGATCAGGACGAGGGCGAGCGGCGTCATCATCCAGAGGCCGTCCTTTTTCACGAGAAAATGCTGCTCGTGATACTCTGGCGTGACGCGGAGCCAGCGGCGGCAAAAGCGCAGAACGAAGTTACTCTCCAGATCGATCTCCTCGCCTTTGCTCACGAGCATGCGCACGCCCGTGATGAGCAGAAACGCACCGAAGATGTAGAGAATCCAGTGAAAGCGATCGACCAGCGCAACGCCCAGCCAGATCATGGCGCCGCGCATCACCAGCGCGCCGATAATGCCCCAGACGAGGACCCGGTGCTGGTAACGGCGGCGGACGCGGAAGTAGCTGAAGATCAGGACGAAGACGAAGATGTTGTCGACGCTAAGCGAGTACTCGATGACGTAGCCGGTGAAGAAATCGAGCGCGTCGTCGCGGCCTTTCAGGTGCCAGACGAGAAGGTTAAACGAGAGCGAAAGCAGCACCCAGATGGCGCTCCAGATTCCCGCCTCTTTGATCGTGACGACGTGTGCTTCGCGGTTGAAGCCGACGAGGTCGATCGCGAGGACGATGAACACGCCAACGTGAAAGGCGATCCAGAACCAGACAGGCACGAGCGCCTATCGTCCCACGGTGCATCCCCGCCCGCAAATGCGGACGGTGCTGAAAAGTTTCTCGGTTTAGATTGAGTTTCTGCGTTCCGGCAATTTAGTGCAGTGAAACTTCCGGTAGTGATGCGAAAGGCGACTCCGGACACATGCTGCCGCGCGTCCGGTTTCATATCACGGGGCGCAGCAGCGCACCGCCATGGAGACACTTACTCACCTCTTCGAACGCAATCGTGCCTGGGCGGAACGCATCCGGCGGCAGGATCCGAATTTTTTTCTCGAACTCTCGCAACAGCAATCGCCCGCTTACCTCTGGATCGGCTGCTCGGACAGCCGGGTGCCGGCCAATCAAATCGTCGGGATGCCGCCGGGTGAGTTATTCGTGCATCGGAATGTGGCCAACCTGGTCGTGCATACCGATCTGAACTGTCTCTCCGTCATGCAATTTGCGGTCGAGATTTTGCAGGTGCGCCACATCATTGTGTGTGGGCACTACGGCTGCAGCGGAGTGCGCGCGGCGCTGCGCCGGGAGCGGCTCGGCTTGAGCGATAACTGGCTGCGCCACCTGCAGGATGTGCGGGAGAAACATGACAACCTCCTCGCGGGCGCGGGCGCGGAGCCGGAATGCTGCGACCGGCTCTGCGAGCTCAATGTCGTCGAGCAGGTGGCAAACGTCTGCCAGACGACGATCGCGCGGGACGCATGGGAACGGGGGCAGAAACTGACCGTGCATGGCTGGATCTACGGATTGGCGGACGGGCTGCTGCGCGATCTGCAGACAAGTGTGATGGCGTTTGACGAGGCGTGGCCTGCGTATCGGGAAGCGATTGCCGCATTGTCTGCCGGAGCTCAGCCTGGCTGAATTATTCAGCCGCAGGCCAGCGTAAACGCGCTAGAACAGCGCATCCCACGGTAAGGGGCGACGTCCGGCGGCAGGGCTCGTTCTCTCACGCGCATGAAGGTCCAGACGAAGATTCTGCTCCTCCTGCTGCTGGTCGTGGTCCCGTTCGCCGGCGGGCTGACGTTGGAATGCGGAGCGCCGTTTCACGCGCAAGTACGTTGAGCGAGGGAACGGGACGGGCGACGTTTACGGTTACGACAAAATCGACGAGGTAACCAGCGTGCAGTATGGCGTGAACAATCCCTCCGGCTCTCCGACAGGTGGGAATCGGAGCGTCTCCTATGTTTACGACCCGGTAGGCAACCGTACGAGCGTGACCGAAGGCTCCAGTTCGACCGTTTACGTGCCGAATAACCTCAATCAATATACGAGTGTCGGCGCCGAGTCGCTCCCGTATGACGGCAACGGCAACCTGGCCGGACGCGCCGGCTGGACTTACACGTATGATGCACAGAATCGGCTGGTGGACGCTTCCAGTGCCGCCGCCGCTTACCAATTCGTTTATGACGGACGCAACCGCAGCATCCGGAGAACCGTCTCGAGCTGGAATGGCCATTCCCTGGCAGGCGGGCTTCTGGGAAAGCACGGTGACCAACCTGTACTATGACGGCTGGAATTTGATTGAAGAGCAGAACGAGAAAGGTCAGTTGCTCGCGCGCTATGTGCACGGGGCGAGGATCGACGAGATCGTCAAGCGCTCGACGGACGACGGAGACGTCTACTACCATCACGACGCGCTCGGAAGCACGGTTGCCCTGACGAACAACATCGGAACCGTGGTCGAGCGCTACAGCTACGACATCTACGGCGCACCCGCCTTCAGCGACGGCAGCGGCAACGCGTCCGGCAGTTCCGCCAATGGAAATCGTTTTCTCTTTACCGGCCGCGAATGGCTGACGAACGCTGCCTCGTATGATTACCGAAATCGGATTTACTCGCCCTCTCTCGGACGATTTCTGCAAACCGATCCGATTCGTTTCAAAGGAAGAGACACAAATCTTTACCGGTACGTGGGAAATAATTCCACGCAATATATCGATCCCTCTGGCCTGTATCGAGGAACGACCTTTTTCCAGTATTGGGAATGCCAGGTAGTTATTCAGTTGAGTGGCACAACTAGTAGCGGTTGTCCATGCACTTCGGCGTCGGGTACGGGATTCTCAGAGTTTTCAATCATGAGCGCCACCGGAGCGGCTAAAGCTAACGCTGAGGCCGCAGCTCCAGAGGGCTGCACGCCGGAATTCTTAAATCCCCCGGACTGTGAGCTGAAGACGGTCTTCAATCCGGAAAAGGCAGCGTGAAGTCTTCGAAGCCACTGTTAGCCGTTTTTTTCGTGGGTGTGAGCCTATGCTACGTAACCCCTACTACGCTTCGAGCGGGCAATTTGATATTGGAAGCGGTGGCGCTATTAGAGGCTGCCGACGTGGTGCTAATCGTCGATTCGGAGACTACGGCCTCTGGGGACACTTGTTGCAACGTGGGAGAGATTTGGAAGGCCGATAAACCTTTGCGGTTGCGTGAACTTGGAATTTCAGCCCTGGCTGCTCCTAAGCAGAGTATTCTCGTTGTGTTTGACTTGCCGCCTCAGTCTGACCTGAACCAGCAAGTCAAAATGCGTGTGCGTCCAATCCCTATCTGCGACGGTACTGTGACTCTGAGTTTTAAAGACGGTCCGCATCGTCTCTCGTTATTTGAGCTTCGCCTTGCATGGGAACTTCAGCGCCACGCCCACAGATGATGAGTCACGCGCCCGCCCTTCTAATAACACATCTTGACGGCGGTACGGATCGGTTGCTGGGCGAGCACGGGATCGCGCGCGACGGGGTGGCGGGACGGCGGGAATTTGGCCGGCGGATGGAGGCACGGCGCGCGGAGGAGAATGATGCGGAGGCGCTGCGCGCGGTGCGGCGGGGCTGGAAACTGGGCGCGGAGGATTTCTTGGATTCGATTCTGCAAAAGATGGAGGTGCGCCCGGGCGAAGGTCATGCGCGACAGGAGCGGGATGAAACCGAGGAGGCAAGGGCGGCACGAATCGTACGTGAGGAACTTGAGCGGCTGGGATGGACGCGAGCGGACTTGAAGCAGCGGAAGAAGGGCGACAGCGCGAAGGTGGTGGTGGCGCGACGTTTGCGGGCGGAGACCGCGGTGAGCTTGAAATGGATCGCGGAGACCTGGACGCATGTCGCGAACCGGCTCTATCATCTGGCGGAATGAGCCGTTTGTGTCATTACTTAGCTCTGACCCCCTAACTGCCCATGTTCCTGCTAAATTATTCCGGTGGCGGCTTGGAAAAATACACCTACGACGCTTTCGGGCAGCCGACCGTGACCAACTGGGACGGAAGCGGCGCGCGCACCTGGAGCAACTACGGCAACCGGTTCATGTTCACGGGCCGGGAATGGCTCGCCGCGCTCGGCCTCTACGATTACCGGGCCCGGATGTATCAGCCGCAACTGGGCCGTTTCCTCCAGCCCGATCCCCTCGGCTTCGGCGGCGGCGATCCCAATCTGTTTCGCTATTGCGCCGGGGATCCGGTGAATCGAAGCGATCCTTCAGGTCTGGTTAGCAATCAGAAACAGCCGAATTCGCCACCCACCCTGTATAGACCGAATGAACCCAAAATGGGACCTGCCCCTGGAAGTATTCAAGGCATTTCCATATTGGGAGGGTGGACCGCGCCTGACGGTATCCCGACCGGCGGGGGGACCGGTCTTAGCAATAGTATCGCCGCTGTCGGTGGCGGCTATGGAAGCGGTAGCAGCGGCAGCGGGGCAGGTGTAGGGCCGAGCGCTGGTTCGAGTTCAGCGAATAGCGGAGGCAGCAATGTTCCAGGTTACGCTGTTTTCTACAGCTCGGATCGCGTAATTGTTGCTGCGGGCGCGGCGATGTCGTTCGTCGCTGGGGAGCTCGGGTTTTCCCCGGGCACGCTCGTATTTGACGGCAACGGTCATGTTAATTCGTCGACTGGCACATGGACGCGGCCGGCACCAAGTGCATCGCCTGCTGGATTCTCGGGTAATTTTGTCGCCGCGTTCCGTCATGAATTTGCCAGCTACAACCTGACACCGCTCGCAAATGGGTTTGAACGTTTTGCCCAAGCTTATACCGCGATTGCTTTAGGCGGGCTGGTCGGCGGAGAGTTTGCCGCCATTCCCGAGTTGTTCGAAGTACAACCTTCGCTTAGTTCTCTAGAAATCGAAGCTATCCAAGATGCTTTCGTCAATGGCTTAACACAAAAGGCCTCGGCTCAAATCCAAGGCATACTCGCAGATTCATTATCTCGACAGGGAGTTCCCGCCTCAGAAATCCTCAGGATGCTAAATGGTTTCTAATGATCTACCCTCGTGATTATTTAATCTTCACGTGAAGAATAAAACCGCAGAACAAGGAAACTGCCTTGTACTTGTTTGGACATCTGACAATATTCTAAGGGCTGTGCAACGGCCACCCATAAGCCCGCAGCGTCTGCTAGCTTTTGTTACCGATCAGCAGCGAATATTTGCGCAAGCCTTCAAGGCGTTTCCCGATGTGGAAGTGCATTTCGAGCTAACTTTTGCGCGGGCTATTTGGAGGGTCGACCGACGGGCGAACGGGCTGATCTATGAAGCGTTGGGAGTTCTCTTCGAAATAATACAGGCTAATGAACGTTACAATTCAACAGGAGGCAGAGCGTATTTTCCGCGAAGCAACATTCACGCTGGGGTCGACATGGGACTACTTCTACAAGGAGAAGACTTTTCCATTGGCCAAGTTCTCACGTCAGCTTTTGCCTTCGCGGAGGAGGCTACCAGGCGGGATGTTACAGCTTTTATCCCCCAGTCTTACTATGAAGATGTTGCGGCGAAGCTGAATAGGCCGTTAGCTACGCAAACGGTCGAAGTTAAGGCCACGACACAGAAACAACGCGGCGTTATAGCCCTTTCGCTCGACGATATCGAGAATCTAAAAACGAAAAGGTAAAAACGCGAAAGGGAGAAAAAGGCGAGCGGAATAGGGGTCAGCTGACCCGTTATTTTCTTCCTCCAGTGGATGTCTCTACCGCTACGACCTTGATGGACGACGGATCCGGCTGTTTGAGCCCTCGCTCGGCTACGATTATAGCTATATGTATGATGGGATGAGCCGGCTGGAGAAGCTTTATCCTACCGCAGAGGCGACGGACCCCAATGCGTATTACCAGTACTTTTACGACACCGCTTCCAACGTGAAGCAGGGGAAAGCCTGGGGGTCAGCTTCATAATTTCGCTCTCGCCAGATGACCGCGGCTGGTGATAGGCAAGGGCCATGGCTCGCAAGGCGCGCGTGGAGTTTGATGGTGCGCTTTACCATGTGCTGGA